>CAYLUC010000034.1:0-2277 GCA_964386765.1 uncultured Candidatus Poseidoniales archaeon | reverse complement strand
TGCATTTCGGACAATGTTTCTGGAAATCATCGAATGGCAACTAGCTACCTCCACTATGGTTGCAATCTCTCTGTGAATGGAGCACAGTCTTCTCCGAATCGTTCAACATCAAAGTCACCCTCCCTCCGATCCACACTGGGATACAGAGATCTCCACAAGTTAGTAGATGCCCCCCTCGTTCTTCCCCCAATCCCTCTATGGAAGATGGAGGGGGCTCCTCTCCCATCAGTATGTCATCAATTACAGACTGGCTAACTTCTGTGAATCCAGACTCCATCTCAGCTACTAGGAGCCCTGCCGCTCTAGCGACTACGCGATCCATCTCTCCCTTCCTCATCCTTGCAGCTTCCAAGCCGATGTGAATTACCTTCAGAGGCCTCCACCTCCCACCGGGAACTACTGTTCGCCCACTTCTGATTCTTCTCTCCGAGGACCAGACATCAGAGACCTCGGGGGTGGACCACAGAATTTTCTTACCCCTGGTCCAAAGATTTGGAGGGCAATTTCCCCATGACCTAGAGATTGCCTCAGAAACATGCTCACCTATCGGCTGGGGGGAGCTTGGGTGGTCTTCTTTGGTGTCAGAGGGGTCCTGTCGGAACTGGGGTTCTCCCCATGAGTCATCAATGTCTGCAGGCTTCTCCAGTATCGCGATGAAGAAACCTCCTCCTCCAATCTTATCGTTCCAAACTCTCATGCAGTTGCTTAGCGATTGACCTATCCACCCCTCGGTCGGTGGAGCCATCGACCCATCTTCCTCGTCACTTCCGGAGATGGACCCATCTTCGCTTAGCGCTGGCCATGACGCCATCCCCCCCTCCCCGGGGACTCCCTTGAGTATCTTCGATGCATCCAGAAGTTTGAGCCCATTGCCGTTTCTGAGGACCTCTGCCACCACGGCCTCGTTCTCTATTGGGTCCAGTGAGCAAGTCGAGTAAACCACACGCCCACCCGGTTTGGCCACTCTCAACGCCCTGGTTAGCAATCCAACCTGGAGGCCCTGTAGGGACCTTCCCCCAGAGGGAGACCATTTGCCCCATATCTCGGGGTTTTTCCTAGTAGTTCCTGAACCAGAGCAAGGCGCATCGACTAGCACTCTGTCAAAACCCCGGTCCGGCATCCTCGGTATGTGCCTGCCATCGTGATTCACGACCACGGCTGTTTTGGACCCATGTCTTTGGACATTTGACACCAGTGTGTTGACCCTCGAGCTAGAAATCTCGTTCGCTACGACCATTCCGCAATCATTGAGGAGCTCGGAAATCTGAGTAGTCTTTGAGCCAGGAGAGGCGCATAGGTCCAGAACCAGATCCCCCTCTTTCACTCCGAGAGCCAATACGGGAATCATCGACACCGACTCCTGCCTCGTGACACGGCCCGTCTCATGCAGTGCGGCTAGCATCTTCCTGGCATCCCCCTCTGCCTTTCCCCTCTCGAAAGGCAGCTCCCAGGCGGTACCAGGTCCGTCGAACCACGATATCTCTTTGGAACCAATCTCAGATAGCCAGCTCTCGACCCATCCGCGGTCGTCCCTCAGAGGATTCACCCTGACCGTCTCGGGCAGCCTCTCGAATGATCCGGCAAACCACTCTCCCGGGTCATCTCTCCAGTTGCCTACTGCGCGTAGCAGTGAACTGCCCGAGGCCATCTCCTCCCACGTCGCGCCCACGTCGCCCATGACCGACCGATTCGTGCACAGTGCATCAAGGACTCGGAGACAACGGCATCCCGGATAGACCGCCATTTTCCGCTTCTCACCCTGAACAGGTTGGTAAACGGTTAAACCTCCAACGAAGCGCTCTGGGTTTGCGGCTATTGCCGCAGGTGGGATGCAAGTGAGGGTACTCAGGAGAAGGATAGCAGAAAACGCAGGCGAACCGGTCTGCATGGATGCGAACGGGGCAACAAGAAAATTGGTAGAATTGGTAGAGAGAGCACAGGCGAATGGTAGAGAGCAGGGACCACTCGTACCGGTGGAAGCACTAGTCACCATTGAGGGGGATGATTGGATATGGCAGATAGTGGACCACGACGTTCTGGAGCTGCTGAGTCACCGGCTAGTGTTCCAGAATCAAGTAGGAGCCAGAAGAGAGATACTGATGACAGCCGGACTTGAAACTGCGGTCAGCGCCGCGTCTCGAATCGTCGAGTTGGACGGTGGGTGCGTGCTAATCGAGACTCTAGAACCATGATTTCGCCTTTAGCGGGCTTGAAATAGTGAGGGCAGGTGCGCGGGCCGATGGCGAAGGAGAAGAAGGGCAGTGGCATTCAGCAAGC
>CAYLUC010000033.1:0-2665 GCA_964386765.1 uncultured Candidatus Poseidoniales archaeon | reverse complement strand
GGCAGGATTTCCCGTGATGCTGATCACATGCTGCGTGGCGACCGTATTCATGTACCTCTTCCATGGCACATTGTATGCTCCATTGTGACGTCTCAGCACATGTCCCGACCATCATTATGAAGCACGAAACCATCTACTCATCCTGATCCTCTACTTTCAGGCCCCCAACGACCTCGTCCGTCCTTTTCGGAAGGAGATCATCGAAAACGACTTCAGAGGTAGTCTCATCACCAACCTCGTTCGACATTGATGCTATCTCAATTCCTTCTCTGGCATGCACTGATTCCGAGAGCGCCTCGTCTAAACGGTCTAGTGCTCTAGAGGAAACCATCCTAGAAATCGTCCCCCTTCTCTCTTCATCTCTAAGCGACTCGATCTGTGCCAGAAGCATCTCCCGCCTAGCATTCTCCACCCTAGCTGCATGAACAATACTCGACCTGGAGAGTAAAGAAACCCGTTGCGAAGCAGCAAACTCCTGTTGCTCATATGACTCTGCTAAAAGCTCCCTATCCTCACTGCTTACCAAGCCCTCTTCAGCCATTTCACCAAGCCTTTCCAGGGCAGCACGACTGGCCACAACCTCAGCCAAAGCAATCTCGTATTCCTGTTCACTCTCGGAAACCACGCCAGTGATTCCGAGTTTCTGTAGTAAAGGCTTCATCGTAAGTCCCTGTACGAGTAGGGTCCAGAGGACAACAGCGAAACCTATCACAAGCATTGTTTCGTAAACAGACTCGTCAATGAATACCAGCCCACTATAGCCCTCAAGATGCGTTCCTTCGTGGACAATGTGTGACATGTAGAGAAGCAAGGCAATTGGAATGCTGCCCCTCAGACCTCCCCAATATAGGGCCAACTGCCACTCATTTGATATTGGCTGTTGCCGCGATAAATTTGTAATGGATGTCAAGGGGAATACCACTAATCTTGCTGCCAGGGCAGCAAAAATCCCATAGAAAGCTAATCGCAGTGTCTCTGTAGTGGGGGTTAGAACACTTTGCAATTCGTATCCAATCATCAGGAAGAGTACGCTATTAATCAGGAATACAACAACTTCCCAAAAATGATGAAGGCCAATTCTCGCAGTTGGAGTCATCCCATGTTCAACTCCATGGTTGCCAACCAACAACCCCGCAACTACTACAGCAATTACCCCGCTACCATGCAATGTTTCGGCAATAAGAAAGGATCCGAAAGCAAGAGCCACAGTCAGGGCAATTTCAACCAAGTGATCCTCGCTATGTTCCAATAGCCAATTCCCTATGGATCCCAGTACAGCACCTACGATGAGGCCGATTAGGACCACGGTGAGGAATGAAGCAATTCCCTCGGTAATCATGGCAGAGGTGCCGAGCTCCCCACCCGCTAGAAGTGTGAGTAGTGAGATGAGTAATATGTTGAACAGGACAACAGCAGTCCCATCGTTGAATAATGACTCCCCCTCAATCAATACTGACAACCTCTTGGGAGCACCTAATGTCCTGACAAGTGCTAGTACGCTTACAGGGTCTGTGGCGGCTAGGATGCTTCCAATTAGGAGCCCATAGATCATTCCATATTCCGCATCAGCCCAAAGGAGCTTCCAAAGTATGGTTCCAATGATTACTGTATTGAGGAGGACCCCTGGGACAGCAAGAATGGAGATGGGCCGCCAGTTCCTACGAAGCCTGTCTATGTGCATCTGCACTGCTCCCTCAAATAGGAGCGGTGGAAGTAGGATGAATAGTATAATCTCGGCAGACATAAGTCCCCCTCCAGGCTCAAGCGGCAGGAAACCCTCTCCTAGCCACCCAAGCATCAGCCCAACAATAACAAGGGCGATCGTGTATGGCAATCTTACCCACCTAAGTCCCAATGCCACCAATAATGACATTATCAGAGCTCCAAGGAGGCCCTGCAACCACGTCGGGGGTATGGCTGTCATAATTGCCCGAGGTAACTTTCTTCATTGAACTTGACGCATGTAGCCCGCTATAATGAAGCACGAGACCCCGTCAGAAGGTCATGCCAGAATGCACTGTTTGTGGTTTGGTAACTACTTCATCACCATGCTCAGCATGTGGCAGTGAAACAGTATTGGAAATCCCCGACAAGTCAGATATTGCGGAAAATATAGGCACTAGTGAAGAAGGCAAGCTACCATTCGGGCTCGAGGGAGAGGGCGGGCAGTCCACTATTTCCAGTATTCCGTTTGGTCTCGACCTATCGCCAATTATGAATGAAAAAATGAAACTCGCCTTTGGTTTCGAAGAATCGCCCAAGGACGCGGCCATAGCCGATGAAAATACCGCCAATTACGAGCCATCTGGTGAAGAAATATCGAAACCGCTCCTGTTCGACCTCTCAAGCTCCCCCGATGAGTAGGTATAATCGAACTACTGGTAGCAATTCACCACTACCCAATATGCCCTTCTCACCCCGGTTACTTCATATACCGAATGTAGGTCGCCGGGATGCTTTGTGTGCTCCTTGGTACATCGCGTACCAGGGTAAGAGGTTGAGGCCGCTCCGCCCCGCGGGGAGACGGAATGGCCAGAGAAACCTGAATTGATATGCCTGGAATACCAGAGGAATCACCCTTCCACTATCTTTAGTGGGGGGGAGATTAAAACTCATACAGGTGGGTATGTGGAATCACAAGATGCTACAACCCGACTGGGGGATG
>CAYLUC010000032.1:0-2773 GCA_964386765.1 uncultured Candidatus Poseidoniales archaeon | reverse complement strand
GGCCATGAGTCGGCGTACTCCTGACGGACGTCTGGAACAAAGTCACACGTGAAGCCGGGGACCCTATCCGAGATTGCATCGGCTAGCTCTCCTGCACTGAATGACATTCCTGCGAGATTGTAGCCCGCTCTAGAAGATCCGAGATTCTCGGAGGGGGCCTCCATCAGGGATATTGTGCCCCTGATGGCATCGTCCATGTACATCATTGGCAACCTAGTATCCTCCCGAACGAAGCATTCGTAGTGTCCGTCCTCCATTGCCGAACGGAATATGTCGACGGCATAGTCTGTTGTTCCACCTCCTGCTGGTGCTTTCCACGACACCAACCCAGGGTATCTTATCCCCCTAACATCGACACCATATTGCTTCCAGTAGTTCATCGCCAGAATCTCTCCAGTGACTTTGGTTTTCCCATACATAGTTGTGGGATTGAGAGGTGTTACCTGAGGTGCGACCCTTGGGCAATCCGGACCGAAAACCGCGATTGAAGAGGGAGTATACACCCTGAGGCCGAAATCCCTGGCTGCTTCCAAGACGCAGACCGTTCCGCCTACGTTTACTCTGTGGCATAGCTCTGGGTCAGTCTCTCCTGTTGCTGACAATATTGCAGCTAGGTGGTATATTGTGCCAATCCCCTCCTCCTCAACTGTCGATTCCATTGAGTCTCCGTCTAATACGCTGAGAGTCCTGTAAGGGCCGTCCATTATGGGGGAGTATTGCTCTGGTTCTCGGATGTCTGAGGCGATAACGTTGTCCTTACCATACCTACTCCTCAGCCCGCTGACAAGATCGGCCCCTATCTGGCCCGAAGCCCCGGTCACCAGTATGCGCTCCCCCGGGGGCCCGTCCATGCCCCAACGCACCACTGGCGATACTTGGTCATTGATACTACGGAAATCACTGTTTCATAGCCAATGTTGATATGGGAGGCTCAACGGCTTCAGACCCCGTTGATTAGATGAAGTATGTCGTCGTCACCGGTGGGGTCCTCTCTGGACTAGGCAAGGGAATCACTGCTTCGAGCATCGGCGTTCTTCTGAAATCCGCTGGACTGAGGCTAACTTCGGTCAAGATTGACCCATACCTGAACAGTGATGCCGGGACAATGTCGCCCTTCGAACACGGAGAGGTTTTCGTCTTGGATGACGGAGGAGAAGTAGATCTCGACCTTGGGAACTACGAGAGGTTCCTGGATGTAGCCTTGACGCGTGACAACAACATCACCACCGGCAAGGTGTACGCTGAAGTAATTGAGAGGGAGCGCCGAGGGGACTACCTGGGAAAGACGGTCCAAGTGGTCCCCCACATCACCAATGAGATTCAGGACTGGATAGAGAGAGTCGCTCACGTTCCAGCCGATGGGAGTGGTGAGACCCCGGATGCCTGTGTGATCGAGCTTGGTGGAACCGTTGGCGACATAGAAAGCGCCCCCTTCATTGAGGCGCTTCGTCAGTTCCAATTTAGGGTGGGACAGGAAAACGTGTGCTTCGTGCATGTCAGCCTGGTCCCAGTGATGGGGCCCGTAGGCGAGCAGAAGACCAAGCCGACCCAACACACTGTGAAGGAGCTCAGGGGACTTGGGATCATTCCAGATATCCTAGTCTGTCGCTCTGAGAACCCGCTGGAGGAGGAGACGCGCGCAAAGCTTGCAGCATTCTGCCACGTTGGGGCCGAGGCGGTGGTGTCTGCGCATGACGTGTCGAACCTGTACCAGATCCCGATCTCCCTGTATGAGCAGTCCGTGCTGAACAAGGTCTCTAGCCACCTTGGGTTCGAAGTTCCTGATTCCCTCCCGATGCTAGACGAATGGAGGGCCATGGCGGACAAGGTCGACCGGCTGGATGATGAGGTCAATATCGCGATGGTGGGCAAGTACACGGGACTGTCTGACTCATACCTCTCGGTCATCAAGGCCCTGCAGCACAGCGCATTCGCCGTGGACAGGAAGCTCGTCATCGACTGGATAGAGTCTACTGACCTGGACCCCAACGATGTCACTGAGAACCACGATGAAGCATGGAGGCTGCTTCGCGCTGCAGATGGAATCCTAGTGCCAGGAGGTTTTGGCAGCCGTGGGGTCGAGGGGAAGATTGCGGCGGCGAACTACGCTCGGACGAACAACGTGCCGTACCTTGGCGTCTGCCTCGGACTGCAGATCGCTACCATAGAGTTCTGCCGTAATGTGCTAGGCCTTGAGGGGGCCAACTCAACCGAGTTCGACGAGAAAACACCTAATCCAGCTGTCGTTTTCATGCCTGAGATATCCAAGACCCACATGGGCGGAACCATGCGCCTAGGGACCAAGCCTACCCCTTTCCTAGTGGACGACTGCAAGATGAGGCGATTGTATGGGGGTTCCAAGCACGTGGACGAGAGGCATCGTCACAGATACGAGGTGAATCCCGAGCTGATCGAGCGAATTGAGGGGGCTGGACTCAAGTACGTAGGAAAGGACGAGACGCGACAGCGCTGCGAGATCATGGAGCTCGAGGGGCATCCCTACTTTGTCGGAACGCAGTACCACCCCGAATTCAAGTCCCGTCCGCACCGTCCCAGTCCCCCTTTCCTCGGGCTTCTGAAAGCAGCCACGGGACAAGAAATATGAATCAATGAGTACCCTCTGAGATTCCTCTGAGGGGCACGACAGTCCACGGTATATTCAAACGAAATACCCCTATCCTGAGTCATGTTTGCCGGAATGACAAGACTGGATCGGATCATTCTCACCATAGCTATCGTAATCAGTGCAATGGCTTTCTTGGTAGCGTATATT
>CAYLUC010000031.1:0-3197 GCA_964386765.1 uncultured Candidatus Poseidoniales archaeon | reverse complement strand
GTCACTCCTCCTCGAGCTTTTGGGAACGCGACCCCAGTAGGTTCAGAACCAAGACAGGGAATGTAAAGAGCCACCAAGTCAGTATTTCTCCTGGCCCTACCTCTAGTTCACCGTGGAATCTTATCAGCGACTCGTATCCGGGATCCCCAATGGATGGTTTCTGATCCACCACGCTCTGCCGATCCCCCTCATCAAGAAGCCCTAGGTCAAAGCCGACCGAGTCGAAGTAGAACTCGATTCCCGTGAAGCTGACCTTTGCGTCCTCGCTCTGTTCGTAGTGTGCAAACTGATTCACAGAAACTGAGTTGTCTTGTGTTGCAGTGTCGAAGCCCCCGGTTGAGGAGGCCTCTCCCCCCTCCGTCCCCGTAACTCCAAAGTCGTACGCAGCAGCAATTGGGACGGCGGTAACTATCACAACTGAGCCGATGAGCCAAACAACCAGAACACCGATTCTGAGGTATTTGCTGGGCCTGACAGATGACAGGAAAAGGGAAGCTAATAGGGCTATCATGACAAACTGTACCGCGCCCCTTGCCTGGTCCAAACAGGAGTCTTGGCAGTCCCTTTCCACGGTTCCATCGGGTGCTCCCAGACTGGAGTTTTCATTGGTGCTGCCGTTTCCTGACTCTTCAACGTCGAGGGTCACGTCCTCCCTCTCGAACCAGTACAGCAGGAGGGGCGTTGCGTTCTCTATTGACATCTCGAAGGACTCTTGACTGGCGTCGATGATGTACTCAGTGGAGATTGTGGGGCTCCTTTCAAGTCCCTCGGTATATGTCCCGGTGGCTGAGATCTCGAACCATGAGCCGCTCCATGCCATCAGTAATAGGAAGGAGGCCAGGGCCAATGCGGCCTTTTCCTTGTTCTGCATCTTACCACTGGACGCCTCATTCGTCCCTTCTTGGGATGAGCATTGCTGCGGCCCCAAGAATGGAGGCTATTGCGAGTGCCCCTGGTCCGGGAACAGATCCTCCCTCTTCGTCGCCTGAGGACCTGAAGGGAGTGAGTGGGTCATCGTCTTCCCAGTCGAATAGCCCATCACCATCATCATCCACGTCGAAGAAGTCCAGGATGCCATCCTGATCCGTGTCTGTTTGGTCCAAATCAGGGAGGAATTCTGGACCTAGTATGTTGTATAGCTCCTCGACGTCGTGCTTGGACTCAGGAGCTATTTCCCTAAGCTCGGTCAGGCCCAATATTCCTGCCTTAACATCCCTAGCGTCGTCTCCATCATGATACTCTAGATTGAGATCCACGTTGTGCCCCCTGACTCCGAAAATGGAGGGTCCCAGAAGAACCTCTGATGAGTCGTCGTCATCCTCGTCATTTAGAATCGCCATCCCTACGACCCTTGATTCATCCGTGTTCCAGAAGAGGATTGCACAGGAGTCCTCGAGGTCCATTACTGGCTCACTTGGGACATTGTCCTCAACCAATTCCCCCAGTTTCTCTCCGAATGCCTCCATGGTCTTCTGCAAGTTCGAATTGTTCAGGGCCTCAAACATGTCGATGTATTTCTGGAAAACGTCCTCCGAGGGGCCTTCGTTCTCGTCAGATCCATCGGAGCAGTCCTCCTCTCCGTCGTTCTCCCAGTCCGCTGGGATGACCTCTCCGTTGTCGCATGTGAATGTGTCTGAACTGCTAGACTCGTCGGAGCCGTCGGAACAGTCGACCTCTCCGTCGTTCTCCCAGTTCGCAGGTATCTCTTCACCGCTGTCACAGACGAAGACTCCCCCTTCTTCCTCTCCGGATATCTCCCCTATCCATGACTCGACCTGCTGCTGTATCACAGAGGACAGTTCACTGACCCCATTGTCGAATGCGGGCATGAGCGAGTACCCCATCATGAAGGCCATACCGGGGGATATTGGTGGGGCTAGTCCGCACTGCACCTCAGTAGTGACGTTGTCTATGGTAAGACTCTCGGTTCCACCGATCGGAGGGCACTCCCAGTCCCATATCGCCCCTGATGCCATCTCGAAGTTGTCGCTGAATGTGCCCTGCCCGGGTACGGAGTCGGACAGCTGTACGTTGAAGACATCCAGGTTGATTCCGAATTCCTCTGCCGGCAGGCCGTTCATCCCCACTGACAACGAGTAGCCGGTCAGAGTGGAGAACGTGCCCTCGATGATACCGCTTCCGTACTGTCCCCCATCATCTGGGCAGAAAGTGCCATTATCAAAGAACTGATCTCCTCCTTCTAACCAGTATTCTCCTTGGTAGTCATATGGATAGAACCATCCATCCTCAGAGGCCGTGTTATCCATTTGAACTGGATAGCATTCACCATCATCCCCTTCTCCCTCACCATCATCGGAGCCCGTGGGTTCGGTCAAGTCATACAAGTAGTCCATTGGCTCATCAACCCTCCACTGCGATACCAGAGAAGGTATCTCCATCGACAAGGAGTAGCCAAGATCGACCTCTGGAGCCTCGACCTCGCCTGCTGCGATTACCTGGATGTTCATCGAGAGTTCTGCTGAGTCGCTAACCTCTCCCGTCATCTCCAGGTCGGCACCATAAACCATCATGTCGGAGTCTACATACTCGGTGTAAGTCGCATCGACGACGAGAACTAGCTCCTGGGACGCACTGTACCAGACGTCTATGCTCTCTGTATCGTCATTCCATGCCATTGTGAAGCCGGCATCGGCAAGGAGGCCATGCCTTACGGTGAGCTCTGTCACCCTCTTCGAAACCTGGTGTGTGGCCCCATGGATGTCCTGAATCTCGACGATGTCGGATTCGTCCCATGACTCGACGTAGAAGTGACTAGACCCGCTGAGCACCTGGTCTGTCTCCAATGTGAAGCCGGCGTATTCTGCAGCTTCCTCCAGATCATCGTTCACGGCATTGGTATCCACACCGGTCATGTTCTGGACGTCTCCCTCGAAGTGGGCCCAATCGTAGGAAAGACCCCATATCGAGGAGTCGGCAGGCCCCATGGCCGAGGCGGTCGGCGCAAGTGAAGTTAGCATTATCAGGCAAACGAGCGTTGGCAGAAGCCTATCTCTCATACAATTGGCTGAACATGGCCATTCCTTGAGTATTGCCCCGAAATATGTCACAATGGGATATTACCATGCTTCTTCGGTGGGACCCACTCCCTCTTGCTGAGTAGCGGCTTCAACGCCTGGACCAGTTTCCTGCGGGTCTCTGAGGGCTCTATCACGTCATCGAGCCACCCGTGCCTGGCT
>CAYLUC010000030.1:0-3316 GCA_964386765.1 uncultured Candidatus Poseidoniales archaeon | reverse complement strand
CCCCCTAGGTCCCAGAGTAGAGCGAACCGCACCTGCAAGTGCCACTGCCGCCTTCACGTTGTTGACCAATGCGGCCCGACCTTGCAATCGATCCGTGTCCTGCAGCGCAATGTCGTGCTCAGGCTGGACCATGTTGCCGCGGACAATAGCCTTCGCTTTGAAGTCCTCCATCACCGAATTTACCGTTTATGACCGACAAACATAGTTTTGCCAACCGTAGATTCATATATGACTCACTACTCCCACTATACAACCCCAAGTTGAGTAGTGGTAATATGAGCGATATAAGCCGTGACGAGTGGGAGGACCAGATGCTTGAGCAAATGGCCAAAATGTTCAGCCAGATGGGCATGCCAATTGACAAGTCCGAACTAGAGCAGATGATGTCCCGGATAAGGGAGCAATTCGAAAGCATGGGGATAGATGCCGAGAAAATGGCTAGAAGCGACGTCAAGATGAATTTCCAGGGGGACCCGGAGATTTTCCGAAAGCAAATGGAGACAATGCTGAATGGAACAGAGGGAATCGCCGAGCTATTCAGGAACATGGGAATAAATGTCCAGGTCAACTCCAATCAGGAGGAGGCCAAAGTCGAGGTGAGCGAGGCAGAAGAATCCGAAGAACTGGAGATACCCATCGAGGACACATATGTCGACGGCGACTCTATGTTTGTCACATTGGACGTGTCCAAACTAACTGACTTGGATGAAGACAAGATCGAGTTGAGCCTCACAGACGGAGGAATGGTTCTTCAATTGATGAGAACGACCCAACCAAGGCCGTTCAAGAGGATGAATCTGCCAAGATCGGCAAGTTCTGTATCTGAGTGGAGCCTCAATAATGGAATTCTAGACGTAACTTTCGATTTGGCTTGAGCCAACTCAACAAGGAAGAGTGAAAAAATGAGCGGACCAGTAATTGGAATTGATCTTGGAACAACAAACAGCTGCGTGGCCACATTGGAAGGTGGCAAACCGATTGTAATACCCAACTCCGAGGGATCGAGAACGACGCCCAGCGTAGTCGCCTTCTCCAAGGGGGGAGAGAGGCTAGTAGGAATCACAGCAAAGAGGCAAGCAGTGACAAATTCCGATAGGACAATAATGTCCGTGAAGAGGGAAATGGGGACGAAGTGGAAGAAGAAGATAGACGATGAGAATTACACTCCACAGGAGATTTCCGCTTTCATCCTGCAGAAACTGAAGGCCGATGCCGAGGATTACCTGGGTAGGGAGGTGAATGAAGCCGTCATCACCTGTCCCGCCTATTTCACCGATGCACAACGCCAGGCAACAAAGGACGCAGGAAGGATAGCAGGACTGGAGGTTCTGAGGATTATCAATGAGCCAACAGCTGCAGCTTTGGCCTACGGCGTCGACAAGGACGATGATCAGACAATCCTCGTTTATGACTTGGGAGGCGGAACATTCGACGTCTCCGTCCTCGAGATTTACCAGGTGGACGGGCAACCACAGATAGAGGTCAAGGCCACCAGCGGGGACAACCGTCTCGGAGGGGATGACTTTGATGAAGTGGTAATCGACTGGCTGGTTTCAGAGTTCAAGAAGTCATCCGGGATAGATCTCTCGGACGATAATCAGGCAATGAGTAGGCTCCGAGAGGGTGCCGAGAAAGCAAAGATCGAGCTTTCGGGAACCAATTCAACCCAGGTAAACCTCCCCTTCATCACGATGAACGAGGAGAAGCAGCCAGAGCATCTGGACATCTCACTTTCCAGAGCCAAGTTCGAGGAACTTATCTCCGACTTGGTCGAGAGGACCATGGGTCCGACAAGACGTTCCATGAAGGATGCCGGGGTAAAGAAGGGCGATGTAGACAAGGTGATCCTTGTAGGAGGATCAACTAGAGTTCCAGCTGTACAGGCTGCAATTGAGAAGGAAGTTGGGAAGCCCCCATTCAAGGGAATCAATCCCGATGAGGCAGTAGCTGTGGGAGCTGTCCTGCAAGCAGGAATTATCACGGGAGACGAGGGAGTAACTGATGTACTACTCCTGGATGTAACTCCTCTCACACTAGGAATTGAGACCCTTGGGGGAATAATGACCACCATGATCGAGAGGAACACCACAATCCCCTCAAGGAGGTCGGAGACCTTCTCCACAGCCGCAGACAACCAGCCAGCGGTTGAGGTGCACGTACTACAGGGGGAGAGGGAGTTTTCCAAGGACAATGTTACCCTTGGGAGGTTCCACCTGATGGGTATACCACCTGCTCCTAGGGGCATGCCACAGATCGAGGTCACATTCGACATCGACGCCAACGGAATCGTAAATGTGTCAGCCAAGGACCTAGGCACGGGAACCGAGCAATCCATCAAGATAGAGAGCCAGACGTCACTCTCCGAAGACGAAATCAGTGCAAAGATAGCTGAGGCAGAGGAGTTCGCATCAGAGGACAAGCGCAGGAAGGCTGCCGTGACGCTGATCAATTCTGCCGATAGCATGGTTTACCAAGCTACAAGGATGCTGAAGGAGGCTGGGGAGAAACTCTCAGATCTCGATTCTGAGCCCATCGATGCCAAGCTCGAGGAACTGCGCTCCCTGATTACCAAGGACGACCAAACCATCAGCGTCGATGATTTGGATGAAGCGGCCGTACAGGCCAAGATGGCCGAGGTAGAGGAGGCGTTGCACGGGGTATCAAGCAAGCTTTACGAAGCCGCAGCAGCAGAAATGTCAGAGCAGGACTCAGATGGCGATGAAGAAGTGGTAGAGGCGGACTTCGAAGTCGTCGACTCCGATGAAGAATGAATAGGTCACTCCCGGCAGATCAGTCGGTGCAGTGTCCTCACGTGCACTCCCGAAACCCCGAATTGGAATAGTGGGTTGGCACTCTCGGAGCTTGCCTTCGATCCCGGCCCCCATGCAGATCCTGCGATATCCAGGTGCACCCAGGGAATCTTGTCCCCCTCCTTCTCGAATCCCCTGTTGGGGACGAAGAATTCTAGGAAGGCCGCAGCAGTGTTCGATGAGCCCGCCCTCCCGCCTATGGAACCGTTCCTGATGTCGGCAAAAGCTGAGTTTGTCATGTACTTTCGAAATTGGTCATTGAGGGGCATCCTCCAGACAGACTCACCACTCCTCTCGGCCGCGCTCTTGACATTACCAGCCAAGGAATCGTCATTTGACCACATGCCAGATATCTGGTTTCCAAGGGCCACCACCACTGCTCCTGTCAGCGTCGCTAAGTCCACGATGTACTCGGGGTCAAACTCCCCTGCCTTCCACAATCCATCGGAAAGCACGTTCCTGCCTTCGGCATCCGTACTGAAAACCTCCACGGTTTTCCCAGAGTA
>CAYLUC010000029.1:0-3962 GCA_964386765.1 uncultured Candidatus Poseidoniales archaeon | reverse complement strand
CAATTGGGTAGAGGGCGTGCACTAACGGCTTCATTTCCCTAGCTCCGGATTTCTCCGGTCTGCCCATCCTAGCACCGACCCTGCATGGAACGGCATTTTCCCATCTCAATTGTGAAAGGTTCCTGACCAGCCAGAGGCACCTTTCTACCTCATGGTCATCGAGAAGCAACCTAGATCTTCTGAGAATGTTTCTGTCCTTTGGTCCTGGATCAGGAATCTTCGCTGCTGCCGCGTCTCCAATGGCTTCGGTTTCGAGAGTATCCTTACCTGCTTGCATCGCTGCCGTTGTAGCCTCTAACCTAGCCACAGCTCGCCTTTCTTCCAACTCTCCCTTCCTCGACTCTTCTTTGGCAAGCTCAGTGGTTGAAACCTTGATTTGATTCAGCCTTTCCGAAATGTGATGAATTGCATCTGTTATCGCTTCAACGCTACTTCCCCTTCTTGTTAATCCTAGCCCTTCGAGAAGCCCCTCCCAGTTTTTTGGAATAAGGATGTCATTGCCATCGTGAACATGCTGAACACCCAAAGTCATCAGGGATGATTTAGCTAATCCATGAGTCCTTAACGAAGTCCACCTAGGCCACCTTTCGTACTCCAATTCTTCCAAGCCAGCATCTTCCATCCGCCCATCAGGACTCCATCCATCCACAACCCCTCTGATCCTTAGGCCATCACCACCTATCTCGGATTTCTTCAGAATTTCAATGAGCGGTTCTGCGAACGAAATTGGAAGATCTGCCCACCAGAGATTCCATGGAGGAGGTACGGCCGTCCCAAAAACCTCACAAATTTCACGAGAATCCTTCCATGAAAGGTCAATATTTCTAAGAAAAATTACCCATTCCCTAATTCTCCAACTCCTCTCGACTTCACTTTCCCCACCTCTTTTTATCGCTCCGCTGAAGGGAATTCCAGGAGGCAGTGCATCTCTCTCACGGCCAATTATATCCGCGAACTTCTGAACCTTATCCGGTTGGTCCAGAGCCTCAATCAAGTCTGCCGCCCACCAATCTCTTGAATAGGCAGATGGAACGAGGCTCTTGTTGTTCTCTAAGAATTCACCGAATCCCAGTAATATCTCTCCATTATCCCAAATTGAAACAACATTGGACTTGATGGAACTCCACTCATTCATAGTGGCAATCATCCTATATTCTCCATCATTAAGGAGTACAGTAGGCCCATCTATTTCTACGCACGGAGTTACTGCACAAGCCTTCCCCGGGCGCTCAATTTTCATCTGAGTGCCAACTGAAATGAAGCGTCCGGCAGCCTCCATTGAAATCGGATTTAGACCAGCTGCCGCGAGGCCCGTAGCACGACTTCTTCCATACCTCAGCCGGAAACCACCCGGTTCTCCAGGCTCCCCAAATATGGGCCTACCTGCAATTATGTCCTGCATGAATTTGTCATTCTTCTGAATAATCCTAGACTGAAAATAATCTTCACCCTCAAGCCAATCCCCACTTTCTTTCTTTTTCTTTTTCCATTCGTCCATGCCCTTGTTGGCAAATTCTGAAATGAAGTCCCAGCCCGGGATTTGCATTCTCTCAGTGTGCTTGACGATTTTTGGGGCTTTGAGGCATAGCCCCTCTCCAATTACGAGCATCACCCCGCCCCGTACCCGAGTTCGGAAGGATCCATTCTCATTCTCGATATTTCTCACTTCCTTGTAGCCCGCGCACTCCTGCTTTTCAGTCTCCTCGCCATTCACCATTACGGGACAAGCCCGAACAATCACATCGATCTCCTCTGGAGGGGGCTTGTATTGCAGACCAGCCCTGTAGAGGCCGAACTCCTCCTTCACCCTCTCCACCTCGGGAGTAGAAGGGAGGTACCTGCCCAGCCCCAGTTCCCTGCGAATCATGTCCCCAATCAGCACGCAGAGGGCCTGTGCTGTCCCGCCAGCAGCGCGTATAGGGCCACAGAAGTCGATAGACAGGAACTCAGACCCATCACTGTTGTTCAGAATGCGAACCGCGCCAATACCATCAAGCGGAGCAACTAGAACCGCTTCAGTTAGCACAGCAAGGCCGACCCTCAGTCCGCAATCTATTGCATCCCTCAGATCACCGTCCCTAACGTGCATCTTCTTTGCGACCTCTACAGCAATCCGGATAGACGCGCTTTCCCTGTCTGTCGTTCCCAGTAGTTCACGAAGGTCGTCCTCAATCCTCAGCCCCTTGAGATACTCCTCCAGAAGCTTCTCCGTCCTGCTAGCCAAATCAGCGGCGCGTGGAATCTCAACATCCCTGCTGAAGTCCAGTCCCTTGGACTTCGCTTCGGACGCCAATCTATACTCTGCCTCGGCCCGCTCGTCAAGCCAGTGCTGATAATCCTCAATCTCACTGCCCAACCGTGCCGTGTCATAGGCGGAACGAGGACTATTTCCCACCATCATCACCATACGCCCCGCTGCGAACATCTCCTTACCGGACTAGGCCGTCCAAGAACATTGACCGTAATCTTGGCATTATTGGCGGATTAGCATTGCGAACCTTCATGCGACTCTATTGGCCCGGAGAGGGGGAAGAAGATGCAGTCCATCAGCGCGGAAGAGGCGAAAGCACGGCTAATTGACAGGGTACGAGACCTAGCGTACCTGCATTCCCCAGATGATTTATTCACCCTTGCTAGTGGAAGGCAGAGCCCGCATTTCTTCGACATGAAACCAGTCATGATGGACCCTGACTGCGCACACTTGCTAGGCGTGCTAATTCACCACCAACTGGAAGATCTCGGGGGCATCGATGCAGTAGGGGGCCTCGAGCTCGGAGCCGTTCCACTGACTGCAATAGCCATAGCGAAGGCGGGCAGGGGCTCAGAGCTGAGGGGATTCATGGTTCGCAAGGAGCCGAAGGGCAGGGGAGGCCGTAAGACAGGAAACCCCCCTGGCATAGAGGGTGCAACGATCAAGTCGGGGGACCGAGTCGTACTTCTCGAGGATGTCACTACAACAGGTGGCTCTGCCCTGAAGGCTGCACATATGCTGACCGATATGGGCTGCGATGTAGCAGCATGCATCACCATACTAGACAGGCAGGAAGGTGGTGCGGATGCCTTCAGGGAAGCCGCAATCGATCTCAGACCCCTCATACTCAGGTCCGATGTGGCCGGTGATTGAATGGGCCAGCATGTGATAGATCCGGATGGTAATCCATACCATCCCGAGAATCTGGAGAGGAAGGAGTACGTGGGCGCATCTGCATACTTCGACCTAGATCTCAGGTCTGGTGTAATCGTCGAGGTCGAGCACTTCCCAGAGATGAAGAAGCCATCCTACAAGATTCAAGTCGACTTCGGCCCCGTCCTAGGTAGGCTGTGGAGCTCCGCGCAGATTACCAATTACCCTCGTCACGATCTCATTGGGAGAACGGTCGTAGGCGCCGTCAATCTTGGCGACAAGACACTCCCAACGGGGTTCATTTCACAGTTTTTGGTTCTTGGAGCACTTGATCCGGATGGAACAGTGAGACTGCTCGAGCTCCCGGAAGGAGTCCTTCCCGGCTCTATGGTTGCTTAGCGGTTACTTGTGCTTCCAGCATAATTTTCACGGCAGTTACACTATTGGACTGGTTGCCACTCGCTTAATCCATGAACACCATAGTTAGGATGACGACAAGCGCAGGGCCGATAGACATCGAGCTCTTCACCGAAGAATGTCCGGAGACCACGGGGAACTTCCTCCGGCTCGTAGACGACGGTTTCTACGACGGCCTCCACTTCCACAGGGTAATCAAGGACTTCATGATCCAAGGAGGCTGCCCTCACTCGAGGGACCCTCACAACGGAAGAGCTGGAACCGGAGGGCCCGGCTGGAAGATTCCTTGTGAGGCCTCAGCACTGGCCAAGAGGCATGATAGCCCAGGACTGTTCTCGATGGCCAATGCCGGCCCCAACACCGGCGGCTCGCAGTTCTTCCTGACCACTGTCCCTACGCCTTGGCTCGATGGCAACCACGC
>CAYLUC010000028.1:7531-8664 GCA_964386765.1 uncultured Candidatus Poseidoniales archaeon | reverse complement strand
GACGACGACAACGACGGAACGTACGACTGGAATGACCAGTTCCCATACGACCCAACTGAGCAGTATGACGACGACGGCGACGGAATCGGCGACAACGCCGACACCGACGACGACAACGACAACGTCACTGACAGCCAGGACGCATTCCCCAACGACCCAACAGAGTGGTCCGACTACGACGGCGACGGAACAGGCGACAACGCTGACCTAGATGACGACGGTGACGGTGTCAACGACGACGTCGATCCGTTCCCAATGGACGGCAGCGCATGGCTCGACACCGATGGCGACGGAATACCCGACTACAACGGACCGCCTCCATTCTCGGGAGACTTCGAGTCCGGTTCGCTGGGCGGCGGATGGACCACGAGCGGTAACGCAATGTGGTTCGTCCAGAGCAACACCGTGATCAACGGTGCTTACTCGGTGCAGTCAGGTGACATTGGCAACAGCCAGTCCACCGTGCTGGAGATCAGCGTCAACGCAACAGCTGGACAGGCATCGTTCGACTACTCGGTCTCTACCGAGAGCGGCTGGGACTACCTGGTGTTCTGCATAGACAACTCGGCTAACTGCCTGAGGACATCCGGATACACCATGCGCTGGTCAGGCACCACCGCAGGAACATACCAGTGGACAACCACTGGCGGATGGCACACCTACACATGGGTGTACTGGAAGGACAGCTCGGTCGACGGTGGACAGGACACAGTCTGGATCGACGACGTTGACATACCAGTGCCAACGGGAATCACCCAGAACGACCTGGACGATGACAACGACGGAACGCCTGATGACATGGACATGGATCCAATCGATCCATGTGTGGGTCTGGATTCCGACAGTGACGGCATGGCCGACTCTCTCGGGGCATCGATGCTCAATGGCAGCGCTTGCGACCCATCCGCGTACACAATCGACGACGATGACGATAACGACGGGTGGACGGATGCAGACGAGGCCGCTTGCGGTTCAGACGCTCTGAACGCCACGTCGATGCCAGACGACTTCGAGGGCGACCACATCTGTGACGTGGTCGATGACGATGACGACAATGACGGAACACTGGACGTCGATGACGCGTTCCCGTACGACCCGAGTGAGTTCACGGACAACGACGGCGACGGAATCGG
>CAYLUC010000028.1:0-7431 GCA_964386765.1 uncultured Candidatus Poseidoniales archaeon | reverse complement strand
ACGCGTTCCCGTACGACCCGAGTGAGTTCACGGACAACGACGGCGACGGAATCGGCAACAACGCCGACACCGACGACGACGGCGATGGAACCCCGGATGTAGATGACGCGTTCCCCAATAACCCAAGCGAGGACGCTGACCTAGACGGCGATGGCCTTGGTGACAATGCTGACCAGGACGATGACGGTGACGGCGACGCAGACGTCGACGACCAGTTCCCGACTGACGCAGCTGAGTGGGACGACACTGACGGCGACGGAATCGGCAACAACGCTGACGACGACGACGACGGCGACGGATACACCGACTCTACTGAGATCGACTGTGGTACAGACACACTGGATGACAGTAAGGTGCCATCTGACTACGACAACGACGGACTGTGTGACGCACTCGATAACACGGACGACAGCGCTGGTGAGGGAGACTCGGAGACCGAGCTTGGTTGGACCAATGCGGTTCCAGGATTCCCATCACTGTTCGCGGCTATCGCCCTAATCGGTGCAGCATTCGCCGGTCGCAGAAAGCAAGACTGAGCAATTGCCAGTTACGAAAACCCCGGTTCGGGGGCCCTAGGGCCCTCGGATCGGGTCATTCACCCGTGAATGCGTGTAGCCTTGCCACCCTGTTTCACCCCCATTCACCGGCAATGCTGATAAGTCGGCTAGAGAGGCATCGTTCGATAGCATGCCCGGCACGACACGCGTTGAGATTAGAACCCTGAAAGTTGGAAGGTACGTAGCTCTCGAGGAGAATGCGTACAAGATACTGGGAATGAGCAAGTCAAAGCCAGGAAAGCACGGTTCTGCAAAGGCTAGGATTGAGTTAGAGGACATCTTCACGGGGCAGAAGAGGAGCCACGTAGGCACTGTGACGGACACAATCCACGTACCTCTTATCGAGAAGGGGTCTGCCATAGTCACTCACATCCAGGGAAACGAGGTCCACGCTATGGATAACAAGACATACGAGACTCTGATACTCCCGACTGACCCAAACCTCAACCTAGAGCCTGGTGGGGAGATCCAGTGGATGGAGGCGATGGGACGGTACAGGGTCACTCGTGACCACTGAGCCTCAAACTACCATCCCTCTCAATATTCGCGAGTGAAGTATAAGCGATTGGGCCCAGCCTTTCGCACCGGGGGAATCCCATGTCTGACGTCAAGCGTTCTGCCTATCGCCAACCCGTGACCCCCTCTGGGCTAGAGGCAATAGAGAAGGGCACTCTGACATGGCTAGACGAGGACATGTACAACAACCTCAACACGGGGGTATTGGAGCAGTATCTCGAGGAGAAGAACCTCAAGGAGTCATTCGAGGTCAGTCACTGGGATACCAAGAAGGTCCTCATCGGGGTACTAATAGGTGCCCTTTTCAGTGGAGTTACCGCATATATCGGACTGAAGATAGGGCTTGCTGTATCCGCTGCTTGGTATGTTGCTTACTTACTTGGCATGGCACTCAAGTGGTCCCCCTCGGAAGTAAACATAGCAACCAGTGCCACTACGGGAGCGACCCATGCATCAACGGGCTTCATATTCACATTCCCGGCAATTTTCCTACTCGCCTACTCTGATAGCTACAAGGTAGGGGACGGATTCCTAGTGAGCTCAGTAGACACCCTGCAGTTAGCATTCATCGGAATCATCGCCTCGATGTTCGCAGGCTTCCTGGGAGTGATGTACTTCATCATTTTCAGGAGGGTATGGCTAGTCGAGGATCCCCTTCCGATGCCAGGCTTCGAGGCCACTCTAAAGATGCTAGATATCTCATCGGATGTCAGTGCAGGAGCTGCCGATGCTGCCATGGAGTCCCTGAAGACCGTGGGGGTGTGGACGGTCCTTACGATGGGATTCATGTTCGTTATTGACTATCCAGTTCGCTGGAGCAAGAAGCTTGCAGGAGTTCCCAGTAGCATTGCAGACTGGGTGTCTATGACGCTATCGGGAGGAGACTGGGGCCTAGCATCGGTGTACACTGAGAGGTGGATCCATCAGCCGAGCAAACTCGAGGGAGGGCACGCCCCCTACGGGGGAATAACGCCATATGAGTCCAGTAACCCATTCTCGTACACGTTCCTAGGGATAGAGCTCAGCCCGACACTACTGGCAATAGGCTGGTTCATGAAGTTCAGAGTGGCCTTCCTCGTGAATCTAGGTTCTATAGTGGCATGGTTCTTCCTGGTCCCACTCGTTGTAATCCAGGACGTCCCCGTCTATGATCCGGCAATCGGTTCGTATGTCAATATCACGCAGTACGGCGACGCGGCATCGGATCCATACTACCCAATCGTCCAGTGGAAGGCGTTCTCTTCTGTGGTTAGGACCATAGCTATCGGCGCAATCCTTGGTGGGGGAATCTTCGGACTAGTCAAGATGGCCCCAACCTTCGTCTCAATATTTGGGGACATCTCCACAGCATTCTCAGGAGAGAGGGGTGATGAGTTCATAGAGAACAAGGGATGGTACGAATGGCCACTGACACACATCCCGGTGTTTATGGGAATCTCATTCTTCGCTATGATACTTACATTCCTGATAGGGGGCTTCCCGGCACTCCCCTCGGCAATTTTCGCGATAGTACTGATTCTGACAACTTTCCTGCTTGGTGCGATAGCCGTCAGAGTGATGGGAGAAACTGGAATTGAGCCGGTTTCGGGGACGTCTTTCATCGTCTTGTTGATGCTATTGCTGGTTTTCCTCAACGTGGACGTCGGCCTCGACAAAGAGGAATCAGTATTGATCGCCCTTGTGGGGACAACGGTCTTTGGCTCCGCGATCAGCATGAGCGGTACCGTTGTGGGCGACTACAAGAACAGCCTGTACATCGGCAACAGGCCATATCACATTTCCAAGGGCAACATCATGGGTGTGGTTCCGGGGGCCATCCTAGGGGCAGCAGTAGCCATCTTCCTCTCCAAGCTCCTAGCTGATGGCACAATCGACTTGCTAGCCCCACAGGCCAACGCATTCGCGTACTTCACCACAATACTGGCTGAGGGCCAGGGTGACTGGGGGGCCTTGGCTCTGGGCTTCGGCCTCGGGGCATTCGTAGAGTGGGCTACTGGGATGGGAACGTCATTCGGACTGGGGATGTACCTGCCTACGCCTGCAACATTCCCCATGCTGATAGGCGGTGCAGCCAGAGATTGGTGGGAGAAGAGGAGACTCCAGCCAAAGGTCGAGTCAATAAGGGCTGAAGAGGGGTCCCAAGCGGCCGAGAGAGGAAGGGCACTAATGCTTCTGGGGACGTTCATGATAGCTGCAGGGGCATTCACCGGAGAGGCATTCTACGGCGTGGAGGCAGCAATACTGGCTGTCTTGGACGAGCAGATAGGCTCCATGGACAACTGGCCAATTGTGAGGTTCTCCGGATTCATAATACTGAATGTTGTTCTAGGGGCTATCATATACATCCTTTTCAGGAAGGCTGGGATCCTCGGTCAAGGTGGCTCAGGAGGAAACCCCTCTGATGAAGTTCTAGATGCTGAGTTGGCGGCCTGAAAATGGGTTCGAGTGACTCAACACCAGTTTACGCATACGTGCTCCTTGGGATAGCTCTGTTCGCTGTATCGAGCGCTGGAGCCGTGCTGCAGCAGATGGGCGAGGTACCGCCACTGCTCAGGGCATCATGGAGGATGCAAGGGACCTCGTTGGTCCTTCTCCCCGGATTCGCGTACCAGTGGTACAGGATGGAACGCTCCACCATTACCAGGGACGACTGGGTGCTCATGCTGGCATCCAGCGTATTCCTAGCACTCCACTTCGGTAGTTGGATTTGGTCATTGGACAACACCAGTCTTGTGCATAGCCTCCTATTCGTCACTAGCCATCCCCTTGTGGTTGTGGCGATGATGCCAATCCTCGGAACCGTGGCCAGGAGGGGGCACGTCACAGGTGCCCTCGTTGGTTTTGTGGGAGCAGCAATAACACTCGGGGATGTCAGCGGCAGCGATGGAGTTACTCTCTGGGGGGACGTAGCCGCCTTCTTCGGTGCAGTTACAGTAGTCGGATACTTGTTCATCGGCAGGCACCTAAGATCAAAGAGAAGCATCCCTGTCTTCGTTTACGCCTTCCCCGTCACGCTCTTGGCAGGAATCATGCTCGCCATCTCTTCGATAGGTATCGAGGGAACTTCGCTTTCTAGCTCCATCGCTGAGAGCTCCCTTTTGGGGTGGAGCGAAATCGCTTGGATACCATGGGTCGCATATCTCTCACTGGGCCCGGGGCTCTGTGGCCATACTGGAATTAATACCATTCTCAGGTGGATTCCACCCATCATAGTCTCCATCACGTTGCTATTTGAGCCAGTTATCGGGGGGCTAATAGGATGGCTTTGGACAGGGGAACTGACTCTCGGCCTTTGGACTGCAGTAGGGGGGCCATTGATGCTATCCGGAGCGATAATGGTGACTCTGGAAGAGGGCAGGAATGAAGAGGTCACAGAAGTGCATTCATGAACCAGCCTTCATTCCCGAGCCCGTGCACCCATTGCCCCTGCTGATCACCAATGATGACGGCATAGATTCGGACGGACTAACATCTCTTGTCAGGGCACTACACGAACGTGGCCACCCAATCGTAGTTCTGGCACCCGCTAGCGAGCAATCGGCTACGGGGATGAAGTTGACACTCCAAAGCGACATGAGCTTCGTTGAACGTGATGACATCTCGAATGACATCTTATTGGAAGGGGGACCAACACTCAGGATGTTCTCCCTAGATGGAAGCCCATGTGACTGCGTAATCGTCGCCTTGGAGAGGGCAGTCAGCTCAATAGTTCCTGGATTTAAGCCAATGTTGTGCATTTCAGGGATTAATCGAGGACCGAACCTCTCGGTCGACGTGCTGCACTCGGGAACCGTTTCCGCAGCTCGAGAGGCCTCCCTGTATGGTATGCCTTCCATTGCAGTTAGCCTGGCTACTTATGATCACAATGACTTCTCAGACTCAATAACTGCCATTTCCAGAGTCATCGATGCCTGCTCAATGGGAATGCCAAGGGAGCTTCCCAACCTCCTCAGGCCCCAGGGGACAAAGAAGGTACCAGTGGGAAACAGTATGGAGGAAACCATCAGGTCTGCATTCCACAATGGTGACATTCTGCTAAACATCAATGTCCCAGCGGATTGGAACGGCAGTTTCAGCACCGGGAAACTTGGGGCTAGGTGGTATAGGAGCGCCACTGACTCAATCAACAGTGATGGAACTGGAGTCGCATTTGAGGTGGGAGCGGCAACGATAGACGAGGAGAACATCCCCGGGACCGACTGTAATGCAGTAAACCAGGGAAGCGTGTCAATCACGCCTCTGGGTAGCTGGCCCTCGAACCACCCGCTTGGAGTATCCGACGAGACTCTCGATAATGCAGCAATAGGGGATCGGGAAGGCCTTCCAAAATGGCTCTAAGAATCCATTGCGTGATGCAGTATGGCTATGCATGAATGCCCCTGAATCCATGTTTCACCAAGTGAAATCTTCTCCAACGAGTCCATTGCCCCTTTCTCGGACTCGGTAAAGGGCTGGTCATCAGAGAGAATGAAACCGACGGACTCGCCATTGTGCTTCTTGGGATCAAATGGGGTCCCGTCTGCATCCAGGACAAATGTCCTAACCCCTTCTCGAGCCCATTCATCTATGGTTTGCTCGATACTTCCGCCTGAGTGCCAAAGACCGGTGTGCAACTCAACCATTCTCCCAATTGCGGGAACTGGGTACTTCAGCGCCTTTCCAACTTGTCCAGCAATGGCTCGCTCGTCCGGATGCACCCCTCTCAACCTCGAGCCTTCGAACCAGATTCTTCGTGGGGGGCCGCCCCCTCCCATCAGGTGGAGGGTAATGTCAGTATCACTTCGTATGCCGTGAGAGAGGAATAGGGCGGTATTCACAGCTCTGGACAGGACATCTATCCTTCCCGACGATCCAGCCAAATCATTCAGGTTAATTTTCCCACTTGATGGGGCACGGTGGCCGATTATTGCAAATCTGCGATTCATGCGACTACCTACATTGGCAAATCAACATCGTCAATGTCGACCATGGACTGCATGTCCCTTCTGAATTTCCTATTGCCCTTGATCATCTTCATCTGTTTCCGGCTCCTATTCCAGTGGGCTATGAGTTCCTTGACTTCCTTCTCGGTGACTCCAGACCCCCTAGATATTCTCCTGATCCTGCTCGACTTGAGCACTAGAGGCTCGTCTTTCTCGTGCTGCGTCATCGAATCCATAATTACCCTGTATTTTTCCAGATTCTTCTGAATCTGCTTTTTTTGCCCGGTACTCATGCTCCCCATTCCGAACATCCCATCAGGAAGGTGCGACATCAGCCTGTCCATGGTGCCGATCTTGCCCATCATCTCCATCTGGGTGTACATGTCTGTCAGGGTGAATCTACCTGACATCATCCTCTGTGTGAGCCTCATAGCTTCTTCTTGGTCCAAGTCCTCTGGGGTTAGATCGATTAGTCCCTTAATGTCCCCCATGCCTAGGAGCCTCGAGATGAATCTGTCAGATTCAAACTTCTCAAGATCCTGGACTCTCTCGCCTTCCCCTACGAATACTATCGGCGCACCGGTGGCAGCTACGGCACTCAAAGCCCCACCTCCTCGCGCGGTCCCATCCAGCTTCGTAACGATGGTTCCAGTTACGCCCACTAGTTCGTGGAATGTCTCAGCGACGGGTCCAGCCGCCTGGCCGACTTGCGCATCGATGACTAGGAATCTCTCCGTTGCGTTTGCAGCCTCGGCGATGCTCACTAACTCGTCTCTGAGCTCACCGTCTAGACTGTCCCTTCCGGCTGTGTCAATAATCACAACATCAGCATTGCCGACCTTCCTCAGGCCATTCTTGACTATCTTCGAAGCGTCCTTCTCATCGGGCTCCCCATACACCTCCACAGAAGTCCCCTCCAACAACTGTGTGAGTTGCTGGAAAGCACCAGGCCTGTGGGTATCTGCCTCGATGACTGCCACTCTAACGCCATGCCTGCGTCTCCACCAGTCTGCGACCTTAGCCGTGGTGGTAGTCTTACCTTGGCCGTATAGTCCGACCATCAGAACAGTCTCATTATGAGGCCTAATCTCTCTTGGCGGTCCAAGCAGCCTAACTAGTTCCGTGTAGATCAGATTCATTGCATGGGTCTCAAGTTTGGTTCCCGGACGAGGCTCCTCCTCGATCATTCTGCGTTCTACCCTCTCAGTGAGCTCCTTGGTCTGCCTCACGTTGAAATCTGCCTCGATTAAGGCCCTCCTAAGTGAACGACTGAGTTCCTTGACTGTCTCCTCGTCGATTTCTCTCTTGCCCTTCAGAAGGCCGACAGAGCCAAGCAGACGCCTCTTCAGCCCGTCCAGCGCCATGCTATCGGGTCCGCATCGAGTGGTTTGAACGTTATCGGGGGCAGATGCCCTCAAATGGCGGGTGCCATGCCA
>CAYLUC010000027.1:0-10001 GCA_964386765.1 uncultured Candidatus Poseidoniales archaeon | reverse complement strand
CTCTGTAAATATTGCATATGTTCAATAGCCTAACCGCCAAACTAGGTTTCCGGGGAGCATTATGCTTGATGATACCGACCGAAAAATAATCTCAGTATTGGAGAGGGACGCCAGGGCCTCCCTCCGAAAGATATCCGAGGAGGTGGGAGTGGCTCTAGGCACGGTTAGCAACCGAGTGAACAAGATGGAGGGCAGCGGAGTCATACTAGGCTACACGGTTAGGCTTGATCCCGACAAGCTCGGCTGGGGGCTCAATGTGGTAGTCGGCTTGAGGATAGAGAAGGGGAGGCTGATCGAGATTCAAGAGAAGATTGCACGGGATCCTCGTGTTTGCGGTGTTTACGATGTCACTGGGGACTACGACTCGATGGTGATTGCCAGAGCACGGGACAGGGCCGATCTGGACGATCTGTCGAAGAACGTGATGTCGATCGATGGAATCGAGAGGTCGGTTACCCATCTGGTTCTGAATACCGTCAAGGAATCTCCACCGACTCCTCCGGAGAAGACCGATTAGCGTCGATATAGGATGATATCATAGGGGATAGTTTCGGAGCATGCGGAAGCAATGACTCGATTGTCCTCCCCTCCGGTTTCATGACCCTCATCAGGACGGTCCTCATTTCCTCGTCCACAGTGACGTCTAGTGACATCAGTCGGTCCCTCAGGAACTTCTGCAACTGGCCCCCAGTCCTATCCCAATCCATTGCGACGATTACGGGGGGGCCCTTGTCTACGATGTTCCTCATTCCGTAGGTATCGTGAAGGTATGCGATTAGCCTCGATCTTGGCCATCCCCTGTTGACCTTCTCTATGGTTCCAGTGAAGCCGAGTTGCCTCAAGGTCCTCTCATCTTTAGGGCCCTCGACGATTACTGGGCAATGGCTTCCTCCCTCGTTGACGGGGGCGTTTCTAGAGATGGTGATGGCGATTGCCTTAGCTGCCTTTTCGAACCTTATCGCCCTATCTGGGGGACCTTCCCTGACAGCCATTGTACACCTCAATAATGGGTCTGGAATTTGTAGTTGTTCAATGGGGCTCATCGTTGTCTAGGTGGGGTCTGCTCCGGATTGCTTATGAGGGGAATTCGCACCCGTTGGCACGGGGAGAGTCTTGCAGATAGAGAACGCTCTCTTCAATTGGCTCTGGGACTACTACATGTTCTGGTCCATACTAGTGTCCGTTCTCACATTCACGTGGCTCTATCATCACTCGTTCTGGTACACCTCGAAGGACGGCGAGGAGTTAGAAAATCCAGATATGATCGAAGTTGGGGTTTTTCCAAAGCACAACGACGACATGAAGTTGGAAGTTGCTTGGACGGTCGCGCCTTTCTTGCTGATAGTGTGGCTCACCTATGTGTCTTGGGCCCCATTGAATTCAGTATGGGCAGCAGTTGATGACGTGGATGCACATGGCTTCGAGTGCGAGGATGGTTTCTCGTCCAATAACCAAATGGACTCTATCGGGATGATCACTTCGGAATGCTACCACGTGGTAGAAATCACTGGCAAGCAGTGGGTTTGGCAATTTGACTGCTTGGAGCTTTCTACCGATCTCTGCGATACCAGTAGCACCACGATAGAAGTCTATGGCACCATTCCCGTGCTCCATCTGAAAGAGGGGGAGACTTACTTGGCGATAATGAGTTCAGAGGATGTTACTCACGCACCTTGGTTCTTGGAATTGGGAATGAAGGAAGATGTCCTCTATGGTCAGGACACCAGTCTCTGGCTGGCCATTCCAGAGGGGACTAGTGACCACGTCATACTCTGTGCAGAGTACTGCGGAGATGCTCACTCGGTTATGGCGGCAGTGTTGGATGTTCACCCCTAGGTGGTTGTTATGAATGCTAGAATGAGCAGGAGCCTGATTGTTCTTGCATTGCTCTCTGTAGCCATGATCATAACTCCAGCTGCGGTTTCCTATCCGACCGGTGTCAGCGGAGTCAAGGACTCCGGTTGCAACTGCCACGGAGCAGTCGCTAGCTCGGAAGTTGCAGCGTCGATCAGCGGACTCCCCGACCAATACAACTACTCAGAGGAATACGAGATCGTGATATCATTCTCAGGGGGCCCCACGGATGTTGCAAACTCAAATCAGGGTGGATTCAACATATGGGTGAGTGATGGTGCCCTAGCACCCACTGACGCAACCGTTCAGTCGTATGGGGAAAATGAGGCAAGCCACACCGAGGCAGGAAATGACCAGACATCCTGGACGATGACATGGACTGCCCCATCCAGCGACAAGAACGTGGAGTTCATACTTCACGTAAACTCCGTCAATGGGGATGCGGATGGAAACAATGGCGGAAGTTCCGGTGACCTCTGGAACAGGCTATCCGCCAAGGTCTCTCCGCCCATCTTGGTTCTGGAGCAAGCGGACCCATTCGTCGTACTTTCTACCCTGATCATCGTATCTGCGGTCCTACTCATCATCACCCTGGCTTACGTGTTCTACAGGACGAACCCGGACAACTTCACTTGGGACTACTTCGCACCTTGGATAGCTGAATGGCTAACGAGCACCGATCACAAGAAGATAGGGACGCTTTACTTCGTCGCTGGGTTGTTCTTCCTGGGCGTTGGCGGAATCATGGCGCTGATGATCAGAGTGCAGCTTGCCATCCCCGGCAATGACTTCCTTACCCAAGATCAATACAACCAGTTCTTCACACTACACGGCACCACTATGATTTTCCTCGCTGCGATGCCCCTGATCAATGGATTCGCCAATTGGATGGTACCGCTTCAGATAGGGGCTCCAGATTTGGCTCTCCCCAGAATCAATGCAATGTCTTTCTGGCTGCAACCAGTTGCGGCTCTACTAATATTCACAGGCGTTTTCTCGGGTTCGGGTGCAGATACGGGATGGACCGGTTACGCCCCATATGTGGTTAGCGATACCGCGCACTTGGGAACCACGATGTGGGTTGCTGGGCAGATTCTGCTTGTGGCATCTTCCACCCTGACTGGAATCAACTTCCTGACCACTATCGCAGTAATGCGAGCACCGGGGATGGGATGGCTACAGATGCCCCTATTCACTTGGTCCATCCTGATTGCAAACCTGATGCTGTTCCTATCGATACCGGCCTTCGGGGTAGGCCTGATACAGGTATATCTCGACAGGGTGATTGGGACCGCATTCTACGATGTCTCCGCTGGAGGCGACCCTCTTCTCTGGAGTCACCTGTTCTGGTACTTCGGACACCCAGAGGTATACGTGGTCATAGTTCCAGCCTTTGGAGTGATATCAGAGGTAATAGCAACCAGCGCAAGGAGGTCTATCTTCGGATACAGGTCGATGGTCTACGCCATGGCCGGGATAGGGATTGTTTCGTTCATCGTCTATGGACACCACATGTTCACCAGCGGAATGAGCCCCACCCTGAGATTCGTGACCATGCTGACGACTATGCTCGTAGCAGTCCCAACTGGGATCAAGATATTCAACTGGCTCAAGACGATGCATGGGGGCTCCCTCGTATACAGAACCCATACCCTATGGACGCTGGGCTTCTTGGTCACGTTCACAATTGGCGGCATCTCAGGGATGTTCTTCCCCTCCATCGCAATGGACCTGCACCTGCACGAGTCTTACTTCGTGGTCGCCCACTTCCACTACGTCCTGGTTGGAGGAACGGTATTCGGATTCTACGCAGCCATCTACTACTGGTTCCCCAAGATGACTGGAAGAATGATGGATGAGCGTCTAGGAGTCATTCACTTCCTGACTGGCTTCATCTCTTACAACGCACTGTTCTGGCCTATGCACAGACTCGGGGTTTGGGGAATGGCTAGGAGGCATCACACATACTTCGTTACAACAGAGGAGGCGATGGGGGCACTCCCCATTGAGGCGGCTGGTTGGAACATGTTCATCTCAGTGTCAGCATTCCTGTTCTTCTTCTCCAACTTCTTCCTTGTCGCTAACATGATCAAGACGGTCATCAGAGGGGAGAAGGCGCCTGCTGACCCATGGGGAGGATGGTCTTTCGAGTGGATGACAGCATCGCCGCCGCCTACTCCCAGCTTCGACCCCCACAACCTACCAATCCTGAGAGACGCGAACGAGCACATAGCCAACGAGCCTGGCACTCTTGGGAGGCTGTTCAACAGACTGATGTTGAGTGAGGACGAGGAGGTGTCACATTGAGCGTTCATGACGATCACCACCCAAGCGCCTGGGGACCTCACGACTGGGGTCACGGAGCCCCTCACAACTCATGGTCTCCCTTGATCATGAGCATAGGGTTCGGCGTCTTCCTCTTCTCATTGGCTGGAGTCTTCGAATGGGGCGAGTTCATGGACGCCAGCTACATCGGGATAATCATAGCAAGTCTCGCCATCGTCTTCTTCGGGCTCACGATATGGTGGAGGCAGGACTACTCATTCGATGGTGGATACGAGCCTCATGCCACTGGAACGCCATTTAGGGGCATAGAGATCAGGAAGGTCGCTGTTTGGGTCTTCCTGATGTCCGAGATGATGGTCTTCACTTCCCTCTTCAGCACCTACATGAGATACAGATTCGGAATCAAGTCCTGCGAGACTGTGTTCGAGTCGGGAGAGTGGATCGAGGGGGCGTCTGTGACCTGCTTCGAGCCCGCCAGCCACCTAATTGCCTCTAGCTGGTTCCACATAGCTCCGGGGGCAATCAACACGTTCGCACTGATCATCTCGTCATTCACCGTAGTCCAGGCTCTTCGCTACGCTAGCAAGGTTGACATCGATGAGGACAAGAGAAGGAAGCTGGTTACTCGCTACCTCGCCGCCACCTGGTTCCTAGCGGTTCTATTCCTGACCCTGAAGATGGTGGAGTGGTTCCTAGGGTTCCCACTCCCAGAGTTCCTCGCAGAATACAACCATGGAGACACAATGATTGCTTCCCTCTACTCAGAGGGTTACCTGATCAATGCCGATGCGTACCAACACCACGCCTACGACACCCACTACCTCGAGTCTCACGGACACGGACTGGACCATGACTCGGCCCTCTACCTGATGATGGAGGAGGGGACCCACTCTGGTGGCCAAATGATGGCAAACATACGCGTGAGTTCTTCGACTTTCTACGTCACAACCGGGACTCACGGTGTTCACGTACTAGGTGGAATCATTGGACTGACCTACATGACATTCAAGGCAAGCAAGGGAGGATACACACCCGACAACGCTGTCTCAATAGAGTACTTCGGACTCTACTGGCACTTCGTTGATCTGGTATGGGTCCTCGTCTTCCCGTTCTTCTATCTATACTGAGGTGAAAAAATGGCGCACTACACAATAATGGGACGCGATCCCTACTGGATGAACTTCTACGGACTGATGATTCTCACGCTTATCGAGGTAGCGGCAGTGGGATTCGAACTACCCGAGGAGCCCATATTCATCTTCAGCAACTACACCCTGATGATACTCGTCGTAATCGGCATACCCAAGTTCATCATGATTGCAATGATTTTCATGCACCTTTACGGTAGCCCGGATTCGGGTATCCTCACCGTGACGGCACTCTTCCCCGCATTCTTCATCATCATCATGGTGCTCTTCATCGGATTGACCCACCCGGAGGCCACTACGGGCCTTCCAGCATGGTGCAGACCCGGCAACTACGGACTCTGAACTCCAAAAGGATTCATGCACGACGTCGTCCTCGCAGGGCTACTGCAGACGTCGCTTAGCCTGGTATAGCGCCGGATTTGAAATCCGGTGTCCTCGTGACTCGGGAGTTCAAATCTCTCCGTCTGCGCCACTATTCGTTTGGAATTGAGGTCGCGCCTCGGATAGATAGTTGGTCTTCGTGATAAGCCATGGAGATTGGGGTGGTGAGCACTGCTTCTCCATCCACATTGACGAACATAGTGGGATTGTGGCTATCATTGCTGGGCTCCCCGTCCTCCCCGACGGCCCGGACCTCCAGCCTAGTAGCGTTCCTCATGCTTATCTTCCCCCATTTCCCAACATGAGTCCCCTTCTCCAATGGTCCCATCACCATTAGCATCTGCAACTTGCTCAGTCCGAAGGCCATCAACAATGACCCATGGCCCTGTGTAGGATATGCCCCCGGTGTGACTTTGAATCCACCACCGAACGTCTGGCACTGGCTCATGCAGAACAACCCCGAGAAGTTGAATATCTGACCTGGCTCGTCATCTATCTTGATCCACCCCGGTTGGTTCCTCCAGCCGAATATCGCCCTAATGCCGAGGGCGGTGTACTTCAACTGCCCTCGGATCCACTTGAACTTCCCCTCGTTCTTCATGCGGTTTACAGCCGAGGTGACTCCGCTATCGATCTCAAGGAAGCTCCATCTAACCATGTTCCCACTGACCTCAGGCTCCCCATCCACCGAATGGTGCTCTGGGTCAGGAATCGACTCGTGCCCCTTTGCAGGCGGTCCTTCGACTCTGAATGCTCCGACCCTCCTATCGACTCCACTGGCCAATATGTCGACTGCTCCCTGCATATCCGGGAATTTGTTCCCCTTCGGAGTCGGTATGCCATGGGCCCTAGCGTAGTCATTCCCACTTCCTATGGGGAGTATCCCCAGAGTGGCATCAGATCCCCTGAGGCCAGAGGCGACCTCGTGAACCGTCCCATCCCCTCCGACGGCCACAACTAACTCGTGTTCGCCATTAGAGAGGCTGTGTGCTATCTCAGTGGCGTGACCGGGGTACTGCGTATTGTGAAGCTCCACCTCGAAGCCGGCTTCTGCCAACGCAGGCTCGAATTTCTCCCATTGTTTGACAGAAAGACCGTCTCGGGCCTTGGGATTCAGTATGCAGGCTATTCGGGTCATGTCTGCTCCAGCGAGCGTCTCAGACTTGAATTCTGCCGAAGCAAGCAATGATGAGTGGGGGTTGAGTGGAAAGTATCGTTCGAGATGGGCGAAGAGAGTTCTTTCATGCGACAAGCACTGAGCTTGGGCGCTCGCGGAGGATTCAGGGTGATGCCTAATCCACATGTTGGTTGCATCCTTGTGAGGGATGGTGAGGTTGTCGCTGAGGGCTGGCACGATCACATAGGTGGACTTCATGCAGAGCAGATGGCGATTGCTGATGCAGAGGAAAGAGGTGTGGAGACTCAAGGGTGCACTGCTTACGTCACTCTTGAGCCATGCAATCATTTTGGAAGAACTCCTCCCTGCACGGAGGCGCTCCTCTGGGCAGGTGTTAGTCGTGTTGTCATAGGGGCCATGGACCCAAACCCTACAGTCAGGGGGGACGGTGCGACCACCCTTAGGGAGAATGGCGTTATCGTTGACTGCGGGGTCCTCGAGAGTGAGTGCGAGGAGCAGATGCGTCCTTTCATGAAGTGGTGCAGGACACGAAGGCCATTGGTTCTGCTAAAGGCTGCAATTGATAACAATGGGAGGATCGACTGTTCTCCGGATGAGCCTTCAGCTAGGTTTTCTTCCGCTGAGTCTCTTGAAATGGTACATGAGATGAGGGCCGAGTCAATGGCTGTACTGGTAGGGGTTAATACGGTGATCAGAGATGACCCGTCACTCACGGTAAGAGGACCTGATATCGGCCCTAGGACACAGCCCATGAGGGTGATAATAGACCCCAATTGCAGAGTTCCTAACAATAGTAAGGTGATTACAGACGGAAGAGCGCCCACCCTACTCGTCAATTGCTCCGAGAATAGTGGTTCGGATGACCCTGTCAATGTTGAGAGGGTGGTACTGGCGGATGACGATGGTGAGCTATCCATTGGACGTATCCTGGATATGCTTGGAGACCGTGGAATCCAGCTACTCATGGTAGAAGGGGGTGCTGACACCTGGAGGAGGTTCTTGGAGGCGAAAGAGGTGGACATCGCCCATCTCTGCAGATCCCCTGTGGAGCTCTCCGGAGATGGAGTGTCATTCGATGAAAGCGAGCTCTCTGATGCTGGCCTGTCTAAGACCGAGTCATTCGATTCCGGTGGAGACGATGTCTCCCGGTGGAGCAAATAGTGGTGGGCGATACAGGATTCGAACCCGTGTCCTAGCGTCCGAAGCGCCAGATGATATCCAGACTACACCAATCGCCCAGCCACTGACGATGGCCCCCCCATTTTCAATCCGACGGATGGCACACGATTACCATCCTAGCCAGACTTCGGTGTACTTTGATGGGAGATTTCAGAGCTACCCTCCATCCCCTTTGGGCGATTAGTTCCTCCAATTCTGACCATTTCTTGCCCATTACTGTGAATTCTTCTTCGGGGTTTTGGGAGAGTACCTCAGGACCTGTTGGGAGCATTGTCGAAATCACTCCTCCGGGGTCTACTTCCCTGGCAGATGAGAGTGCGGACAGGAAAAGGTCGAGTCCGTCTTCGGACTTCCATGAGCTTCTCCCGTAAGGGGGATCGAAGGCGAAGACGCAATCACTCCTCTTCCCCCAAATGGAGCCTATTTCTGATGCGTTGCACCTTTCGACCCTGTAATCGGCACCTACCCAATCCAGGTTCTCCTTTGTTCCCTCGACCATTCTTGAATCAAGGTCGCTTGCTAGTACGCCTAGGCCCTGTAGTGCTGCTTCTATCACTATGCCTCCTGTTCCGCAGAATGGGTCCACAACCTCCCTGACTTCCCTCTCTGGTCTGTGGCCGAGTGAAATAAGTAAGCGGGCCTGCCTCGGCTCTAGTGATACTGGTTTGAAGAATGGCCTGTCTGTAGGAGATCTTCCTGAGTAGTTCTCCCTCTCCCAATCAGAGTTCCTGATTCCCCAGACAACTATTGATTTCGCTTCTCCGAATGGGTCTGGGTGGGCTTCCCCCTCGGTTTGACCGGCGATGACCACTGAAATCTCGATTTCTGGATCTTCCAATTCGACGATATTGCTTCTCGAGGAGATTCGGGCTCCCACCTCCATCTCGATTTCCTTGCTTGAGATTCCATCTATTCCAATCCCAATGGATCTTGATCTTACTGCAAACGTGCCTGGTTCCATGAACTTAGCAGACCATTCTGAGATGGCCTCTCCGATTTGAGATGATGTCGTTCCTTCATTGATGGTAAGGGCCCCTGGGTTTTCCAATACGTCATCAATCAATGCGGCTCTGGAAATTCTTGAGTTCGTGTTTTCTTTAAGGGGGACACTCACAACCCTCGGGTGAAGAACTACTATTTCGCCCATCAATGACTTTGTTTCCTCCCTGAAAAGCCACGGATGCCATCCATTGCCAACAAGGGTGAGCATCTGCAAACGTACACCTCCTATTGGTGCGCCGAGGACTTCAACCCTAAATGCCTCGACCGGTACCAAGTGCCGCAGATGCGGGCGGAGGTGAGTAAATGGGCTGCAATTTGAGAGATTTGGCACCTGCTAGACCAATAGATCTCAGTGACCTGTCAGGGGAGAGGGTGGCTGTTGATGTCTTCCTCAATGCATACCAGTTCATCACCTCCATGACAGGGGAGGATGGGAAGCCACTTTCCTACAAGGGAAGGCCCGTTTCCCACCTGATGGGGTTTCTTGACAGGGCCTCGATCATGGTTTCAGAGGGAATAGATCCTGTTTTCGTTTTCGATGGGAGGCCTCATGACCTGAAGAGGGAGACTCTCGATGGTCGTAAGGAAAGGAAGGTGGAGGCGGTTGAGAAGTGGGAGGCAGCAGTGAGGGAGGGCGATATGGCAGCAGCCAAGAAGCTTGGGCCCCAGACTGCCGAGTACAATCGGGAAATGGTTGCTGAGACAAAACGCCTTTTCGATTGCATGGGGCTGACATGGCTGGAAGCACCCATGGAGGCCGAAGGAGCAAGTGCCGTCAGATGCAAGAGGGGAGAGGTTGGGGCTGTAGCTAGTCAGGACTGGGACACGCTACTCTATGGGTCTCCCGTGATGGTCAGAAATCTAACTGCTCACGGAACTAGGAAGTTTGGCAGAGTAATGCAGGCAGAGAAGATCGTTCTTTCTGAGATGCTCGAGGAATTGGACATTACTCACGAACAACTTGTAGACCTTGGGATAATGATTGGAACGGACTTCCATCCAGGATTCAAGGG
>CAYLUC010000026.1:0-12737 GCA_964386765.1 uncultured Candidatus Poseidoniales archaeon | reverse complement strand
TCCCTCGCCTTCATCTCGACCATCGAGGTCTGAAGGGCTGTGTCGAGCTCCTCCGCCACCTCGAACACCCTGCCGAGCCTTGCCTGCTCGCGGGTGTACATCTCCTGGGTCTTCTCCAGCTCGGGCTCCAGGTGCTTGACCCTGGTTCCGGCTTTGGCCCCCTCTATCTCGAGGTCCCTGATTCGATTGTCCTTGTCATTTAGCAGGGCCTCCAGACCCTCCTTCTCGATCTCCTTGTCAATGGCGTCCTTCTCGAGTACCTCGATATGCGCCTTCGCGTCATTGAAGTCCGATTCCAGTGCCTGATACGCAACGTACAACTTGTCTAGGCGCTCCTTCTCCATGGCCAGCTGCTCGTGGACGTTGTCCTCCGCAGGCGGAACTTGCTCTTCCTCGCTCATGGTGCCCCTCAAACAACTCGGGCCATACTTCCCCTTTAACCCCGGCGGAAAACGGGAGAGCTAATTTCGCATTATCGGCATTCATGAGGATATCGCGGCTACGGTGGACGACAGAACCGCAGTGAGCCTCTTTGCAGATGGGATGTGCAACTTCTCATCTGGACCGTGCGCGTTGTTGCCCGGGCCGGAGGGGCCCGTACAGAGGAACTTGGCCTCTGGGTACCTCCCTTGCATCATCGCCATGAATGGTATGGTCCCGCCTATCCATGTGGCTAGGGGCGGTAGTCCCGAGAGGTGCAGGGAGGCTTCGTTGATGGCTTCCTTCACTGCTCCCTCCAATGGGGGGGCGTCGAATCCATTGGCTGATGAGTCGAGAGTGAATGTTACCTCCGCGCCATATGGTGGGTCGGATTCCAGGGTCTGCTTGATGATCGGCTCGAGCGAATCGGCATCAACCCCAGGAGGGATCCTGAAGCTCAGCTTCAGATCGGTGTTTGTCCTCAGTACGTTTCCGGCCACTTGTACGGATGGCATGCCATCCGCTCCGATGATGCATAGGGATGGTAGCCAGTTCATGCCCAGAATCATCTCTGAAACGCTGTCAGCGACTGGTGTGAGTGAGTCCACGGTTGGAAACTGCTCCCAGACCGAATTGCCGACTACCGAGGCCAGAGAGTCTGCCTTCGCCTTGAGTTCGGAATCCACGTCAACGTACATCTCTGGGATCAGTATCCTTCCAGTTTCCGAGTCCTCTACCCTGTCGAGCAGTGTCCTTGCTATCCTGAATGAAGATGGAATCGAGCCTCCAGAGTTACCTGAGTGTATGCCCTCATGGGATACCTTCACCGATAGGGTCCCTGAGACGAGTCCCCTGAGTGCCTCGGTCATCCAGATGTGGTCATAGTCCGGCCCTCCGCTGTCCATGACCACAATCATGTCCGGGTCACCTAGGTCGCCACTGAGCAGATCCAAGTATGGAGGGAGGTCGAAAGAGCCGGATTCCTCACATGTCTCGATTAGGAATGTGCACTTCGGGTGAGGTATCCCTGATTCCTGCAGTAGCCTGATTGAGGTGACGCATAGGTAGCCCCCGTATCCGTCGTCGATTGAGCCTCTTCCGTATAGCCACGGATCCCTCCTGACCGGCTTCAGGGGGTGTAGTCCCTCTGACCACAGTTCGGGCTTGGATGGCTGCTTGTCTAGGTGAGAGTAGAACACCACTTCCCCAGATCCGGTTCCTTCTATGGAAACCAGTAGAACTGGGGACTTCCCCTCAATCGTGTGCTTTTCGTAGCTCATTCCGGAGATTTCCTGCTCGTCTAGCCACTTGCAGAAGAGGTCGATAGTTGCATCCAGCTCGCCCAGTGACTCCCAGTCTGGTTCGAAAAGCGGAGACAGTGCCTTGATCTCTATGAATTCGCCGAGCGATGGCAATATCGAGTTCTCCCATATCTCTTCACTTCTTTCCATCATTCGGTCTAGGGCCTCTGACATGGCCCTGTGTGGGGGCTTGCACAAATGGATTCTTCTGCCGGAGGGGAGTTTGGACGTTCACTGGGGGCAGTTTCCGCACGAACATTCGTAGTCTGAAATAATGGGTTCTGACTCCAGAGACATCGAAGCTGCCAATGACAGTGACTTATCCAGTTCACTGAGTGTGGCGTTGAACATTTCTTCGGGGTACTCAACTATCCTCCCAGTGACACCTACCAATATTGCCGGCCTCAGAACTGTCCTGTTCGGAAGGCCCCTCTTCCCCCTCTCTTCCTCTATTGTCCTGAGGGCGAGGTAGTAGAGTGCCAGTTGCATGCTGTGATTCTCTAGCATCTCAATTTCTGCATCGCATTGCGGTTCGAATGAGTGGTTACCATGTGACTCCATTAGGCCGTCTGAACTCCCTGAAGTCAGTTTGTGGGCTTCCTCCGTCTTGAGGTCTATCGGTCTGATGTGTTTTCCCTCTCCGGAAACCGTGCATAGTACTAGATCTATGACCCCATCCATTTCGACATTGGCCTCATCGATTGCGGATAGTGGCTCTGGGCCATCGGGGGTCCACCTCGTCCTGACGACCCTATCGAGATGTGCCCTTCTGGACAGGTGGAATGGCATTTCGGTTCTCAGTCCTTCAACGATATGGCCATTGACGTCTTTACCTGATACCAAATCTCCCATGACTCCTTCCTTGATTCGGGACAGCATTTTGTCCATTAGAGAAATACATCCTTCTCTGTCAGCATCCGAGGGGAGGAGCTCGTCTAGCACTTGCACGATAACCGCTGGGTCGTCCAGTTTGTCCTCCCCTGCAGCGGCCCATGAGTCCGGTAGGTCGGCGTTCTCACCATCTGGTGGGCCGGGGTTTCCAAGTCCTATCTCGAAGGCCCTGTGAACTATTTTTCCAAAGGCGGCAGCATCGATACCTTGAGGGAGGCCAACTTCTGATTCTAGCTTTGAGTTGTTAGTTGGCTGTTCAATGGCCATTCCCCCCCTGGTCTCCAGCCAATATCTGCGTCTGCAGTTCTGTAGTGTTGAAAGCCTATGTGGGGCCACCCGTACCCTGCTGGAAATATTCCACCTTGGGGTTGGCATGGGGGGTACGGGATTCTTGGAAGATTCCCTAGCCGCATCATCGACCATCTCGATCATCTGGAGGGGGGTAAGTAGAGGTTCTGTGCCATTGTCTGGGTCATCAAGACAGTCGGGGTGGTGAATCAGGGTGAGTCCGGGTAGATTTACGGAGCCGAGGAAGCCCTCTGTCAGTGCTTTCATGGGATCGAATATTCTCTCCCCTTTCTTGCTTACTGGTGGTTCTTCCTCGGATTCAGAATCGTCCCCGGACATCCAGTGAGACTCCTCCTCATCCCTCCTCCAGGAACCCTGCCGAAGAGACTCTAGCCACATCTGCCCGAGTTGTGGGATGGGACTTGAGTATGCCCAGGGAACCACTAGTCCCTCCCCTTCTCTCCATTCTGTTTCCTTCGGGGAACCCGTGATAATCAACTTGCTCTCAGCACGGGTAGCTGCTACGTAGAGCAGTCTCCTGGACTCGGCGTCCTTCCTAGCAATATGGGTCCTCATCAGATGTTTCCACAGTGGCGAGTGTGGATGGTCCTTGCCGGATTTCTTAATGGGCCACGGCTTCGGCCTCCCTCCGAACATTTCTGGGGTTACAATCATCTTGTTTTTGTTCTCATTCATGAGATTTGTCTGTCTTCCCGAGAAGACGTCTGCGAGGATTACTACCTTCGACTGGAGGCCCTTTGCCCCATGAATGGTCATTATCCTTACAGCGTCGTTTTGCATGGGAGAGGATGCCTGCAATGATGAGGAGTCACTCTCTTTTATCGTGGATATTCTATCTGCTAGGACCATCGGATCCCCTCCTATCTCCTTGGAGATGGCGCGAATCAGTGAGATGAAGTCCTCAGCGTCCTGCCTGTCTCCTGGATCAGGGTTGGCGACTAACAAATCGGAGTTGTCTATTGATTCCTCGAGAGCATCAATTATTCTACCCGATGAGGAGAGTTTTCTCCACCTCTCCACTAGGTTCTTTAGACGATCATTATCCGATATTTCGACTATCCTTGAAACGAGGTCCTCTTCGGTCCCAGCGCCCTCCAGAAGAGCCTGCAGGCCCCTGTCATTGAGTCCAATCATGCTACTCCTAGCGGCCCACGCGGCGTTGTGCCTGGATGTTGGCCTCGCTAGGAACTGGAGTAGTCCGTTTAGGCTGTGAGCTACGGGCCTATCCAATAGTCCCCCCTCTTTGTCTGCCTGAGAAGTTATGCCGATAAGCGACAGCTGTCGCGCTATCGAGTCCCTGAGTCTGCTCCTGCTTGGGAGAAGTATCATGATATCACTCGGAGAAATGGGTTTCTCGTTGGGAATTTGGCTCCAATTTCCTGAAGGGGCTCTGACTCTTACGGGAATGCCGTCGATAAGGTTCCTGACTCTCTTCGCAATGAGTAGCGACTGCCTCTCGATTGAGTCCGGGCTTCCGTCTTCAAAGGCATCGAGGGGCGTGGTGAATTCGACTGGGGGGTTTTCCTCAGCATCACCCATAACGGGGCATATCCACTCCAAGGATCCCGGGATATCGCTCTTCTCCGGGCTTGGGAAAAGTGGTTGAGGCGTGGCATAGAAATTTCCATCTGGCAAATCCCTATGCCTATCTGACAATATGTCATTCCACCATTGGTCCATCACTTTGAGGAGTCCCCCATCTGTCCTGTAGTTTACTTGGAGTCTGATCAGCCCTCGTCGACGCAAATTTACCTCTTCTTGGTCTGGTTTCGGAAGGTGCTGATCTGAAAGATCGAAGGGGATCCATTCGATGGCAGCGAGACCCGAGTCCTCAAGCAGTTTCGTTGCCTTGGAGAATCCTGCGGATATGGAGTTCCTAGGATCTCTGCTCTCGTCCGGGCGCCTTAATTCCGGGCTTCTGGTCAACTCGGGAACGCTTGAGAGTTCGTGGTCATTGACGGACATCAGGTGACTGGCGTACTCCAGGAACCCAGCGACCTCTGCCTGCCTGAATGCGTAGATGCTCTGCTTGACGTCACCGACAAAGCAAATTGTGGGCTGCCAGGGGGTGTCTGGTGGTTCTGGTTCGCCCGAAACATGTCCTCTCGTCCCCCACAGTCTGGATAGTAGTCTCCATTGCAGGGGCGAGTTGTCCTGGGCCTCGTCGATAATGAATGCCCTGTACCTCCTCCTGATTTCCTCTAGGATGTTCACTCTCGCCTCTAAATCAAGTCTAATCGCACCCAGGCTTCCCGATGATTCGGCGGCTAGTGTTGGGTTCTCCTCTAGTCTCCTGAGTTCCTCGAGAGCCAGAGAAATGTGGTCATCCCTCCATGGTTGGGACTTGAGGGAGTCCAATGAGCTGATGATTTGTGGGGGATAGAAGGTCTTGCATGATTCGGGGCAGTTAGCCAGGAGTAGGTCTCCAGCCAATCTCTGAATGTCATCGAAGTCTTCTACTTCGTTTGTCTCCTTCATCTTCTTCAGAATTCCCTTGAATCCGAGATGGACTAGTCTTAGATCCTCCAAGTTCTGTACTTCACCGTCCATGTTGAAGTGATAGGATGAGGGGTTTTTTCCTGCTGGGATTCTTTCTGGTACCTCTTCCGGCATGGGTTCTGAGAATTGGTTTCTCCCTGGTGGTGAACAAGGTGGCTGCCGGGAGTCCAGTAGCATTGCTATCTGGACGAAATGCAAAACGTGCCTACCGTTCCTAGTGGACCATAGATTTCTTGTTCTATCCACGATATTGTCTATTTCGTCCCTGACCGTTTCCTTGATTCTTGCATCTGAAATCCTTCCGCAGGTTTCTATCCCTCTCTCCCAGCTCCCGTCATTTGGTAGTGTCTTTGCATTTCCGGGGAAGAACTTGGGGGATTTGCTCTGGAGTGACTTCTGGGATGCAGTGCACTCCAGATGGTGACTCATCCACACCAGTTGCTCCCAAGGCTGGGAAGGCAGTGATGATGCCAGATTGTCCATGCATGACATCCTTGATTCTGCTGGCCATCCCCTTGGCGACAGGTGGAGGATGTTTCGTTTGACTATCTCGCAGAAGTCATTGGTGATACTTCGCAATTCCTGGAAGATGGCCTCGATCATCGTAGGATCTATTGAGGACAGTATTCTCTGGAGGAGGAGGTCTCTGTCGATCTGGCCGTCCCCTCGTGATATTGAGCGTACGCCTTCGTCAATGAATACGGAGTTTCTCACTAGGCTCCTCAGGATTCTTGATGAAGTCCACCTGCCGTGATATCTTCTGGCTATTCTGTCTCTCGCTTCGAGTACGTCCTCGGCTATCTCTCCACCTACACCGGCATCTACTGCGTCACCAATTCTGGACTTGGAGCTAGGGAGTCTCCAAAGGGTGTTTATCGCTTCGTCGATTGACAGTTCCCTCGCCGAGTCTGAGATAATCTCGCTCCCATAAGAGTCTCCAAGAAGGCCCCTGTATGGGGAAACTAACTGGTTGAAGAAGGAGTCTATTGTCCCAACGGGTGCATCTTCCAATTGGGCCAGGAGCATGTCGGGGTCCCCTATGTTGGAAACTCTTGGATTGTCCCTGACGGTTAGTTTCGAGATCTTTGATCTCAATCTATCTTTCATCTCGTCTGCGGCCTTGTTCGTGAAGGTCAGTAGGACGACTTCTCCGGGGAGGAGGCCCTCCCACTTCTGAGGGTCGCTCGTATCAGCAGGAGCCGATAGGTGAGTACCCCCTCCCGGACGCGATGGCCTAGATGGGACGGGCGTTATTCTTGTAGCTCTCTGATCCTTTGAGAAGTAGTGCTCCAATGCCCTGTCAACAATAGTGCTGGTTTTCCCCGTACCCGCTCCTGCATCAACTACGATGTGGGAGTCGATATTGAGTGCTAGGCGCTGTCCCATGTTCAGAAGCATCAGAAATCATCCTCCACTCTAACATCACAAATACTGCTAACCGGGCAGTATCTGCAAGATGATTCTGATGGCGTTGGGTGCACCCTTCCTAGTGAAGCGAAATGGGCAGTTCTCAATGCGACGGAAAGCCGTTGGGCCAGCCAAGCCCTGAATTGGTCACTACTGGTGTCGCCTCGCTCGTCGGGGAATCTGTGGAGTGTCGAACAGATGTTGGTCTTAGTACCGATTTCCAACTCATTCATGATTCCGAAGTATCCCTCCGAGACTTCTAGAGTGTGTTCTGATTCGTGCCCGAATAACGATATCCCTGCTCCAACCACCAGGTCTCCCGGATGACAGACCTCCCACGCCCTGGCATATACAGCCAACTGGAGTTCGTCCAAGAGTCCTGTTTGGTGCCTCTCCCCCGGGGACTTGCCGATGGAGGTCTTTAGGTCCCTGATGGCGACCAGTCTCCTGGGTTTCCAATCTGTCCCGTGAATCCTTATCGGTGCAATGGTATCACTGCCGGATTTGTCTATCCATATTGTTCCCAGTTCATCATGTGGCAACAGGTCCACCCTGTCTATCCTGCCCCTTATCTGAATGGGAGGTATATTTTCCATATCGGGACTGGAGAGCTGGGATGGGATATTTATCTCGATTCCCGATTTGTTGGCCCCATAGATATCCCATTCAAATGCGATGGGCATCGCATCGGGAATCTCGTACTCGGAAGATATCATTGCCCCTATTCGTCCGGAGATTGGGGTCGGGGAAGGATTGGAGAGCCATTCTGTCCATTCTCTATGATTCATGCCTGAGAGCACTTTCCTCCAGTGTGTTGAGACGGCGTCGGTTCTTTCCAGCCACCTAGCCCTGGAATCAAGGGATTCTAGGGCATTCATCATGAGTGATTCTCTAGATTCTCCGGATCTTGCCAGACTGACTGGAATATTACCACTAATCACATCTCCTATTTCCCTCTCTTTCCCCATTTCCATACCCAGTACTCCACAAAGGAGGTCATAGTGAATTTCGTGCATCAAGTCCCCGTGGGTCCTCTGATCAAGGTCTTCAGACTGCTTCTCGTCATCCCTTGCTCGGAGTCCACTGGACAACCATCCCCTCCTGGGACACCTTGCCCATTCCTGCAACCTGCTGGCAGACCACATCCTGACATTCTGCTCGGGCCCCTCGAAGTGTCCTTGTCTGGAGTCGTGGGTCATTGAGCCAGACGGAACAAGTGTAAGTGGTCGTGGATCTATTGTCGGTGTTTTCTTTCCAGTTGCAGTAATTGCCCCAACTAGAGGCCATCTTCTTGCAGACCTCGGGGGGTCAAATCCTTCGGGAGCAGTTCTGGTGAAGTCCCCTGGTTCTACGGAGGTGATGTAGCCCACTTGGGTTTCTGTGAGATAGCCGTCTTCGCCCGAAATTGTGGGCTGTCGTGCCTCCCTGTCCCTCTGTAGAGGCACATCGAGTGGGATTGAAATTGAAGCGGGGTTTATCGGGGGCCTTTCGGGGGGGATCATTTTTCTTAGCTGGATTCCCTCTGATTGCCTCATATCCCTAGGGCCCAGTGGGGTCGTGCTGTCGTTATCAAAAACATCTGGCTCATCTTGAGGGTTTTCGGTTATCTCCCGTATTGGTGCCGCTGCGGGGAATGACGACTCTAGGCTGGGATCCAGAATTACTACCCTAGGGGCGCAATGGGTAATGTGCCTGAGATAGTGTCTAGCGTCCATTATCGGCCCTTCCGGACTCAGCAAATTGTAGGTGTGTCTCTCACTATCACCCAGGAATGCGAGTTTTGGGACCTTTAGTTTCCATGATGCGCTAGATACATTGGCCATTATCAGCAAATCGGAAGAGCAGCCAAGTGCCATTTCTGGCGTCAATAATCTCAGTCTACTTGAGTTCGTTGGATTTGCTGGCATATTCAAAGATCTGATTACTTGGGATGCCTCTTGGACCCAGTCAGAACCACGCTTGGGCGGGCTTTGTCCCGTGACTGACTGAAGTGATCTGAGGGAGTCGTGCTCGGCCAATATTTTCTGTAATATTGCCTTTGGCGGTATTGAGCTGCCATCGACCTGAAGCTCTTTTTCCTCGTTCAGTATATTGGAAATATGGTTGATCCACTCATCTGCATCACTGGGGGGTTCCTGAATTGGCAATATTTCCCCAGAGTGACAGCCGACGAAAAAATCCTCTTTTTCCAGGGCTTCCCTGTCTTCTTTCCTCAAGAGGGGTTTGATTGAGTTTGATAGTGAAAGTAGCCACCACTGTGCGGATTCCTTCGCAGGCCCGATTTTATCCGAAGTAGGCGGAATTCTAAGGGTCTCTAGCCATCTGGAAAGCGCCCCCCTGCCACCAATTAGGTGCTCTGACCTAGCCAATGAGGAAAGTAAGGAAGGATCGACATTTGGGATTATTGATGAGTCGGAGGGATGTACATTGCTTTGCTCGAAGGGACTGATGGAAACTTGCATTGATAGGGACCTGATCCTCTCCATCGCGAAAGAGTCCGTGCCATGTCCAATGTTGCAAAGTTCGTGTAGCCAGAACCCGACTGGTGTACTTAGTACGGGGATTTCCCTTTCTTGTGAGGGGAATCCGATATTGTTCAGCAATCTGACCCATTTACTATAGTTATCCTTGAGTGATGGGTCCACTATGATGACCCTGCTACTATTGTCATTCGACATCTCCTCCTGAACTAGTGAAATTGCGGCATTGAATGAATGCTCATCCTTCTGGAGCATCAATCTCTCAAATTCCCCTGTCTCTCCAATTGCCTTAATTTCATGATCAGGGACCCAATGAGGAATCTCGGAAGATGATTTGATTGTGCTTTTGTCCTGTAACTGAAAACCGTGGTGGCCTAGTCTGTAACTGCCGGGGTTGGTCAGTTGGTGTATTGGGCATATTTTGGATAGTGCGAGTAAGAGTTTAGTGTGCGAATTAGGGAAGGATGGGGAGTGGTCCAACAATATTATTCCATCAAAATCTTTCAGTGTAAACGGGGTCTCGGAGTTGTCTAAATTGTTCAGGATACGAGAGGAGACGAAGTCGGGGTGAGTGCCTCCCAGCTTACTTTCCAAATCACGTAGGATCTTGGAGAAGGAGTGTATTCCGGGACCTTCCCAAGACTCGAGGGAGTCCTCGAGGGATAGAAAGTGATGCAGCCTGGCAAGAGATTTGGTTTTTCCGAGACCCCATGACATTTCTGGAAGGGGGTTGATTAGAGGGAAAGCGAGTTCGGCTGCCGCGGCGACGCAGGCCCCATGCAGTACTACCTCGAATGCTGGATCTGTGGCAATTCTCCTAGGGAGTCTCAAATCTGCTGACAAGGAGGACTTCAGTGACTTCATTGTGTGGTGGGCATTTCTATCAAATGCGAAACCGAGGTCGCTAATTCGAGACATTGTCTCTCTACGACTCTCCTCGTTTGGATAGATTATGAGGGTGTTTGAGGGACCCCCTGCTGAGGTAGGTCGGGGGTCTATTGCTTGGTTTACGAGGTGTTCGAAAAGCCATTCAGGAATGGCTCCTGGACCGGTTTCCTCAATCGTCAATGAAGTAACTCCGGTTGGCATTGGACTCCTCCGAGCGTATGCCATGCCCAGCAGGGGTTATTCAACCCAACTGATGGGCAAGAAGGACGGTTGTCTTCATTGGTCGGTCTGGCGAGGGACCAATGCTGCTAGGAAGCACAGGAGGGTGATGATACCAGGGGCAGGCAAGGGGGAGCCTTTGTCTGGTGATTCCTGCTCCCAGTCAACGACCAGGACTACAGACATGTCATCGTCGTCCCAAGCAGGAGGTGGAGTCATGGACAACGTTCCTTCTTCGCCTTCCACTTCTATTGCCTCATGGAGGACATGCAAGTAGTACTCAAGACCGTTGGAGCCATCTGGAAAGTACGCTGAGTCCTCGACGAAAAGTATCCAAGGATTCACCTCGAACGAGGGACAATCATCCGCGCAGGAATACATCATACCAGAGATGTTCCATGCTATCTCGATACCTTGTTCTTGACTGAATGAGGCCATCAAGGATATCTGCCCCATGACTGGGGCTGAGGAGCCCTCGGAAATTGATAACGAGTAGTCTTCGACCATCGAGCCGGTCTTTGCACGGGTTCCGTAATGTATCCTCTCACCATCGATAATGCTGGTCGGTGCCAACCTTGGAGCCCCACCTGCAAGTGTCACCGCATGCCCATACTGCGATTCCCAACGCTCCTCCGTGCTGTTGCTCCCAAATGGGTCAGACATCTCGAGCCAGTGTCTGTGATAGTGAATCAATTCAACGTCAGAGGTTCCTATTGCGTCCTCCATGTATCCCTCTGTATCTGGGCAATTGGGGCACCAAGTCGCGGTGTAGACCTCTATTACGGTGGGCAATTCGCTGACATCGGAGGAAACGGAGCTTTCAGTTGAGTTCTCTGATAGTGAAATGGATATCCCGCCTATGGTTCCCCCATGAGTTCCTTGTGAGACCCTCGCATCTTCCCATTGCACACCGGCATGGCTGGCTGAGGAGGAGATTACCGGGGCCAACAATAAGGAGGCCAGCAGAACTGCTAGTGCGGCCCTCATAGCACTTTGTGGTCGCACATTATATTGAACGCTTGTGGGTCATTGTGCCTTTTCGAAGGCGTTGATTGCCCTGTCAATATCATCGTCTGTAATGTGCAAATGGGTCACTGCCCTTATTGAAGAGTCGTCAATGGTCAGAGTGTCTATTCCTTGTTTGGATAGTCGTGAAACGAGATCGTCCGCTTGTCCTTGCTTGCAACCGATGTACACCATGTTGGTCTGGACCTGCTCGAGGTCTACCGAGAATGCTGGCATTCGTTCAATCCCCTCGGCCAGCCTTCTTGCTCTGCTGTGGTCTTCTGAGAGTCTCCCTATGTTGTTGTCCAACGCGTAATTGCCCGCGGCGGCGATGATTCCTGCCTGCCTCATCCCACCACCGAACATTTTGCGCCACCGATGAGCACGTGATATCATCTCGGAGGAGCCTACCAAGACACTTCCAACGGGGGCCCCGAGTCCTTTGCTTAGGCATATCGAGACCGAGTCGTAATCCCTGGCGATGCGGGAGGCGTCTTCTCCCGTGGCAACTGATGCATTGAATATCCTGGCCCCGTCGATGTGCGAGGTGCAGTCATTATCACGTGCGACCTTTGCTATTGCATCCATTTTATCCAAGGAGTAGCAAGTACCTCCCCCTCTGTTCGATGTGTTCTCAACACAGACCATCGAACCATTTGGAAAGTGTCCGAGGCTCCCATCTCCCTTCCTAATTGCCCTGGCAACGTCATCGGGATTCATGATTCCTCTTTCACCTGGGACTAGGGCAACTGACACTCCCGAGAGGGCAGCGAAACCCCCTCCCTCGTAGACGTAGATATGGCTATGGGATTCGGTAATTATCTCGTCCCCAGGCTCGGTCTGAGCCCTGATGGCAGTGGCATTAGACATCGTACCAGAGGAGACGAACAATGCCGATTCCTTGCCTAGCATTCGAGCAAGTCTCTCTTGAAGTTCGATTACCGTTGGATCGTCGCCGAGGACATCGTCCCCAACCTGGGCAGAGGCCATTGCCTCCCTCATGGCCGGAGTCGGCTGAGTCACCGTATCACTGCGTAGGTCTACTCTGTCGGATGGATGATCACGCACGTTCGTCGCAGAACCACTATCACATATCAAGTAATTCTGGGATTATTGCCCAGTGCGTAGCACTGAATACCATGATATTTTACTAGATATTGCGGATGATATCAGGTGTTGCTGAGAACACCGGCATTTTACAAAAACCCGATTTTTGGCCATTTTAGGGGGTTGAGCAGGTACCCCAATTATAAGATATGGGTCTTGTGGGCAACCGCTCACTAAGGTGAGGAGGAAAAAATATGGAAATGGACAACAG
>CAYLUC010000025.1:0-15120 GCA_964386765.1 uncultured Candidatus Poseidoniales archaeon | reverse complement strand
TCCCGTAGTTGAACTCCGAGAGAGAGATCGTGCCCGAGTCTGCCTCCAAGAGGCCCCCGATGATGTTGAGCAGCGTTGACTTTCCACACCCAGACGGACCCATTAGAGCAACAAGTTCGCCCGACTTGATCTCGAGGTCTATTCCCTTCAGTACCTCGAGCCTCCTCCGGCCAGAACCGAAGCCTTTCTTGAGGTCCTGAACAGTGAGCACGAGATTTCGTAAAATGAACTGTATTTAATTCATTTTAACTCGCGGAATAATGCTCGATGGCTAGGTCATAGGCCTCAGCTAGTGACTTTCCATGGGAATTGGGGCTCAATAGGGTGTTTACATGGCTCATCAAAGCCTCATCTGGGTACCTAGGAACCCCTCCTGCCTTCCTCCACTCGGAGTGTATTTTCACAAGCTCGTCAACCCAATCCATGATGCTTGTCGGATTGAGGAGGCAACGATCTGGGATGATCTCATTGTGGGCAGTGAGGTCCGAGGCCAACACGGGGCACCCAGCAGCCATAGCCTCGGCGGGAGGGTATCCGAAGCCCTCGGATGCGCTGGGAAAGAGAAGCACCTCGGCATGCTGGAAAGCAGCAACCAATTGCTCGTCGGAGACCTTCTCCTCGCTGCCGATGTGTACGACATTGACATCCTTCGAAACCTCTTCGGGAAGCGCGTCTATGACAGACCTAGCGAAGTGTAGTCGTTTCCTTGGCTCGTCACTCCCCACAGTGATGACTAGCATCTTTGATTCGTCATCCAAGTCCCCGAGAATCTCCCGTGGCTTGGGATTCTTCTCCGGGCTCCAGTAGTCAATATCCACCTGATGCCTGACGAGGGCCGTTGGCTTTCCAGGGAATGTGGACATGACGTCCATCTGGGTGCTCTCCGAGATGCAAATGAGGAGGTCCGCCCTATTGAGTCCGGACCTGATTCTAGACAGGTCCCTCTTCCTGATTAGTCCCGGACTATGATCCCCCACGGGCACTACTACGTCCCCCCCTCCAATGTTCCTCGGGCGGAGGTGAAACAGGTCATGCACGGTGACAGCGACGGGTATCTTGCTCTTCCGAGGAACCAGGTGAGCTTGCTCCTGGTCGGTAATGTGCAGTAGGTCAGCAGGACTGCTCGCAGCCTCGTCTGACACCCTTTGTGGGTGCTTCCTCCACCTAGTGAGGATTCTGTCTAAGGAGGAGGATGGCTCATCGTGCTCAATTGTGGCTACTTTGGACCAGTTTGGGACCAGGGCCTTCTGGAGGAGCGCCTCGACGGAATAATGCGCCCTTCCTAGGCCTGTACTCTCGGGAAGGGCAGCCCCTCTGGCCAGTAATACTCGCCTCACCACGGCATCAGCAAGGCGTATCGGACTTAAACGAGGGCGGGTGATGGGTCATCGATGACGGGCAATCGCGAGGGGCAGAGCGGTCCCCGAACCAGACTCCTGGTAGCAAAGGGGAGTTTTGTTGCCATGGGCGGTGCAGAGAGGGACCTGCTACGGAATCTACCTGCAATTGCGGAGTTGTTCGACGTCAGCGTGGCCACTCTTGCTAGCGTGAAGGAGTTGGACTCCCTTTGCGAAGACCTTGGTTTGGATCTTATGCGTCCCGATAGTTCGTGGTCGGCCCCTCAGGGGGCGCTCTCCTCGGTGTTGGACAGTGGGATGGATAGTGCATCCAAAGCGTGGTCTTCGATGGATGGCCTGATTGGGGCGATTGGGGGTTTTGATTGCGTTCACCTCACTAGTGGCGATGGTAGTCTGGCTCTTCTGGAGCACGTTCCCGATGGTGTAGCCGTGCATCTGCACCTTCTAGAGCCCCACAGGGGGTTGCATGAGGATGTCCTTCACAGGGGAGTTGATGGGAGGCCGAAGAGGAGTCTCGGACTGACTAGGGCTATGTTGTCCAGGGCCAGGCGTCGTGACATCTCTGCTGTCAGGAGCATTTCGGGCAGAGAGAATTCCTCCATCAGTGGAAACTCCTCATACACTGCTGGGAGGATCTCCGATGTTTATGGCATCCCCTCTGGGGTATTGCTACCCAGTGTCGTTCCGGATGAGTTCCCAGCTGAGGCACACGAAGAAGAGCCTCAGGGGGTCGTGGGCTTGGATGGGGATTACGTTGTTACCGTGGGGAGAGCGAGTTGGGCAAAGGGGACCTGGGAAACGGTTTCCATGCTCTCTGGGAGCGGGGTATCTCTGGCTCATGTCGGAGGGGGGGACGAAGATGACTTGCAGAAGCTCCGACAACACGCAAAATCCGAGGGCGTGGACGTGTGGTTCGCACCGAGGCTTTCCTCGCCGGAGTTGGCTTCCCTCTACCGAGGTGCACTTGCAGTGGTCAGCATGGCTCATGGGGAGCCCTTTGGCCTGACTCCGATAGAGGCACAATCTGTTGGTACACCAGCCCTTTTCGTTGACGAGGGGGGATTCAGGGAAACTATCTCGGACGGCATTTCGGGGAGGCTCCTCCCAAGAGGCTCCCTCGAGCTGTGGCATCAGGCTCTGAGAGATGCCAGTGAGGAGGATAATCGATCATTGTGGGCGGCGAATGGGAGGTCCTCAATTTCGGAGGCGGGCCTGAGCCCGCGAAGGCACTCAGAGAGGCTTTTCGGGATTATTGATGAGGTCCTTGGAGACTAATCCTGCGATATCCTCTCGGTTCTTGGACCTACCTTGAAGACGACAACCAGTGATGCCAATCCAACTACCAACAGTGCTGCTGAGGCCCATAACGGCAGTACCACAGCGCTATCGGATGGGAACCAGATGGGCATGACGTCGAACAACGATTCGCCCCTAACCAGTTTCCCGCCGATCGATGATGCCATGGTGGTCATGAGGAAGGCTGTCACGGCGGTTGCCGACTGCAATAGGCCGAGAGGCCTGACCTCCCATATCCCTGGGCCCATCCTGATCCTGCCCACCACGAAAGCGGCCCAGAACCCTAGGGCTAGGCCACTGTAGACGAACTTGTTGTACAGCAAGGCATTGCCAACCGTGTTTTCTGCGGCGAAATTGCCACTCATTATGGCGATTGGCATGAAGATTAGTGCCATGGTTGCACCAGCTATCGAGGCCTTGTCCATAGTCACCATCAGGGACTCTCTCCTGTCTTCAGAAACCGGGATGTAGCGTATCGACGCACAGCCAACGGCACACACGGTCGCCAACACCATGGTCCCCACTACTATCTCAGCCATTGCCGTGTGGAATGTGTCTGCTCCGAACATTACTGCTCACCCCCCTGGAAGTTTGGGTCTGCCACCCATTCTTCCTCTACTGGGTCCCAGAGCCATCCGGGGTTGTCCTCCGAGTGAACCAGTCTAGACCAGTACTCCTCGTCATCGGCTTGGGGGCCTTCCTCCATGCCAGGGGGAGGAGGTGGGGCTTCCCCCTCTGAGTCTATGACTTCCTGGGTCTGGTCCAACTCATCCTTGCCATCCCGGGGGGAGAGCCTGACCTGTAGAGAGACTATGAACGAAAGAACCAGACACGCGAAGGCAAAGGATTGTACTCTAGCATCCCAGATATCCCCCTCGAATGGGGCTGGCCCAGTGCCCATCGTCAGCCATGGGAGATCCATGGAGAACGAGCCGTTGAGGACTGTGATCTGGTATTGTATCCTAGTGTCCCCCATGGTTGAAGGGAGCTGTGCCTCCCAACTGTTGCAGACCTCCATTTCTTGGCATTGTGAGCTTACCTCCGCATCATGGGGGGACCACTCTCCTTCGAGCATCCACTGTACGGAAACTGATGTTGTGTTGACGGTTCCTATTCTCAATGGGTCGTCATTACCACTGGTCCTGTAAGCAGGGGCGGTCCAATCAGATGACAATCCTGGCAGGCCCTCAGGAACGGGCATTACGTCGATCGAATAACCACGTGACACCCCCATGTATGCAATTCCCTCGTAATTGGGCTCTGAGCCGTGGTGCGTCTGTGCGAACAGGTTGTGCACCCCGGATTCTTGGGGAGCGAGGAGGACCCATGTCAGAGTTACCGAGCCGCTAGAGGGGACTACTGTCTCAACGTAGTTTGAGGAACCCCCGTTTGGGTCCTGTATTACGTGCCAGCCATGGTCCTCGGGGTGGTCAGAGTTTCCGTCAATCGACCCTAGGATGAATGTTCCAAGCAGCCTGTTACCCGAGAGGGACATTCCAGCGACGTTGACGTGGACAGCCACGGCATGCCCGGCGAATACGTCTCCTTCTTGAGAAATTGAAATGGTGCCATCAGAAGGCAGGCTCATGGAAGGGTCGCCGTGGCAGGATCCCCCGCACGTGTAGTCCCTGTCTGAGTCGCCGTTGCCCCCGGGGTTGGCCACGCTGGAGCTTGAAACCATGAGAAGGGCGACTACTGAGGCCAATACTAGTGCTCTGGACATTCTCAGAACCCCCTTCTCTTTCTTTCAGCCATAGAAATCCCAATGGCTGCTGCACCCAATAAGAATAAGATTGCAGATATTGCGATTGAAGAAACTGGGATTGAGTCCTGGGACTCAGATTCGGAGTCTCCTGCCATGCTCGCATCGACACTGACGTGATTCAGGCCATCTATCACCCAGACCACCTCATTACCGTCGACAACAGTTGTCACGACGTAATGCAGGGTGGCAGAAACAGGTGCCTCCTCGCTCCATGTAGTAAGAGAGGTTGTCCCTTCTGGGGTCATCTGAATTGGAGTGAGTTCGCCCCAACCGGGGACCTCGTCCATGGAAGTCAGGCCTACGACAGTGGATATGGGACTGGTTGATCTGTAAATCCTGAACTCTTCGGAGTCGCTCGACCACGACAAGGTAACAGTGCTTCCAGAAATAGTTGCTTCGAGAGAGTCCACAGTGACAACGTCGCCGTAGGTTACCTGATTCGATATGGTGTTGGACATTCCCAAATCATCGATCACTGTCAACGAGACAGAGTGGGTGCCCGATGGAAGTAGTACATCGACTGACTCCCCAGTGAGCCCGACCCCATTGATTAGCCAAATGTACGACGAGATTGTGCCATCTGGATCGCTTGAAGACGATGCATCGAACGTTGCCATCGCACCTGGTGTGGGAGGGGATGTCTCTGATTCCCAAGACGCGATTGGCGGGACGTTTGCAATGAGTGTCTCTGTGAAGGAAGTGGATTCCATCCCCCATGGGTCACTGGCGGCGACCTCGACCCCCCAAGTTGCGCCGGGCTCAAGTCTTGACTGGTCGACGGTTGACTGGCCATCGAGTTCGGGGACGTGGAAGCCGTTCCTATACCACGTGTAGGTGTACGAAACAGGCTCACCGTCCGGATCGTAGGATATGGCTACCGCAATCATGTCCGACAATGAGTCGGGCTGTGCGGAAAGAGCGCCTATGGGCACGTTCTCAAGAGACACCTCCGGGGAGGAGGGGGCTGCGTTGTCTATTGACTTGGATGTGGTCTTCATCGACGAGCCCAGGGACTCGCCGTCCCCTGGTAGCACCTGTACGGACCAATGTTGATCACGGACGGTCAGGGAGGCTGGTATGGTGGTCATGTCATCGTAGTCTCGGACCCACTCTCCGTCGACCCACCACCTGATCTGGCTCCCAGACTCCTGGTCACCATCGATGTCGGTCTGCTCCCAGACTACTGACAAGTCTGTAGACGTGGTGAGCTGTCCTTCTGGAAGCATTGTTATCGATGTGACCACGGGTGGAGTGTTTCCAATCAATACCGAGCTGGTCTCGAACCACTCGGACCATACCAGTCCGTCAAAGACCCTGACTTTCGAGTACCATGTCTCACCTTTGGATGTGAATGATGGGTCGACTGTCTGCTCGTCATTGAATGCGGAGACCCTGACTCCGTCCCTGTACCACCTGATCTCGACATCCTGAATAATGTCCCCGTCCGAGTCGAACGACGAGTATGATAGTTGGAGGGCATCGGATGTCACGGCGTTTCCGGGAGGATTGACGTAGCCGTTTACGGTTGGCTGGTTGTTCGATGAACCAATGATAATCTTCCCACTAGTTATTGTGTCACCGAAATCGGTTCCATCGTGAGGGGTGATTGCGACCTCCCACTCATCATCGGACCTAATCATGATGCTGGAGACCGATTGCTCTCCATCCAACTCAGTTACCCTTGAGCCGTCTAGGAACCAATGAATGGTGGTCTGCTGGGAATCCTGTGGGTTGCCATCCAAGTCGTAATACTCCCAGTCCAGAGTGAGGTCGTCTGTGTCCAGGGGGGCGTTTGGAGAGACTGCGAGGTTCCTAGCAATCGGAATCGTGTTTCCTATGGTTACTGGATTCAATGAGACCGTGTCGCCCTGGTCATCCCCATCACTAGGTGTCACCTCGACCCTCCAGCTCTGGCCCCTAGCTATCCAGCTATTGGGGACGTCTGTCTGATCGTCAATCTGTGAGACTCGGAGACCGTCTCGATACCACCTGATGGTGGTGCCCTGCTCTGAGTCGCCATCCGCATCGTCGTACGTGTATGAGACGCCGAGGCCTGTGGCCTTGGTTGGGTCGCTGGGAATGTAGTAGACATTGGAGGCGGTTGGGGGGTTGTTGGTGGGTCCCGCCTCAGAAAGGGTCCATGTCCCGGTCCCCCAACTGTCGCCTGTATTCTGGCTGTTTCCATTGGCATATAGCACGGCTAGGTCGAAGTCGACATCGCCTGTTCCCGAAGTGGGTGCGGTCCAATCTGCGGACCACGAGCGCGAGGCGTCGCTGCTGTGAGTCAACTCACCGCTCGCGAGCTGGACATCGGTACCGAGATTTGACCAGCTGCCGGCGCTCGCGACCAAGTTGAATCCGCCGTCTCCAGAGATGTGGGGGCCGCCATCCCACACAAGTGAGTATGTAGATCCCGGAGTATATCCCCCCGCTCCCCACGGCAAGCCACTCAGAGAGGGAGAAATCGGAGAAGTATTCGAATGGCAGGTACACCCAGCGGTTGACTGCCCGGTCTTTCCGGTTGAATTCGCGAAAACCACCGGAGAAGTCGAGGAAAGGAGGAAAATTAGAACCAGTGCCACCGCAAAGCTACGTCTCGTCATAACTCGCGATTAGGGAGGTGGCTGAATATGTTGCTGATGGAACCCGGTTCCTTTCTTCCGTTGCATTCATGGATTGAACACCGGTGGGCGGTGCATGCGCCCCATAGAGAAAGTAGCGATAATCGGTGCTGGAAACATGGGTTCCGGTATTGCACAGAAGAGTGCACAGGAGGATTTCGAGGTACAGATGGTGGATCGAGAGAAGAAATGGGTTGACAGGGGTCAGGACATCGTCTCGAGTTTTCTATCGGAGGCTGTGGAACGCAGGATATTCAAGCCGGAGAAGGTCGAGGACATCAAGAGCAGGATTACCGGCGTTGTTGGAACGGAGAACGTTGACCCAACAACTGACCTGGTGATTGAAGCGGTTTTCGAGGACTTCGACATCAAGACTCAGGTATTCTCCAAGCTCGATGAGGTCTGTGATAGCCACACCATCCTAGCCAGCAACACATCATCCCTCTCTGTGAACGAGTTAGCCATGGCGACGGGGCGCTCAGACCGATTTGTTGGCCTGCACTTCTTCTATCACCCAGCCAAGAACAGGCTAATCGAGATCATTCCCGCTGAAACGACCTCGTCCGAATCAATACGGGCGGTTGAGCAGTACTGCAAGACAATGGGGAAGGTGGTGATCATTTGCAAGGATCGCCCAGGATTCGTGGTGAATCGGTTCTTCGTTCCATGGCTGAACGAGGCCTGCCTGCTTCTGGAGGAGGGAGTGGGGACCACGGCCCAGATTGATGCGGTAGCACGCTCGTCGTTCAAGATTGGAATGGGTCCATTCGCACTCATGAACCTCACAGGACCCCCCATTGCTCTGCATTCCACTGACTACCTCTCAGAGCAGCTGGGTGTGGAGAGATTCAGAGGGGCCGAGAGTCTTCGCTCGTTGGTCGATGCCGGTGAGATGTGGGAGATAGGTGGCGATGAGAGTTGCGACGAAGATTCTTCTGCAATAATTAGTGAGCGCTTGTTGGGCCAAGTTTTCTCTGTCGCAGCACAGATCGTCGAAGAGGGGATATGCTCGATGGAAGATGTTGACAGGGGTGCCAAAGTAGGTCTCAGATGGGCAAGAGGGCCATTTGAGATAGCCAACAAGATAGGGATAGGTCAGGCGGTCGGAATGGCTTGCTCATACTCCGAACTTGCTGGTCTCGAGTTGCCGGGCTGGTTCGAATATAGGGATCAAGATTTCGAGTTCTCATATGTTGACGTTGAGGTCTCAAATGGGGTTGCAATGGTGAGGCTAAATAGACCGGAAGCGATGAACGCACTGAACGTTACATTGGTGAATCAACTGGGGGAATGCCTGGACAAGCTGAACTCAATGGAAGAAGTATCCACGATCGTCCTAGAGGGCGCTGGAAAGGCATTCGTCGCTGGTGCTGATGTGAAGTTCTTTGTCGACAAATTGAGGGCTGACTCTTTCGGAGAAATTTATGATTTTACAGCAAAGGGACACGAAGTGCTTGACAAGCTCGAACGGAGTGAGAAGACCACCATCGCCCTAACCACCGGACTCGCACTGGGCGGAGGTCTCGAGTTGGCATTGGCCTGTGACTACAGGATAGGGACTCGTAGGACGCAATTTCGATTCCCTGAAACTAGTATCGGCATCTACCCAGGCTTGGGGGGAACTCAGAGAACGACTAGGATTTGTGGGATAGAATGCGCTAGATTCTCAGTTCTAGCTGGGAACTTCCTAGACTCCGGAACCGCCCGTGCTCTGGGCCTTGTGACTCATCTTGTAGAGTCGTCAGAAGTTGATTCGACAATCCTCTCATTGGCAGGGGGAAAGCCTGATGAGAAATATCCCGGTAAGCCTTCAGATGGGTCGCATCAAGTTGTCTCATTTGCTTCCAGATTCTACTCCGACCAAAACATGGACTCAATATCAGCAGGAAAATGTCCGGAGGGTTTTGACCCAAATGACAAGTCTGTTGAGAGGCAACTGAAGATGCTCTCCAGGGCTGCTCCGATAGCACTGGAAATGGCCGGTTCCCTGCTCGACGTGGCAGTCAGTTCGGGTAGTGACCTGAATGGGGGGCTATCAAAGGAGCTCGAAAATCTGGAGAAGATCTTCGGAACTGCAGATGCCCTAGAGGGGCTTAGTGCCCTGATAGAGGGAAGGCGCCCTGGGTACAACAACTCATGATGAGTGTTGCTTGCTTGGGTATCGGTTCCATGCAGGAGCCCTGTAGTTTGCAATCAACGAGTAGATGTGGTCTCTAAGTCGAATTCGAGAAATCTTCACTTTCATCGGCTTTTCGCTGTTGTCAATTGTTTCGGCTATCCATGTCTCTAGAAATCTATCCATTTGGTTTCCTCCTCATACTTAGTGCAGTATTCACACCAATCCACCGAGCTCCCATATATGATTGGATAGGTTGTGGTGATTACACGTAGGTGCATTTTATACACTAGATACCTTGTGGCCAACCTGTTTCACATGGCTTCAGACCCGACACTAAGATTGACGAAAACGGACGTGAACAAGGTTCAGCGTTCAATTGATGATGTAATGACTGAAGGCAGTGACATAAGGAGGATTTTCGCCAAATACAATGATGAGAAGTTCGATGTCGGCTGGGAGGTGGATGCTGCTGTTGATGCTTTTTCGGTATTCAGCTCAAGGTGGACTACTGAGATCCTAGCCACCCTATACATTGCAGGAGATAGGCGGTTCAACGAGATGAGGGGGCTCCTGAGAGGTATCAGCAGCAGGACCCTGTCTGACAAGCTGACAACCTGCGTAGAGCATGGACTTGTTCAGAGAGTTGTTGAAGAGGGGCCGCCTGTGAGGGTGAAGTATAGCCTTACCGAACATGGCAGGAGGGCTGGCAGGCTGCTTGGTCCCCTCGTAGCCTACATGAAAATCCATCAAGGCAGGATTACCGGGCCCAAGTAACGCATTTGCATAACGAGCATTTGATGAGCCTGTAGACGCATCATTAATACCCCCTAGGTAGACCAACGGTACTATGGCTCTGATTGAACAGTGGCGAAACACGCGCCCCTGGTTCTTTGACTCGATAGGTGCAATGGCAGGGGCTGTGCTGGGACTGGGATCAATTTCTCCGTTCTTCCTACCCACTGCGCAGGGAACTCTCATCGCCCCTAGGGAGAGAGACTGGGAGCACCCGCTAAGGAGGAGGATACTGAACACTCTCGAGAGGTCCCCTGGAATTCACTTCAGGGAGTTGCAGAGGAGTCTGGAAGCAGCCAACGGAACCCTCAGGCATCATCTTGACATCCTTTCCAGGGAGGGTTCAGTTACTGTGGTTCCCGTAAATGGGAGAACGTGCTACTACGCGGGCGCCCCTTCTCATATCGAGATCTTGGAAGGCACGGGAGTAGAGGACGAGAGGCGTGCAGCAGCAATGATGCCTGTTGGACTTTCTGAGGTCCAGAGGGTGGTGGTTGCCAGACTTACAAAATCAGATGTTCCCAATTCACAAGCGCAATTAGCTCGTGACCTAGGGAGGTCAAGGGCTTCAGTCCACTCTGCCATCTCGGTACTAAGAGACAGGGGCATCCTCAATCAAAGCGGGCTTTCTCTAGCCCCACACCTTAGTGGCCTAAGCGGTTCTAAGGTTGACTATCCTTGGTTGGACATTAGAGTGGAGTGCTAGTCGCTACTCAGAATTCCTCCCCTAAAGCACCCTAGAAGCTCACATCACAGCGAATTCTATTGAACCCCGCCTCACGGGGTCGCTCCGTGTTCAGAATTAGACTGGTTGAACAACCAATGCCTACGGGCAGCAAGGATCCGGAAATTCTCCTGTCCTGGTTACTCGATTCAATGGGGCTAGTTAGGAGAAAGAGCGAGTCTGGGACACTAGACGAGGCCCAAGGGGCAATTCACAGGTTGATGATGGGAGCACTTCTGTCTGAACCTCTTGCTGGATGGGATGCAAAATCGCTCGGAGAGGCTTCTGGATTGTCTCAAACCGGGGTTCATCACCAGCTTGTGAAGCTCAGGGAATCTGGGCTTGTCTCAGCACAGACTGATGGGAGGTGGCATGTTCATGTTCTGAGGGGCGGTTCTATTTCCTCCGCTGTGGAGATATTGTCTGCTGAGGCCAAGGCAATTCTCAGCCTTAGAATGTCTGAGCTGGGTCAATTTGTGACTGAATCGGACGAGAGGATGACGATTCCAGTTGAGGATGAATCTCCCGAGTTCAGGATAGTAATTGCTGAGCCGGGGGCCATCAGTGATGACATGGATAGTTTGGATTGTCTCGTTAATGACCTCGGACTTACGGGTGATAGAGCCAGAGCTGATGATAAGCTAGCTCGAAATGTGCTAGAGGAGTTAGCAAGGGGAACCTCGGCGATTACAATTCTTGCGCTATCCGAGAAGATGGGGGAAACCCGGTCTAGGGTCGGCAGGGGATTAGACAGGATGAGATCGGCGGGAATTGTCGAACGGGTTCCCATGATGGATCGGATTGCACAGGACGTGTATCTCGGAGTAATGAGGCAGCACGATGCCAGAGGTGCTGATTGGTTGATGACTCGTGGAGGGCTGGGGAGATTGGATGATGGAATCTCAAGAAAACTGCTTAGTGGTGCAAAAAAGGGTTCACTGAACATAGAGAAAGTGCAGACGATACTGGAGCCCGTGGGCCTCGATGCTCAGAGAGTTCTGCTAAACACCCTCGGAGGAAGGATGCCCTATGGATTCAGGATCGCTGGTAGAGATGGTGAGGCGATTTCAGAGAGGGTGATGAGGAATGCCGATAGGACACTCAGAAGACTTAGGACAGTGGCAGGAAGGCTTGACGAGGCCCTCTCAAATTAGGCGACTGTAGCAGGATGGGCCAATTCATCGAGATATTTGCTCACCTCGAGGCCGAGATCCCTGTTGTCTTGAATAGAGTGAAGTTTGACCCTCATTGCAGAAGCTCCGGGCAGACCCTTCGTGAATGATACTGCGTGCCTCTTGAGATTCTTGCTTCCTTGGCCGCCATACACCTCGTCACTGAGTTCCAGATACCTGTCCCAACACCATTTCCTAGCCACTGATTTATCCTCATATTCCCATGGAGGGCTAGATCCTATCCAACCAAGGTCTCTCTTTATCTCATGGAAGATTGTTGGGTTCCCTATTGCCCCTCTGCCGATCATTATTCCAGAGGCTCCAGTCAATTCCAAACATGAGCTTGCCGATTGGGCGTCGACGACATCCCCATTCGCCACTACTGGAATACTCACAGAATCTGATATCTGCCTGATTTCTTCCCAATCAGCAATTCCTGAGTACCTCTGCCTCAGGGTTCTGCCGTGGACACAAATCCTGTTTACTCCCTCTTTCTCTAACCTCTTTGAAATCTCCAGAGCGGTGTTTTCCCCGCTACCAGTCCCCAGCCTCATCTTAACAGTGATAGGAATCTCCGCCACATCTATGCAAGCCCGGACCATGGAAACTACCCTGTCTGGGTCCCTCAGTAAGGCAGCCCCTGCATCATTTCTGCAGACCTTAGGGGCTGGACAACCGAAGTTGATGTCTATTACATCGGCCCTGTCTTGAAGCATTTCTACGGTTTTAGCCATCTCATCTATGTCACCGCCGAAGATTTGGGGGATGAATGGCTTCTCCCGTGGATCCGATTCCACCTTTAGCCAAGAATGGGTATTCTTGCGAGTCAACCCAGAGGCTGCGGTGAATTCTGTAACGGTTACGTCTGCTCCGCACTCTCGGGCCAACAAGCGGTAGGCTAGGTCAGTCACACCTGCCATGGGAGCCAGGAAGAGGGGGACTTGTTCGACGCTCACGCACATGCGCAGATACTCCTAGTTATCACGGTACACCCAAAAATTACGGGCAATGGCCTAGAATGAAGATTCCCAGTCGTCGACGTTCTGGGATCTCTCCCAATCGGCATCAGTGATTGAGTCTCGAATCTTCAGAGTCTCCCTGGACAATAGCCAGTAAATTAGAGCAAGCGACCTTCTTCCCTTGTTGTTGGCAGGGAGAACAAGGTCTACGTTCCTTAGGTTGTTGTTAGCATCGCAGATTCCAACGACTGGCAATCCAGAGCTGACGGCCTCAGAAAGTGCCTGTGAATCTGCCGCTGGATCAGTGACCAAGATTACCTCGGGCTCGATGTAGGTCCTGAGCCTTGAATTGGTCAGGGTGCCTGGGATGAACCTCCCGACAATCCTCTTCGCACCAATTGCCTCGGCGAATTTGCGAGCTGGTCTCTGACCATACTGTCTTGCGCTAACCACAAGAATTCTGCTAGGCTCGTAGTTTGAGAGGAACTTGGCGACGGTTCTGATGCGGGCATCTGTCTGGCGGATATCGATGTGGTGGAGCCCGCTGCTATCCTGTCTGAAAGTGTCTAGGAAGCGCTTCATGTCTGCTGACTTCTGATTGGTTCCAATGTGAACAGCATGCTGCTCGTACATGTCAAGGGGCACTAGGGGGCTCAGACTGTCATCCACAATGATTCCTCAGCGTCGCGGCGACCTGCCGACTGCTCATAAGCGCTACGCATGGACTCTGCTCGGATTAAGTGGCTCATTCTAGGTCAGATAGGAACGTACAATCGGTTCCTTCGTGGATTTCTGGGAACCTGACGCATGGTTTCGTGACCCACAATGAAACTCTGAATTCATCTTGGAAGGACAGGGTGTCTATCGGTGCCGAGAAGGCGTACCCCCTTGCCCTGACCTCCAATTTCCATTCCCCTTCATCGAATCCCGAAGTATTTGATCCGGTTCCGGATTCACAATCATTCTCACCGCCCCATTCACCTTCTAGGGAAACGGTACTAGTTGCTAGATAGCTCCAGCAAACCTCCTGGTTCGGCTTTCTTAGGGTTACCTCTACGAATCTAATTTCGTCGGTATTGTTTCCTAAATACTCCCCTATCAGTGCCGACCATTCGAAAGACACCGACAGGTCTAGTGACATCTTAGACACGGTTTGATCTACGCGAATAGTTGTGATATTGGAGTAGCAATCAAGTTCCTGAGCATCCTCCTCAGTTCCAGGAAGAACGCATTCGTTTTGCGAAAACTTGTGCTCCCACCCGATTGGTTCGACTGGGACCGTGTCAATTTCGTAGTCTTCCCTGAGGTCCTCCATTACCTCACGCTGAATCGCGAGGCCCATGCACCCGCTGGTTAGGATGGAAAGAAGCATCATTATGGCCATTGATAGCCCGACAAACGGTCTTGCCATTGGTTCGTCGAAAACACTGCGTGTCTTCAATGCACGTATGAATTGGTGCCTCTCGGTACTCATAGGGAACGTCAGTGCCGTTGGCTCAGTCCACCTTCGTCGTCATTGAGGCAGGCAGAACGTGATGGTGATGAGGGAAGAACCCTGCGAATCACTCTTCTTCTTCCACTACCCTCGGTTCGTGCACTTCGCGGAACACGATGGTTCCGACTCCGATGTGGTCCCTTAGGGTTCGGACCAAGCTGAACTTGGCGTACGACCAGTTCTGATCATATGCTATTGTATCGGGGAGTGTGACGGTCAGATCGTCCTTCTTGAACTCAATTTCGAAGTCATCACGGCCCGTGTTCATGTTGAGCAGGGTCTCGACCTTCTCCTTTCGGTCCTCGACTACCTTCACAATTCTGTAGTTGTAGCGAAGAGACGACCCGGCCAGAGGGTGGTTGTAGTCAATTCGTGCACGCCCAGCGCTTAGGAACTGTAGGATGCCCTGCCTTCCGCCTATTTCCACGGGTGCGCCTATTGCTAGCATGTTCGGGTCTCGTACGCTCCTCATCAGAACGTTCTGGCCAATAGTCTCGACTAGGCTGGCGTCCTTCTCACCGTAGGCATCAGCTGGCTCTATGTCAATTTCGTAGTCCTTTTCGGCCTCTGCCTCGGCCAATGATGCCTCGAATCCGGCTATTAGCCTCCCATCTCCCACTACTGTTACCAGGGGCTCGTAGGTTCGGCTTTCGTCATGCATATCGTGCTCCTTCGCGATGTCCTCACGAGTAGTCTCGATTAGCCTCTCTGCTTCACCTTCGTAAAGGTCGTAGTCAATGTGGACTATTGCACCGCTATCCATGAATGGGCCTCCTAGGCGTCCGGCCGACCCGCTTCCCCTTTTTCATACAAACGGTG
>CAYLUC010000024.1:0-16874 GCA_964386765.1 uncultured Candidatus Poseidoniales archaeon | reverse complement strand
GGACCTCTTCAGGGGTTTCTGGGTCAGGGGTATCCTCGGCTATCTGTTGCTCGGCGGGTGGTTCCTCGGCTATCTGTTGCTCGGCCGGTGGTTCCTCGTCTGGTGCTGTAGCTCCTCCGCGCATCCTCGCATCCCTCTCGGAGCCGGTCTCCGGGCGGGGCGGGGCGTCTTTCCTGGCACCTGCGTCCGGGTAGAGCTTCCTGTGGGCCCTGCAGTAGTAGAGCCGGTTGTATGCGACCCTGCGGCACGTCTTGCCGTTTGGCTCGACGTGCATGCAGTTGATTGGGTCCACGCCGGCCAGTCGGCTTCTGTATTGACTAAACTTTCCCCGGCTTCAGGCCTTGGCGACTACCTTCAGCTCGATCGCTATATCTGTCGGGAGGGCGTTCACGGAGACCGTGGTCCTTGCTGGGAGTATCTCGGAGAAGTACTCGGCGTAGACCTCGTTGTAGCCCGGGAAGTCGCGGTCCATGTCCACGAGGAACACCAGTACGTCGACGACCGCGTCCAGGCTCGAGCCGTACTCCTCCAGGATGACCCTCACGTTGTTGATCACGGAGTGGGTCTGGGCCCTGATGTCGTAGTCGAGCGCGTTGCCGTCCTCGTCGCGAATGGGGCCTCCCGGGATCTCGTCGGTCTCGGGGGTCCTTGGCCCCATGCCGCTGACGAAGATGAGGTCGCCGACCCTCCTCAGGTGGGGGTACGCGCCGACGGCAGAGGGACCTCCCTCTGCGATGAAGGGCGCATCGTCAGGCATCATATCTGCCCCCTGTCGAGCACGTTGCGGTCGCCGTGGTAGTACTCGACGTCGTCCTCGTCGAACTCCTTGTCGCCGATCGAGCCTGAGGATGGCGTGAGCTGTATCACAGCGCCCCCTGCGCCGTGCAGTGCCTCGTATGCGAGGACCTCGCCATCGTAGTTGTTGTGCTGGCCCATGGTTGAGGCCATCCACCATGCCGGCTTGTAGGCGACGACCTTGCTCACCCTCACCTGTCCCTGGATCTCCCTGCTGAGCTGGCTGATGTCCTCCAGCCTTCCGTCCGAGAAGAACTCCAGTATCTTGCGGTTCCACTCGTCGTCCTTGGGGCTGTGGATCCTGTCCTCCGAGGGCTCGATGTACTCCGTGAACATCCTGTTCGAGAGGCTGGCCACCACTACGACGACTGCCTTCCTGCCGAGCTTTGACATGGCGTCCCTAGCCGCCTTTCCGAGGACTATCTGCTCGGCTCGGTTGGAGTACACGTTGCTGGAGACTATGCAGGCGGGTATCCTGTTGTCGGGGTTGAGCAGCTTCAGGGCCACCACCGACCCTGTGTCTATCGGGAATCCGTCGTATGCGACTGTCCTGGCCTGCAGCCCCCTCGCCTCGCAGGCCTCCTTGAACTCCTCGGCGTACTCGGAGTCCATCCTGAACTCGTAGGGCATTGACCCTAGGAAGTGGAAGTCGTCATCCACATGGGTGAAGACGGGCTTGGGGTGGGCCTGAATCTGGTGCCCCACGATGCTCGGCCATGTGGTCGAGTAGATGAGTATCATGTCTGCCTCGCTGTCCTCTATCCTCTTCCTGCAAGCGTCGAACGCGTCCCTGAGCCTCCCCCATCCCTCGTTCTGGTCGGGTGCGAGTAGCGGGTGCGGGTGAGGTGGGACGTAGAGGCCCATCACTATCTCTGGCTCGTCGCTCATTCAATCACCTACAGGACGATCTCTCGGGTTGCTTCGTTCGGGTCCCATGCCGCTATGGCGTTACCAGTCCCGATCACGGACTGGTAGCCATAGATCTCCGCTGGGTAGTCGGGCATCCCCATTGCTGCCATCATCCACGTAAGGCCGCCCCCTTCTGCTTCGGCCATTGTCTGCTCTATCATCTCGGGGAGTATGTCCACCAGCTCCCTCATCTGGCCGTTCCTCATCATGTCGATGGCCTTCATGTCCCAGACGTACTGGCTGTGGTTGTAGATGTGCTCCCTGCTCATGTCCTCGGGCAGGGGCGCCTCTGTGACGAAGTGGCGGTGTGAGAGGGAGTGGCTGGCGACCAGTACGACCTTCTTGCCGCTCTCCTCGATGGCCTTGGCTACTGCCTCGCCGAGTGCAGTGGCCTGGTCGTTCATGACCTCGTTCGAGTAGTAGTGAGTCGAGCGGTTGCTGCTGATGGTGACCAGAGGCTTGTCCCAGTCCGGGTTCATCATGTGGCAGCTGACTATGGTGCCGTAGTCGACCCTGAAGTCCGGGTTGCGCATCATCTTGGTCACTATCCCGGACTCGGCAGCGGCCTCGCACATTTGCTCTGAGAGCTCGACGTCGACCTTGATGTCATGGTGGAATCTGAAGAGGTTTGGGAAGATCGGGTCGACGCTGATGTTCTGGAACCTCTCTAGCCCGAGGAAGTGGTTTCCGACGTAGGTCTGCCAGTGGGGGGTGAGCACCACTATGCAATCGTAGTCGATGGTCTTGAGCTTCCTAGCGAGCCTGTGATATCCCCACCTGAGGGCCTCCCAGCCCCCTTCGGCGAATGGCTCGTTCTGATCTGGGTTCTCGGCGTACACGACGTGCGGCGGGTGCGGAGCGAGGCAGCCGAGCACTATCTCTCCCTTTGCCATGGCACCTGAGGTGCTCCAATCTAAAGAAAACCTTCCGGATGCCCCAGTAGCCTTCATTGGGATGTGCTTGGTCGCGAGGAATGTGAAGTGGGACAGCCCTCCGCTATGGCCAGTGGTGCTTCCCAGCGTGACTGGTTTCATCGCGGCTTGCATACCATACCTAACGGACGTTCGTTTCTTCTCGGAGGACTCGATACTGGCGCCCTTCGCACTGATGGCCGGCCTCTTCGTACTCCTCCTCGCACTGCCAAGCGAGAGGGGCGGGGGCATGGAGACCCTTCTGGGGGCCTGGGCTGCGATGCTGTTCTCGCTCCTGCCCCAACTGCTATTCTTCGTTTGGCTGGTCCCCGTCGTGCTGATATGGTTCCACCAGTCCGTGTTCCTGTGGAGGAAGAACTACCCCCTATTCCGAATCGGAATTTGGCTGGGCCTCGGGGCAGCATCAGGAATCTACATTGGCGGAATCTTCGCCTTCAACGCCCTCTGACCTCGAAGTTACGTCGATTACGAGGCCCGTGATTATGAATGCGGGCAGAGACGCGAGTATCCCTGTGTAGATGAGCTCGTCATCGACGTACTCCATGCTTATCCGGAGCTCCGACACCCCTCCCGGGGAGTGGCAGATAACCAGGTTCGTGTCGAATATGGAGGGAGTCTCGACCTCCCCTCTCCAAGAATCGCCGGAAACCAGGGGGATGACTTGGTAGTGGGGGTATTCCAACAGGTCGTTGAACTCGAAGCCACTGCTGAACCCCCCCTTCTCGAAGTTCGACACCACGTGGATGCGCTCCAGTATGACGCATGATGCCCCGAACTCCCCGACGTTCCTTATCTCGACGGTGACGGGGTGATTGAGGCTGTGTACCTCGATGGTATCGATCGCCACGTCCCCGGGGCCGAGCCTGAAATTCGCGACGTCCTCTTCGGATCCGGGGCCGTCGATGGCCACGAGCGCTATTGCGGACGTGCACGCCACCGAGATGGCCACGGCGAGGGCAATCCCCCTCCTTGATGGCATGATGCTGCCCCAGCCATTGGATGGCCTGTCCCTGAGTGAGGGTTGCCAGTGGTGGCAGAAGTAAGCGCAGATGAAGGCCAGGATGATTCCCGGGACGACATCGGCAATCCAGTGAATTCCAAGGTACTGTATGCTGAATAGGTATACACATAGGTTGATGATAATGAATATGTCCAGTTCCCGGTGCCTCCACTCCCTCAGTGAGATGCCCATTTCCCTACAATGTAGCCTGTTGATTATCAGCAGACCCAGTGGAAGTCCGAAGTGCAGGCTGGGGATGCCGTTGTCCAGCGGGTCGTTGTTGGTGATGAACTCGATGTACCACGAGTCGTGATAGAGGAGCGCGTCCATGCCCGGGATGAAAGAGCTGGTGACCTCCACGTTGAAGAAAAGGTAGAGGGGCACTGCTAGGACATAAACCACGAAGTAGTTCAAGGCGGCTTTGTCGGCCATGACGTGGTCCTTCACCAGAATGAAGTATATGGGCACGAACCAGATGATGAACAGGTAGACGAACAGGTAGTGGAATGACAGTACCTCGGTTAGGAGGTCGTTCCTGAAGGACTCCTGGGCCCACAGGGTGAAGTCTCCTTCCAGTTGGTGTACCCAATGCGTGTAGCCCCCGACCCTGCTCTTCAGTGGCTCATTGTGATGGTCGATTACAGCCTTGTACAGGTACATCGCCAAGTAAAGCGAGATATGCCATTTGTACCCCTTGGACCTTATCTCCTCGGGCAACTCGGACAGCCTAAGCCTCTCTTCCGGCTCATCCCTCGTGAGCAGGTCCCTCAGGGGGATAGTGGATATCAGGATGAAAGCCATGATGGTCCCATAGGGTCCGATTGGCCACCACATGTGCCTCGTGCCGAAGTGCCTCAGTCATGAACATTGCACCGAGCGGATGGTGCCGTCACTGTTCCTCTGACAGGAGCCTTGTCTCCCCGATGCAGGTCTCGATGACCCCAATCAGGCCGAATGCCACCAGCCACTCGAAGGTCGCGGCTACCGATAGAGCGGTGACATCGAGATCGGTGCACTCCCTAACCAGATCCAAGTAGCTCGCGGGCACTGCCAGGGAGATTCCAGAGTAGGATACCACTGACACCACCATGACGGACATGCACACGAAAGTGAACGATGTCCTCCATCTCCTGACGGCCGTGAGTTCGGAGAAGGCTGGTTCGGCCTCTGCCATCCTGGATGAAATCAGTGTTGAGGAGATGGCCCATATCATCGAGCCACCGAAAACCAGTCTGGCTTGCACCAGGTGGAGTTCCATCTGCTCGTGCCATGGGGTGTCGGCTATCCATGCGAGGGACGCGCCCGCAACGAGCGCTGAGATACTGGATATTAGGTTCAGTGACCCTATCCGGCCATCCCCTAGGTTCGAGGATGCCCATTTCCTCCTCAGGAAGTATGACTGGGTCCCAATAATCATGAGGAGGATTCCGGTTATGGTGAATCCGATTGTGAAATAGAACCCTGAAGCCGAGTTCGTGTCCGTATCGGAAATGAAGGGGACGAATGGGTCGCAACCCTCCATGGCCCAGAGGGCGTAGCAAGCCACCAGTGTCATCAGCTGGATCACTATCGTGGCCCGGATAATGCCAACCACAGTGCCTCGACGGAGCAGGATTTCCACGTTCGCCCGTTGGGCGCCCCGTATTCAATGGGCTCCCTAATCATCAAGTCTTGTGCTCGTCTTGGAGATGCATGGACGGACACCAGTTGTGGCTATCCGAGTGCCGTAAGATGGGATTCTCCCCAGATCCCCGGTTGTACGAGGAAGGGACGAGGACATCCCAGGATGCAGCGGACCAGCTGGGTTGTGACGTCGCCCACATTGCGAAGTCAATCGTCTTCGTCGGAGAGGAGGGCGCTGTGGTGGTTATCGCATCTGGCGCGAACAGGGTGGACAGGAAGAGGAAGCTCAAGAGGGCACTCGGCTACAAGCCGGGAATGGCGGAGCCGGACTATGTCCTCGAGAGCACAGGATACCAAATCGGGGGAGTCCCCCCCTTCGGGCACACCGAGAGCGTGACTGTCCTGATGGACGAGGATCTGATGCAGTACGACCTGATATGGGGGGCCGGGGGCACTGCGCAGACCGTTTTCCCGATATCTCCCAGCGAGCTCCTGGAAATTTCAGGAGCGACTCTGGCTGACGTCAGGCAGTAGTGATTCAATGTCAGTCGAACGTTTGTTGGCTTCCGCTTCCTCGCTCAGAGACGACACAGAGAAGTTCGCCAAGGACCTAGTGAAGGAGGGCTCAGTGGATTGCGTCTACAACCCACTTGTGTACGCATGGGAAGTTCACAAGAGATACATCGAGATATCAGGCGACCTAGGGGCGAAGACGGTCATGCTGGGGATGAACCCGGGCCCCCATGGGATGGGGCAAATGGGGATACCATTCGCGGCCACAAGCCCAGTCAGGGACCTTCTGGGAATCTCGGGAATTCCCGTGATGCAACCCTCCGACCCTCACCCTCGGAGGCCCGTGGTGGGGCTTGATTACCCAAGGGAGGAGGTTTCGGGAACCAGGATCTGGGGCCTTCTCTCCGATGTCTACGGGGACTCGCGTTCAATCTTCGAGAATGTGTTCCTGGTGAACCACTGCCCCCTGATGCTCCTGGATGGGGAGAGGGGGAGCAACGTGACTCCTGACAAGATATCTGGAAGCACGGCGAGGTCCCTTCTGGAAAGGTGCGATGAGCACCTCCTAGAGGTCGTTGACATACTGGGGGCGGAAATCGTGGTTGGAATTGGGAAGTTCGCCGAGAAGAGGGCGATAACAGCTCTGAATGGAAGTAACGTCGAGGTAAGGGGATGCTGGCACCCCTCACCGGCATCCCCACTGGCGAATCGCAACGGAGGTAGGGACTGGCGGGAGAACGTATCATCGGTACTGCCTTGAATCAAAGAAAACAAAGTCTCGAATAGTAAGTAAAGAGTTAAGTCGGCAAATGACTTGTCCATAGGCATGTCCGCCATGATTACGCCGGAGTACCTGCTTTCAAACGCCGAGAAATACGCCAATGAGCCAGCTCTTTCGTCAAAGGACTCGGCTGGCAATTGGGACACGACCACATGGGCGCAATTCAGCGACTACACGATGGGCGTGGCGAAGTCCCTCATCGCCATGGGCTTCGAGAGCGGGGACAACCTGAGCATCTACTCATACAACCGCAAGGAGTGGTACGCCGCCTACGCCGCTGCCAACATGGCAGGAGGCGCCGCAGTGGGCGTGTACCACACATGCTCGCCGGAAGAGGTCGACTGGGTGGTCGGGAACTCTGACTCGAAGGTCGTCTTCGTCGGGAGCAACCCCATGGACGGGGGGGACGCATCGAAGATGTGCTCCAACAGGCTGCTTGCCGTGCTGGACGGACTCGAGAAGGTCGAGATGGCAGTCGTCATGGATGGGGTCGAGATGGAGCACGAGAAATCCATCTCGTGGGCCGACTTCATCGCAATGGGGTCGTCGGTGGAAGACTCTGCTGTCATGGCCAGGATCGCCGCCGTGAAGCCCGAGGACACCGCATCCCTGATCTACACCTCTGGAACCACTGGCAACCCCAAGGGAGTTGTCCTGACCCATGACAACATGGATTTCGAGATCGCAGAGGTCCACAAGATAGTCACCCTCAACCAAGGGGACGGCTATGTTTCTTGGCTGCCTTGCGCCCACGTGTTCGGACAGCTAGCTGACAACCACATATGGATTCGAGACGCGATACACATGAGGGTCGTTGACAACCCCCTGCACTCGATAGACTACTGCAAGGAAGTCAACCCCCACCTTTTCATCGGTGTTCCAAGAATTTATGAGAAGGTCTATTCAAATCTCAAGAGTACTCTTGATTCCAAGGCTGTCCTCCGAATTGGTCTCAAGATTCCAGTATTGAAGAAGGTCTTGCAAAAGGCAGTCAAGGGGAAGATTGGGTTCACGAACCTGAAGTTCGCAATTACGGGTGCAGCCCCCATCAACCCGGACATCCTACACCTCTTCAGTGACCTGGGAATCCCCCTGTACGAGGGCTATGGAATGACAGAGACCTCTGCTGGGGCCACGCTCGGGCATTCTGGGGCGAACAAGATAGGATCCGTAGGGAAGCCCCTCTCAGGCACCGAGCTCAGGATTGCCGACCCGGACGAGGGCGGCAACGGGGAGATCCAGTTCAGGGGCAGGCACGTAATGGCCGGCTACTACAGGAATCCCGAGGCGACTGCCGATACCATGACCGAGGACGGCTGGCTGAAGTCGGGCGACCTGGGGAAGATAGACTCCGATGGGTTCGTCTACGTGACAGGCCGATTGAAGGAGATATACGTCAGCTCTGCGGGCAAGAACATCGCGCCCCTCGTCATCGAGGAGACGATGAAGTCAATTCCAGTGGTCTCACAGTGCATGCTAGTCGGGGACAACAGGAAGTACTGCAGCGCCCTATTCACACTTGACGTGGGTGCCATACTCAGGGACGTACACGGCCTCGATGGCGCTACTGAGGTCCCCAAGGACCCCTCGAAGCAGCTGGCCAAGCTAGCCGAGCTCGGGCACGACCTGTCAGAGTACACAGCGGTTGGCAGTGACATACACAACCAGCTGGAGGCAGCGGTAGCGGGACTGAACCAGAAGTTCAGCAACCCCGAGCAGATCAAGAAGTTCACCGTGCTGCCCCGTGACCTAGGGGTCGACCACGGAGAGCTCACCCCCACCCTGAAGATCCGCAGGAAGCAGATCCGGGAGAACTGGGCGGCTGAGATCGAAGCAATGTACGCTGATGCGTGAGTGTGATTGATTGACTCCAGAGGCCTGGGCGGCACTGGCCAGTGTGTTCATCCTAGGTGCGATGAGCCCGGGTCCGTCCCTTGCGGTAGTCCTCAGGAACACGATGTCCGGAGGGCGGAGCCAGGGCGTCGCGACCGGAATCGGCCACGGCATCGGTTTCGGGGTGTACGCTTTCCTAGCGGCATTGGGTATAGCCACGGCGCTCTCCCTGCATGAGGGAACGGAGGCCGTCCTGAAGTGGGGCGGTACCCTGATACTTGTTTGGCTAGGAGTCACCTTCCTCAGGCACGCATCGAAAGGCCCACAAGAGGGCCCTATCGAAGAGGGACATGGCCCATCTGAAATGGCTGGTTTCCTCCAGGGTTTCCTGGTAGCGCTGTTCAACCCAAAGATACTGGCATGGATGCTGGCACTATACGCCCCTTTCATAGAGGCGGATGTGACGATGCAGACGCTCATTGGGATGGGGCTCCTGGGCATGACGATAGACGGGACCTGGTACGTGACCGTGGCAATGGTGCTGACCAGGGGACAGGGCGTCGAGAAGCTCCGGTCCAAAGCTCATCTAATCGATGGTGCGATGGGAGTCCTGATGTTCGTTTTCGCGGGCCTGCTGATGAGCGGTGCGATGTGATCATTCGAACCTGTGAGGCAGCAGTATCAGCATCTCGAGTGCGAGCAGCAACGCGCTGGCCTCCCTTCCCGGCTCCTCGTAAGGTGGCTCATCTGGATTGGTAATGCTCTGCAGCTCTCCTGCATCGAACCAGAATGTGCTGCAGACTGGGCAACCGTCTATCTCTATGGGATTCATTTCAGTGCCGTTCACTCGTCTGAAAACTATACTCCTAACCCTCATTTGAGCATCGCAGCAGGGGCAATCCAGGTCAACCTCCTCACAATCCGTCTCAAATGCCTCGTGCATCTTCCTGAGTTTCTTCTCGGACATCGAGTTGGCCGCTGCCTCGGCATTTAGCAACATCCCTGTGCATGACGAACAGTGGAAAATTCCATGATCAGAGAATGCAGAGCGGTTGTAGCCTTCCGGCCTGGACAGGAGGGTCCCGTCTCTTGGGCACATGTGGTCCGAACCATCGCCGCACATGAGGGGTTCGTGATAATCAGGGGTCTTCAATGCTAACCCGGATTTGCCATTAATTGAGATATTGGGAGGGTTTTCTTGTCGGGTTCAAAAGGGCCGAGTAGGTTACTCGCGCCTATGCACGGAATTTGCAAGTATTGCAAGAGGTCTGTCACCCAGCCCTTTGACGCATGTTCGCCTTGCTTACTACTGGAATTCTCACACACCGGAATGACTAGTTCGCAGTTCCCCAGCGAGGACGAGATGGAAATAACGAATCTCATACTAGCTCCATCTCGCGGCCTTTCAGACTATCAAAAATTCATGGATCTTACCAGGTTCGTTAATGATGGTGACTTGCCCCATGGCTTCAGAAGCAAGCGTGGCCCTAAGCCACATTGGGACTCATCGGACGTTCTTGCCTGGAAAGATCTAAAGAGCTCAATTGGAGACTTCGGGGAAGCCACTCCCGGTAGCTACAGACTGCCCTGTGGAACCATACTCACCGTGGGAGAGAGCAGGGACTACATCGATGGCGACCCATTGCCGAACAAGCTTCCACTATTCGACATCGCGACATGGCTTGCAAACGAGGGCAGGGCGGGTCAAATAAGGGACTGGAAGTTGTTCCTACGTGCCCTCTCATGCGCCTCCACGTATGTCAGGGTCGTCTCAGATTGGGCTAGTTTCTTCGGAGTTAATAGTTGGCCGGGAATCGACTCCCCTACCGAACATGGGAACGTCACTGAGAGTTTGCCATCTCCCTTCATGGAGCTTGTTTCCATGTACTGCTTCCACAATGAGATGGAGGAGAGATCCATAGGAAACATTGCCAGAGGAAACCCCAGGGCCATGGAGGACATAGGGGGGTACGCGGCCAAGGAGTGGATTGAGGTAGTCGAAAAGGGTGACTCCGAGATGTTGGGTCTGTTTCGCAAGAGGGTGTCCCCGAGGCTGATTGTTCACAGGAGGAGGCTTCACATTGTAGTTCTCGAAAGGGGTCGTCCCACGTTGGTCAGGGTTCCTGTGGAGCCGAAATTCTGGAAGGCCCTGGTTTCGTTCATGCTAGAGCCCCCTGGCCACCCAGGATCAGACATTATGCGCGACGTTTTCTGGACATGGCACGAAGATTGCGGGGGATGGGAGCTGGGCGGTCCCGAGTTGCGAGCTGCCGGACTGCTCAGGGAACTGGTGGAAGGACTGGGCGAGGACTCCTCTGTGGACCCAGTCGTGTGCGGAAACGGGCACGGGCTCTTCGTAAGAGGGAGGTCGGGGGTGTGCTACGTTATTTTCGGGATGGGGCAGTCATCGAAGTTCGGCATATGGGCGATCCCCGACGTCGAGGACAAGGGGGCGGCTGTGGATAACGGCATCTTCGTCTGCATAGACCCCTATGGGTCTAGCAGCGTCCCCCCCGGTGACATAGCCATCCAATACCTGATGGCCCTAAGGGACGACGTCTCCTCTGGAGGGATAATTTCCACACTCGAGTTGATCTTCCACTGCATCGAGGAGGTCGCCGTGGACAAGGACGAGGTGGGTGTCGACGCCTGGTGGAGCGAGGTCTGTGACCTGTACGAATTCGGTGGCGAGTACCCTGAGGACTACGAGGACGAGGACGAGGACGACATTGAACGGTTGCTCGAGCAAGAGCCAAGCGTGGATGACGTGGCCCTCCATGATGCGTTCATTGAATGGCTAGAGGAGCGGAGGATTCAGGCCCGGGTGGAGGGTACTGAATGAGTACCTGCTCCTGCTGCAAGGGCAGAATAGGAACTGTCCCGGAATTCTTGGGTGCATGCATCAACTACGCCGACCCGAGGAGGGACGAGCAGGAGTATTGCGACATCTGCCACGTCCTTGTCCCACACATAATTGGAAGGGATGCAGATGACATACACAGCAGAGAGTCCATAGAAGCCCTACGTGAGGAGCTTGGCAGCCCCGGGATGGAGCCTCGGAAGATATGGCGTGCAATACGGAAGCTCCAGGGGGATGAGTGGGGGTGGGCCTACAACGACTTGGAGCCATGTCGGACAAGGACTGTTGAGTACTACCCGAGATGGGGCCTGAATGAGGAGGAGATGTCTTACCTGGAGGGCTTCGACAGGAGAGGGTCGAGGGCGGACGACTACATGGATGACCTAGACGTCATCAGATCACTCCAACAAGGAGGGAGGCTTCCGGACGGAAGCCATCTGTGCTGGGTGAATGGCGGTTTCTTCCTAGACGGGCTCCCTATCGAAATACCATACAGGGGGATACTGAAGATACTGGAACGAGGAAATGACCTAGAGGGTTTCGACTGGAGTGGCGTGCTCCTATCATTGGACCTGGCATGCTGCGAGACGCACCAAAGGAGCAGCATGAGGCATGTCGAGAACATTACACTACACCCAGCAGCGGTTCTGAATTGGTACAGTAATCGGATACGCAACGAAGGAGGAGGGAACCACATCCGGAACTTCGAAATGCACATGAGAGTCATGGGATGGGGAGGGAGGTCGAGGGGCGCCTTCCGGAAAGTCAGGGCATTCAAGGGACTCTACGAGCGACTGAAGTGGAAGGACAGGTGGGACGAGTCGCAGGTCGGCAGCAACATAAGTTTGGACGAGTACAACATCCCAGTTACCCTTCGAATCAGAAACGGGAGATTCCAAGCACGTATGCTCAGGAACCAGGGATGGAGGTGGCTGGAGATAGAGAGCCACCCCATGACCTGGTCCAAGATGGCAATGTGGGCCCTTTCCCCCCGGGATCACCCTGACTTCCTGAGGATGCTGAAGATTCAGCAAGGAATATTCTCTGACTCGAGGGATGGCCTACTCTCAGAAGAGGATGTGAGGGGAATCAATCTACTGAGGACTGTCATGGAGTCGAATGCCCCCAATGTCAAGGTGTTTAGGCCCGAAGGGGCCCCTGGATGGTTCGATGTCAAGGGATCATCAGGACTGAGATACAGGATAAGGCCTGGGATGGGGGGTCACAACACCCGTTTCTCTGTTCACGGAATCGATGAGCGTGGCTCCTCGGCGGATGTATCCAGGGATCGTGGCATATGCATAGTTGAGCAGAGGGAACTCAGGAAATATGTGATCGGAGACTCCGTAGGGATGGTGATGCTAACCCTCCTAGACGACGTTAACTCACAGAGGAAGATTGAGACATTGAGGGATCATATGAGGCTGCTACTAACCAGAGAGCAGCGGGAGTCCCTAGACAGGGAAGTCTTGATGGATATCAATAGGGGCAATCCGGCTGAAGCGATAGTCCGCAGGTACACGCGACTATTCCCCATTCTGTGGAGGGTGATGCTGAGCAGGCCCCTGATGAGCAGGATGACGTTCAGAGCGCAAATAAACCAGCCAAACATCTCTTTCGATAGTTGTCAGACAACCTTCGGCACCAACGGAAATGCAGAGAGGCAAGCCATCTACGTCATGCTTGAGGCCTCTGGATGGAGACGTGACAGGGAAGAGGAGGAAAGGAGGGGCGTACTAAGGATATACCGCAGGGAAGAGATCGGCGAGGTGGAGCTGGGGAACATGGTCGAGAGGTTCTGTGACATACTGGAGCCGTTTGCCAATGGCAGGGTCAGGCTGATCCCCCATCCACTATGGACATACTTCGAGCGTCGAAATACACTTCCCGGTGAAATTATCCCGGAACACAACCAGGCTCTCTTCTAGGCGTGCCCAGTTACGTTCTTATCGGCATCATCTGAGCTTCTCCACCAACTCCCGAGCCTCCTCATGTGGGTCTTCATCCTAGCGACGGGGACCAGCCTATACAGCTCTCTGCAGAACTCCATTGGAAGGCCTAGAGACTTGACTGCCTCGAATGTAGCGAGCATTGCGGCCTTGTGTGCGGAGAATGAAGCATATTGGCCGTTCCCCATTGGCCTTCCTCCCACGGGTTCCTGTGAATCCTGCAGAACCTGCATGGCCCTCTCTCTGATGTCTAAAGCGGTAACCATCCCTGAGGGGGTGGAATGGTCGTGAATGATGATGTCGTGTATCATTGAATGTATGTGGTCCATCGCTGCCTCAAGCATTGCTTGTCTAAGGGCTCTTGCCGCCTCCGATGGGTCGCTAATAGAGTCTGCCAGTTCCTTGAGTCTTGTCCTCTCTCTGTCGTGGACCCTCCTGGCAATCATCTTCCTGAGTCTAATGACATCACCCATATCCACGCCCATTAACTCGGCAAGAACCCTATACCTGGTTGGACGGCCACGGGAGTCGTCGAGTGCGAGTGCAGCTAGTGCCAGTGCCTTCTTCCTGTATTCGGACTGCTCGTGCTTGCCCTTGGGGAGTCGTGAGTACCCCCTCAGAGGAGGCCTCTGATCAGCGAGCGAGGTTTCGTTCTTGATGGAATCGGCCTCGGCGAGAATTGATTGGACTCTCTTCACCGTGGCCCCCTGCTCCCCCTGCTCCTCCAGCGTTCTCGCCGACCTGATGACATAGGGAGGAGGGGCAAACCTGGCTCTGCCGTCTGCCTTCCTCATACGCCCGTAGTCGCTCGCCTTGCCAGTATAGTCACTCGGCCTAGAGAAAGGCATGGCGGCTCCACCGAGCCCATCCGATGCTGTGTTCTGGGGGTTTTCCCCCCAAGTCATCTCCTTCCCATCCATTGCAAATTCTTCGTCACTACAGACGAAACCGCAATCAACGCAGTAAATCTGACCTATAGCATCGTCGTGATGCAATTCAGCGGAATTGCAGTTATCGCAATTATTCGTGTTTATGTCTGTATTATCTGCTCTGTAATTGTTCTTCATTTCTTCCACCTTCTAGTTCTTTTACTTCAAAAATAACCCCCTTATCGGAGGCATTCCGCCGCGCGGAGTTTGGCGTCTGAGGGTAGGCGTTTAATGATTGAGTAGGGCAATGTCCTCCATGGCCTGTTTCGAAGAGTTTTTTCTAGTGTGAGGAACTCTCCGAAAATCGATCAGGCCTTGCTGGAACGCCAGTTGTATAGGTTGATTATTCCGACTGCCAACTCCATGTCGGATATCGGAAGGCCCTCCCTAGATGCCATTGCCGCCTCTACCAATTCCTCCATCTCTTCATCTGAATCCAATCCCAGTACTGCCTTGACCAATACTGAGACGCTCACGCCCGAGGGCCCCATTCCATCTCTGACCTCCTTCAACCTGTGGGCTGCATCCCCAAAGTCCCGCCCCTCACTCATTGTGAGCACCTACAGTTGGATACATCTTGGTTGGCTCAGATGACCAGTTGGAAAGAGGAGGGTGTGCTGCCAGCCTAGGGGTGTGCTCATCAACGATTGTGGTAGATCTCTTGTACTGGTCCATACCCAATACAAGGGCCTCTGTAATCAAGGGCGAGAATGCTGAAAGGCTGTCAAGATCCGTTGAACTCCAGTATGCGTCCATAGGATGGGTGTGTATCCACCTCCTGAAAGGAACCGATGCCCCAATCGGCCTGGCGGGCAATACCTCTCCACGAGTCCCTATGTCTACGTAGAAAAGACCCTCTGCATCAACGATCACGCTTACCTCGCGCCCTATCTCATCTGCTAGATCCCAGAGATTCTTCCACTGCTCCTTCTGTGCTAATGCTGCAATGGTCTGGAGGACGTAAATGTGTCCTGGTTCTCCTCCACTGACAAAGGTCTTCCACACCTGCTCCGGATATTCGAGTGGAGACACAGGAGCCCCCTTACTTGCTGATTGGTTAACTACGCCCTGCTCTGAGTCGGGGATCAAGGGTAGCTTCGCCAATTCGCCGAAGGTCAGGCTTGCCGCTCTGGGGCCGGGGAATGGGACATTGTCGGCGCCGGTCATGAACCTTAGCCACTGAAGGACCCACTGTGCGCCATGGGCGGCGGCCCAGACATGCCCGAACTGGATGTTCCCACTCTCTATGGCCCCATCCATCTGGCAAGACATGGGTGCCTGTTCGGGTGTCCTCCTGGAAACAAAGTCCGGATCCACTGTGTGATCCATCGCTATGTATCCGTCACCCCTGCATCGCAGGTCAAGCCATATGGAGCCTGACGAGTGGACTACCTTCCTGGCCGCGGATGAGTCGACTGCCACTACAATCATGTCAGAGGGAGCAAGGTCGTCGGCTGACCTGATGTCCCAGTCGCAAGGAACCATCTCCAACTTTCTTCCCAAGAACTGGGACATTGCCATTTCACAGGCGTGGACCTTGGACATGCCCACCTGATCCGGCAGGAATCCCTGATGGGCAAGATTCGTCTCGCTCACCAAATCCGAGTCGTAGACGTTTATTCTAATCAGGTCCACTGAATCGAGGATGTGCCCCCTGTGAAGGGCGGGCACCAGGGCTGACAGGAGGTTGTTGCCAATGCCCCCTGCCCCTATTACCGATATCACGTAGTCGTTCGTAATTGTGTATTCTTTGTATCTTTCTTCGTATCTCATTGTTTCACCTTATCGTTGTCACTATTGCACCGAACATGGAGGTTGCCCCCCATGAACGGCTTACGTTTGTCCGGGCCCTTTGGGCTCTATTTCCTATTCAGCCAGCTGCTAGTGCCGGCCCCACCATGACATTGGTCACGGCTCCGAAGTCGGTGTCGGCAATTTGGGTCGCCTCCACCATCTTCGAATCCATGAAAACCCATCTCTCTCCGGTCGAGACTCCGGGGAGGTCCATGACCTCCTGTCGGGTCATCTGGACCGTGGTGTGGCCTGTGGCGTCTAGCAAATGCACTGATGTCTTTGTGTCACTCATAGCTATCTTCTCCTTAGGATCAAGTCGTTCAATGGCATGCCCTCTTTCATTATAGGTCGGGCGCAACCTCATTCCTTCCCGCTGGGGGGTTATGAATATCGCAATCGATGACGGTGTCATGGATCGGTTAACGGAGGGGCCAGGAGACTTATTCTCGCCTCATGGAGAGCGGTCGAGACACGCCCCTGCGGGGAGCCTGAAATTTCATGCTCCTCCATGATTTCCCTCCATCCCTTCTGGTTCATCCTGTGAATCGCTATCTCAATCTCCTCCTGAATCGCCAGTTCCGCGTTTTTCCTCTCAATCTCATCATTGAGTATCTCATTGGCGGCCCTCCTCCTTTCAGCCCGTTCAGCCCTCTCCCTCTCCAAACGTTTCTCATATCCCACGGGATCTTCCAGGTAGCCCACTCCATCGGTTATGGTCTCGGGCGGATTGGGGAATCCCGACTCCCCCCACATCACGAAGGAGAGGCAGTTGTCAATGGCAGGTAGGTCGTGATTGGACATGATGCACACATCTCTTCTCAGCCCATTATCCGTGCGTAGTAAGTGCACCATGATGTGAGGGTCAGAGCTGATTATGGAGTTCCTTGAATCCCATTTGAATCTGCGAATCAGTGTCTCGGCCACATCCAGGACTATCTGGACGTTGTCCGAGTAGT
>CAYLUC010000023.1:0-19533 GCA_964386765.1 uncultured Candidatus Poseidoniales archaeon | reverse complement strand
GAGTGGTTTGAACGTTATCGGGGGCAGATGCCCTCAAATGGCGGGTGCCATGCCATAACATGGTCGCAGGACTGTGGCAAACCCAGGCCGCTTTCGCCATTGGTCTGCTAGGCGTATTCATCGGATGGAGGGGCTCAATGGCCAAGATGACCGGCTTTTTCGATTTAGCTGGGTCAGTCAGATACCTGCTTTACGGAATTGTCTCTGGAATGATACTAGCTTCTGCGGTTGACAGGCTGATTCTGGCAGGGATAGTAGAGAGTTCGTTAAACATAGCATCTGCAGGTGTACTCGCTCTACTCATAGCATTTGCAGAGTCGGCCTTGGTAATGTTCCTAATGGGCAGGCCGAGAAACGTGGCACTACGCACTTCCCCTCCATTTGGATGGACCCTTGGACTGGGAATCGGCGCGATGCAAGCCTCCGTCCTTGCTTGGAGGCTGTTCGGGGAGGAGTTGGCAAATTCAGATTACTCTGGTTTCTCAATTGTTTCTGTGGCGATAGCTTTGGTCATAGCAGCCGCTTCATGCACCGGCCATGCAATTCCCGCCGCATTCCAGGGTTCAATGATTCTTGAATCAAAGAGGCTCTCTCCCTTTCTGCTAGCGGCACTGGGACGTGCATGCCTGACTATCTCTCTTGTACTATCTTTGTATATGCCCCTGATCCTCATAGCCCCAATCGTTGCAGTGGCTGCCTTTTGGTCCCCTGCACACAACCATTGGCTGCCTTCCGGACTCACCCCAGCAGCCAGACAGGCATTTAGGAGGACCACTAGGCAGTCCGATAGGCATAGGGCGGCATCTGAGTCCAGAACAAGGGGTTCGCCAGTAAACGACGACAGTGAATAACCACGGTCCCCCCTCATAGGTGCATTATCGGACATACGGATGGCGCAGTATTATATTCGTGCCGCCGAGGCAACAAGACAGATGAGAGTAATCATTGCTGGCGCTGGTGAGGTCGGTCGTGGCGTCGCAGCTGCCCTGAGGCAGGAAAAAAGGAGCGTTGCTCTCATTGACACGGATCCAACTGCAATCAATGAGTCTCAATACCTTGATTGTTTGCTTGTTACTGGAAGCGTCCTTTCGAGAGACTCGTTGCTCAGAGCTGGAATTTCTGATGCAGAGATGATTGTGATGGCTACAAATGACGACATGGTCAACCTTCTCGCTTGCTCATTCGCGAAGAAGGTATACAGTGAGCAGATTGGAGATAGGAACGCTAGTGGGCTAAAGGCAATAGCTAGGATAAGGAATCCAAATATGGAGGATCCAGTAAGGGGGGCCGGACCAATCAACAACTGGTCTCGTGCGGACCACATAGTTTGTGCTGCAGACGAGATTGTGGAGCAATTGGCAGCAGGATTGCTGGCGCCGTCCATCGATGAGATACTCCCCCTAGGGGACTCATCTTGGATAGTTGCCACAGAGGTGACAACGTCCTCTGCCCTAATTGGGACCAAGACGGGCGAGGTCGGTGACATATTCAGAGGAATGCCATCGGTTTACGCAATTCGCCCAAATGGCGACTCAGGCAGGCTCTCCAATGGTAACGAGGTAATACAGCCAGGCGACACACTCGTTTTCGTTTCAAACTCAACAGACCAGTTCGCCCAAGTGACAAGGGGCGTCGGAAAATCAGATCCAGATTTGAAGGAAAGGGCACAGATAGCAGTCTTCGGAGCAAGCCAATTCGGAATGAGGCTAACTAGCTACTATCTTTCACGAGGTCACAATGTAGTGGTTATCGAACCAGACCTAGACACTGCAAACGAACTAGTCGGGTCTTCTATTGGAAATAGCAAGAGGTTGGATGTCATTCATGGAGACCCTCAGGACGAGGAATTGCTCAAGGAACTCGGAATAGACACCCACGATATCGCGGTAGCGGCATTGAGTGACGATAATCTAAACATCGCTATTTCGATGAGGGCTAAAGACAAGGGGGTCCAGAGGACGGGACTAGTCCTCAAAGACAGGGCCCTCGTCGAGGCCGTGCAGAGGATTGGCTCAATCAAGCCAGTAAGTAGGAGGCAGGTTACCGTGACCTCAATTCTGAAATCTATCCACATGAATGTCCCTGGGACATTCCAGGTAATTCCAACTGTCCCTAAAGTGATATCCATTTCTGCTGAGGTTCGGTCGGATCATAGCTTCGTAGACAAGGAAATACCGAAAATCGAATCCAAACTAGGCGTCCGAGTTGCAATGGTGGATAGGGTGGATGAACATGGAGTGACCAATATCGTAGATCCGACCACCATTGAGACGATAAAGGCCGGTGACAGGATATACCTGCTTCTCCCCAAGGAGGATCTGAAGAAGCTTGAGAAGACTCTCGGGAGTTGAAAATGCGCTGGGACGTTGTTGGGTTTGTACTCGGTTGGACAATCAGGCTAGTCGCCCTACCGCTTGTGATTGTGGCCGCCTACAGTTGCTACATGGTTGAATCAGAGGGGTATGAGTTCGCTGCGAGGACGTACCTAATACCGCTGATTATTGCTGCTGCTGTCGGCCAAGGCCTAGTTTCATTGGCAAAAGGCGCAGATACAGCTTCTAGGCTAAGGGACAGGGAAGCATACGCGTGCGTTGCACTAGGATGGATTCCTGTGGTAGTGGTAGGCGCACTCCCTTATTGGCTCGGCGGGGTTTTCTATGGTCCATTCGATTTGTCTGATCCTGGTGTTGGATTTTCCGACGTCCTATTGGGAGCAATCCACTCTTGGTTCGAGTCAATGTCAGGATTCACCACTACTGGGGCCACGGTTATCGATCCGGCAACAAGCCCGCTGTGCCAGGCCGTAACTGACTGCATAGGATCCCAACCCGAGAGCCTCATACTGTGGCGCTCCGTGACACAGTGGCTGGGTGGTATGGGAGTGATTATGCTAGGTCTACTAATCCTGTCTCAGGCACTCGGAGGGGGAATGACTCTGGCTAGAGCAGAGTTGACCGGCCCCACCCTATCTAGGTTAGGACCCTCTCTACAGTGGACTGCGAGGAGGCTGTGGACTATCTACATCGCTCTGACAGTGATCGAGATGTTACTCCTGAAATTCATCGGAGGGATGTCCACATTCAATGCCGTGAATTACTCCCTAACCACGCTATCCTCAGGAGGATTCGGTACGACCGATGGCGGCATCATGGCCTTTGACTCAGCTACGATTGAGTCGATTGTCATGGTCTTCATGCTAATCACATGCATTAATTTCAGCCTGCTCCACTTGGTTCTAGCAGGCCGCTCTCGTGAAGCACTTAGAGATGAAGAGTTCAGGGGGTACATCATGATAATTATCATCGCATGGCTGGCCATGTCCTTCAATCTGCTACGATCTGGGGTTGAGGGCCAGGGCTTCCTTGAAACTATGAGGCATACAGCCTTCCAAGCTATTTCCATATCCAGTACAGGATACTCTTCCGCCGATTTCGCATCTTGGCCCGTGTTTAGCCAGTTCGTCCTCCTACTACTGATGATTATTGGGGCATCCGCAGGCTCGACCGGAGGGGGTCTCAAGGTCCTCAGGATAAGGGTGGCCTTCGAACTTTCAAAGAGAGAGATTCTGAGGATAATTAGGCCAAGGAAGGTCGTCGCAATAAGATTGAATGGAGAGGTACTGGATGACAGAAGGATTTGGACGGTATTGGGAATGTTGAGCTCATGGACGGTTCTTGTGACAGCATCGATGCTCGCCCTCGCACTTCTCGAGCCATCTCTGGAAATGACTGACGTGCTTTCTATCTCGATATCCCTTCTTGGTAACACCGGACCGGCATTGGGTGCTTTCGGTCCCACTGCCACATGGGCTGCACTGAGTGAGCCATCAATGGTCGTCGCCAGCCTTCTGATGTGGCTTGGAAGGCTGGAGCTCCTCACGGTTCTCGTACTACTTCACCCCAAGACATGGGGAAGCAACTAGTAAGAGTCCAAAGTGAACTGCGTCCCCTCGTCTTCGCTAGGCTCAGATTCCGTACTATCCGGAACTAATTCATCGAATGTTTCCGTGATGTCTTGTTCTTCGAATAACTTGACTATCCTCTTTCCGTCCCTGCTGCTTTTTGTTATTCCATGGAGCGATAGGTGATCCTCTATCGATAGACCAAGCTTTACGGCAATAGAGAAGTCATCAGGGTCACCACCCAGTGAATCGTCATGGACTGCCATCAGAATGGGCCAAATCTCCTCTCTGAAAGAGGACTTGCTAGTAGAGACAATTTCCGCCATCTTTTCAACTACGGACTGCGATCTCCAAGACTCACTACCTCTGCGTAGGAAATCCGGATATCCTAGATATGGGTCAGATGTTATTGGATTCTGTGATACCGCAGACTGAGACGTCAGTGTCGAACCCCAGTACCAAGACCTGAACGCCCTGTTGGTGAATTTTGTGGCTAGTGACCTATCTGCCATTTCCATAGCAGGACTTATCTCCCGTAGGCTCTTTGAGTCAAAAACTGATTGATTGTTCCAAGCAAACCAAGATAGCATCTGATCAGGGTCCTTGTCACTATTGAGCAGGACTGAATTTGCCTCCTTCCCGGTATTGCTCGAGTAAACCTCACGCATAGCCTTGAAAACATCCACTTGGACGTCTCTGATGGCGACATTCGAAAGATCCTTGACATGAGCCATAGAGATATGCCCATCGCTCACCATGGAGATGGCCTGCAGGTCCTTTACCAAAGCACGCAGGTCCCCGGGATTCGATGATAGGAGCTCCTCTAGTGCCCCGGGATCAATGGTGTAACCCTCGTGATCTAGGACCCTATGTGCAATCTTCCTCATGTCTATGTTGCCCGCTCTCTTGAAGTGCACTAGGTCGGACAATGATAGCACTCTATCCCTATTTCTTCTCCACGAGCGTCCCGAACCCCAGAGTCTCATGGGGTCGTTACAGGTCATTATTACAGGCTGTTCCGAGACGCTAAGGAGGCGCAGTAACTCAGCCTTACCACCAGAGTCACCAAGCAATACCGGACCATCACCCTCGCTAGAAATCACTCTCTCCAAACGGTCTTCTGATATCTCCGAGAAACCACCTCCTAGGTGATCCACTTCGTCTAGTAGAATCACCGTCTTACCATCGCTATTTGACCCACCTGAGAATGCATCTAGGGAAACGTGCTGGGAACCCCTGGTAGCAGACTTTCTTATCGCAGCAGCATTCCTTTCTTCTGATGCATTGAGTTCAATAATCATCCACCCACGCTCCTGTGCAACGGCCTTGGCTAGCGTGGTCTTCCCGACTCCCGGGGGACCAGAGAGAAGGATGCCCCTCTTCTTCGGCTTGTTACTCCCTTCCCATTGGTCCAACCATCTCCTGATGGACCTCATTTGGCTGTCGTTACCTTCCATTTGGCGTAGGCTAGTCGGCCTGTGGCGCTCGGTCCAGTCCTCGACGTCCGCGTCCATCAACAGCATTGTGAAGTTGGGGCTCCTTGAAGATTGGCCGTCAGAACAACCCGTTTAGAGTGCCCAATCGTAGAGATTCAATGGCTACGTTCATCGGTACTCGGATCTGCATCTGATCATCCCTTCTACGAATTGTCACTGCGTCATCGTCCAATGATGAGTGGTCTACTGTTATCGCCCAAGGAATTCCAATTTCATCTGCCCTGGCGTATCTCCTGCCGATTGATCTGGATGTATCCAAATCTGCCCTAATTCCCGGAATGGAGTTAATTTCAGACGCAAGGCTTCGAGCGATTTCACCCATTCCATCCTTATCGAAAAGAGGGAGTATGGATATGTCATAGGGAGTCACTGACTCATTAAGTGATAGAATGGTGTATTCTTCACCTTCCTTCCCACCCTCATCAAATGCGTGATCTATAATGTGCCATATTATCCGATCAATTCCAAATGCGGGCTCCACAACATGAGGGGTGAACCACTCTCCGTGGACGTTAACCTCCTCACTCCTCCTATTCACCATTTCAGAAGTTATCTGCACACTAGAGCCATCAGCTAGTTTCAAATCAAAGGGCATAGAGTCTGGAATCTCTTCCAATGATGCAAGACCATCGGAAACCGCTGATGACTTGCCCTTGAATATCGGACCAATTACGGATCCATTTGGGGAAAGAACGTCCCTCTTCACCAATACGGGATTGGGATATTGCCTCCAACCCCTTAGAAGGTTGGTTCCCGAGTGTTCTTCATGGGACTCTAGGTCGTGACACGTTCTATTGGCTATTCCTACACATTCGACCCATCCATACTCTCCGAAGATTTCGCAATCCCAGCAATCCGATGCGTAATGGGCCATTTCAGTACCTGTGTGCTGCCTAAACCTAATTTTCGTGCTGTCGATTCCGACATTCACTAGGAATTCCCAGGTTCTAGCTAGGAACCATGCAACAGTGGGGTGCCTGACGATGCCGCTGTCCAGGGCATCTGAGAAAGTGACATTGTGGACTCCGGGATGTTCTCCCTCTGGGTCAGAAACCAACTCTACCGGAGACTCCCATTGACCCAAATCACCCTTTGGAGGGTCCTCTGGATCAATGAAATACTCAAGCTCCGCCATATTGAACTCCCTTAGTCTGATCATTCCCTGTCGGGGGCTGATTTCGTTCCTGTAACCTCTACCTGTCTGCAGGGCTCCGAATGGTAACTTCTGCTTGAAATGCCTGAAAAGTGACGGATAAAGCATGAACATTCCCTGTGCTGTTTCTGGCCTCATGAAGGCTTCACGACCACTCCTCATAGCCCCAATAGTTGTGGGGAACATCAGGTTCATCGGCTTAGCATGACTCCACTCGCTCTCTCCACAATTTGGACATGGAACACTATTCTCAGAGATAACCCCATCAATTTCAACCCCAGATAGGGAATCTGGATTCGGGTGCATGCCGTCAATCAGATGATCGCTCCTGAATACTCCCTCACAGGACTGGCATTCGGACATATGGTCATTGAATTCACCAACGTGGCCACTGGCGACAAGTACTTCCTTCGGAGTGATGGAAGGCGAGTCAACCTCAACCACGTCGCCTTGGCTGGTCCAGTGGTCTACCCACGATTCAACCACTCTTCTCTTTATCCTAGCCCCAACAGGGCCATAATCAATCAGGCCAGAGACTCCCCCATAAATCTCGAATGAGGGGAGTACTACACCTCTCCTCCTCATCATGGATGTCAGGCGATCCAACCGGTCTTGATCCGTCATATTCGAGTCTTCGACTCGCCCACCTAGATTTCAAGCCATCCTAGCATTCTTGCACTGGAGGGGCATACTGCAAGAAATGCCGACCATCCACAGAGCACTTTGCCGTTTCCATGATAAGATAACATTGATGTACATACACGAGGCCCGCCAACCGATAGGTGCACGAAAAAATGCCAATAATAGAGTACATAGAAGACCGGATGGAGACTGAGGAACTCCTGGAAAACCTCAGTCAGCCCGTTAGGAATTGGTTCACGGATACGTTCCCAGACTTCACTGAGCCCCAGAAGGTTGCAATTCCCAGAATTCTGAAAGGAGAACATTTGCTGCTTTGTTCACCAACTGGCTCTGGAAAGACCCTCACGGCATTCCTGACAATAATCGATGATCTTGTCAGGAAGTCCTTGGACGGAACACTGGCAGACTCGGTTCAATGCGTTTACATCTCTCCAATTAAGGCACTCGCGAATGACATTCAGAAGAATCTGATAGGCCCACTGGAGGAAATTAAGGAGCGTTACCTGCCAAGCAGGGCAAAGGAAATCAAGGTAGGACTGAGAACTGGGGACACCCCTCAGAGCGAGAGGGAGAAGATGCTCCGAAAACCCCCTCATATCCTAATCACAACTCCCGAATCACTGGCACTCGGCCTAGCCTCTAAGAGATTCAGGCCAATACTGGATGAGATGAAGTGGCTAATTATCGATGAGATGCACTCGTTGGTTCCAACAAAGAGGGGGACCCATCTATCTTTGAGCATGGCCTTGATGGACTCGGTCGTTTCTTCCGACGTTCAGAGGATTGGCATTAGTGCAACCATGGAGCCACTAGATGCAGTAGCAGAGTTCCTAGTTGCCAGCGACTCAAGAGAAAGAGATGCGGAAAAACAGAAGGTCGCGATAGCAAAGATCTCCGGAGATAGGGAACTAGATCTGGACATCATCCTCCCGACCCCCAGATTTAGCTCAACACCTGTGAAAGAGATACTGGACCACAATATTGACAGAATCAAGGAATTGGTGGAGGCCCATACCACAACTCTGGTTTTCGTTAACACCAGAAACATGACTGAGACATTCGTGCAGAAACTGAAGATCGCTGGATTGGAAGGGGTCGAGGGGCACCACGGTTCAATGGACAAAACAATCAGGCTCGATGTCGAGAGACAGCTGAAGAACGGGCTACTGAGGTGCGTCGTATCATCGTCCAGCTTAGAAATGGGAATAGATATTGGTTCTGTTGATCTCGTTATCCAAGTTGGCTCACCCGGCTCAATTGCAACCGCCTTGCAGAGAATTGGAAGGGCCGGGCACCAAGTAGGTGGTTTGCCCCGTGCTAGATTCCTGCCAATCTCATCACATGATCTCCTGGAACTAGTCGCTCTCCAGACAGCAATTCTGGAAGGTGAGATGGATTTACTGAAATTCCCCGAGAACAGCCTCGATGTTCTCGCTCAGTTCCTAATCGGACTCACTATCATCAAGGAATGGGACATAGACGACGCATACGATCTGGTTACATCATCATGGCCCTATCGAACTCTTCCCAAGGGTGACTACATAGAGGTACTAGATATGCTCGACGAAGAGCGAAGACTGTGGCTCGACTGGGAGGAGGACAGGTTTGGCAAGAGGGGCTTCGCCCAGATGATTTACTACACAAACATCGGTACAATAGCACCGGACAACAACTACCTCGTATTTACTGGGGATGGTACATTAGTCGGGCAACTCTCCTCCTCATTCGTTTCTAGCCTCAGGAATGGGGATGTCTTCCTACTTGGCGGCTCAACATATAGGGTCGCGAGTATAAGGGGGACAAGGGTCAATGTCACCCCTGCTACTGGATATCGCCCTACCATCCCGTCATGGACAGGGGAGGCAAACAGCAGAACCCATGAATTAAGCCAAGCAGTTCTGAATTTACTCGGGCATGTTTCGATAGGAATTAGGATGGGGGAGGACTCCGAACCACTACTCACCAATGCCCTGGGACTCAATAGGCCAGTCGCCCTGGCATTGAAGCAATTCCTAGACGAACATTCCGCCACAACCTTCCAAGTCCCCTCAAATGATAGAATTCTCGTTGAGCAAGTAGAGGCTCCACTCCCCACATACGTAGTCACTACATGCAGGGGGCGGGCATTCAATCTCGCTCTTGGCTATTTGTTCGCGGGCATTGCCGCTCAGGATAATGTCATTGTTCACGAATTGTCATTCGATGAGAACGGATTCATGGCAAAACTAAGTCATGAAGTCGAGATTTCGAAAATTCCGGACGTTTTCAGAAATGACACTAGCGAGGAAGTACTACAGCGGTACATGATGGACTCCCAACTATTCGCCAAGAGATTCAGGGAAGTGTCATCTAGAAGCATGCTCAATCCGCGTAGGATTGGTTCCGAGGAAGTAAGTCCGAAGCAATTCCAGCAGAAGGCTGAGTCAATAATGACGAAACACAGACAGATGGATGAATCGGTGATAATTCGTGAGGCTATGAACGAGATACTCAACGGCGATCTTGATATGAAGCAACTCAGGAATTTCATTTCTAGAATGGATAGTGAAGATGTTAGAATTGTCCATCGAAGAGTCAAGATGCCATCGCCACTTGGAATGACTCTCTTCATGTCAGCCTTCGAGGACCTGTTGAGCCTCAGGACACGTGCGTATCTAATCAAGGACGTAGATCCCGAGATTCTTAGGAGATTATTGGGCGCCCGTTCTCTTGCAACCGACTTAGACAGGGAGAAGATTGCAGAGTACTACCAGTCAAAGGTAGCCAAGCCAAGTGATGCAATTAGTTTACTCAGGCTCATGGACATGGGAGGGGGTCTAGAGAGGGAGTTGACTAACCCCCTGTACAATAGTAAACTCAGCGATATAGAGATTCCAACAATTAGGTCATGGGTCCATGAATTGGCAGAGAGGGGACTGATTACTAAGGTCAGGAACACAAATCACGAGCAGATTGACGACAAGTGGTTCTCAATTAGGATGGCGAGTGTCCACGGGACCTTGGGCTGCCTTGCTGTTGCTGGAGCATCCGAAATGGACGATTTAAGATCACTATACACAGGAGGTATGACCTATGAAATTGCAGAGGGGTTCACTGGATCAGAGCCGAAGTCATGGAACCAGTCAAACCTCTCCGATCCGCTGGATTGCCTGAGGCTCAAGCTCCTTGACATGCTAGGTTCTGAGGGACCTCAGACCCTTGAGTCACTGAGTGACAGGCTTCCATTCCCCTTGGCCCAGGTGGAATCGGTACTCCAGGAATTGGAGATGAGGAATCTTGTGTCAATCGGGTTCTTCACACAGACAGAAGAAGGTGAGTTTATCCTCAGGGTCGATGAATATAGGATTACGGGCGGAAGCGTAGATGTCGTCGATTACCGGACCCTACAAACACTGCTCTTACAGAAGTCATTTACACGATTCAGCGAACCTTCCGAAGCCATACGTTCGCTAGCCCTAATTCAGAGAAGGGATGAATTACTTCACAGGGTTGAGAACTATAGGTTCAGGGACTGGAAGGACATCAAGCACGATCCTGATGTTTTCAATGGCAGACTCCTCCACAATAGAGTCGGATATACAACCGGGGACCAACTCCCAATGCTTCAGGGCCTCAGGACAGAACCATGGCTGGGGGCACTTGAGAACGAGCTACTGGAGAAGATACCCGAAGAAGGAATAACTCGGACGGAGCTATTCTCAGAATACCCCAGGGGAAAAGAGAATCAGCACATCCAGAAGAGCCTCAAGAGGGCATTATCGAACCTAGAGAGGCAGTTGGTGGTGGCCAAACAATTCCTAGACATGCCAAATAGGAGAAGGTCGGTTGCGATTTTCAGAAGAGTCCACGGCGTAATCGAGGCCATGCCTTTCCCAGAGGCGCTTTCGACCCTGATAAGAAAAATTGGTCCTGTAAGGCTGCACACACTACGATTCTTCGTCAGTAGGCCGGTTGAGGAATTAGCCGAGGTTCTGAGAGATCTGGAATCAGATGGAAGCATTTGCAGGGTCGTGGCATTGCAACCAGACCCAACTGACTACTACGCATCACACGAGGATGCAGAGACCCTACTCTCGCCCATGCCAGAGGATAGGAAGATGAGGATTCTCTCCCAGTCCGACCCCTTCTGCAGCAGATTCATCCAGGAGGTCCGGATGATTCTCAAACAGGGCTGGTATCACCCCGTCTTCAAGGGAGTCGATCCAATAGGCAGGATCCTAATGTTCGTTGTCAATGACTATCTCGAAATAAAGGACATCAACATACCTCACTCTTACTTGGATGAGTTCAAGGTTGCTTTCAGTGACTTATTGGATAACTACAGGGACAGACTAGTAGACGTTTCAGTGATCCATGCATTCAATGGCGTACCTGTGCATGACTGCGACGAGAACATACAATCGATACTCTCCGAGTTGGGCTTCTCTTCCATGGGTGACGGTGAGAGGTACATCAGAGGAGGCATCGTCGAACCACGCCCTCGTCAGGAGATTAACAGGCGACTATTTCACAGACACAATGTTCACCAATCCAGCAGATGGGAAAACGAGACGTTTGCATTGAAAGAAATCGACGAGCTCAGGGACGATTTCGCATTAAGGGGAAGATGCGAGATGTTCAGAGTGGATCTTCAGTCCATGGCCGCTACCGAGCAATTACACCAGGGAACAAACCTCAGGGGGCACCAAGTTTGGGCTAGATTGCCGCATTTCCAGAGATTGCTAACCATCAGAAATATGCAACCCGAAGAGGATGAACTGGGAATTCTTGAATTCTTCAGCAATCACAACGATCCTTCGGTATTCATGGAAAGACTAGCTATGAAAAGAGGGGAGTTCAGAAAACTGATTTCCCCACTTGTAAGGAGCGGACACCTAGTGCAAGACTATCGTGGCGGCTTCAAGACCGTGAAGCCACTCGAGGGAACAGATCTGTGGAAAATAAAGAGTGACTACCTGAGGGACATGGTGGAGGAGTACCCAGTAATCACCATGAAGCAGTTCGAGAGACTCGCTGGAACACCATTCGCCCCTGAGGAGATTAGTGACGTCCTACATGAGTTCGAGGAGGATGGAACCCTGATCAAGGGATTCCTAGTGGATGACCAGCATGATATTTCGTGGGGCCGTAAGGACCTCCTAGAGGTCGAGGGCATCCCCCGGACCAGGGATCTTGTCATTCCCCCTTCCGACTCGCTGATCCACTACTTCGGAGGTACTCTCAGGGAGAAGTTCGGATTTGGTTCAGCCTACCTTGTGTTCCACAAGGAGGAACCCATTGCAGCATTCAAGGCCAACACTAGGAATGGCACCATAGACGTAACCGATTTCGTAGGGGACTCAGAGCTAGAAAAGGAGGCGCTCAGGGTCATGAAGGAGTTCGCATGGGAGCACCAAATGCCCCTTACGGGCGAACTCTATGAAAAATTACGGTCAAGATGAACTCCCTGTTTCCTCTCCATCCGTCAAATCCATTATCGGTTTCAGAATCCTGAGTATGTGCTTATGCAGCTCCGGAAGAAGGTCAAACAGCGCTATTGCCATCAGGAACATGGCAAATAGGCTGGCGAACTTTGCAGCGTAACTATGAGTGAAGTCAAACATCCCAATTCCAAACAAGCTCCATTCCACATATGTGTCACTAAGCCACACTATGCCAGCATTCCTGAATACGTTTAGAACGTGAATGGTTGGCAGAACAATTAGCAAGGCCCTAACTCTACGCTTCCATGGAACAGAACCAAGGGCGAAAATGGCACCGACGAAGATTATCATGGACTGCAGGCCCGAGCAAGCAAGAATGAAGCTTACACTGACAGGAGTTCCATCAGAGTGGTTGAGAGGCACAAAGAAGCCATTTTCCCCCAGTGGTTCAGTCAGGAGCCATTTGCTACCCTCCCACTGTGATGCCAATACCTCTCCCTCCGGCAAGTCAACTCTCATCAGGCCAACTTCGTATGACCCCAAGCCTGCAAATTCGAGAAGCCACTCAGTACTATGAGCAGTGAAACTGACAAATGCCATATTCAATACCGGGATGCTGTATACTGTGTAGTAAGGTATCACCGACCACACAACAGCACCCCTGAGCCAGACCAGTGACTCTGGTGCCCTTTCCCAGTTGCGAACCTCCCAGACACCCAATGCCATTCCTGCTGGCAGTGCACCTGCCGTCATTGCCACTAGTAAGGGATCAGAAATCTCCACGAAATGCGACGATTGCAAGTAAAAGAAGAGTCCGAGGAGGGACCACCCTATGGCAGAACAATATGGTGCATAAGATCGGCTCCTTAAGTGAAAACCGACACCAAGGAGAATCGCCCCAATCCAGCAGAATGAGAGTCCAAGTGTGAATTCCGTGACTCCTAATGCCTCTGCGATTGACCCCACCAGTGCCCCCACAGGCTCCTCCATATGGGTCAATGGGTCATCAACCCGTAAATATGATGCCCTCGACGGATAGCCGGGTAAGCACATGTCATTCGACTTCGATGAGTTCGCAAATTCCTACATTTCAGACCTAAGTAGGGCTCTTGCCGAACTCCCCATGGGCCCAATGTCCAGGCTCTGGAGAATGGTAGAGGACACCCGGTCATCGGATGGAAGCGTGCATTTCATCGGTAATGGGGGAAGCGCCGCAACTCCATCACATAGTGCAGGAGACTGGTCCAAGGAACTGTCTCTGAGGACCATTTCTCATACAGACAACACCTCGTCTCTCACCGCATGGGCCAATGACACGGATTATTCCAACGTCTTCGTAGGCCAACTATCGACATTCATCAGGGAGGGAGACTTGGTAGTAGCATACAGTGGCTCAGGAAACTCCGAAAATGTGCTAAATGGCATATCACTTGCTAAGGAAAGAGGATGTTCAACAGCGGCCATTACGGGAGACTACGGAGGAGAAAACGGTGGTTCACTGGCTAAAATAGTCGATGTCGCAATTGTCGTGCCCACAACTTCCATGGAGAGAATCGAAGACGTCCAACTAGTGATTAATCACATCATCAAGGAAGCCGTGAAGTCGAACAATGGGTTGTGATCCAATGCTCCCACCTCAGAGGGATTCGGGCAAACTCACTCAGCCCTTGCAATTACACCCTCTACCCAATGGAATTGTATGGGGTGGTAATATTGCTTACTTGGACAGGGATGGCGTGATTATCAGGGGTTTCGAGGACTACGTCAACACGGTAGATGAAATCGAGGTCCTCCCACTAGCTGCCTCATCCATAGGATCTCTCCGTAGATCTGGTTTCAGAGTATGCGTAGTAACCAACCAGTCACCTATTGGAAGGGGCATCTGGCCCAGAGAGAACCTCGCCTCAATCCACGCTGAGACTAGAAGACGGCTTCTCCTTGAGGACCCAGACGCTCATCTTGACCTAATTCTTCACAGCCCATATGCCCCTTGGGAGAACTCATGGGCAAGGAAGCCAAACCCGGGGATGCTAGAGGCATCAAGACAAATCATGGATTTTGCACACACCGACCCATCACTTTCAGAATTGAAACTCGCGTTTGGTCACGAGTGGGATAACAGACCATCAGAGGAGGGCTCTGTAATGGTTGGAGATAGGGGCGTCGACATGAAAGCCGCTGACTCTTTCGGGGTCAGGGGAATTAGATGCGATCCAGATGAGGGAATTGGCGGGGTTATTGACTCTATCAGAGGGTGATTGGGTTGACAGGAGACCAGAGCATTACCGCAATCATCGGCCTCGATGATACTGATCACCCCGAGACGGGATGCACCACTCACTCTTTCGACTCGCTGTTACGCATTATTTCAGGTACTCAGGGGCTCGAAGTCACTGAGCGTAGGCTTGTGAGGCTCTGGCCTTTCGCCTCTAGGAGGACTAGGGGCAATGGGGCATTGTCTGCAGTCGTGGAGATCGATAGCGACTCAGTAAATGATCTGGAGGATCTGTGCAGTAAATGGTTTGATGAATTGGCATTGTCAATTTCTAAGCACCCCGATGAAGGAATACCAGCCTCTCCATGCTTAGCTATTGCATACAACCGTACACCTGAGTCGTGGTATTGGGACTCAGTAAGGGGACAGGTCGATTTGGAAGGGAGGAAATCAGAGGTTTCTGACTCCGGCCTCAGAATTTTCTCATTGGATGAAGGTTGGGGAATTATCGGTGCGAGTGCAGCCATTTCATGGATTCCCGATGAGAATTCATCATGGGAACTGGTAGCTTGGAGGGATGACGGTAAAATTGGGACAGACAGAGTCGTCAGCCAAGCGTCTGTCATGGAGATGAGCGAGAACCATCCAGAGACCTTTCTAAACAGGGATCCCACCAAAGGTAAGGGCCTGATAGCACCTAGGACCCCCTGCCCAGTATTGTATGGTATTAGGGGTGGTTCGTGTGAAGCAGTCACTGCAGCACATAGGTGGATGCAGGAAAGAGCGGATGTGGAGAAAAGCCCGTCATGGGCCCCCCATAGGACAAATCAGTTGTCTGATGACCACTTGACTGGAATATGCAATGGCACCGTCCTCCTGCCTCCATCAGAGGGCAGGGGCGCTCACACTCATTTGACTGTCATTTCAGGGGGAAGCTCCCACCGACTGGTAGTCTTCAAGGAAGGCGGACATGTCAACAGGCTCGTCAGACAATTGAAACCAGGGGACAGAATTAGCTGGCTCGGGCTTCAATCGCCCGACGGTTCAATTCACCTAGAGAGGGTTTCAGTTCTATCCGCAGTTCCTAGAATCTCATCACGTCCATCATGTTGTGGCAGGACCATGAGGAGTGCTGGAAGGGGACAGCCCTTGAGGTGCCTCGATTGCGGTGAGGCTTCTGAAAAATATTGGGTCTCCAAGCCCTGGTCGCCTTCAGGCGTCTCTTCTATTTCAGGGTGGTATGAACCCACCCCGTCCCAGAGGAGGCATCTCGCAAAGCCACTAAATCATGGAGTTCCCTCACAATAATTGGAGATGAGTTATGTCAGATTCCACAGAAACAATTCTTCAGATGATTCTGATTGTTACAGCACTGTTCCTTCTCTACATACTTGTCCGCAACAGGTCCAACAGTTCCTCAGAGGAAGAAAATGAATACTCGGGCTCAGCCCGAGATCCGGAATCTCTGTCGGATCCGACTCCAGAGGCACTTTCGGAGCTGGACAGAATTATTCGGAATAGATCAGACAGGTGAGAGCCCGGATGCCCCCATTGTCAGGAGGGTTTCTTGAGAGCCCTCGGCGAGAATCCTGAATGACTCTCTTCGTGGGTGCCTATGGAGCATAACGGTACGCAATTTTCTTGAAATTGCTTCTCCCCCCCTAGCAATAAGCTTCGGACCGGTGCCAGAAGCATTTCCCACAGCTGAGGACGTTGCAATAATACCACAGTTTGACCCCTCAACGATTCTAATCAATGAACCAACAACTTCTCTCTTTGGTCTGCCGACTGGTTCACACCAGTCATCGATTACAAGCAAGTCTCGATCCCCCAATTTTCTTACATGATCCAATATCGACTCCTCAACTAGTGGCAGGTAGTCCCCGAACTCAATGATTCTGAGGTTAACTAGTTGGGACCTACTTACTCCCTCGAAGACACTTGAGAACCTGTCCGGATTGGGTGCTCTCATGCAGGACCAAATTACAGAGTTACCACATTCTATGGCGGTTCTAGCAACATTCATGCAAAAGGTGGACTTTCCCGCCCCTGGCTCGCATGAAAGATGCACGCCACCCTCCTTGAGGTCTATCACATAGCTCGCACCGTAACTTTGCGAATGAGCATTACTGAGGATTTTTCAGTATTTTCCTGCGAAGGATATAGTACGTCTACTCATAGTCCGGCGCATGAGTGGTGCATCACGGGGCAACGAGAGGATCCCCAGGAGGCCCCTGCCTCCCTTTGAGGAGACGGAATCCGGCCTCCTCGAGGGCATATCTGAGTCAGGATTTCTCAACGTGGCCTTAGATGATGCTAATCAATACGGGCCCCACGCAATGATTGTACTATTGGGAATTGTAGCTGCAGCAACGGCAGCAATCTTGATGATGGCAATGTTTGCGTTCTAACTAAAGCATCCCACGGGCAATTGAGATTGCATTGTCCACAAGCTCCCCAGAAACGCCTAGATGACCACTGGGGTCGAATAGATCGTTCAGCTGTTCATCGTTAAAGATGGATGATATCGATTCATAATTAGAGCACACTTCTTTCAGATGCATGCTCTTGTCCACAGCCTCCATGGACGCCCCTCGTAGAACCTCATGCGCCTCGTCCCTGGGCATTCCCGAGTCAACTAGAGCAAGCATCAGCCTCTCCGCCATAACTAGGCCGTTCTGACTTTCGATGTTCTTCATCATTCTTTCACGGTTTACTTCCAATCTAGAAAGAACTCTGTTGCATTTGTCAAGGATATCGTCCAGCAGTATCATCGAGTGCGAGAGAGTGAACCTCTCCGATGAAGAGTTGGCCAAGTCCCTCTCATGCCACAATAGAGCGTTTTCATAAGATGGGATAATCATGGACCTCACTATTCTTGCCAAACCACAGGCGTTTTCCGCGGTTATCGGGTTCTTCTTGTGCGCCATCGTGGATGAACCGACCTGCTTCTTGACATCAAATGACTCTGCGACTTCCCCTATCTCGCTTCTTTGCAGATTCCTAACTTCCTGGAGGATCTTCTCGATACTGGTGGCGACATTTGACATCCAGCCAACCCACTCGATATACCTGTCCCGCCCAACGACCTGCGTAGTCGCTACGGGAATCCCCAGCCCCAATTCAGTTAGTATAAGGCTCTGTAACTCGATAGCCCTCTCCCCTTGAGCGGCCCCTGTTCCAACAGCGCCCAGGAACTTGCCGGTGATTGCTCTTGGAGCAAGCTCCTCAAGCCTCTCCATATGTCTCCTGAACTCGTCTATCCATACCGCGACCTTGAGTCCGAATGTGATGGGGACTGCTGCCTGTCCATGAGTCCTTCCAAGCATTATCGTATCACGTTCACGCTCAGCCACATCGCACATTGTCGAGATGAGTAAACCAACCATCTTCTTCTGCAAATCTATGCTGTGCTTAATCTGTAATGCGACTGCGGAATCGACGATATCGTTGCTTGTTGCCCCGAGGTGGATGCACCATCCAGCCTCACCTGCAACCTCTGCCATTGCCTTCGTAAGGGCCATTATGTCGTGACGTGTCTCCGCCTCGATTTCATCCACCCTATCTGCTGTGACTATCCCCGGGTCAGAAATGTCAGCAATCATATCGTAGTGCTCAGGACTGACTCTCCCCATCTTGCTATGGGCCCAAACTAAGGCTCTCTCGACCTCCAGTTGCCTAGAGTGTCTTCCCTCGCGAGACCAAATCGCCTTCGCTTCATCACGGCCGTAACGGTAGTCCAGAGGTGATACTGACATGATTCCCCGTGTCGTTCCGACCCCCGTCCCCTGTTTGAGTCTAGCGCACGGGTGTTAACACCGCGGATTCCACTTTCAAGTGCCCTCTGGAACCATTCCACACTGGCTCCCCGGTGATTTCTATGTCGCGATTCATATGAGGCGCCCCTAGTACAAGAGTCTCGAACTCCCCTCCCTCCCCATCGACATTGAACCTATATCTCTTAGACAACTCTTCCAGATCCCTCAAATTGTCTAACCCCAGTCTCTTTCCTAACCACTCCGCACCTAGCCCCTCGGATGAGACAGAAGCGACTATCACATCGAAGCCGTGTTCGCAGAGGGAATTCATGTGACTATTTGGGGAATTGTGCCAGAGGGGCGAGAATGAGTGTATACCTAGACGCTGACACATCAATTCAATCCGAGTCTTCTGGAAATCTGAACGTAGAGCGCCAGAGACAATGCCATCCAATGACAAGCCACCATTATGAATCGTTATGGGTGAAGAGTCCCAGCCCTCGGGCCATGAGCTTTCTAACGCCTCAATGGGATTGGACAGCCCCCTGAGTCCACTTTCAAGATCCCCCATTTCCTCATCTATTTCGCCACTAGTGAGTATGGGTAGCCAAGGAATCCCTGCAGATGCTGCCTGCATCCCGGCCATTGCCACACCTTGTGTCTGGAACATCATTGAATCGTCTCCAGTGACACACATTGTAACAACGGCTCTCACATCCCATCCTCTCATCTGGGCCCACCAGGTAGCGTATGACGAATCCTTCCCCCCAGATCCGAGAATTGCTACCCTCATGGCCCCGCCTACCGGCAGAAGCGCTTGAATGCCTCTATTGTTGAGCCTGTAAACAACCAACCTTGATAAGAGGCCGATGAGGCATGGGGTTCGATAACGATGCAGCCAAGCGGACGTGGATACGACTCTTCAGTAGGAACTTTCTCACCAGA
>CAYLUC010000022.1:0-21097 GCA_964386765.1 uncultured Candidatus Poseidoniales archaeon | reverse complement strand
GCTCGCAGTTCTTCCTGACCACTGTCCCTACGCCTTGGCTCGATGGCAACCACGCCGTATTCGGCAAAGTTGTGAAAGGAATGGAGAACGTATACAAGATCGAGAATTGCGATACTAAACCAGGAGACCGTCCGTACGACCCCCAGAAGATAATCAAGGTTGAGAGGTTTTAATAAAAACGCCTTACTGATAGTCTATCATAGAGTTTATTAATAACTAATTAATGCCGCATGTATGGCAAAGCACCGCGCGGGCGACCGTCGTATAATCAGTATCAGCATACCAGAGGAGACCGCGCGCAAGCTAGACAGGAAAGTCGGCAAGGGGATGAAGGAGGGAAGATCCGCTACGATAACCAGGATGATCGAGCAGGGCCTCTCACATGATTCCACCCCGCCCTCCGAAGACAACCCCCCTCAGAGATCGGCCAGAGCGGAGCCAGGGTCATTCAGAGTGGAGAAGGACACAATGGGAGAAGTACAAGTTCCATCCGACAGGTACTACGGCGCACAGACGGCCCGATCACTGGTGAATTTCGACATCGGAGAGGACACCATGCCGAGGTCCATCATCAGGGCTTTCGGGATTCTCAAGGGAGCGGCTGCTCAGACCAATGTTGACCTAGAGCAGCTCGACCCTGAAGTGGGGGCGTTGGTCACATCCGCTTGCGAGGAGGTAATTTCCGGGACCTTGGACGAACATTTCCCCCTACGAGTGTGGCAGACCGGCTCGGGCACGCAGACCAACATGAACTCGAACGAGGTCATTGCCAACAGAGCGATAGAACTTGCAGGAGGGGAATTAGGGAGCAAATCACCAGTCCACCCGAACGATCACGTCAACCGTGCCCAATCCAGCAACGACACCTTCCCAACAGCCATGCACATCGCTGCAGCGGAGGAGATAACCCACAGACTGCTACCGGCCATGTCTCACATGAGGGAGGCGCTATCTGCCAAGTCGGATGAGTTCTCTGGAATAGTGAAGATCGGCAGAACACATCTGATGGACGCTGTCCCACTCACACTCGGCCAGGAGTTCTCTGGGTATGTTTCAATGATGGACTCTGACATCCGTAGGGTAGAAGCTTCACTGCACGACCTATTCGAATTGGCCCTAGGTGGCACAGCAGTAGGTACCGGCCTAAACACCCACCCCGACTTCTCCGAGCAGGTCGCGAGAAGAATCGCAGAGAAGACGGGACTCCCCTTCGTAAGTGCTGACAACAAATTCGCCCAGCTAGCGGCCCATGACGCATTGGTTGCAGCATCTGGAAGCCTCAACACACTGGCAGCCTCACTCATGAAGATAGCAAATGACATCAGATGGCTCGGCTCCGGTCCTAGGTGCGGTTTCGGGGAGCTCTCCCTTCCTGCAAACGAACCCGGATCCAGCATTATGCCTGGAAAGGTCAACCCAACCCAGTCAGAGGCCATGACAATGGTCTGCTGCCAAGTCATGGGGAACCACGCCGCCATCACTATCGGGGGCAGCCAGGGAAACTTCGAGCTGAACGTGTACAAGCCAATGATGGTCCACAACATACTCCATTCCGTGAGGATACTTTCGGACACCTGCAGGTCATTCACCGACAAGTGCGTCAAGGGGTTGGAGGCAAACGAGGACAAGATCGCTTCTCACTTGGAGAACTCGCTGATGCTGGTCACAGCGCTAAACCCTCACATAGGATACGACAATGCAGCGAAGATAGCCAAGAATGCGCATCAGAAGGGCCTCACTCTGAGGCAGAGTGCATTGGAACTAGGGCTTCTGACCGACGAGCAGTTTGACGAGTGGGTCAGACCAGAATCGATGACAGGACACGAATAGAGTGACCTGATTCCCAGAAAAAGTTGTTTGAATGGGCCAAAATAGGGTGGGAGCAGCAGGGGGTTCTGCTTGGGGAAGCTTTCCCCCCTGCGTACTCCGCAGGGTCCGGTTCCTCCTAGTCAAAGACCAGGATTTCCCGGGTAGACGACTCTGGGGCCGCTAGGGTCCCTTCGCCATTTTTCTGGACGTTTGGGTAATATCCCCACGGAGGATTGCTCCCCCGTCGCCCTTCTCGATTCCCTCCATGGCTATTATCACCATTTTGTTTCTCGATCGGTACCGGTCCTCCACGGGTCTCCCCGCTCTTGTTCCCGGTGTGTTTCCCTCGAGCTTCCTTCCCCTTCCTTGCGTCCGGTTATCCCCACGTTGGTTCTACTGCCGCCTCCTCGTCCACAGACGATTCGACTTTTCCCCGTTCACCTTTCGGATCCCGGTTCTACCTCTCCGACTTCGCGGATCAGTTGTTGTGGCCCGCGGGTCCGCCGAAGCGGCCCCACACCACTCCCCCGGAGCGGCAAAGTCAACAGGGCGACCGGCGGCAATTAAACCTTTCGTCGTATTACAGCAGTACAGTGGAAATAGGGGTCGTTAAATGTTAATTTCCACTGTAATTTTTCACTCACGCAGGCTCCTCAACTTCTCTCTGAGGGAGGCAGAACGATCATCCTCGCCTTGCTCGGAACCGCCTTCTGCCATTCTCCTATCAAGAAAATCTTCCTTTATTGCGAAAACTCTGCCTTTTTCGTCTCCTAGAACTACTATCTCTTCTCGACGATACCAGGAATTTATTCTGCTTGGGTGACTAATTTCCAGACCTTTCAGTGAATCGTCAATGCCGTGAATCGAAGTCCCTCCTTCCCACGAAATCGCCCAAGCCCCCATTTTTCCTGGCTTCTGAACAATCGCGTCAATATTCCCTCCTATCTTTCCGCTCCAGTCGCCACCGCCTACGGAGCCCGCTTCCGTACCAAATGCCCAGGAGTCACCAATGATGGCCAACGAACGTATCGTCTCCCCAACCCCTTGCCATGAAGACCCACTGAGATTGCTGATTTTCCCATCACTATGTCCGAAGAACAATCCCCCCATCCCAATAGCTCCAGTGGTTACTGGGGAGTCAACAACCAGCTCGTTGTGGGTCAAACCCTCCTTTATTGTGGCTCTTAGGTAACCACATCTTGGCCTTCCCAGACCTAGGGCCGCCCCTCCGTGAGGGTGAGGGCCTAGAAACCAGCACTTCTCCTCGAAACTCCAGCGATTCAGCAGGGTGCCCTCTAGATCAAATGCCCAGAGAGTCGACTCAACATAATCCGAGACCTCGATCTCATAAACAGAGGAACACGCCCAAACAACCCCCTCCAAGTGAATAACGTAATCGCTAGACCCTTCAAGCTCTGATCGCCAGAGAACTTCTCCTGTCTCAACAGAAAGTGAAGATAGGCTAGATGATGAAGCAATGAACAAACCCCCTCCCGCAAGGGAGATGCTCGAAATTGGGCCATCTATGTCGACCTCCCAATGTCTTTCCCCAGTAGTAGATGACCAGCACATCACCCTCCCTTCATGGGAACCCCCAACAAGTATACCTCCCTCAATTACGATAGATGTGCAAGCACCCCCCAGATCACGAACGAAGGAGGATACGGTGCCCAGGGTCAACGCGCCCATGACATCCCTCGGGTACCCGGTGCTTTCGTGCTTCCGCTTACGTGCCTATTCCGTATAGGCGACCAATCTTGCTTACAAGATATTCAACAAAGGCATCGGGTGATGGAGGTGAACCAGTTGCCTCCTCTATCAGTTCAGCAGGCTTCAGAATGCTCCCTCTCTGGTGTACATGTGTCCTCATCCACTCCAAAAGTGGACCAAAGTTTCCATCTCTAACTTGGTCGTCGTGATCAGGAAGGTCCGAACGAGCAGCAGCCAACAACTGTGCTGAGTATAGATTTCCGAGTGTGTATGTGGGGAAGTAACCAATGGCGCCCATAGACCAGTGAATATCCTGCAGTACCCCAAGACTCCTGTTAGGGGCACGGACTCCTAGGTATTCTTCGTACATGTCGTCCCATTTGTCAGGGAGATCATCCACCTCCAACTCGCCTGAAATCATCATCTTCTCTATCTCGTACCTAATCATGATGTGGATGTTGTAAGTGGCTTCGTCTGCCTCGACTCTAATCAGACTGGGCTCCACTATGTTCACTGACCTCCAGAGCTGCTCAGCAGATACGTCGGACATGTTCTCAGGAAAATACTCCTTCCACAGGGGAAGGGACCATTCACAGAATTCCAATGAGCGACCTATCTGGTTTTCCCAAAGCCTGCTCTGGCTTTCGTGAACTCCCAGTCCGTTTGCAGTACCCGCTGGCTGGAAGTCCAGGCCCCTGGGCCTCCCCTGTTCGTAAGTGCCATGACCGGTCTCGTGCATTGAACCGTACAGAGATCCAAATGGGTCGCTGTCGCTGTATCTAGTAGTCCACCGCACGTCATCTGGATTCGGGCCCCCGCAGAAGGGATGGGTCGACGCGTCCCTCCTTCCGGCTTCGAAGTCAAAACCAATCGATTCTGAAACCCTCTGACTCAGGGCCTCCTGTCCTTCCTGTTCCCATGTGTTTTTCTCCACCCAAGACATATCCGGCCTCTTGCCCCCCTCGTTTACAGCCTTGAGCAGCGGTGCAACGTTGTTCCTGAGCCCTTCAAAGAGCGGATCCAGCCTAGAAACAGAGAGGCCGGATTCGTATAGGTCAAGAAGAGCGTCATAACGAAGCTCATCATAACCCAGGTAATCGGCCTTCATCCTTGCTAGCTCAATTGACTTCGCAAGGTCGTCTCTAAAAATTGAGAAGTCATTCTTCTCTCTCGCTTCTGTCCAGGATATTAGGGACTTGGAATTGTGCTTCGTCAATTCCGTGACGAATTCAGTCGGGAGTTTGGTGGCTTTGTCGTACGACTCTCGAGCCAGCCTCACGTTCGCACTTTGCACCTCATTTAGATCCGTGAACCCCTCAAGGATGTCGAGGAGTTCGCCAATCCTTGTATCCGTCTGCCTGATGTGCCCTTCCTTGGATAACCAGGCCAATTGCTCGGCCCTCAGTGCAGCTGCTTTGGGTGGCATCAGAACCTCTTGGTCCCAACTGAGAAGGCTCCCCACCTGTCCAACGAGAGCAATGTCCTTCAGTCTCTCCATCAGTTCCTCGTACTCGTCCATGAGGGACGAGGAGGGTAGTCGCCTCATAACTTGAATCATTGATCTTAGATCCCAACTCTTGAATTAACAAGGTCCAATATCAATTAACCGAATCCATCATGTGTCTTTCCATTTCCCAACATAGCATGCACCGACGCAGTGTGGCAACCATGTTGGCACTGCTTTTCCTAGTCCCCGCACTCTCGGGATGTTTCGGTTCTGAGGGTAATGAAGAGGGGGAAATGGAGGAATCTCATTGGCTCCCGCCTGTCGAGGCTCGCTCTGAAATGATTTACAGGGATGATGACGTCTTCAGCAGGGTTTCTACAAACGGCTCTTACCAGATTGGAGAAGTTCGATCAGTGTATGTTCCAGTTCCAGCAATTTCCGCAGTGGATGGGGGCGCAGGAATCACAGGAGGAGCGGAGGTCCACATGGGGCTATGGCTCCCATTGATTGATGGGTGTGATATGGACTCAGAGGACCTAGAAGATGAATGCAGAGTTCCCATTATTGCAGAAATAGGCCCTTACTATGACGATGGAGACGTAGATGCCCTGTCCCCCGCAGACCGATTGGGACGATTCTTGATTGAGAATTTCGTACCCCATGGATTCGGGGTCGCACAGGTATCCGTCTTTGGGACAGGAGAGTCAAATCATTGCATGGATCTCATGGGGGATGACGAGCAAGAGGGCATTCACGCGGCAGTAGAATATCTTGGCAAGGCCCAGTTTTCCAATGGGAACGTCGGTATAATCGGCAAGTCATACGACGGCTCTACACCCTGGGAAGCCGCATCCATGGGGTCTTCCCATCTGAAGACTATAGTCCCAATGTCGGGATTGATTGGAGTGCACGATCTAATGTGGCGGAACGGGAGTATGGAGGCGCGTGGGGCGATAATGCACAACGGTGTTTACGGAAGCTTCGGCTTAGATGGTGACTTGGAAGACGCTCAGAATGCTTGTGAGGGGTACATGGAGGGTTACTACGCAGGAGTGGGAGCATACCTCACGGGCGACAACCTAGCGTGGACAGGCAGCGATTACTGGGAGGAGAGACACTTCCTTACCAGGGCCATACAGAATTACAATGGATCAGTGTACATCATCCACGGACTCCAAGACTGGAACGTCGATCCCCACATGGCATTCCCCGTTCACAACATGGTCAGGGACGCAGGGTTGGATGTCAAGGGGCTATACGGGCAATGGGGCCATGACTACCCGGATAGGAGGGGCGGACATGAGGGACTATCCAGTGGAAGGGGAGCAGAGGCCTTTCCATACACACTGAGGTGGGATTGGGCCGACGACCTTCTCGAGTGGTTCGAGTTCTACCTCAAGGAGACCGGCCAACAACCGAGACTGATCGCCGAAGTCCAGGATAATATGGGAGGGTGGAGGGTTGAGGAAACTTATCCTCCTTCCGACTCATTGTGGACTCCCTATGGGATGGACGAATGTTCGATAATAGGGGGAAGCGACACCATCACCGCGACTTCAAGCCTAACCATCGAGTGTCCTGAATTTGACGCTGAGACAAGGATAGCAGGAACACCCACCCTCCATATCGAGGCAACCATCTCAATATTCTCAACAGGTGGCCACCTATTCGTCGAGATGGTCCAGTCCAGCACAGGAATGCACCTAGGTCATGCAGTTATGGATTTGAGATTCCACGAGGGTGGGAAGGAGGGGGGCCCTCTAACGCCCGGCTCCACTGTATTGGCTAAAATGGAGTTCTTTGGAATGGACGTTGTAGTCCCAGAGGGAGACGGCATACAATTGATAATCACCCAAACGGGAGAAGACTACATCCCCAGTCCTTCTTCAGTCATGCCAGTATCACTTTCTCTTGGCCCACAAAGCGTTCTAACCTTGCACACCGTTGAGAGGAGCTGCTCGGACCTTTTCCTCCCCCCAATGCAGGAAACATACCCCCAGTGCCCCTAGAAGTTCCATATCACGGCCCCGAACGCTTGATGCGGACATCATCAGTCGGACGCACACATGTCGAACGGCGTGCCGAGAGTCAACGTCCCCGTCGTCGACCGAATAATGCTTCATCTGTGGGAGCAGGATCACCAAGCCGACCACTACATCGTAACGCACGAGGTCACTAGGCCTGGCATAGCAGAGGTCTGTGCTATGCACCCTCCCAATGTATCCAGGGCGATGCGCGAACTGATGTCCGACGGAATGGTCTCCGAGCACACCAGGAGCATCAGGGGGGAGGACCGCAGACAGAAGACGTGGCAACTTACTGATGATGGGAGGGGAGAAGCAAGAGAGAGGATTGAGACTCTCAGGTTAACCCCAATATTGCTTAGGGGGAGGGATGGAAACTTGTTAGAGGTCAGAGCCGACGAGGCCTCCTCGAGGCTAGAGACCAGCCTATCACTACTACAGGTCCTGATGCACGCACAGCACGAAGGAGTACTAAACTTCGGGGACATCAGATTCGGCGCAATTGTCTCCTCGAGCACGGATCAACAACAGCCCGGGTCAATTACACTTCTAGCAGGGGCCCATTCGACATATCACACACTTCCACCCAAGACTAGGAATGTCCATGGTAGGGGGGCCGAGAAGGATCAACTGGACAACTGGCTATCTTCTGAAACCCCTCTGTTTGTCCTTTCAGGAATTGCCGGGTGCGGGAAGACGACACTAACCTCACACTGGCTCGAGGGGGCGATGTCCCAGGGCTTCAACCACCAAGTGATGTATTACCCGTGCCAGCCTTGGGACTCTTCACTAGGAATTGCCACCAGTCTACTGCACAGGCTGGGAATAGGTGTCGAAGGGGAAGACAGCGACCCATATGACGTACTCGAATCGCTCCCTCTGAAGCCAGGTGCCCGAATGGACTTGGACGCTTATCGCAGAAGGCTGAACGCACATCTGCTCGACGACTCAGGGAAACTCGATAACCCCCCTCAGGAACTCCTACTCATTCTGGACGACGTCCACAATATTGGTACGGACGGAAACCACCTCTTCGGTGCGCTCCTCCAGATTGCGGAGGCGACCAAGCTCAGACTCCTGATGATATCCAGAACCAACTTGGCGTTCTACGATAGAAGGGACGTCCACACTAGGGGGAAGGTCCAGGAACTGTCTTTGACTGGACTAACTATAGAGGAAGTTGGAGACTGGATATCATCATTGGATCTGCCCAGATCTGCACCAATCGATGAAATCCACAAGGCCACTGGGGGGCACCCCCTCGCTGTGGAATTGTTGGAGCTCTACGGTCAGACCCTGCATGAAGATTGGCTGAGATTCCTAGATGAAGAGATACTGGATGTACTTCCAAGTGACAGGAGGGAACTCCTGGCATTGTTGGCCGTAGCCGAGAGGCCAATTCCCTGGGAGTCTCTGGCCAAAGCCGCTGATTATGATGGACTCCCTCCGAATGACCTCATAGAGAGGGGACTGATGCTAGAATTGTCAGATGGAATGTGGCTACACGAGGCACTCAGGGCGAGGCTACTGAGGGAGGTTGGAGAACCGCATGAAGATCGCCTAAGTAGGCTGAAGGACGCACTTCGCTAAGCCATGTGCCTATCTAACCATGAATCCATTGCAGGTTTCGGCAACGCTCCAGTAACTCGGTCAACGACAGCCCCGTTGTTGAATAGAATCATTGCAGGTATTCCCCTGACTCCGAATCTCCCTGAGCTTAGGGGATTGACATCGGTGTTGACCTTAGCGATCGTGATTTCCCTTTCTTCGGAAATCTGCTTTAGAACGGGGGCAATCATCTTGCATGGCCCGCACCATGGTGCCCAGAAATCCACCAAGACCCAATTATCACTCTTCGTTACAATGTCAAAATCAGCATCACTCGTATCGACTACCTTTCCCACAGTCTCACCAAACTGACGTGAGCGGGCCCCATCCTATCAATATGTGTCTGAAGTAATTGATACAACAGGTATGATAACCGGGGCGTTCTCGGGATAATCGGGGAACAAATTGGAAGTAACACCAAGCATCCTCACCGCTGACTTCTGTGAACTAGGTAAAACGCTGGACGAAGCGTCCGCCGCAGGAATTAACTGGTTCCATATGGATGTCATGGACGGGAATTGGGTAGTCAACAAAACAATCACGTTCGGACCCGCACTTATTCGTTCAGTGAGGGACAGGCTAGGGCCCGAGGCATTCATCGACTGCCACCTGATGATTAACAACGCCGAGGAATCGTGGCACCAGTATGTCGATGCTGGGGCAGACATGGTCATCGCGCACATAGAGGCAGTAGAGGACTTCCCGAAACTAATCGAGAATATTCACTCTGCAGGCGCCCAGGCTGGTTGTGTGATGAACCCAGATACTCCAGCGGAGGATGTACTGCCGCTGCTTCCTGATCTCGACCTAGTACTAGTCATGTCAGTGGTCCCCGGAAAGGGGGGCCAGTCATTCATGCCAGAGGTAGAAGAAAAGGTGAGGTCCTTCCGTGCTGCCATAGATTCCCAGGAGGAGTCTGGGGGGAAGTCACCCATATTGATGATTGACGGCGGAATAAAGAATCACAATGCTGCTGTAGTTTCAGAATGGGGAATTGATATTGCAGTAGTGGGCAGCGGCCTGATTAATGACGGTGGAACAATCGCAGAAAATCTGGAATCAATACATTCGGCCCTGAGTAAGTAGCCAACAATAGCATTCAAATCGAACCCCCTAACATCCACATTCATGGTCACCGAGATTTGGGTCGCCGATGAGGTTTCGAAGATAGTTCCAGACGCAATAGTGGAGGCAACTGATCTCCACGGAACGGGGGACCACTTCCACGTGAGAATAATTTCCGAATCCTATGAGGGTGTTAGGCCCCTACAGAGGCAAATGCCGATACTTAGGCACTTCAAACAGTATCTCGAGAGTAACTTGGTACATGCTCTGGATTTGAAATGCATGACTCCAGAGCAGGCACAAAACAGTGGCAGTACCACTTTCGACCCGCATTCAGGAAAGCAAGAGTTCTTTGGCATCCATGTCAGGCGAGAGGATGGGAAGTGACCGTATGAGCGAATTCAATTGGACCCCTGAGGAATTACAAGAAGTAGTTGACAGCAATCCACTAGTTATTTTCATGAAAGGAACCCCGGCACAACCACAGTGCGGATTCTCAAACAGGGGGGCTCAGATTGTCAGCTCCTTCGCTAAAGAGGTGGGACTAGAGCAATTCGCCTGTGTCAACGTTTTGGCCGATCCCAGGGCCAGGCCCGCTCTGAAGGAGTGGTCCGAGTTCCCCACGATTCCGCAGGTATTCGTCCATGGGGAGCTAATTGGTGGGAGCGACATAGTCCTAGAGATGTACCAAGATGGGAGCCTCAAGGAGATGTTCGAATCCGGGATGTCTTGAGTGAGGACATTGCCGAAAGGCGCCGTGTGATGACAATAGCCCTCCTCGGCGCAGCGATACTTTCCTTCGCCCCTCTTCTCTATATTCAATCTGATACCGCCCCATTAACAGGGGCATTCTACCGAATGTTGTACGCCCTACCTTTGTTGGGGCTTCTTGTTTTATTTTCTAATAAACAAGACCCTCGGGACTCAAACTCTCGATGGCTTGCATTCGGAGCAGGAATCCTCCTAGCCCTTGATTTCGCGGGGTATCACAGCGCTATCGACTACATTGGTAGCGGTATAGCAACGTTGATTGGTAATTCTCAAGTGATCATAGTCACATTGGTAACTTGGTGGCTATTTGGGGAGCGTCCAAACCGAATCATTCTGCTCTCCCTTCCAATGGTCATGTTTGGTTTGGTGTTGATTTCTGGAATTTGGGACGATGCACCATACGGCGAAGATCCAGTTAAGGGAGTAATTGGAGGGGTGGTCGCAGCGATATTTTATTCCTCATTCTTGATTGTTTATCGCCAATCGAATAGGATTGGTGGACCTGCGGTTAATGCGCAATTTGATGCCACTGCTGGAGCAACGCTAGGGATTCTAATTCTAGGTACAATGCCCCCAAGCTCCCTTGGAATAGAGGCAATTGATCATACAATTAGTTGGCCAAATCATGGTTGGTTGGTACTATTAGCTGTATCATGCCAAGTAATTGGCTGGATAGCCATAACCTATGCGCTTCCCAGACTGCCTGCCGCTCATACATCATTTGCAGTTCTATTACAACCAGTTCTCACAATCGTCTGGGGGATGATAATTCTGGGCGAGGATCCATCTCTGCAGCAATCCGCAGGGATGGCAATGATCCTATTTTCAGTGATTTCAGTTTCGGTGTTTGGAGACACCAAGGCTAACGCCAGTTCCGATATAGGTGTACAGGGCGAGAGATAGTTGCGAAGGGATGGGATGCACTTAGCGAGAACCTAACGACCCTGTACGAGCCGATGTGAGAGCCGGGGATAGATAATCGTTGTTAGAATAATGTCGGTTTTTAGCCTAATTAAACACGTTTTTGCCAATTTATGCTACAGTTAGCACTTCTGGGCCGCCTTCGGTGATGTACACAGAATGCTCGAACTGTCCTACATTTCCGCCATCCCTGTCCTTTAGGGCGGCGTAGACCTCGAGGAACCTGATTGAAGTCAGCTTCTTGACAAGCGCGTTCCATTTTCTTCTGAGCGACTCCTCGTCTGCCTCCGGGAACGGCTTCTCGAGTAGGGGGTATGCCCATCTTTCGGCAAAGGGGAGAGTGTTGTACCGCTCTTCGATATAACGTGCCATCGTAGCGCCCAGAGGCTTCAATTTCCCTTTGTCAAGAGCTTTTCTTATCCTGACATCTCCAGTTACCCTGAGTATGTTCGAGGAGTCGGAGGGACTCACATTCTCAACCATGCCGCTTGAACCAGTCGTATTGAAAGGCTCAACGGCATATACTCCCCCTGCCTCGACCATGCCCTTGAATCCCGGATTATTGGCTCCACAAGCATACATGGGGATCGAAACACCGTTGTGCAGGCTCCACCTTTCCATCTGATGCCCACATAGATTGGAAATCGGCATGAAACCAGCGTCCTTGGCCACTTGCTCAGCCGCCGCCCCAACTTTGTGCCAGGGGGTGCCCGGGTGCATCTTCTCGATTGCAGCGTCCCTCGCCTCTCGCGCGGCCTTGATCTGATCAGTGTGGTTTCCCCCGTTACCCACTTCGATTGTCATAGCGTTGTCTCCGAGGGCACCTTTGATGTGGACTCCAACATCCAACTTCACCAAGTCCCCCTTTTGGAACACCAATTCTCCGTCCCAACCCTCTGGCGGGGTCTGTTGGGTGTTTGTGGTGTAGTGTGCAGCGAAGTCGTTAACTGAAATCGTAACCGGGAAAGCTGCTTGCCCACCATGCCTTCGAATGAATCTCTCTGCAGAGTCGATAACCTCGTTCCAGGACTTCCCTGCGACTATCTCACCCTCTATGCCTTCAAGGGTTCTCCTAGCGACGTGACCAGCGTCTCTCCACTGCTTCAAGTCCGACTCTTCGACCATTCCTGAACCTCTTTCTTTCCGACTATTCCTTCTCTTAGAACCGCAATCTCAGGCATGTCGGATGAATCATAGGAGTAATCCCACGCTATCAAGGTACTGGGTAAACCACCCTTGCATCTCCCGGAAACGAACTCTATCTCTTTACCGAAGGAAGAAAGAAGGCCAGCTGCAATTTCACAATCCTCAACTGGTTCCTCCCCACTCACATTGGCACTCGTAGCAGTCAAAGGGCCAGTATTCTCAAGGAGTTTGATAGCGGAGGGGTGGGACATTACCCTAACCGCGACCATATTTCCGCCAAGCCTCTGATCAAGCACCTCCTTAGCCTCCAGGAGAAGGGTGAGAGACCCCTTGGGAAAATAATCTAGGATTTCATTCGCAATTTTTGGAACCTCGACCAAGTCCTCCGCCTGACCAATATCCGCGACACCAAGGCTAACGGGTTGATCCACATCCCTTTTCTTCAACTCGAACAGCATGTCCAACGAATCGGAATTGGGAATGCATCCCAAGGCTGGCTGTGTCGATGTGGGGTAGACAATGCACTTGCCCTCTAATGCCGACTCCACTGCTCTTTCCATATCGCAACTACCTGATGTGTTTCCTGACCCCCGGAGGGAGAGAATTGGCATGAGCGACAATAGTTCCCACCTTGAGGTCCAAATTTGTTTGATGAGTGTGGCGTTGGAAGATCCTGGCTACTTCGTAGACTGCCACCATTGCGTTTACCAGCGGAATCAGGTAAACAAGCTTCCAGAAAGCACGCCTATCCCACATTTCGCTGGTTACTGCACTACCATCGGAGCAGACAATCGCAAGACCCATCATCTTCTGTCCAAACGATCTTGAGTACCATAAGCCAGTTACTCTCCAGTATAGCCAGTGTGATGCGAGGAGAACGAACGTGTATGCTAGGGAGTGCTGGGGGGAGGACCTCCAAGTCTCAGGAATCCATACGTGTAGCAGTTCCCACCTAGTTGCCAGCATGAGCACTGTGGTAACAATCACGATATCAATCACAAGAGACGTGCCCCTTCTTACTCCGGATGCCAATATTACTCCCTCTGGAAGGTTCCAATGCTCATCCACCTGACCTGAGACAATCGATTTTGCCAATGTGCTTCCACTGGCAGGGGACAGGGATATTGGGGAATCGTGGTCAACCATGGTATCTCCTCAGGACATCCCGAGCATGTGCCAAGCCTCAAGGTTACGTTCCCTGACATGTCTAAGCCACGACTCCCAGTTCTCGTCATGCCTCAATGTAGAAGGGTCCCCAATCACTACCAAACCCCTCTTTGCACGTGTTAATCCTACATTCAGCCTCCTTGGATCGGAGAGGAATCCAACTTTCCCATCGCTATTCGACCTCACGCACGAGAAGACGATAACCTCCTTCTCACGCCCCTGGTAACCATCAACGGTTTTCACCTCAATATCCTGCATTGATTCAGGAAGAACGTCTCTAATTGCCCTCACTTGGGCTGCGTAAGGGGTAATCACTCCGATGTCCCTTATCCCGACGTCACCAGTATCCACCAAACCCTCGACAATCTTCGATACCCAGGAAGCCTCAACTGAGTTCTCCTTGGATTCTCCATCTGGAGCCACCTTCTCGCCTCCTTCAACTGGGATGAACGCGATGGGTGCATCCCAGTCTGGCCAAAGAATACCCGCGGGAGAAGGTCTTTGAGAGCTTTCAACTCCATCAACCAAGAGGCCGCCATAGAACGATTTGTTTGGGAATGAAGATATCGCTGGATGCATCCTGTACTGGGTATTCAGTAGATGGGCTTCCACGCCCATATCCATTATTCTCTCGAACAGAGATCTCGACAGCCCGCCGTTCTCAGCCCGCCTGGAAATTACTGTAGGGGGAAGTTGCTTGTGATCTCCAACGAGAACCAACTGTCTGGCGCCACGAACTATGGGCACAAGGGACGCCGGCTCTGTTGCCTGCGTCGACTCGTCAATCAGAACCTGTGGGAAGCGCCGGCCATCTAAGATTTCATGACCGGTTCCTATGCATGTGCAGCAAAGAACCTGGGCTTTGTCAAGAATGTCGTCACGCATCTGCCCCTCAATCCTGCGTACCTCTTTCCACCCCCTGCTAAGGTCCCTATGAGCCAGCCCCTTCTCCTTTCCACCCCTCATCCCCTTGATTTTCCTGCCTAACTTCTCATTGAGCTCCAGATGATCTACCAGATCCCTCCTGAGGGGGTGCTTTTCCATTAGTGCGTCTATGGTTGCCTCCCGTAGCTCCTCCCTAACTTTGACAGGCTGCCCTAATCTAACTGCCCTAACGCCAAGTTTCAGCAATCCTTCCAGTAGGTTATCAACCGCCACATTGGAATCAGCAACCGCAAGTACTGTTCCCATGTCTTGCTGCGCCCAAGCCTCAAGAATCCTAACTGCAGTATGGGTCTTCCCAGTTCCAGGTGGTCCCTGAATCAGAGTCATCCGTTGCTCCACAGCCGCCTTAGCCGCCTTTCTCTGAGCCTCGTTCAATTTCGTGTCTAGAGTGTAACCCCTTCCCCTCGCTCCCCCAAGTTGAGGGGGCATCGAAGCAGTCCCCGCAGGGTCATGTACCAATCCAAGTATCAAATCCCTTAGAGGAACACCACCTTCTTCCTGGAAAACCGAGTTTAGAGCATCCCTCATCCTATCGAATGCCACTCTGTTTGCACCTCTGTCCATTCTCCAACTATCCTTCCTTATGTCAGAAGGAAGCTCTGGAAGAACGATTCTTATTGAGTCCCTCCTCCTATCACTGACTATCGCCTCAACAGGCTTCTCCGAGAGTGGGTCGCCCCTACTAAGCATCACGATGTCGCCTTGTCTGAACCGATGCGAACCCATGTCCCTCCTGCTTTTCTTCCTTAGTTTCACTACTCGTTGGTCAAATAGCCAACCATCCGGTTTCGCTACCAAATCAAAAAGCGCTACTCCGTTTGAGACTAGTCTTTCCTTGGACCAATTTCTTAGTCTACGTTCTGTCGATGAGAGCTCGTCTTCCAACTCCAATCTTATCAGTTTCAGGTAACCCTCATGGTGATCCTGGCTTCTCTTGAACCTAGATGGCAGTCCCTCGGGCCCCTCTTCCACAATACGACGCGTAGAAGACGCTTCATCACCATTCCCCGAACCAAAACTTCCATTTTTCAGTGATGCACATCGAGCACCTTCCCGTGAGGATTATACGATGAGTTTCTGGGAAGCCGCCCACGGGGGGGGTGCATACCGGTGTTTGACCGATTCAAATTCAATCGTAAGAAGGACGACGAGAGCATTGAGTGTCCACTGTGCCAACAGAATAATCCCCTTGGATCGGACAGCTGCTCTAGGTGTTCATACCAACTTCAGAAGGCGACACACCAACAAGAACCATCTGTAGATGATGGCACTGCATCCGATCTCTTCGACGAGTTGTTGGGCGACTTCGAGGAAGACGAAGAGCAGGAGGTAGTGGATTGGTCAAAAACCACCTTCACGATGGATGATGTCACGATCGACGTCAAACAATATGGAAAGGACGACTCTGTCGTTACTAAGCAAAAACCGACCTTTGCCTTCACCGTGGACCTCCCGGAAAATAGTGATGAAACCGAGGAAGAAGATTACGAACTCAAGCCAGGGGATGCTCCCGAGTTCGTCACCAAGTTTGAGGTCCCAGATTCAGAACCCGAGCCCCTCGAGGAGATTGCCCCCCAGCACGTAGAATTGATTCAACCCACTTCCGAATCTGCAGAAGAAGTAGAAGTCGTAGCCCCAAGCGAAATTACAGAATCGAATGGCTTTGTTGAAGCACCACTCCCGGAGCCAGAGCCAGAGCCCGAGCCCGAGCCAGAGCCCGAGCCCGAGCCAGAGCCCGAGCCCGAGCCAGAGCCCGAGCCTGAAGCAGAATCTCTATCCGACCTAACTGTTGACAAACTGAAAGCCATGGCGAATGAACGTGGACTTTCGGGTTACTCTAAGATGAAGAAATCGGAAATTGTGTCATTGCTTGAGTCTCCTCCGGAGCCTGAGCCAGAGCCAGAGCCTGAGCCAGAGCCAGAGCCTGAGCCAGAGCCAGAGCCTGAGCCTGAGAAGCCTATCCCCCCTCCACCGATTGACTTGCCACCTCCAAGGCCACCAATCATCGCTCCAGAAGTGGATGATGATCAGCCACCCATGCCAATACCCCCTCCGCCAAATCTAACATTCTTGAGGGAAAACACACCTCCAGAAGAACCAGAGATTGAGAATATATGGCCGTGGGCCCAGCAAGAAATGTGGCCCGGGAGAAAGGTTGCACAGATGGTAAAGTCAGCTATGGAAGCAGCCAGATCAAAGAATATAGCCCAAGCCACAGTGATTTTGGACGAGGTTGGGCCACATCTCGGCGACCGAACCAAGTTAGTGTACCCGATTGGGGCGCTCCTACAGAGAATAGGAAGGGTACAGGCCGTAGATAGGCTACTAGATGTCGCATCGGAGACATATCCCGATGACTCTAATGTATCAAATGCGAAATCCAAGCTCCGTCCATGAGACGCAACTCATCCGGAGTACTGATGCAACAGTACCCGTCCGCAGGCATGTGCTACGACGTGCTACCTCGACAATCAGAGTCGACGAAAACCTCGTTCTTCGCCCTGCTTCCAGCCTCCGTGCATCGGAAATAATCGAGGCTTACGAGGAGACGTGGCCCGAAGTTAGCAGGGCTATGCCATGGATAATACCAGACCAGGATGTTGACAGCCAAATCAGAGAATTTCTATCGGAGACAGAGAGAATGGGAAGATCCGGCCTCCTCCACCATTGGGTAATGATTAGGCCATGGGATGACTACATTCTTGGGATAATCGGGTTCGATCGGGTAACAAGATCAGGCAAAGCAAATTGGAATCTTGGGTATTGGGTCAGAAGCTCCGAGCAACAACATGGAATCGCCAGCCGTTCGATAGAGGCAACGCTCTCGTGGTTGGGCGAGTTGGAGGATGTCAACGTCGAATTGAAGGTAGACCCCCTGAATCCAGCGGGAAAGAGCACGGTGATGAAGGTCGTCAGCAAGTGGTCCGGGCAACGTTGCATCGAGGGCGACTCATCGATTACTGTGGCCGGAGTAAGAACCCTCCACGAATGTCATGTCATCACGGTCGGCCCAAATAGGGGAACACCCTGAACACCCCTACTTTGTTATCGAACATTGAATAAACCACTAGGTGTGGGAAGCCTGCCCCATAGGGGCAGGAGTTCGAGATGACAGGCCCAAGAACACGTCCCAGACTCCCGGACTTCGACCCGGAGGAAACCGATGAGTGGCTGGAGTCATTGCGTTCGGTGGTTGACTCCCATGGGGTCGAGAGGGCCAGATTACTTCTACACGAATTGATGATTGAGGCAGGGGATTTGGAAATCCCAATCCGACCTCCGTCTAGGACGCCTTACCTAAATTCGATCGCAATAGACCAGCAACCACCATACCCCGGCGACCTAGAGATGGAGGAAAGAGTCCAGAACACCATACTTTGGAATGCGGCAGTGGTAGTTTCGGATGCTAATCGGAGAATAGACGGGATTGGCGGGCACATCTCGACATACGCATCCAGCTCCACACTATACGAGGTGGGATTCAACCACATCTTCAGGGGAAAGGACAGCAATGGTATTGGAGACGCGATCTACATCCAAGGCCATGGTAGTCCTGGAATCTACGCCCGTGCCTTCATGGAGGGGAGGATATCCAGAGAACAATTGGTCAACTTCCGTCAAGAGGCATTCTCCGACGGACTCTCATCATATCCTCACCCCAGACTCATGCCCGAATTCTGGGAGTACACCACCGTTTCAATGGGACTTGGCCCCCTAGCAGCCGTAATGCAAGCAAGGTTCTGGAAGTACTTGCACCACAGGGGACTAGCTGATACATCCGGCAGCCGAGTCTTCGCTTTCCTAGGTGACGGTGAGATGGATGAGCCAGAGGCGATTGCATCCATAGCTGTCGCAGGCAGAGAAAATCTGGATAACCTAATTGTCGTTGTCAATTGCAACCTTCAGAGGCTCGATGGCCCAGTAAGGGGGAACGCGAAGATAATCCAGGAGTTAGAAGGACTCTATCGTGGGGCTGGTTGGACGGTGATCAAGGTCCTATGGGGGTCCGGTTGGGACCGAATAATGAATCAGGACTCAATGGGATCGATACTAGCCAGAATAGAAGGCATTACGGATGGGGACTGGCAGAGGATGAGCACACTACCCCCATCTGAGTTCAGGTCAGAATTCTTCTCGGGTAATGAGCAACTGACCTCCATCGGGGAATCCCTCACCGATGGGGAGATAGACAACCTCCGTAGAGGTGGTCACGACCCCCGTAAGGTGTATGCGGCCTACAAAGCGGCAGAGGCAGCGAATGGCCCTGCAGTGATACTCGCCCACACCGTGAAGGGATGGGGGATAGACTCCTTCGAGGGAAGGAACTCAACACACCAGAAGAAGAAGATGGCTTTGGATGACCTGATTGCATACAGGGACTCCCTGGAATTACCAATAGATGACGAAACGCTCCAGGACACCCCCCTGTACCATCCAGGGGATGACTCAGACGAGGTCGAGTACATCAGGGAGAGGAGACAGGAATTGGGGGGTTACCTCCCATCTAGGGTTTCCCCCCCCATCGACATAGAAACCCCAGATGCAGCCACTTTCTCAGAGTTCGACGAGGGGACGAGGGAGGGACAACTCGTCTCAACTACCATGGTCTTCGTAAGGCTCCTCAGGAACTTGCTCAAGTCCGACATCGGCTCTAGGGTAGTTCCTATCATTCCCGATGAGGGAAGGACGTTCGGCATGGACCCACTTTTCAGCGAGTTTGGGATTTTCTCCCAAGTGGGCCAAAACTACACTCCCGTCGACCACAAGATGCTGATGAATTACAAGGAGTCCGAGTCCGGCCAGATTATCCAGGAGGGAATAGCCGAGGCCACTTCCATGGCCACATGGACAGCAGCAGCCACTTCCTACTCCCATTCCTCCTCCCCGACCCTGCCTTTCTACACATTCTACTCCATGTTCGGCTTCCAGAGGATAGCTGACCAGGTATGGGCGGCCGCCGACTCTAGAGCAAGGGGCTTCCTCATGGGTGCAACAGCTGGAAGGACCACCTTGAACGGAGAGGGGCTGCAGCACCAAGACGGGCACAGCCTCCTCTTCGCATCCGCTGTTCCCGGGTGCCGTGCATGGGACCCCGCATATGCCTACGAACTCGCAACGATAATCCGACATGGGATCGACGAGATGTGGGGCGAAAATCTCGATGTTATCCACTACATCATGCTGTACAACGAGAACCAGCAGCAGGTCGCGAAGCCAGAGGGGGCGGACGAGGGGATAATCAAGGGGGCTTACAAGGTTCAGGAACTTGAAAACTCAGAGGCGCCGTCAGTCAGGATACTCGGGTCGGGACCAATGCTACAGTATGCTCGCGAGGCCGCATCGGCTCTGGAAGCCGAGCACGGCGTCTCATCCGAGGTCTGGTCAGTAACCTCCTACGGGGAACTACGGAGGGATGGCCTGGAATCAGAGAGACACAACAGGCTCAATCCCCAGGACACGAGGACCCCATACGCCTCGGAATGCTTCGGCGATGATACGCCGACTGTCGCAGTATCCGACTACATCGCCGCTGTTCCGGAGATGATCCACAGGTGGGTGGGGGGTCGCTACGTGGTACTGGGAACTGATGGATTCGGTCGCTCGGATACGAGGGAGAGTCTCAGGAGGTTCTTCGAGATAGATACCGAGAGCATAGTACTAGCAGCCCTATCCGCGCTCGAGCAGGAGGGTGAAATGCCCGAGGGCACAGTCGAGGGGGCAGCTAGCAAGATGGGCCTCAACCTCACCAGGGAAGACAAGGCGGAATGAGAATGGGCAGAGTGAAAGGGGCCTTCAAGCTGGTATCTTGGTTGTGGAGGAACAAGATATACCTCGCCACCATAGGCTCGATGATCGCCAAGATAAGGGGTAGGAAGCAGCCCTAGAATCCGCCACCGCCGCCGCAGCCACCGCCGCCGCAGCCACCGCCGCCGCAGCCACCGCCGCCGCTGCCACCGCCACTGCTCATGGGCATACTGGTCTCGTATATCTCGTTCCCGTGTTCGTCAAACCCAACGCTTTGGACGACATACCCACCATAGACTACATCGTCGATAATAGTGGAGCCAACGGCCACGGGGATGATCACATTGCTGTAATCTGAAACCCGAGCAACCGGCCGGGGCCTATAGAATGGGGATAGGGGCTTACGGATACCTGTGAATTGTCTGACCACAGGCGGAACCGACCATGCGGTGAACCCATGGATTAGGAATAGGGCTATGCTGGAACTGACCACCACGATTCCGACTATCGGATTCCCGAGCCAAATAACCAACCATGGATCCTCCAGGAACCAGTTCCCAAGAGTGAATGGGTGGTAGGAAATCATGCTCAGCCCTAGCCAGACCAAGGCGACATACGCGGGGACCAAGCAAATCAGAAAGATCGAGTTGATTCTGTCTCGCCCATCAGCGTACTCCATCATCACGCTGAACTCATTCCCCAGATCAATGTCGATCAATTGAACCTCTTCTGGAATCCC
>CAYLUC010000021.1:0-26520 GCA_964386765.1 uncultured Candidatus Poseidoniales archaeon | reverse complement strand
AACCTGCGATCTTCGCTTTGTAAGAGCGACGTCATAACCCCTAGACCACGGACCCCGATATGTCCGGGGGGGCGTTGTGTTCAAATGGCCTGCGGCTGAACGTACCTCCGGAGGGGATGCGCTGTCGGACATATCTGATCTCTTGGAACGCCTAATTGAGGCTGGAATACCGATGAATTCGGAGATTTTACGTGCAATGAATGAGGTTGAGCCATCTGACTTCACTGATTTTTCATTGGAGGACTTCTGGCACGATAGGCCCGTCCCTTTTCTGATTACCGAATCTGGAAGCGCGAAGACCATTTCTGCGCCGCACATGGTAGTGACACTGTTGCATCATCTGGAAATCTCACAAAACCAACATACCATCATCCTAGGTTCGAAGAGTGGGTACATTGCATCGCTAATTGACAAGATTGGAGGGCCGGGGAGTAGCGTGACAGTTATTGAGCCGAATAAAGAAGTACTGGAACACACAATTGGGTGCCTGGAAAGGGTCGAGGTCTGTGGCACCATCAGAGTCCTAAGTCCTGAGTCTCTAGAAGATCCCGAATGGAACAGGGATGTCAATAGAATACTGATTACTGGCGCAGTTAGAGAAATACCGAGCTATCTGGACCTTTTAATCGAAGATGGCGGCTTCATCCTGGGGCCATTCGGCGGGCATTTAAATCAGAGACTACTGAAAAGAGAATGGCAAGGAGGGTTGTGGTTGGACACTGACCTAGGAGGGGTCGTCTTCGGGCCCATTGACATTAGCGATTCAGATAGAAGTCCATTTGACCCAATGATTCTCGCGGAGCATCTTGAAGACATTGTTGATATGATTGAAGGCTCGGGAGGCCTAGAAGGTGAAGCTGTAGTCAGATTAGAGGGACTGATTGACTCATTGCGAGAACTACCAGATGGGATTCCTGAGATTGGTGAGGAGTCCACCGAGGAGGAGATTCTTGAACACCCCGTAATTGACCTTCTGATGTCGGAGATGGAATGGATGGGTGCCCTCTGGCCATTAATTGGTGAAATGCTAAGCTTTGACATTGCGAATCCCGGTTCCCCTGTCGACAGGGATGGTGGAATGCTTGGAGGACATGAAGATCTTATTCCATAAGCCCTCAAAGGCCCATAAACAATACCAAGAGCCCCATTTATCCGAAGAAGTGATGTCACCATAGCCTTCGGAATGTGCATGGAACATGCGGATGCATCACTGAGTCCCGATGATTTGTTTGTTCTAGAGAAGCTTAGGAGCAAGGGTGAAGCATGGATTGTTGGGGGATGGGTCAGAGAGTTAATTGGCGGAGGAGGGAAGACCGATCTGGATATTGCCACTACACTTCACCCCGAGGAAGTGAAGGATCTATTCTCGAGATCCCTGATGGTTGGTGCAAGATTCGGGACTGTTGCTGTAAGGCTTGATAGAGAACGTGAAAGTGAGGAAATATGGGAAGTAACTACCCTCAGGAGTGATGGCTCATACGGAGATGGTAGAAGACCGGACGATGTAGAATTCGGAACTGGAATCGTTGAAGACCTTTCAAGGAGGGACTTCACGATAAATGCGATGGCTCTGGAATACCCATACAACGAAGATTCGCTGATTGACCCGTTCAATGGCAGAGAGGACCTTCACAGGGGCGAATTAGTTTCAGTGGGGGATGCCCGAGAAAGAATCTCAGAGGACGGACTGAGAATTCTCAGGGCGTTCAGATTCATGGACGGCGGCAAGAATGGGGTAAGAAAAATGGGGGACACACTAGAGGATGCTATTTCGTCCAGCCTTGAGATGCTAGAGATGGTCTCCAAGGAGAGGATTTGCTCGGAGCTGTCAATTATCCTTTCTACCGAATGGGCTAACGAGATAGTAACAAAAATGGAAGAATTGGGTGTTCTAAAGGCTATTTCAGGTAATTTAATGGAAAAATCAGAATGCCCCCTAGGCATTAATTTGGAAGTGAATCTGGCCCTCCTATGTAGGGAATTTGAAGGAGATGGCAGTCAGTTACGAGAGATTCTACGCAAGGAGTTAGTTCTCAGCAATTCGGTACTGGAAGAGGTTGGTTTCTTGCATGACTGCAAAGAAGAAAAATTGGAAATTAATGCCCCTTACATTAGGAGGTTCGCTGCCGCACTCCCTGATCGGAGGAAGAAGAATATTCTTGACTACCTGGGAACGCTCGGCCAGGATACCGTCACTTTCTCAAAGGCCATGGGGGAAGTTGGCAATCTCAGATTTGGCGCTTCTCCGATAGTTGATGGAAATGAATTGTCTAGGAAAACGGGACTAGTCCCCGGTCCACGACTAGGGATGCTGAAAGGATGGCTATACAGGAGGCAAGTTGAGGATGACTTGACCACCTTTGATGAAGTAATCGGCCTACTAGATGATTTCAACTGGGAAAATTCCGAACCTGCGGATTGGGGAAAGATGGAGTGGCCCTAGGGTAGCTCATTTAGCATCTCAATATACTCGTCCTTATTCAAGTACTGGTCCGCGTCAAAATCAATTGACTGAGTCTTGACAATGATGCACCAACCGTCCCCATAAGCGTCCTCGTTAACTAGGTCTGGATTGTCCTCAACGTGCCCATTTAACTCCGAAATCATACATGGGAATGGGGCATTAATTAGAATCCTGTCGAATTCACCATCGTATTTCGTAGTAATTGTAATCATCAGATCGTCCACACCAACTTGATCCCCCCCTGAGGCTAGAGTTATGGATTCTTCACCATCATCGTCCTCTGAAAGTCCGGAGTCTCCTTGTATCTCAAACTCGCCCTCATCCCTAGGTCTTGCCAGAACTACTTGCATCACTTCGCCGTATTCGGCCATCACGAACTCACTTAGCCCTACCTTAACACTTGTAGTGCCTTCTTCCTTGTCCTCATCGAGAACCTGGAGCCATAGATGTTCCAGTGTATACAGTCGGTCGTGAGCAATGCTGAACTCCGAGTAGTCGCCATCTGCCATGTGATTCGTCCGGCCGCCGACCGAAATCGGTTTTCAACTATTCGCTTGTCGAGTTCTCGTGATTTTCAACGAGAAGTTAACAATGACGGGCCTCTCGGGGCATCAGGGATGCCCGTGGATTTCTCTGAAAACGAAGAGCAGAGCATGATTAGAGAGATGGTCAGGGGATTCGCAGAAGAAGTTCTATCCCCCACCACCCTTGAAAGGGACAAGGAACAGAGAGCCCCCCTTGAAGAGTGGAAATCATTCTGCGAATATGGCCTCCAAGGAATAACGATACCGGAGGAATATGGGGGTAGCCCAGTCGACGATATCACTGAGGCCATTATTGTAGAGGAGCTCGCCAGAGTCGATCCCTCATTCTCTGTGATGTTTTGCGTCCATGTTGGCCTTTGTTCGAAAACCATAGCACTCCATGGGAATGATTCCCAAAAGAGGGAGTATCTTAGTAGGCTCGCCGGTGACGAGATCGGTGCGTATTCACTTTCCGAGGCTGGTGCTGGAACGGATGCTGCAGCAATGAGTTGCAAAGCGAAGCTCAGTGACGATGGCAAGCACTACGTCCTGAACGGGGAGAAGATGTGGGTCACGAATGGAAATAGTGCAGATATCTATGTCCTATTCGCAAAGGATGTAGATCATCCGGATTTTGGAGTGAAGAAACATGGTGGGACGACTGCATTCATTGTTGAGAAGGGATTCGAGGGCTTCTCTGTGGGGAAGAAGGAGGACAAATTGGGAATTCGTTCATCCGATACATGCTCATTACTTCTTGAAGATTGCAAAGTTCCAATTGAGAATGTGTTGAAGGGCCCTGGTCAGGGCTTCCCCATAGCCATGAATGCCCTGGATAATTCAAGAATAGGGATTGCGGCTCAGGCACTAGGAATTTCTCAGGGCGCTTACGAGTCAGCACTGAATTACGCTCACGAGAGGGAGGCTTTCGGAAAGCCAATAGCACTTCACCAGAGCATTGGGAACTATTTGGCTGACATGGCGACTCAGATTGACGCTTCCAGATTGATGGTATATAGGGCGGCATGGGCGAAAGGGAGGCATTACTCGCAGGGGGCCCCCAGGCATTCGAAAGAGGCCAGTATGGCGAAGTTATTTGCTGGTGACACGGCGATGTGGGTCACAGAAAGGGCCGTCCAGGTTCTTGGTGGATATGGGTATACTACCGACTTCCCAGTTGAAAGATTCTTCAGAGATGCAAAAATAACTCAGATTTATGAAGGCACCCAAGAAGTACAGAGAATTGTCATTAGTCGCTCGATTAGCTCAGAAAACTAATCGAACCAGGCGTATCTTCGCTGTCCTTCAAGATCTCCCTCGGCGCTTACCCCAACCAAAGCGAACTCCCCCTGTGGAGTCAGCACGGAATCTTTCCTACTGCCTCTGTGAAGAGACTCATACTCTGACTTGTCTATTGGGTGACGGCCAGATAATCTATCGAATAGGCTGAACCTTGAAACTACATCCCTCCATCCAGCCTGCACAACTCCTTCGAATACCTTAGCCTTTGCACCAGAACCATATCCGCACAATCCGACCCTCTTTCCAGTCATGTCGACTTCATCAGTATAGTCACTTTCCATTGTTGACATCAGAGCTAGGAAAATTGAACCGGTGTATTGGTTTCCAATGAGGCTGGATGCCCGTTGGGTTTTCTCAATCCGCCTCTCTGCGAAATCCTTGAATTGTGTGGTCTTGGAAATCAGTCTCCTGTACTGATCGTTTGCCTTCTCGAATTCTTCCATCCCTTCGGGAGTGTCGGGATAGTTCTCTGGGAATGGCTCTGGGCCAATCTCATTCACGATCTCGTCCCAAAGGGGGAGATGTCTTCGGTCATGCCTGAAAACGTCTGGGAACATTCTTTTTCCTTGGAATGCATATGGCAGGTGGACAATTATCCTCATCCATTGTTCCGTAAGAATCTCATCATTCTCAGGATCGTACCTTCCATCTCTGATTGCCTTCGCTCTAAAATCAATAAATGCGGTTTTTACTGACTCGGAATAGCATCTATTTGAGAACTGTCCATCGAAAACTGGCATGTCCTTGTGAATCATCAACTTCTCATTCTCGAAGATTAACTCGTCCTTCTTACTCGATGTCGGGAGTAGTTTCAGAATCTTTTCTACAAGACCGTCCTTCAGCTTCTCACCACTCTCTATGGCCAAATCGAGAACATTCTCGATGATTTTCCTAGTTTCTACCTCTCTGCGAGGCTTGAAGAAGTCATGTACGGGCATTGTAGAAACGCCCCAGATATCCGGAATCGCCAGAAGCCTTGGGTTGTGCCTGATTAGTATGGCTCCACCTCCGGCCCCCTGTGTGTACTCTCCACTGGAACCAAGGTCATACTTCGCATTATCAGCGAATACCACTATTCCAATTCGATCCTCTTCGATACCACCCCTAGCGACCCAATCTAGCGTATTGTGCATTGCATCTACCGCGCCAATACAGGCGAAAGTCAGGTCAACAACGTCACAATTCCTGAAACATTCTCGGCCGAATCTCGGGGAGTACCTTTGTTCAAGCATGTCCATAATGTATGTAGCAGTAGGTTTGGCACCATCTAGAGCTGATTCAGTCCCCAGGTATATCCTCCCGATTGAGCTTGGGTCGATTCCATTTCTATCGATTAGCCTTGAAGCGGCATTTGCACCCATAGTTGCAGTATCCTCGTGAACATCGGGTATCGCCATCGCCGATAGCCCGAGGCCCTTGTTCAATTTGCTGAAGTCGGCACCTCTGAAATCTGCGAAGTCCTTCATGTCGAAATATAGACGCGGAAAATAGATCGAAATATCGTCTATACCAACCTCTGACATGGTCTCCCTCGCTTCCGGGCGGAGAAGTGTGGGTTATGATACCTGCCCTGAGAGAATTTTCTTGAAGTCATTATTCCAATGGCCTACTGGGAGCCGGTGATTGAATTCATTGCAGACATCAACTCTGTTCTGGATGAGAAATGCTCGGAGATGGGTGCAAGTACATCTACGAGGCCCTCTGCCACAGCCATTTTGGCATCCAGAGGATGAACTGATCCATCTGAAACGGCGGTTGAAAATGATTCTAAATCGGTGTACTCAGATGGAATACCATATTTTGGATCGGGCGTGACCCTGAGTGAGCCGAGTCTTGGAAGGATTACATATTCAACAATCTCGAAAATTGCGGAAGATGGGTTTCCCACTTCCAGAAACGCCTTCTTCATTTTCTTCTTTATCAAATCGTGATCGTCATGTAATAGAACCGCATTGTTGGGATCGGATTTTGACATCTTGTGGTCATAGGAGTCCATCCTCCCCCCCGGTCCCTTGAGACCTGACAGCATGGGGGTGTGGATACATGTTGCCTTTACCCAACCATTTCGGTCCGCTACTTCTCTCATGTACATGTGTGCCTTTCTTTGGTCCATGCCACCAAATGCGATATCGACCTTCAATTCAAAGATATCTGCGGCTTGTAGGGCGGGGTAGAAAAAGGCCGAGAGGTCATGATCGGAGGAGTCCTCGGTCCTGCCCATAATGCTGAATGTCCTCCTGACCCTGGACAAGCTCATATTTTTGGAGCATCTCAGAACCCTCTCCCAGTATTTGCCGGAATCCATTACTTCAGAAGCCCGAACGAATCTGATTTGCCCCGGCCCGTTCCCCTCAGGGGGATTTCCCAGAAGGGTTCTGAAAACTTCAGTCATGTAATCGCTCGCAATGGAAATTTTCTCCATATCCCTTCCAAACTTGTCATTCACCCAAGCGTGCCAATCGGCCAATAGGACAATTACGTTGACGTTTGAATCTAAGAGGTTACGGATTGTATCTGATAGAATTACCCATCCAAGATGGGCCTTACCACTTGGCTCCAAACCGATGTAAGCAACGAGTTGTTCGTCCCCCGAATGGGAAGGAGAGCCTGAGAGAACCGATTCGACGTGCCCCAGGCCAACAACTTCCTCGCAGCCTGAGAACATATTTCGAATGACGGCACGGGATTCCTCATCTAAATCGTGGAGGGGTTCCCTATCATTCATTTTCTCACCTAATTGAACAATTTGTTTAGCTTCTCGGCCCGTCCGGCCGCCTTCGTGTTGTCATTTGACTCCAGTGCCTGCTCAATCTCTGCTATAATTGACTCTGCCTCTGAAATCTTGTCCTCTGACAGGGAATCTGACATCTCAATGAAATGACGAGTGGCACTAATGGCGGACTTTGCCTTGGATGCCTTCTTGGCCCATTCCTTGGCCTTATCCCCTCTCTGCTTCGAATTGTACCCTGTAGCCTCATCGAGAAATGATGTCCATCTCTTCCTTGCGTCCATAGCTGACTTCACCTCTTCGGGATCATCGAAATTAGGTGGTACGTTCGTAACGTCAATCATCAGAGCGCTTCCATCATAGCTTCCAACGATGGAAGTCATTATGCCATGGGATCCGGAGAATGAGTTTTCGCCTGTGCCCTCAACTTGTTCGAAATACCTTGCCGCCAAGGTGGAAAGCCCACCCTCTCCATTCACTTGCTTGATTAATCCCCGTCTGACGTCGAATCGTTCCATGGGTTTGCGCCGGGTGGGCCACTCTTCAATTCTGCCATAACTTAGATGCCCGAGGACGTCGGTCGAACGGGCTAAACCATAATTCCATCTCGGGGAGCCATGGCTCGTCTCACGTCCTTGCTGTTTGCATTGATTTCTGTGACCCTATTTTTGGCCGCGCCAGTTCACGCAGAGTCTGCTGTTGTGCTTGACGAGATGGATAGCCTTTCTTCCACTGACTTGGGACTTAATGGCGCAACAGTCGACCCCTCTGGAAGATGGGTACTAGCATATGGGGAGGATTCAGTTTTGAAAATGATGAATGCTTTGGATCCGTCAATTCAGGTTCCAATGCCTGTAATGGGGGAAGTTGGCCTTACTGATGCGGACTACCACCCTGGTGGCCTAACCGCACTGATTGTTGGGGATGATGGGACGGTTCTCAGATATGCAGCTGACGACCATTCCGTAACTGATGCTGGTGGGAGCGAGGATTTTGGAGGTGAGCCCCTTACAGCTGTGGCTTGGAACCAAGGCGGCTCCTGGGCCTACATTGGTTCTGACAATGGGACAATTTGGAGGATGAGGGCATCAAGTGACGGGGGTGCGGAGGCGCAATTGCTGGAAGATCTAGGCACAGGCAGTTCCATCACTGAAATTGAATGTCATAGTGACGTACTGTTATGCGTTGTTGGGACCACCTACGATGGGATTGCAATTATTGATAGAGATCACTCAATACATTGGATTGGGGGTGGAATATATCCCTGGAATGGTTTGGTTTGCCCGACGACTATGGATGTGTGCATATTGACTTCGGGAAATGCGGTTGCAACCGTAATTCTAGATGCTTCTAGCCCTTCTTCTTCATCGGTCAGTATTAGTGAAATCTCTGGAGCGGGTGGAGTTTTCACTGGAATCGAGGGACAATCTGAAGATAGGTCAATGATACTCCTCACCCCATTCTCCCTTGTTGAGCATGATGCACGAATTAATGCCTCGTTTCCATGGTTGGAAAACTCGGATGTAGTAGATTTCGACTCTACGGTGTCAGGTGAGAGGGTCGTATACACGTGGGCTACAGACAGGGACAGCGGATGGATTCTTACTGACAGGGGGACAATATTGAGTTTCCACCCCCCGCCAGAAGAATCCTGGGCCGATGGGCTATTGGGATTGATTATCATGATTGTTTTTCCACTAGTCATCCTTGGAGTCGTCCTTAGCATATCCATGTCCATGTCGCCAAAACTTAGTCACTGGGTCACTATGAAGATTGGCTCAGAAGAGGAAAAGGAGTTCTCGAAGAGGGATTCTAGGCGCAGAAATAGAGGCAAGAAGTAGAGTCGAACGCACTGCCATACCTTGATGAGGTAACTGCCTTCGCGATGGCATGAGAACATGCCATACGACGCCCTAGACTTCTACGACGTTGATTCACTCTTGACGGAAGAGGAGAGGATGGTCAGGGACATGGTCAGGGACTTCGTTGACAATGAGGTTCTTCCAAAAATCGAGCAGGCCTGCCGGGACGGTGTTTTTCCCGACGAGTGGCGTGAAGAGCTCGGCAATATGGGAGTTCTCGGAGCTCCCCTTGAGGGGTATGGTTGCCCTGGACTGTCTTACGCAGCTTATGGCGTCATTTGCAGGGAGCTTGAGAGGGGAGATAGTGGACTTCGTTCATTTGCTTCGGTCCAAGGATCTCTCGCGATGTATCCAATTTGGGACTTCGGCTCAGAGGAGCAGAAGAACCACTACTTACCAAGAATGGCCAGCGGCGAATGGATTGGGTGCTTTGGCCTAACTGAGCCCGATTACGGTTCAAATCCGGGAGATATGATAACAAGGGCCGAGGACATGGGCGATCACTACCTATTGAATGGGGCAAAAATGTGGATTACAAACGGCACGGTTGCTCAAGTTGCGGTTGTTTGGGCAAAATTGGACGGGGTCATTAGGGGCTTCATTGTCGAGAAGGACGATGAAGGATTCTCTGCACCCGAGATGAAGGGGAAGCATTCCCTGAAGGCATCGGTGACCAGTGAACTCGTATTCCAAGATTGCAAAATTCCGAAGGACAGGATCCTTCCAGGAGTTAAGGGACTTAGAGGGCCATTTTCATGCCTGAATAATGCTAGGTATGGGATTTCTTGGGGAGCCATAGGGGCAGCACAGGCATGCTTCGACTCTGCCAAGGAATATGCCATGAGCAGGATACAATTCGAACACCCAATTGCTTCCTACCAGTTAGTTCAGAATAAACTCTCATGGATGCTAAGGGAAATTACAAAGGCACAACTCCTGGCATTTCATCTTTCAAAGAAGAAGGATTCTGGCACATGGATTCCCGAACATATCTCTCTTGCAAAGATGAACAATGTGGACATAGCCCTGGAGATTGCCCGTGTAGCCAGAGATATTCACGGAGCCAATGGAATCCTAGATGAATATCCAGTAATGAGGCACATGGCGAATTTGGAGTCAGTGAAGACATATGAGGGAACGCATGACATACACAATCTCATCCTTGGAAGGCACATTACTGGCATTCAGGCATTCACACGCAGTCTGGAATAGTCAATATCATCTCCCTAATTGCTGCGGGTGAATCTTGATAGAGGGAGCACCGCTCGTCGAGTCAGTAGGGATAACATGACAATAGCAGTTCTACTGAAGCAAGTTCCGGATACGACTGCAAGAATTACTGTCTCTGGAGGGAGAGTCGACGAGTCTGCAGTGGGAAAGTGGTCCATGAGTCCTTATGATGAATATGCCCTTGAGTATGCCCTCCAATTGAAGGAGTCGGGCGGGGATGATTTGGTTGCAATTACGTGTGGCCCTGCTAGATCCTCAAAAATACTAACAGACGCTGCGGCTGTTGGTGCCGATTCGCTAGTTCATGTCCTTACGGATGGCGTCGAGATGGATAGTTCCAATGTACAGAGTCTCCTTGCAGCAGCTATTCTTCATGTTGGGGCGGATGTGGTTCTTTGCGGCAAGCAGGCCGCAGACACAAATGCTGGTTCAACTGGCCCAGGGGTGGCCAGTATTCTCGGTTTCACATGCGTTGGCATGGTTTCTGAGGTTTCAACTGATGCAGATGGATTTACAGCAATGAGAATGAGTCCCTCTGGAAATGAGAAGATCTCCGTGTCCAAGCCGTGCTTATTCGCCTTTGACAAGGCGTCAATGGAAATGAGGCGTCCGAATGTAAGGGGCATAATGATGGCAAAAAAGAAGGTTATTGAGTCACTGTCACCGTCTGATCTTGGAGTTTCTCTAATTGATTCTAGAGTTTCTCTGGAATCACACTCTGCACCGGCCGAGAAGCCCCCGGGGCAGAAGTTTGAGGGCGCATCATCGGTACCTACGGTCGTTTCCAAATTACGCGATGAGGCCAATGTGATCTGAGGTGAAAAAATGGAAGTTACGATAATTGCTGAAACTACTGGAGACGCACTTCATCCCGTCACTGCACAACTTGTTGGTGCGGCTTGCTCAATGGGCGGGACGCCGACCGTAGTCTGCCCAGGCGGGATTGGAGCGGACGAAGCTTCATCCATTTCTGGAGTGGACAAGGTAATCTCTGTAGAGGGTGAGTGCTTTGCTTCATTCGACAGTGGGGCATGGGCAAATGTGATTTCGCCCCTGTGTGAAGGAGTTGTGATGTCGTCTTCGTCTGCCCACGGGAGAGAGGTTCTGGCCCAGGTAGCCGCGATCAAGAAAATCCCAGTGATTCAAGATGCGACTGGCCTGGAAGAGGGAATTAGAATTACGAGGCCAATATACTCGGGGAAGGCGATTGAGACATCGGTAGTTTCTCCACCCTGTGCCATCTCGGTCAGGCAGAATGCTTTCGAGGCCACTGGAAACGAAGGGAGTGCTGAGATTTCTACGGTGAACAACAGCTCCGATGTCAGAGTTTCTGTACAGGAGGCCTTAGCAAAGGCGAATGAGAGGCTTGACGTTTCCGAGGCCGACATAATCATCTCAGGAGGAAGAGGGATGGGTTCCCCCTCCAACTTTTCCCACCTCTACGATATCGCTGACTCGGTGGGTGCTGCGGTTGGTGCCAGCCGTGCAGCCGTGGACACTTGGGACGAGATACCACATGGGATGCAAGTAGGGCAGACTGGGAAGACTGTCAACCCCAGCCTTTACATCGCGGTTGGGATTAGTGGGGCGATTCAGCACCTAGCAGGAATGCGTTCGAGCAAGTACATCGTAGCAATAAATAAGGATCCGGATGCACCTATATTCGGAGTTGCTGACTATGGCATAGTATCAACTTGGGAAGAAGCTCTTCCTGTTCTGAAAGATGAGTTGGGGAAGCTCTGATTACCTGACTTGAATTGTGATATTTGCCTTTGCTTTGGCCCCCCCGTTGTCAGTTACTGCTAGGGAAAAGTTGTGAACCCCTTTAGAAAGTCTGACCCTAATCTGCGGAGACTCTCCGATTTGTTTCCCTTCGCCATCTGACCATGCCCACTTGGAAATTATTCCATCTGGGTCATATGACCTCGTCCCATCTAGTAGAATTGTTGCCTTCCCCTCCTCGTCTGAATTTACCGTCCTGTCTTCTCCTGCGTCGGCCACTGGGGGGATGTTAAGTGATTTTGCTGACTCGACCAACTCAACCAAAGCATCGCCATCTTCCAGTTTTTCACTAAGTTGAGTTTCAATGTCCTCATTCAGAGTTTCCATCAGATCATCTCCGCTAATGGAGAAATCCTGTCTATGGGAGGCCCTTTCTAGCTCATCTGCAGACAAGCTCCCTGAGAACTCAGATTCTTGATGGCTAGATTCAGCAGGGGTGTATTCTATTGGCGCCCCGTCCAAAACGGGAGAATCCGGATCAAGGAAGAATATTGGAGATGGGCCTCTTGACTTCCTATCGTCCCCAATTACAGCCAATAGTCCATTTTCGAGTTCCACGATACCTTCCACGATGCCTTGATGTTCGAATTGCCATGAAATTTTTCCTTCCGGGGAAATACGGGAAATATCGAACCAGTATGAAATTAGGAAGTCGTCCTTCCACTGGGCTATCTGACTAATATTGTAGTTCAACTGGGAAATCTGCCTGTATCCATCAACACCGATTCCCAGTTCCACTATCTGTCCGTCAAAGCACCCTACCAATACCCCCCTATCAGTAGAACATAGTGATGTTGCCATAGAAGGAATCTCGGAGGTATTTATCAGGCCACCTGCAGAATTCCAGCACTCTATCCGGTTTTCTGGTCGGTCGTCGACTGCCATGCCCTGAGAATTTCTACCAACAACGAGGGTTCCATCAATTCGAAATTCTAGACATGAAATAGTCTCAATGTCATCTTCTGCAGGAGGGGAGTCCTGTAGTAAACAAAGTTCATCGTCCAGAATAAGTAGCCTCCCATCGTCTAATCCAACGCTGATGAGTCTCCCGTCCTCTGATGCTGTGATCAAATCCACGGACCCTGCATGTCTTTGATTCAATAACTCTCCTTTTGAGGAAATTGACAATAAATTACCCAGTCCATCAACAGCAATAACCCCCTTATTTGTTAATTGAATTGTTTCGCATCCTGCCTCCATCTCGAACTCCCAAGATTCATCGCCAAATGAGAATAGCCCACTAGTGCTAGATGCAACAACTAGATTGCCATCTAATGGGGACAGGTCGATTACTGGCCCGTCTACAGATTTCTCATCCACTACCTCTCCAGATGAGTCAAGATAGGAGACCTTTCCAGAGTATGAACCGACGCATAATATTGAATCACCGAGCGAACACCAACATCTTGGATATTCATTGATTCTAACTGATAGAATCGGCTCAATGGTCGGCTCCATGGCATTCGTGAGGGGATTATATGACTTCATCTTGGCGAATAGTAGTTCACACCGGAGCTCTGTTCTTAACTGAGTCATTTCTAAGTCCCTCGATTCTTTCAAGGTACTCTTCAGTGATTCCCCCGGTTACATATACACCATCGAAGCAGGAGCAATCAAAGTTTGCAGGGCCCTCCATACCTTCTCCAAGGCATGCCTCGACCAAGTCCTCAAGATCCTGATAGACGAGCCAGTCGGAACCTATTGCATCGCATATTTCTTCCACGGAACGATCGTACGCCACATACTCAGATTTGGCTGGCATATCTATTCCATACACATTTGGATGAACTATTGGAGGGGAGCAGGATGCGAAGTATACCTTTGATGCGCCCGCTTCTCTTGCCATGTTTACTATCCGTCTGGAAGTGTTTCCCCTGACAATACTGTCATCTACAATCAGTACTGTCTTTCCCGAGAACTCTTCCTCGATGGAATTCAGTTTCTTCCTCACAGAGTCCTTTCTAATTGACTGGCCAGGCATGATAAATGTCCTTCCAATGTATCTGTTCTTAACGAATCCCTCTCGATACGGGACGCCTAGTTCCCTCGCCAAGTCCAGAGCGGCAATCCTCCCGCTATCGGGTACTGGAATCACCGCATCTACTCCATGTTCAGGAAATTGTGCCGTGATCTTTCTAGCTAGTGAGGCACCCATCCTTAACCTAGAGGAATGGACAGAGATTCCATCCAATACAGAGTCCGGTCTAGCGAAATATACATGTTCAAAGATACATGGTCGGTGATTTACTTCCGAAGAACATACCTTTCTAGAAATCTCGCCGTTCATCCTAACTATCACTGCCTCTCCAGGAGAAACGTCGCCTTCGTGGTTGAATCCCAAAGTCTTGCAGACCACGCTTTCCGATGCCACGACCCACTCAGTGAAACCGTCAACAACATTACTGCCAATGCACAGAGGCCTGATTCCATTTGGGTCTCTGAATGCGACCATTCCCCAACCAGTGATCAACGTCACCACACTATAGCTTCCCTCCGCCCTTAGGTGAACTCTCTCGACAGCCCTGAAAATGTCGTCTTCGGAAAGTGACTCCAAGCCACCAGGATTTCCATTGAGTGATCTTTGTATCTCTGCTGCAAACAGATTCAGCAACGCCTCTGAGTCAGAGCTTGTGTTAATTCTCCGGTGATCATATTCCAGAAGGCCGGAAATAATATCCTGAGTATTGTTCAAGTTCCCATTGTGTGCGAGGCTGACTCCAAATGGGGTATTTGTATAGAACGGCTGTGCCTCAGAAACAGAGCTTGAGCCGGCGGTTGGATATCTGACATGGCCTATGCCCATGGAACCACGGAGCGACTCTGAGTGCTTGGTCCGGAAAACGTCACGGACCAGACCATTTGCCCTGCGGTGGCATATGTTGTTGGAATCACTCGTCACTATCCCTGCCGCGTCTTGGCCCCTGTGCTGTAGGACTAGAAGTCCGTCATACAGAGACGGCGCGGCTTGAGAATCGGGGTGGCCAACAATTCCGACGATCCCGCACATCGTCTACCGAACGTTCCTCTGGCCGTAGGGACTTAGCACTTTCCGGGGGTGAGCTCACTTGCTGCCCATGGTTCGGTTGCGCTTACTCCATCTGTATTTACGCATCTTCGCGGTCTGTCCATATCCACAACTGGAGCAAATTGACTTGGTCTTGTGGAAAGAATGTTTACCGCATCTCCTGCATCTAATATGGGTAGACTTCTGCCTCTTACCCATGCTTGGAGTACCCTTGGACATGCTAACCACCCCTTGAGACAGCGCGGCGACCGACCGGGGTGTTATCAGCGTTCCCCTGTTCAGCGGACATTGCCGTGGGCAATACAGGAGATTTGATTTCTAGAATTATTCAGGACTCCTAACTGAAATCCCCAACATTGTCAATGTGACTAAAGCGAAAACAGCGGGCAGAGTTGCCAGCAGTCCATTGATCGCCAGGGAAGTAGACTGCCTCATTGCGGAAAGAGCTGTTTCTCCATCGGGGCTAGCAATAATAGACAGATATAGGCCAAGACCGAGGATTAGAAGCGAGGAGGCGACGAGGGGAACGGGATTGTGGTATGGGTGGTACGCAGCTTTGACGTTAATCAGAACCAGTGAGGCCCCGAGAATCAATGAGCCGGAAAACGCTAGAAATAATTCTACCATATCAGTCCCTCCTGTCATCCAGGTGTCTATTCAGAACACTGACCACGTACGTTTTCTCAACCTCCGAGAGAGGCGGTATGGTTTCATCGCTTCTCGGGAGGCCCTCTACTATCCTTATGGAAAACACGTGTAAGAAGAATACCGCGATAAGTCCAGCAATTGTGACGACGCTCAATATCACGTCATGGCCAACAATATCGTAGTTAGTTAGAAGCACGTACCAAGAAAATAGCATTATTGCCCACCCTGCGGTGAGAGTAGCTGGCCGAGTCACATTATAGATCGGGGCTCCCTTGGCTACAACGAAGCAGCCAAACATTCCAGGTACGGCCCAGTAAAGTGTCTGCCTTATTGTCTCGGAGGCAATTTTCTCATTCGATAATAAGGACTCTTCAGGAGAGAAAAATACCAGTCCCAAACCAAAAAAGGCTAGAGGGTAGCCAATTTTTGCTCTACCGAATGCTGGCCCCATTCTCCCCATAGAAAATCCGGAGACTATCAGAATGAGGCCTATCCACCACTGCAGCCACCACTCTGTCATGGCCCCCCGAGAGAGTTCCGATTCATGTTTTTTTTCTTGGATGAGTGCCTATACATGGCCATGGGGATTGCATGGCGCCTCGATAGACTTCATAAATGGGCCATCGGTGGCCCGCCTCGCTACACTACGTAGAGGTGCTAATTATGGTGAAGATGCCAAGGAAGGTCAAGCGATACAGCCCCTCTGCTGGCAAGCACACAGAGCATACTGTTGAGCGCGTCAAGAAGAGACGTGCGAGTGAACTAAAGTGGGGCCAGAGGAGATTCAGGAAGGTCACATCCGGATACAGGGGTTTCCCCCGTCCAAAGCCATCTGGAGACAAGCCGACTAAGAGAGTCAACTTGGTCTATAAGTGCACTGAAACAGGAAAGTCACATTCACCCCGGGGAAAGCGGGCGAAGAAGTTCGAATTGGTGGACAAGTGAGGGATAAATATGGCTGGTAGATTCTTGAGAGTTAGTTGCCGAGACTGCGGTGCCGAGGCTATGATTTTCGAGAGGGCCTCCACGACTATATCATGCTCAGTTTGTGGCGCGACTCTGGCCCGCCCCCTTGGCGGGAAGGCTGACATATCGGGCAGCACCATTGTTGATGTCCTCGAGTGAAGGGGGCTTCTAGTTGACAGTGGACGAAGGGAGCGATTGGCCCGAAGAGGGGGATCTCCTAATTTGCACAGTCAAGGACATTAAGCAGAATGGGGCGTACCTAACTCTCGATGGTTATGATGGCCAAGAAGGATTCGTTTTCGTGGGAGAGATTGCTGCTGGCTGGGTGAAGAACATAAGGGCCCATGTCAGGGAAGGGCAGAGAGTGGTGGCCAAGGTAATTCAGGTCAAGAAGGATAGGAAGCGCGTCGAGCTTTCACTAAAGAGTGTCTCAGAAGAGCGTAGGAGAGAGACTGTTCAGTCTTGGAAAAATGAGGAAAGGGCAAATCAAATCATGAGGGTCGCTTCCGAGAGGATTGGATGGGACGAGGATAAGACCTCAACCATTTCAGCCGAGATGGTCGAGTCCTTCGGAACTCTTTACGGCGCCCTAGAGGAATGTGCGATAAGTGAGGCGGCTCTCTCAGACGCTGGTTTCGAAGGGGACTGGATCGAGGTGGTAACTAGTCTCGCCGTCGAAAATATCGTGCCGCCGTTTGTGGAGATTCGTGGAACACTGGATATCCAAGTTTGGGGAGAAGAAGGTGTGTATGCCATCAGAGACGCCCTTCTGGACGCAGAGGCTTGCGCAGAGGGTGTTGAAGATGTCACACTGACCTGCCACTATGACGGGGCCCCTCATTATCGGGTGGACATCCGTGCTCCCGACTACCAGGCTGCTGAGTCCGTCTGGTTAGCAGCAACTAGTGCTGTAGAAAAGCGGATGTCTTCGGTGGATGGTTCACTATCAATAGAACGTGCTTGAGCCTCATTTCCACCCGTATGGTTCATTGACCCTTCTGCGGGCCAGCGGCATTGGGAGTGACATGGTAAGATCGAAATTGCAGCATTGCGAGGAATGCAATATCTACGGATTGGGGCCCAATTGTGAGAAATGCGGGGCCATGATGTCTCCCCCCTCCCCCCTAAAGTACTCTCCCGAGGATCCACAAGGTGCCAGAAGGAGGCAGCGTCAAGAAGCAGGGAGCGATGAGTGGGTGGACTCGCTTCCCTCTGCAGGCAAGAGTGCGAAGGAGGAAGGAGATTGAGCAAGACTTCTGTTCACTGGCTTGTTGGCGACCAACTTCCAGAGCACTCGGCAATTCTGGAAGCTGTTCCAGGGGTTGGCAATGTTGGAAAGGTACTCGTCGACTCTCTAATTTCCAAACATCCAAGCAGAACTCTTGGTTGGATCCTGAATCATGACCTCCCCCCTCACTCCACTCTGGATGATGATGGCCTTCTAAGGCCCCCAAGGCTCGAAATTAGCTCTGTAATTCTACCTGATGGGAAGACGGTAATTACCATTGGGGGTGCACTTCAACCCATGACTCCTTCAGGCCAGCACGAGGTCGCAGAGACTATTCTTTCTATGGCAGAAGAAAGTTCCTCTCCACAGATTCTTGTTCTGGCAGGGCTCGCGTCAGAGGCAGAAAGCAGGGGGATTCACGTAATCTGCGCGGACCAAGGGGTGCGTAAGTCTTTGGAGGCTGCAGATATACCAGTTAGCCGCGAACAACCCGAAGCAGGCATGATAGGGGTTGCAGGGCTCTTGGTCTCACTCTCGCCAATATTTGGTGTGCGTTCAATAGGCCTAGTCGCGGATACCGTGGGCGCTAGTGCGGATGTACTGGCGGCTGACAGGCTCTCGTCATGGATTGAGGAGGCTTTTGATCTAAAGTTGGATCTCGATCTAGACTCCACTGAAGAAACCGCGAGGAAACTACTGGAGACCTACGAAATCAGTGGGACCATGGAAGAAGCCCTGGGGGTCGAGGAAAATGATTCCCATGGGGACTTCTATGCTTGAACGGGTGATAATTTGAGAGTGTTACTTGGCAGCGGAGGGATAGGCACTGAGCAGCGAAGGAAGTTATGCATGGACGAGATGAGTAATACTTTCGAGGGAGTTAGTGAAGTCCTCTTCGTCCCTTATGCATCAAGTGATCATGATTCCTACCTCGAGGGGGCTAGGAGGTTCACGGCTAGCGCCCCCTTCAACCTAGTTGGGATACACGAATTTGATGATGCTTTAGATGCGGTCAAGGAAGCCGCTGGAATCTATGTCGGAGGTGGAAATTCGTTTCTATTAATCCACGACCTCCACGAGAAGGGCCTGATAGAAGCGATAAGGCAAAGAGTCTCCGAGGGAATGCCGTATGTAGGAATCAGTGCTGGATCAAACGTAGCTTGTCCCACTATGATGACTACAAATGACATGCCAGTCATTTACCCTTCTTCGTACGAAGGTTTTGGAATCGTCCCGTTCCAGATTAACCCCCATTACCACCCAGGAGGAATTCTTTGGAGAGAAGGAGAGGAAGTAGTACAGCACTTTGGGGAGACCCGTGCTAGGAGGATTGCAGAGTTCCACCAGCATAACCCCGCCCCGGTGATTGGACTGTTCGAGGGTACGTTTCTGAGGTGGGATGGGGACTCTGCAACCCTGATTGGTGGATCAGCGGAGATATTCTGTGTCGGCGATACCACCTTGAGAGTTGGGCATGGAGCAATCTTGGATGGGTCATTATCCCCCAGATGAAACAATTACCAGTTCCAGCTTGATATCGTCATTGATTATAGAGGTGTGAGGGATAATCGTGTCCCCAAAAACCGCGAGGACGGTAGAGGGGGGTATGCTCAGTCTGCTCAGGACATCTGAAACGGAAAGGGGGACATCTGATTCGACTACGTGGACTTGATCCGAGTGTTCAACCTCGACTCTCATCATACCATGGCAGGCCAGTCAGCCTTATGTCTGATTCGCAGGTGGCGCGTCTGCTGCCGAGATCGCATAGCCCGGTATTGCGGTGGATTCGAAATCCACTGTCCATTGGACGCGGGGGTTCAAATCCCTCTCTCGGCGCCATCAAAATTCTGGTACGTCATCAGATGACCTCAGGGGAACCACCCTGGTATTGGGGCCTATCTTTACTTGAGGACGGCCGTTGAACTCACCCACTTCCCCATTAAGAATAGCTATCTCATCGCCTCTCCGCATACTAGCAGCAGTAACTGGGATGAATTGCTTGAATGCTACAGCACCGGCCGAGCCAGACTTATCCAGAAGGGTCACCGACCACCTAGATGTCCCAACTCCCGTTGGAAATGCATCGACTGACCATATCCTGCCAACTACACTGATTCTTGTCTCAATCTCCACAATTGGCTCCGATACTTCCTCTCCTGCTATGGAAATGGATGATTTCTCATCCAGCTCAAGAACCATCTCGCCTCTCCAAACAGAAGGTATCGCATTCTCTACAATGACCCTACTCCCATCCGATATTGATCTTGTAACAGTCCGGGGTGCCCCATACCTAGATGGACGGACCTTTGCTCTGTCATATCCATCTAGAAGCTTGAATGAGAGTTCTATGGTACCGTCATCCTCCAGCCTTGGACCTCTGAGTCCGGAAACCGTTCCAGTCGCATTCACCCTAGTCTTCAGTGAGTCAATTTGAGTAATTGGCCATGCATGGCCGAACCTCTCAATCCGACTCTCCAAAGGCAATTCGAGCTCGTGCTCCCCCTTCACGCAGACTCCTCGCAAATCGCATTTAACGCATCTGGCCAAGGGATTTGGATCGATGGCTACTTTGGATGGCTTCCCTCCCTCATCGAAGTATCTCAGTGGCGATGGCTCGGCAGGGCATTCCTCGATGCTAGGGTCATTTGCATGTATCAAATTGTAGATGTCCTTCAACTGACTGCCATACTCGTGTAATTCATCGGAAGTTGGCAGGGGGACCTCTTTCACTGAACCGGGCCCGAGATACCAAATTCCCAACGACTCTACTTCCTCGGTTCTGTCGTGAGTTTCCCACCATAGCCATGCATAGAGCCTCAGTTGTTCGATATATCCTCCCGATCTGTCACCCTTCCCTATTGATGCTTTGATGTCAATGACGGATGGCCTACCAGTCCATCTGTAAACTAAGTCGTACTCGCCTTGGAACCATCCTTCCGGATGTGCAGTAGTCTGGGTGAAGGAGCCTGCGTCAGGATCAACGAACCATGGACGTGAAACTTCCCATGCCTCGCACCAAGATGCCTCGGAACCGGTGGGTTGCGCGCATGGGTGTGGCTCACCCCATACTCGTGGGAAGCCATCGGGAGCGGGCCAATCCTGCCTTCCCTCGCCTGACCTCCAAGATTCTAGCGATGGGCCTCCTTGCGCCTCCAGGCAGGATTCTACCTGATCTATGTGCATGAGGATCCCATTGGTCACCATGTCCCTGCACTCCTGCTCGTTTGCGCCTTCGGAGTTCCCAATTCGATTGGGGATAGACTCCCAATCCGCCACTGCGGCGTCCCAGCACGACTGAAAATGCGCATCGGCACGGGATAGTGCCCATTCCTCGAGGGATTTCCTGCTATCTGGCCACTCTGATACGTCTAGTGCCAACAAAGAAGGAGCGGGCCATAATTCTTCGAAGTCGTAAGCTGGCTTGCCATCATCCAATATGGGGGACTTGAGGATGTCTACAGAGTTAGGCGGGACCAAGGAAGGAGAATCCCTAAGAACTCTAGAAATGCATGACTCAGCTGCATTTCCTCTGATAATCTGAGGAGGCAGTGGGCCTCGTAGCTTTGGAATGTAATTGTAATACCACAGTCTTGGACATGCCTGCCATGTGACCATCTGTGAAGCTGAAAGCCTCCTGTAGGGATTTACTGAGTGGCCCCCTGGTTCCGCGATTCTGACTGGCACTGCCGAACAACGGAGGTCGGGGCCATATCAACCCAACGTGAGGGAAACTCAAGGCCTGTGTTCATTCAGCCAAACTAGCATGACTTCGGTTCGATCGAATGTTGGGGTGACTTCAATGATGGCAACAGGTGCATCCACATCTTCTGAGATTAGCTCTGCGATGGGAACGGGGACCTCTATCCTGCCCTCTTCCGTGTCATAGTGCATGAACCTCCTTGGCAGTTCTGTAAACTCGGAAATATCGTCTATCCATTTGGAGTGGTCCTCGGGCTTTGAGTAGATGGCCCCGAAAACCAAAGTCGCATCCTCACTAAGCGACTCATGGGGTGCAATAGTTGCCTCGCCCCTCCTCATGAACCGCCTCCTCATCTGGCCAGCGTCCTTGTAGACCGAAGTGCAGTACTTCAGGTGAAATCCGTATGGTTCCCTAACCTCTCCATCCATGGGATCCTTTGCCCCTATTGATGCTGCCATGACCCTGTCTCTTAGTGATAGGGCGAGTTCTGATGAGCCTTCGGCGCCTGCCGTTATCTCCGTGGACAAATTGAATCCCCTGAGCTCCATATTGTCGTGGTTTCCCACAGTTATCTCCAATTCGTTCAGATTCAGGAAGCTGACGTCGAACTCCCTGAGGTCTTCGAGAATCTGCATAAGTTCCGCTCCCTTGTCTGGCTCGCACGGAAGTTCCACACCAGTCAGAATCCCTGCCTCTGAGCAGGCGGCTATCGTTTCAGCATACTGCTCGGACTCGAGATCCAGGAAGTGGAATCTAATCTCATCGAGGCCCGCATCGGCAAAATCGGAAGCCCACTCAGGGCGGAACGGAATGCTCGTATACATGTGTATGTGAAATTCTGAGCCGAACTCCCCCTTCAGGACCCTTATTCCTTCAAGAGATCGGTCCTTGGCCATCAGAGGGTCGCCACCGGTAATTCCGGCGCCTGTAGCTTTCATGGCCCGCGCTTCCTCTATTACTTCATCGAATGACTCACATGGCCTCTCATTAGCGTACATGAAGTCGATGTCGCGCCTAGTCTCCGAGAGTGGGCAGTAGTCGCACCTCCAATGGCAATTGCCCGTGATGAAGAGGACTAGCTTGCTGCCCATCTGGCATTGGATACACCCCTCGCAGTCAGCTAGGTCTGCGACCTCCGCCTCTACTGAAAGCTGTTGAGGGAAGCTCACTTTTGACCCTCCATAGATGCAGTCTCCAACAGCCAAGTGTGGAATCCTGAATCGTTGGACAATTCAGGGTGGAACGTCAGTGCTAGGACATTTCCACTAATCACTCCAACTACCTCCTCATCATGCATAGCTGAAACCTCAGAGGAATGAGACGTGAATCTTGGCGCCCTGATGAAAACCCCTGGAAACTCTCTGCCTAGGAGTGGTGAGAAAATGACGTCCTGGAATGAGTCTGATTGCCTGCCATACGCATTACGGTCAATCATAGCATCGACGAGGGGGGCGCCCCCGTCTTGAGGATCGGAAAGGAGAATTGCCCCCGCACATGTCCCGAGGATCGGTCGTGATGGATTGTCCCTAATCCAATGGAATAGTCCTGGCAGGAGGCTGGATGAACTGTCGAGCCCAGTAAGCCTCATTGTGGTCGATTCCCCCCCTGGAAGGACCAATGCATGCGGATCGCATGATCGCAGGTCAGCAAGCTTCCTGATTTCGTGGACATCTATCTGTATGCCGGAATCCTCGGATGCTGCCTCCAGTGCTGCAATATGTGCATGGCGGGCCCCCTGCAGCATGACTAGGCCGATACGTAGCACGCCCTAGCGTCTCGACTAGTGGAGATGAACCCTATCGTGTCTTCCGATGGGCTGAAAGACCGGTGATTGTACGTCTATGCATGACCGGAGCGGGCCGGGTGCACAATTTCGGTGCGGGGCCCGCAGTACTGCCCTTGGAGGTGGTCAATGAGGTGGCAGAAACACTTCCCAACCTAATGGGGAGCGGTTTCGGGTTGTTGGAGGTCTCACACAGGAGCTCTGTATTCCAGAATGTGATTGATTCGGCTGAAGAACGGGTTAGGAGGGTCCTTTCGGTTCCAAATGACTATCACGTTCTCTTCCTACAGGGAGGTGCTTCCACCCAATTCTACATGACCGCTCTGAACATTCTCGGGAAAGGGGGCAGGGCAGACTTCCTAATCACAGGTGGATGGTCTCAGAAGGCAATCAAAGAGGCGAGAAGGATTGGAGACGCGAAAGTGGCATGGGATGGCTCCGGAGAAGGCTTTAGATCGGTTCCAGATAATGACGACTACGACATCAGAGATGATGCTGACTACCTACACTACACTTCCAACAATACTCTCTTTGGCACCCAGTTCCACCATCTACCTGACAGCAAGGGCAAGCCCAGAGTGGTAGATGCGAGCTCTGACATCTGTGGGGTGCCTCTCGATATCTCCTCGCACGACTTGGTTTATGCGGGTGCACAGAAGAACCTGGGGCCGAGCGGCGTGACCCTAGTCATACTCTCCCCCTGGGCCATGTCTAGAATAGGAGAGGGTTTGCCGACCATGCTGGACTACAGAACTCACGCATCCAAGGGTTCGATGTTCAACACTCCCAACACATTCGGTATTTTCGTACTAGACAGAGTCATGGCATGGGTTGAGAGAAACGGAGGACTAGACGGCGCCATAGAGAGGAACAGGGCCAAGGCCTCGCTCATCTACCATGAGCTGGACAGGACCCCCTTCTGGGTTCCGCATGCGGATAGCAGTTCCAGATCAGTGATGAACGTGACATGGAGGCTTGCCGATGAGAGCCTGGAGCCGGTGTTTCTGGATGAGGCCGCTGCAGCTGGCCTCGGTGGCCTGAAGGGACACAGGAGCGTTGGTGGAATCAGAGCTAGTATGTACAACGGTTGTCCGATTGAGAGCGTAGAGAAACTGGTTTCCTTCATGAAAGGATTCGAGTCGAGGCACGGATAGTGATTGCATGGACGCAAGGGGCGTTCTAGACATCCTTGACCTCACACTACTAGATCACGATGCATCGGATTCAGACTTGGAAGAGCTATGCAAGAGAGCCAACCTCCACAGGCCTGCTGCAGTCTGCGTTTTCTCCGAGCATGTTACATTCGTCAGAGATAGGCTCGACAGTGGGATATCAGTGGCTGCAGTAGCAGGCGGGTTTCCCATTGGATGGCAAGACGCTGCATCGATACGAGAGGCTGTGGAAAGTGCAGTTATATCAGGTGCAGACGAAGTAGACTGCGTCCTTGAACCACGGGACTCGCCAGACTTCCCCAATGAGAATGACCTCTCGCTGCTCACCTCGATGAGAGAGGGGTCGCATGGTTGCAAACTCAAGGTCATCATAGAAACCCCCCTCCTCAACGAGCACAGTATTCGAGCGGTATCGCGAATGGCACTGGCTGCTGGTGCTGACTTCGTGAAGAGCTGCACGGGAAAGAGGGGCTCGTGTAGTGACGAAGACGCCCGGCTCCTATCTTTCGAGGTCAAGAGGCACTCTGTGACCATGGGGGAAGAAAGGGGAGTGAAACTATCAGGGGGTATTCGGGTCATGGAAGACGTAGTGCGCCTACTCGAGGTTGTTGATCAGCAATATGAGGGAATGTCCGGCCCCAATCGGATCAGGATAGGCGCATCATCGCTCTTGGATGACATTCTAGGGTGATTGGTGGGCTCGGCAGGAATTGAACCTGCGATCTTCGCCGTGTGAAGGCGACGTCATAACCCCTAGACCACGAGCCCCGCTTCAAAGCGGGCTGAGTTCTCACGATAAGCATGATGACGCACCTAGGTCACCATCTCCCGCCGGAATCAAAAGTCCGGGCCGATTCGGGCACACGTGAATGCGAGGCTGGACTTCGGCGTCCTCAGAGAGGGCGATACCTGGAAGGGGTTCGGCGTGGGCATTGTCCTGTTCTGCATCATAGGATACTCGTCACTCAGCCTATTCGGGCTATCATCGTCCGCATATGGCGTGAGTGACGAGGTCGAGGTGGTTCCTGACTTCGAAGTCGATTCGATGAACAGGACGGGGATTGACGACTCCATAGCTGACGATTCCGGAGTGATTCGTCTTAGTGACCTGCGAGGTAGCGTGGTCGTCCTAGACTTCATGGCAGTGGATTGCGCTAACTGCCACTATGTCCAGGGGCACATAGACCGGAATATTGGCGAATGGGGGAATCTCGACGGGGATTACCCGGTGATCGCCCTGTCTGTAGCCACGTGGTACGCGTACGAGGATTTCGACAGGATCAACTCTACCTTCGGAGACTCGGATTCAGACAAGCACATGAGTTGGCCAGTTGCGAACGGGGGGCCTGATTCGGTGATCCTCGATGACGGCACCAGAGGGGACCTGGTCGAGCACTACTTCGCACAGGCCATCCCCCTCGTCCTTGTGATAGACCACGATGGCTATGCGGTCGCCAAGGAGAGCACTGGGACGCCACTCGATGGCTGGTCCTCCTTCGATTCAGCGATCGAGAGGGCTAACGAGGGAGAAGCCGAGTCACTCAGGTTCGGCATAGAGAAGCCCGACAGCTCGATGGCGGGCGTGTTCCTGATCGGGCTTTTCCTAGGGGTGCTGGTCTACTTCTCCCCATGCGCGTTCCCCGTACTCCCGTCGTACATAACCTACTACCTGAACCTCGGGATGAGGCAGGACGAGCTGATCGAGGCGGGGAAGATAACCGGTAGCATGCCGAGGCCCGTCGAGGTGGGCCTGTTCGCTGCCCTCGGGCAACTGGCGTTCTTCACGGTGGTAGGAGCGATAATCTTCGGCTTGGATGGGATCGTTGACCTCTCGGGGGCCCTGCACGACATCGCGGTGGCGATAGCATGGCTGCTGCTCATCCTAGGCGGGATGATGCTACTCGGATGGACATCCCACCTCTTGGCATGGGTCCAGAGGGTGCTGGACAAGTACCAGACTGACGAGTCCGACGAGAGATTCACTCCGCGCAGGAACATGTTCCTGTGGGGCATAGGGTACAGCGCCGCCTCTGTGGACTGCACGGCGGCGGCCGTGTTCCCGTTCGTAGCATGGCTCACTGTGGTCGGTGACGGCGCATTCCTCTC
>CAYLUC010000020.1:0-26921 GCA_964386765.1 uncultured Candidatus Poseidoniales archaeon | reverse complement strand
GATGCTCCTCCTTCTTGTCCCACCACCTCTCTGTCATGATTCCACCAGTGAGAGAGGACCCTTCAACGTTCACACTGACTAGGTTGGGTAATATTGGTTGTCACGGGCTTCCACCTTGCCTGAGGATGTGAGTGAGCGTAGGTGAGAAAGCGTCTGGTCACGAGATAGCAGGGGATTCGCCTCCGGGGTGTCCCTATATGCCGATTTGGCTATTTCATCAAGCGAGCTAATCCCCGAGGAAACCGCATCCATGACCCTCTCGTGCCTTGCTGACCTGTGACTGATGTACCTGTCCAGCAGCCTGCGTGGGTTGGGCGAGGCGGGACCGTGCCCGGGGAACAGCATAGGAGGCCCCAGCTCGCGAATCCTCCTGAGGCCCGCTATGTAGGAGTCCATGTCCCCGTTCGAGGATGGGACCAGGATGGTGCCAACCACGACGCAGTTGTCCCCGCTAACGACCCCCGCGTCTCCAACCAGGCAGATGTGCCCCGGGCAGTGCCCAGGTGTCTCGATTACGTCCCAAGTGGTGGAACCAGAGGGCCCATTCAGGGTAAACGAGTCCCCTTCCTTCAGGACGGAGCTGTCCACCGCTCCGGGAATCGCTTCTAGAGTCTCTTCGCTAGCCCAAATGGGAGCTTGGTAAATCTCCGAGATTCCCGAGAGATCGCCTATGTGGTCCGGGTGCATGTGCGTGAAAACGCTAGCTACGATACTGGAGCCGGGGGAAAGCGCCCCCGATATCTTGGCGCCCAGGTATTCTAGAGATCGCCCTGACCTCGCTGCAGGATCCACGATTACCATCTCGCCACCGGGCTCCCCGAGGATGTAGCAGTTCGTATGCGTGGAGGGGGGCAGTGTCTCCGTCTCCAGGGGGACAACCTCCACTCCGGGCGCGAATTCTAGCCTGTGGTCGCCACTAGGGGGTTCTGCAGCAAGGCTGTCGCACGCTGATTGCAAATCCCCGTCGACCCCAATCCTATCGACGATGTCCCTCAGTAGGGTCACGATTGGTGGCGGGACCCTCAATTGATTCCCTTCCCATGCTGATAGCAGGTCTCCGGGCTTCCACCATCTGAACTCGTCAAATTCCGATCTACCTGGGGGGAATGTGGGATTGACGCCCGGGCCCCCAGTGGGAACGTGGAAGAAGAAGTTCTGGAATCTCAGGGGAGCGAAGGGGGGAGTCGTCCTGTCAGTGATCATCTCGCAATGAAAGCCCTCAGTTGTGATATTCCCCAACTCGACGTTCTTCCTCCATGCACCCTTGTCCTGACAGACCTCCTCACGGATGCTCTCTTCGATGCTCATTATGCCACCCGAGCCATCGGGAGTTAGCCCCACTTCCTCGACCATTTCCCTGAGAAGGGCGAAGGAGGCCGCTCCATACTCCTCATCGACATCGAGCCATCCCGGATGGTCCTCCGATGCCTCCATGTCCACCTTGCTGACGCCCCCTCCCGGGAAAGCCCAGAAGTCTGGGAAGCTAGGCAACTCGGATACACGGTGACCGAGGAGTATCTCATGCCCTCCCTTCGACTCCCTGCTCAGCATAACCGAGGCCGAGGGGCGCGTTTTAGGGGCCCTAGCGGGAGGCAGGGAAACCCCCTCGGGGAGTTCGCTCATGCCCCTCTGGGGGGGAATCAGTGCTTCAAACGCTGCGGGAATGTTTGATTATGGACGCCAACCCCAAGGGGTCCATGGGGCCCTCGACCACTATCGGACACACAAGCACAGAGACTGGATTGAGAGTATCTGAGATCGAGATGCCAATGTTCGGCCTCGGGGTGTATATGATGAAGGAACCGGGGGAGTGCAAATCAGCGGTAATTCACGCGATAAAGAGTGGATACAGGCTAATTGACACCGCAATGGCATACGGAAACGAGCACGAGGGCGGGGATGCAATCAGAGAGTGTGGCGTGGATCGAGAAGATCTGTTCATAGTTACCAAGTTGAGAAGGCCACACGCTACCGGCTATGACGAGGTGATTCAGAGGTGCGAGGAGAGCTTGGAGAACCTGGGATTGGACCAGATGGACCTCTACCTAGTCCACGCCCCTCCCGAGGACATAGGGGCGAGGCCCTCCGTCTGGGAAGGCATGGAGAAGTGCTTGGAGAATGGATGGACGCGCGCCATAGGAGTAAGCAACTATGGAGTCCATCACCTTGAGGCGATGAGGTCCTATGCTTCGATAATGCCCTCTGTTAACCAGATAGAGATACACCCATGGCTCCAGAGGGCAGAACTCCGTGCGTTCACCGAGTCAATCGGTGCGACTTCCATGGCATACTCCCCATTGGCCAGGGGTCACAAGATCAACGATCCTAAGCTAGGAGAGGTTTCTGGGATGATAGGGTGCACACCAGCTCAGGCCGCTATCAAGTGGTGCATTGACGTAGGGGCGGTGACCATCCCCAAGTCAAGCAATCCCGGAAGGATTCTGGAGAACCTGAACTCCCTTGATGTCGACTTATCCGGATTCGGGGAAGAGTTCACTGCCATGGACGGTGACTACGTCTCGGGATGGGACCCAACGGTCGAGCCCTGAGGAAGTTAGATTATGGAGCCAGAGACGATAGAGGAAGAACTCGCGATTATCGCCGAGGCGCTGGATGCGGGCATCGACCCCTTCCCACCGAAGAAGGAGCCATCGGGGATTATCAGACTGAGCCTAGGCTGGTTCATGATCATCATCATGGTCAGTTGGGTTTCTCAGTTCCTCTACAGGTCACTATAGGGTGGTAGTCCCTCCCGGATTCGAACCAGGGTCATGGCATCCAGAGTGCCATATGATGGACCACTACACCAAGGGACTGGTGCCTTTGGGACATAGGCCCGATATTTCAACGAATCCGCAAACTCAGGCGCTTACTTGGCACGGAATCCAGCATTGACTTGATCCAGGCTCTCCTTGCTAGGCCTGTTCTCTTCATCTGATAGGTCCATAAGAGGGGTTTCCGTTAGTCCCAGTGCGTCTGTCGCTGTGGGCTGATTGGGGTTGTAGTGGAGCAGACCGGTAACGTGTCGACCTTCAGCAGCCCCTTCGTGAATGGCAGCCAGTGCAGCGACCGCATTTGTGGGGTCATGCCCATCGCCGATCGTCTCCAAACGAAGCGTGGAACCGTCGAAAAGTGATATCTCCTTGTACTCCCCCTCTGGGACGTCTACCTCTTCTAGGGGGGAGAAGTGAGGGATGTAGTCGAGTATGTGAAGGACTTCGTCATTTGCCTTCACGTAGTTGTAAGAGCGGTAAGACTCGTCATTGTTGGCGAATGTGACGCATGGGGAAATGACGTCGATAACGGCCATTCCCCTGTGGCTCATAGCCGCCCTAACCAGTGCTGTTAGTTGCTTTTTACTCCCGGAGAACGACCTAGCCACGAACGTGCACCCTAGATTGATTGCCATTGCACAGAGGTCTATGGGGGCCTGTTCGTTGGTTGTCCCTTTCTTCTTCTTGGATCCCTTCTCTACAGTCGCGCTGTACTGGCCCTTCGTCAGTCCGTATACGCCGTTGTTCTCGATGATGTAGACCATGTCCAGGTTTCTCCTGATGGCGTGGATGAACTGGCCGATGCCTATGCTAGCCGTGTCTCCGTCACCGGATACTGCTAGGAATGAGAGGCTCTTGTTCACCATATTGGCTCCAGTGGTAACCGAAGGCATCCTTCCGTGTACTGTGTTGAATCCATGGCTCTTCGACAGGAAGTATGCTGGAGTCTTGGAGGAGCAGCCAATCCCACTCATCTTTGCAATCCCCTCCGGCTTTATCCCATTCTCCCAAGCGGCCTGAATGATGACGTTGGATATCTGATCGTGACCGCATCCGGGGCATAGGGAGGACTTCCCACCGGTGTACTCGGACTTCTCCAAGTTGATGACATTCAGCTTCACAGGTTTCATTCTGACCCCTCCAAAACTTCGATTATTCTCTCTGCGTACTCTCTGGCTCGGGGTGGCATCCCGTCGCTGTAGGCCACTGAGTGCATCTTGGGAACCAGGTTGGCCGGGAGCTCCTTCCTGAGGATTCCGTAAAGTTGCCCGTCACGGTTAATCTCCAGTACTACGACTCTGTCATGCCTGTCAATGAAACCCTCGACTTCTGAGTGGTATGGGAGAGCCCTGACTCTGCATGTGCTCACCGAGAGCCCAGATCCTTCAAGGATGTCGTCAATCTCTACGATTGTGTTCTCCATCGACCCGTAGAATATAATCCCGACATCGAGCTCCTCTTCCTCTCTCAGAACAGGGGCTGGCAGAGCATCTCTAGCTCCGTCTATCTTCCTGCGTAGCCTCTCCATAGTAGCATGGTATACTTGTGGGTCTTCCGAGTAGATGCCGTCCTCGTCATGTCCAGTACCGCGATACAGTATGGGTGCAAGACCGCTTCCGGGGAGGGTTCTGTATGCAATCCCGTCACCATCAACATCCCGATACCTGCCGAAGTTTTCCATCGCATCCATCTCCTCCTGGGTACGAATCACCTTACCTCTGTCCATTTTCTCACTGGGATACTCAAATCCACTAGTGGACCATCTGTTCATCCCGAGATCGAGGTCTCCGAAACCAAAGACCAGTGTTTGGAATCTCTCTGCGTAATCGAATGCCTTCCATCCGAATTCGAAACACTCGTCGACAGTTCCTGGAATTAGCACTATGTGCTGCGTGTCCCCATGACTCGCCTCGTAGCACATCGAAAGGTCTCCCTGCTGGGTTCTCGTGGGAAGTCCCGTAGAGGGGCCAGTTCGATTGATGTCCCAGATGACTCCCGGTACTTCAGAGAAGTAGAACAGTCCTATGAATTCCGACATCAGAGAAATTCCGGGTCCGCTTGTGCAGGTCATCCCCCTTCCTCCGGCCCAACCAGCGCCGAGAACCATCCCAGCCGCAGCGAGCTCATCCTCTGCCTGAACAACCGCGCAGGTTACTCCGCCGTCTTTTCCCTCCTTCAGCTTGGGAATCCAGGAGATGATCGACTCAGCAAGGGAAGAGGAGGGTGTAATCGGGTACCATGAGAGAAGGTTTACCCCCCCGTAAATCGATCCAAGGGCAACAGCCTCGTTTCCTTCAATCAGGAATGTATCGGGCGACTTGTCACGGGGCTCGACAGAGAACTGGCATTCGAAGTCCCAATTATCTGCTGCGTAGGCTCTCCCTTCGGAGATCGCACGGTTGTTCAACTCGATGGCCTTCTCCTTGCCCTTGAATTGCTGCTCCACCGACTTCTCTATTGCCCCCCCATCTATTCCTAGAAGGTGCGCCAAACCTCCGACGTAGTACATGTTTGCCATCAGTCTTGCCAACTTTGGGTTAATTCCCCTTGCCATCTTGGTCATTGGCATGCCTAGGCACACGCAGTCATCGCGCTCCACCGGAAGCTTCGCATCTTCGTTGTAGACGATGATGGTCCCTGGCTTCAATGAATCCAAGTCCTTGCTCCAGGTGTCCTTGTTCATCAATATCTGGATATTGGTCTCGTCGCCCGGTGCCTGGTAGCCCTTGTCACTAGCCCTGATTATGAACCAAGTCGGAAGTCCCGAAATGTTGCTGGGAAACAGGTTCTTCCCACTCACCGGAACTCCCATCTCGAACATCGAGTGCAGGATAATCAAGTTGGAAGACTGCGAACCGGTGCCATTGGCCGTGGCGACATTAATTGTGAAGTCATTGATGATTCGACTCATCACTCATTTCTCCCATTGGCCCCTCGCGCCTAGGACTCGCAGACTTCCGCGCTATGCAAGTGGTCTTAGCCGTTCCCCCGATTCAGTCACCTCAGCAACGCCCGTTAATTTCCGCTGCCGTTTTGTATGTGAGCATGGTCGCGTGCTCTATGCCCGTACCAGCAGAACTGCAGAAGTCTTGGGATTCAGCGGACTCCATGTTGGTTGAAAACAAGTTCGAGGAAGCGCTTTCTGAACTACGTGAGGCATGGCCCCTCTGCGAGAATGACGGACAGAAGGTACGAACCCTCCGTCAAGCCGGTGACATAGGAACGGCGCACGGTCTGAAGGAAGAGGACTCACAGAAGAGACACTGGCAGAAGGCTCTGAAGAGCTACAAGAGGGCCCTCAAGATTGACCCCAAGAACAAGGAGACCAGGCGAAGCATGAACTCCTTGCTTTCGATGATGGACGAGAAGGCAATATCCGTGGGAGCGGGAATGCAGTTCTTCGATGAGGGCAACCCTACCCCAATGGGACTCTTTGCCATGGTGATAGCGGGAATGCTTCTGCTAACATCCATCAAGCTAATCTCGGATGCACTGCAGGAGGACGTTGCAAACCCAATCGTTTCCCTCGAGGTGTCCTATGTAGATGACTCCGGAGAGAGGATAGAGGGGATTATCGAGATCGAGCTTTACCAGGACCTCGCCCCCGTGCACGTTGAGAATTTCCTGGCCCACACCCAGAATTACCGATACGACTTCACAACCTTCCATAGGGTGATTGAAGGCTTCATGATCCAGGGGGGCGACATCGACCGCAAGGATGGTGCAGGTGGATACGCGGCCAACTGGTACGGTTATTGCAATGGCAACGCGGCCTCTTCTGGTGACTGCACCTACGAGGAGTGGACCATCCCGGATGAGGCCGACAACGGGCTCCTCCATTCGCCCGGAATGCTGGCAATGGCGAAGACGCAAGCAGCCAACACAGGGGGAAGCCAGTTCTACATCGTCCCCTCGGACAGCACACCGAGCCACCTCGATGGCGTCCACACCGTGTTTGGAAAGGTGATTAGCGGTCAAAACCACGTTGACGCAATTAGCGGAGTTCCAACAGATGATGCTGACGATCCAATTGACGATGTCAGACTTCTACATGTAACTGTCAACGAGTGATAGTTTGGCATCCCCTGGCTGGGTCAAGTTGATTGGCTACGCCTCTGCCGGTTAGGGCGACGGTGACCGCATGTCTTCGAATGACCCATTCAATGCCCGCGCCTCTTTCGAGACCATCGGAGGTTCAGATGGGGTCTTCTTCGACCTTGGGGCCTTGGAGAGGCAGGGCATCTGCAATCTCGATTCCTTGCCCTTCACCATCAGGTGCCTGTTGGAGGCCGCGCTAAGGAAATGCGATGGTTTCCTAGTAACCGAGGACGATGTGAAGAGAATAGCAGAATGGTCTCCTGACATGGTTCCAGCCGAGATTCCATTCAGCCCCAGTAGGGTGATATTGCAGGATTTCACAGGAGTCCCGGCAGTGGTCGACATCGCGGCCCTCAGAGACGCCATGGTCGGCCTCGGGGGGGATCCCAAGGCAGTCAACCCACAGGTCCCTGTCGACCTAGTCGTCGACCACTCGGTGCAAGTCGACTATTCAGGACTCTTCCCAGACGCCCGTGAGAGGAATCTTGAGATGGAATACAAGAGGAATATGGAGCGCTACAAGTTCCTGAAGTGGGGCCAACAGAGCTTGGACAGCTTCCGTGCCGTCCCTCCCGGGCGCGGGATAGTGCACCAGATCAACCTCGAGTGGATAGCTTCGGTAGCCAGGGAGGAGGAAGGCATCTGGATGCCTGACACCCTTGTTGGAACCGATTCTCACACCACCATGATCAACGGACTCGGGGTTCTGGGATGGGGTGTTGGAGGTATTGAGGCGGAGGCCGTCATGCTCGGTCAGCCAATCTACATGCTCCTTCCCGAGGTGGTGGGTTTCGAACTCAAGGGCAAGGCATCACCAGGCGTCACTGCAACCGACTTAACGCTCAGGATAGTTGAGATGCTGAGGGAGCACGGGTGCGTCGGCCGTTTCGTGGAGTTCCATGGTCCCGGGCTTTCCAGCCTAAGCCTCCCTGACAGGGCCACTATTGCCAACATGGCACCTGAATATGGCGCCACATGCGGATTCTTCCCCGTGGACCAAGTTACATTGGATTACATGCTACTCTCTGGCAGGGAAGGCTCGCACGTCGAAAACGTCAGGAGGTACCTTTCCGCCCAGGGGATGTTCCACACAGATTCGACCCCATCCCCTGCCTTCACATCTCACCTATCTCTTGACTTGGGTTCTGTCGTACCATCAATGGCAGGGCCAAAGAGGCCACAGGACCGAGTCAGCCTATCTGAAATGAAGAAACACTGGAGGGAGAGCCTCAATGCCCCCGTCGGACATCAGGGGCATGGGGTGGACGCATCAAGGAGCGGGGACTCATCGGAAATTTCCGGCAGGGGGTGCAGACTGTCCCACGGTGACATCGTAATCGCCGCAATTACCAGTTGCACTAACACTAGCAACCCCAGTGTAATGGTGTCTGCAGGACTCATGGCGAAGAAAGCTAGGTCCAGGGGCATGTCGATCAAGCCATGGGTGAAGCCCAGTCTTGCGCCCGGGAGCAGAGTTGTTACAGAGTACCTGGATGCAAGCGACCTAACCTCTCACCTTTCCGAACTGGGATTCAGCGTTGTCGGGTACGGGTGCACCACATGTATCGGAAACTCAGGCCCCTTGGATCAGGAGATAGAGGAAGCGATAGACGAGGGGAAACTTGTGGTTGGAAGCGTCCTTTCCGGCAACAGGAACTTCGAAGGGAGAATTCACCAGAAGGTCCTAGCGAACTACCTAGCAAGCCCTCCTTTGGTTGTCGCCTACGCCCTCGCTGGAACTCTGGACATCGACTTCTCCGTGGACCCGATTGGAACAGACAAGGCGGGTCAACCAGTGTTCCTCTCAGAAATTTGGCCTAGTGACGACGAGATTAGGAGCACAGTGGAGTCATGCATCAGCCCCGAGATGTTCAGGAAGAGATATTCGGACGTACTGGAGGAACCCAAGTGGGACGCGATTCCCAGTGAGGATTCCGACCTCTATCCGTGGGATGAGGATTCAACATACGTCAGACTCCCCAGCTTCCTTGAGGGGATTACTCCGGAGCCCAACGAGATAGAGCCAATTTCCTCAGCCAGAGTCCTACTGAAGCTTGGTGACTCAGTCACAACTGATCACATTAGCCCTGCGGGGGCCTTTCCACATCATGGCCCTGCCGGGGAGTACCTAGTGGGAGAGGGAGTTGCGCCAAGGGACTTCAACTCGTTTGGCAGCAGAAGGGGGAATCACGAGGTGATGATGAGGGGGACTTTCGCAAATATCCGTATCAGGAACCAACTTGCCCCTGGGACAGAGGGTGGCTACACCACACATTTCCCAACTGGCGATGTGACCTCCGTGTATGAGGCAAGTAGGAGGTACATCGAGGAAGCCACACCATTGGTAGTTCTGGCTGGCTCTCAATACGGCACCGGGAGCAGCAGGGACTGGGCGGCCAAGGGCACACTACTCCTAGGCGTCAAGGCAGTCATAGCAACATCATTCGAGAGAATCCACAGATCCAACCTGGTTGGCATGGGCGTACTCCCTCTGACATTCCCCGAGGGAGAAGACGCAGACAGCCTAGGACTCGATGGAACGGAGTCATTCGACATCCCCTCGAGGGGCGACCTAGAGCCGCTCTCCAGCATCCGTGTAGTCGCTACGAAGGGGGATGGGCAGAAGGTGGAATTCGATGCAATAGTCAGGTTGGATACGCCCGTCGACGTGGAATATTACAGAAACGGCGGAATATTGCAGACGGTTTTGAGGAGTCTCGCCGAGGCGTGACTTAGTTAATGTGGAGTGTCTGTGCTAGAGCAGGGGGGAGAACATGAGTTCGGGCGAGAATGTTAGGTTCAGCTACAGATCCCATCAAGAATCAATCGAGGTCGTACTCCAGGGCGACACCGATTGGGTGAATTCAATCCGCTCACAGATAGGGCTCAATGCCACCCTCGGTTTCACAAGGCCGTTGGGCCCAGTCACATCACACTCATCCCCGCAATCCCCTACATCAGACGAATCTACTAGCCAATCATCTCTACAGCAAACGCTTCCTGGACCACCTCCCGATCCGTCACGGATCCCTTCGGTCGTGCGGACCGTCGGGGACCTAGATCTTTCAGCGAAGGCTGCGGAATTTGGATTGTCTGAGCAGACCGACACCGACATGGCAGCTCTGGCAGAGTTCATCGATGAAGTAGAGCCACCGGAACCCGTTTCTAACATTCTCTCCAGCGACCCTCAGGCCGAGGCATGGCTCCAACTGGTACTGACCATGGTAGTCAGGGAACACGGGCACACCTCCATGTCCCTAAGCGACATCGAGAAACTCATCGGCGACAAGGTAAACAAGAGTACCGCAGAGATCAAGATTTTCCTAGACCGACTCTGGAGGATAGGAAAGCTCGAGAGAATCCACGGTGGCGCTGAGGATCACTACGCACCCAATCCTAGTTGGCTAGAATCACACTAATTTCGGATATTTCATACTACAACCCCTATGGGGTTGCCACACTCATCCCTAGAGAAGGCATAAGAGAGGGCCGAATGTCCCGACGGGTATGTCGTTCAGTTCGAAGACCGCCCAAAACCGAAACAGAGAGGCCCGAAGGGCCGTACTTCTGGTGTTATTGCTCCTAGCCTCACCATTGGCCGCCGTCGCGCCAGGTGCTAGTGCGTCGCACATCACGCAGTACGCAGTCCAGAGGGACCCTCAGGATGCTGCGGTGGGCGACATCGACTGTGACGGGGACAACGACATCGTCTCCGCTAGTGCAATGGGCCACTACATCACCGCCCTGTATAACGACGGCTCAGGCGGGTTCGCAGACAGACAGGACGTCTTCATTTCGAACAACGACTCCCAGAGAGCAGGCTTCGTGGACACGGCAAATGGCGTTGATGTCGAGATAGCCGATATCGATGGAGATGGGAAGAACGACGTCATCTACTACCAGGAGAACATCAGATTCGTGGGAGAGACATTCGTTAGGCCAGGAAACCTGACTGTCCTATGGGGGGACTGCGACAACCTGGTCCACGAGTGGTCCGACACCGAGCTCACGATCTCCAACCCTTACCACGTGGACATGGCCGTTGGAGACATCAACGACGACGGCAACGACGACATCGTCCTACTTACCATAGACGCCACATTCACCAATCAGTACATTCAGGTCTACAGGGGGCCCGACCCAAGCCTGATCACGAATCAGCAGCAGCTCCCAGTCCCACTGACAAACGGCCTCTATGACCACATGGAATTGGGGCACTGGGGGGAGACCGTCCAGGGCGGCGGCCTTCCTGGGAGCATCGGCGACTGCGAGGACCTGGACCTATGGCTACTGAGGACCCCTCCATACAACACAGGAGTGGGCTACTCGGTCGGGCACTACGACAACATGACGGTCTTGGAGTACGATTGCCTCCAGGACCAGTACCCCAACCCAATGACCCCAACAGCTCAGGGAATCAACGAATTCAAACTCGATGCAGAGCACAACTACCCAATGTACGGGATGGACATCTCGGACACGAATGACGACAACGAGATCGACATGATTGCTGTGGTTGACGGTCTAACTGGGAACATCTCATACGCGGAAAAGAGTGGAAGCGGATGGAATACTCAGAACTATGTGACTCTGGGTGACTTCAAAGGCGCTTCGATAACTATCGAGGACGTCAACAGGGACGGGGAGGTCGACTTCTTCGTACCCACCGAGCTAACCCTCACCAGACTCCAGGATTCCAGCGCCCAGAACCAAACATATCTACTCCTCGATAACCTGAGGGAGATCAACTCCGTAGAGATCATCCTGGCAAACCCCAACGGTCCAGGATACCTTTCCTCGCTTTCTTTCGATGTCGGCAGGAGGCCCACTATGGCAATGCCCGGGCAGCTCCAGGGCGGCGAGAACAGCGCCTTTGAGATAGTGATTGGACAGAGGGACTACTCCTACAGGTTCGCGGACAACACTATGTGGTTGGACACCCAAGGCTGGGCCGGAGCGGGAGACTTCCTGTCTGTCCTTACTCTGGACAACGAGGATCTGGGAATAACTAGCGTCACAGTTGCCCCAGCATCATACAACCCGGCTACTGGTCAGGCACAACTCGGCGAAGGCAATAGGTGGGTCAACGTGACTGTGAAGAACACCGGTCTCAACCCTCTGTCGGGATCAATCGACGTCGACCTAGAGGTCAAGGAGGTATTGGGAGGAACTGACACCGTCGTTTACTCGAACGACTTCGATGGAAACTCGGACTCGTCAAACTGCTCGCAGTGTTCGTTCTCCAAGATATCATACACGGGCGATTACGGCTCCGGGGCATCCTCATGGCACATAGAGAGCAACTCCACAGCCGCCACCCAGAACGTCTCGTGGTACGAGGCCGACAGCAACCCGACAGATTACTACTGGGCTGGTATGGACTATGGCGGGTCCAACGAGAGCGACTCTGGTTACTTCAACAACATGGATGAGGCACTACTACTCGAGAATGTCGACCTAACTGGTGCAGACGCCGCATACCTGGACATTTCACTGATGTGCAGTACAGCGTTCTTCGAGCTATATCTGGCCGAGCAGTACTCCGTAGTCGAGAGATGGCTGTACGAGGACTCCTGCGGCATAGAAGTCTGGTCCGACGGGAGTGGCTGGGAATCGGTCTTCTTCTCCGGAGGATGGGACAATGAGAGATACTTCAGGATACTCGCGCAGGGTATCGACCCCGAGATCAATACGTACAACGGGAACTTCTACTCCAACACCGCAACTGGATGGTTGAACTACACAGAGGGCGGCGGGACATCCGAAGACATGAGTGAGAGGGAATCGATCGATCTCACGCCTTACGCAGGCCAGGTAATTGACATCAGATTCAGATTCAGGACTGGCTTGATGGGTTCAGTCGGGCCAACCGGCTCTTCCCAGGACACAGGTCTCGATGGTTTCGCATTCGACAACATCACAATCAGGAAGAGGAACGTCAACTTCGGTTCCACCGAGGTTGTCAGTCAAACACTGAACTTCAACAACATGGCAGCAGGCGCCTCTGAAGACGTCTCCCTGACAGCAGACTTCATCGACAACAAGACCTACTTCGTCAAGACCGAGCTCACTAACCCAGTTGGCTTTGACAACATGGACGACCTCAATGACGACGTCAGGTTCCAGACCACAGTAAACAACCTGTTCGACCCGGGATTGGCAGAGGAGCCATGGCCGACCCTGGAGAATGGGGTAAGATACGCATCTGGGAACAGGGACATAGAGATAGTCGCTAGGAACTGGGGCAATACGGTTACCGACTTCTCAGTTCAGGCCATGGTGTACAACGCCGAGCCGGACCTAGTCGCAATAGAGGACTTCTCAGGAGTTAATCCGATATGGACAGACGATGGAAACGAGAACGGAAGCAGACTCGACGACTCGACCGGGCAGAACTCAATGCTTCCCCAGAATGTAGGCGTCTTCAAGAGCCACTCATACTGGCTCGGGCATCCGAATGACGGATATGGGGACAATTGGAGCGAGACTATGACAATAGACTCAATTCCAATCGCTGCATCAGGTGCCGACTTCACGTACCTGACCTTCGACTACTATGCAGAAGGAGACTTCCTGAAGGACTCCCAGGGCAACATTCTGGCTATCAGAGATGCCGCCAATCTGGAACTTTCCTGGTCGAAGGGCGGGGAACTTTTCCAAGGAGTGGCCTACGGCAGTTGGACCGATCTCAATGAGAACGGAATCCAGAACACGAACCCAGAAGACCCCAACTTCCACAGGTGCGAGGACTTCGACCTGAATGGATATGACGAGGTCGAGTACTTTGGAGACCACTCGGACAACCTAAACTCAGTGGTCTGGTTCGACACAGAGAACATAGTCAAGTCAGTCACCCTGGACCTCACGCACATAGTTCTGCAGAACAGAACCAGCGAGGACACAACCGAGTGGCGCGACGAGTGCACGTCTCTCGCGGGCTCGGAGCTATCCCTAACTTGGAGATTCCAGTCCAATGACGACGGAATTAACGGTAACGCGGGCCTTGCAGGATTCGCGATAGACAACATACGAGTTGAGGAGTTCACATTCGAGTTCGACGGCGAGTACACAGAGGAAGTGAACGGGCTTGACGCTGCAGAGTGGTCACGCTTCACCATAGCCAACCACGACTTCCAGAGCGGAATCTACAGGATCGACGCCACCACGATTCTCGACAACACCACCGTCGGGACTTCATGGTACGGGGAGGAGGAGGTGAATACCGCCAACAACATCTCCACCATCATGTTCAGTATCGCAAGTGCTGACATCACACTGATGCAACCGGACGTCATGGAATGCGTGACTGATATCACTTACAAGTGCGTGTACCCAATCGATGATGCCAGGACACACAGCTTCTCTGTCCCACTACTGAATGGGGTTATCGAGGGCGAGTACGGGCTATCCATGTCCATCGTAGACCTAGATACCAATCAAGAGGTATTCACAGACGTGGCTGAAAACGGTCCATTCAACCTCCAGCCGCATGCAAGGGCATACGCGAACTGGAGCCAGCCATACAACTCGTGGGCGGACGGTCACACGTACAACATCAGCTTCTCCGCAGAGGTGACTAAGGAGGATGGCTCAGTAGAGCCCTCTGGAAACGTCCGTTTCTTCATCATTACATTCCATGATCAGATAGACGTGGCAATCCTCTCGAACCCGACAGACCAGAACCGCCTGCAGAGGGTAAAGGCGGACCTCGACTCAATGGGAATGACCTACACCCAGATGAAGCTAGAGAACTGGGACACGTATGCTACCCCTGACTGGCTGGAGCACTATGACAAGGTCCTGCTCCCATGGCAGACAGACTACAACGTGTACTACGGGGACTACTACGAGAAGCTCTCTGAGACCCGCGAGTCTGACGGACTTTCGGTATCCGAGACACTGGAGAGCTACATGGTCAATGGTGGAACGACCCAAATCCACCTCGGCCCGTACAGGGACGCCTACCAACCAAGCAACCTCCCATTCGGCATGGACATCGCCATGAGGAACCAGGTAAACTTCACCGTGGACAACAGGATTCACAGTGACAGCATCACGATAGTGGACCAGTACCACCCAATACTGAGCAACGTCGACCCAACGGCCTTCAGCGCCATCAACGGCGGCTCGCACGTCGCGCTCTCGGGATTGGATACCGCACAGGTCCAGGGGACCCAGATACCACAGGTTTGTGGAGGGAGGATAAGCGATCCAGTGGGAACTTTCCACACCCTGATACGCGACAACACCTACGACAGCCAATCCCTGCTGTCCATCTGTAATCGCGGGGCCGGTGGAATGATTGTCACCACGATCGACGTCGAGAACCCGAGCGTCTCGCAGGCATTCGGGGGGGAGCAGATCCCGCTCCTCTCAAACCTCCTTGATTACCACCTAACTCCTTACCCAACCGACTTCGGAATCGCCGGTGATGGATATGACCTCACTGTCAACGGCGAGGCACCGGCTATCGACACGATTACGGGTGCATACGCAACAATGTACATCAAGAGCAACTCGGACTTGGAGTTCGACTACGTCACAACCGTGGAGGGAGTCATGGCAGACTGGACACTCTCCTCTGGAAATAACGACTCGGTGACAGGTTGGGATGGAGCTGTAATCGACTCTGGCGAGGTTAGCCACACTCAGCAACTGATGCCCGAGATCCCAACCCTGGGGTCCTTCTGCGTAGGCAACACCACTTCGTCCACAGGATGCAGGATTGGTGCTGAGTGGCTATTGACCCTTTACCTGCACGACGAGGACGGGCACACTAGGATTACGTACATCAGACTGGTTACCGATGATACACTGGCCGACGAGTTCAGGCCTCTGGCATCTGCTAGCATCATCTCCAACTCAGCGCTGTCCGAGAATCTAGAATTGGACGGCACGAAGACTGTTGCAGGCGTGGACTGGCCGATTTACAGAGTCAGACTAACCGATACGGGCGACATTAGCCTGTCATTCACTGCAGAGAACAGCTCAGATCCGGACGCACCAGAAGGAGAGTCTGGAATAGAGTTGTTCGAGTGGAAGGTATTCTTCGACTACCCGTGGGACAGTTCCAGCCCCACTCTTGAGGGTCATGAATTCCAGATCCCAGCCGCTGTAACAGACGAGTGGACGTACACCTTCCGCAATCTGACTAGCAGTCCTGACGCATCCCTAGAGAACGAGATTAGGGTGGAGCTGATTGTTTACGACAAGGCCGGAAAACAGAGTGAGAAGCACAGGATGTACTTCATCGTAGTCGGTGAGGACTTCGGAGACGATCCCCCTGTAACCCAGTTCACATCGCCGAGGCCAACAGACTCCCAGAGGGATGATCTAGTGGTAATTACGGGAACCCTCCTATCCGGAGCTGAGAACAGCGATGTCGTGATTGAGGCTGTATTGGACCAGTCCGTGCTGGACTACTCGACCTCACAGAAGATAACTCAGAGGACGATTGGAAAGTACAACACCACCACGCCACTGGGAGACGGAGACAGCTTCTCACTAACACTGGACATCTCTGATCTTTACCAACTGGACACTGGTGTTGCCGCTACAATTTACCTCCGTATTACTGAAGGCGACGGCTCGAGGTACGTCCTGGATGAGTCAATAGATATCAGCCTAGTTCCACGAACGGACGAGGGGCCAGGCGACGCTGGAGAATCAGGTGGCCTCAGTACAACTGTATTGGCCGCACTGGGAGGCACAGTCCTCCTGATAGTGGTAGTCGTAGTGACTCTGGTTTCCAGGGGACGTGCCGGAAGCCGTATCGAGAACGACACGGTGGAGCAGTTCGGTGGGGTCGAGACAATGGATCCAGTCGAGGCATACGTCCAGCAGATGGTCGCATCCGGATACGACGAACAGCAAGCACGCGAGTATGCAGAGCAGTACTATGCCAACTACTACGAACAGCAACGCCAAGGCGGCGCGTAACGAACTTGAAAGCCGGTAGTCCCCCCCGGGGGACATGGACACCTCGGGCCCCTACACAGTGGCCGACATAGGTCTCGCTGAGGCCGGAGGGCTCAAGGTCGAGTGGGCTAGAAGCAGGATGCCCGCACTGGCTGAACTACGGTCTCAGGCAATCAAGGAAAGGCCCCTGGAGGGACAAAGGATTGCTGGATGCCTGCACGTCACTAAGGAGACAGCCGTCCTGATAGAGACTCTAGCCGCTGCAGGAGCTGAGATTTCATGGTCGGGGTGCAACCCCCTGTCGACACAAGACGACGTCGCAGCATGGCTAGCCTCCGAGGGCTACTCAATACACGCTTGGCACGGCCAAGACAACGATGGATTCTACAAATGCATAGACAGGACCCTCGAGATGGAACCGACCCTGACTCTAGATGATGGAGCCGATTTGATCTACAGGGTACATTCCGAGTTCCGACACCTCGCCGAGGGAATCCTGGGGGGGACCGAGGAAACGACCACTGGGGTACACCGACTTCGTGCCATGGCAGATGCAGGGGAGCTCCTGTATCCTGTAATCGCCGTCAATGACGCTGAGACCAAGTGGGACTTCGACAACGTCCATGGGACAGGGCAGTCAACTCTTGATGGCATCATCAGGGCCACGAGCGTCCTTCTGGCGGGAAAGACGTTCGTCGTGGCGGGCTATGGGCACTGCGGAAGGGGACTCGCATCCAGGGCAAGGGGAATGGGCGCGAATGTGGTGATTACCGAAATTGACCCAATACCCGCATTGAAGGCCGTGATGGACGGTTTCAGGGTTATGAAGATGGACGAAGCTGCGAAAATAGGCGACATTTTCTGCACCGCCACCGGAATGAGGGACGTAATTGTTGGAAGGCACTTCAACTCAATGAAGGACGGTGCCATAGTTTGCAATACCGGACATTACGACTGTGAAGTAAGCATAGTGGATCTGGAAGATTTGGCCAAGGATGTTCACACAATAAGGGAGAACAATGAGGCATTCTTACTGGAGGATGGACGTACCCTGCATCTTTTGGCTAGGGGGAGGCTAGTGAATCTGGCTTCCGCAGAAGGCCATCCTAGCGAGGTGATGGACATGTCATTCGCAAATCAGTTCCTAGCGCTCTGCAGATTGGCCACCGAGGGAGAATCGTACAGAAACGCCGTGTACGATATTTCACCTGAGCAGGACAGGGACTTGGCTAACCTGAAACTCGGTGCGTCTGGAGTCGAGATCGACGAATTAACCGCTGAGCAGATAGAGTACCTTTCTGACTATAGTGCAGGGACCTAAGGCATCTGCAACTTCCATTTGGATGGAATCTTCTCATCCGACTCAACAATCAACTCGAGTCTCTCTCGAATTGCAGGCATCTTGTTCTGCATCAGGGAAGCGTAGAGTTTGCTGCTCCTTATGACGGGGGGTATGCACACCTTGCCAGTCGAGGTCTCGTAGTCAATCGCCCTTTCCAAGTCCAGAGCGTGCCTATTCACCCTCTGCAGCATCCCAATCGTAAGTCGGCTGATGATGATGATTGATGACAGAAGAATTAGGAAGACTATGGCGAAACCCCATCCCGAATTTCCGAAGATGGTCATTCCCACGACGCCTATTAGGAAAGCCAATGGCGCTACGAACATGAAGAGCCACAGCGTCTCGGAGATTGGCTTCTTGTCCTTCAGCATCTCTATCTTGGACCATCTTGGGTGTTTAGGCTGTTGAGGTTTGAATATCTCCTCGGCCTCCATCTTAGAGGCCCTGGAAACGGTCTGATTCACCCTTTCCATCCTCATTCTGGTACCGCCGTCCACCGCGTCCATCTCGGGTGCGAACAACTCCTCGAGCAAATCAGCGCAATCCTCGTAGTGCCCCATCCGAGTTAGAATCGCAATCTGCTCAATCATCGGTGTAGTCTCTGTGGGCTCGACATCCCGGCGCCTCTCCCACCAATCTAGTGCGTCCTGCAACATCCCCAGGTGATCCACCATCAGGGTTCCCCCAAGTTCCCACGCCCTGCGATTGTCTGGGTCTAGCTCAACCACCTTCCTAAGTGCACTTACCGACTTTGCGGTCTGGGAGAGGTCGGGCATCTCCTGCTTACCCCTAGTTGCAGCAGGGAGCTCCATCCTGGCTATCATCATCCATGCCTCTGAATGAGATGGATCAATATGGGTCACATCACGACTTAGCTCAAGGGCAGTATCTCTATCTCCTGACTCCTCTGCCTCGATCGCATCGAGCCACAGTGTTCCCGCATTCTTGGCCATGAATTACTACCTTCTCCCTCGGCCTCTTGATTGCCCTCTCTTGGATCCACTTCCTCGTCCACGGCCCTTGTTGTGACCCCTGTGTCCACCACCGTTTCGCTTGGTGCCACGGTCCCATTTCTTCTTCGGCCCCGAATCCCTTCCCTTCCATCTGTCACGTCCATGCCCCCTTGTCGAGCTTCCTCTGCCGCCAGACTGTCGCTTACGGTTCTTGGAACGCCCTCTTGGTGCCACTTCCACAGGGGAACCTATGGCCCTCTTGGAGTCAACTCCATCGAATAGTGGATGAATGTGAACTAGTCCTGAGTCAACGGGCCCAATTACAGTGTCCACCCTGCCCAGTATCTTCCCCCCGCTAACTCTGATGGTGTCACCGAGATTTGGCGATCTTCCTTCGAATGAAGCCAGAAGCCCCCCCATATGGGATATTTCTGTGACCCTGCCGGAGAACGCCATGCGTCAGTCCCTCCGTCTTCCATACATGATTGCAGCGGCTGATGCAAGTAAAACAGAAACGACTCCAGATGCAGGCAGAAGCCCACCAATCCCACCACCATCCTCATCACATAGGCCTGGGTCACACCCGCAGGTGAGAGCCTCACAGTCTGGCTCGACAACTTCGAACAGAATCGAATTGTTCACGGCTTGGGATATTACTGAGCACTTGTTAGAGGTGTCGCAACCCTCTATTTCCACCATGTGTTCCCCTGATTCCCATAGTGAGAAATCAATCATGGGGGTCGACCAAGAGTTACCCGAAACACTGACTGAACCTGCAGCAGAACCATCAACTCTCATCGTGAAAGAAACTGATTCGCCGTCAGGGTCACTGTACTGTCCCTGCATTGACCATTGAGAGCCATCCCACATGGAGTCTGAGATGGATATCAGTGGGGGGGAACTCTCCTTGGTTATTCCGAGGTCATAGACCCCTTCCATGTGGTAGGTCCCATCCCCTTGAACTGAGACCTCGACCCAAACATCACCTGGAACCATGTCCGAGCTGGGTGCTAAGATGGTGGTCTCCTCGGAAAGGGCCGTAACCCCCGAGCTTTGGGAAGACCCGCTCTGAACCAATGAAACCTCGACTTGAAGTTCCGGCCATCCCCCAGCGGGAGATAGGGTGACTGGATGTGGATCGGAGAGTTTCTGGGAATCGGTAGAAACAGTGAATGGAACCCCTAGATGCCATGTTCTGCTTCCCGATGTCTGCATTGCCGAGTCAACTGCCTCGCAAGTCACCTCTTGAGCATCCCCAGACGGAATGTTTGCTCTCAGTGACCTGTCACTGCCCTCGGCCAGCTCTAGGGATGGATCAGCAGTGCATTGAATATCGAGCGAGGAAACGCCAGACTCATCAATGAACCAAGTAGAAACCGAACTCCACGATGCCCATGTGGCCTCGCCTGAGTGAGGAGAAGGGAACCACGCCCCATCAGAAGGGGCCGAGGAAGTCCACTGTGGAGGGTCGTCAACAGGAATCGGTTGAGTTGTGAAGTCGAAGAATAGGTCCTCTCCCTCGGGCCAGTCCTCACTCCAGCCATTTGGATATAGGCCCAAAGTAAGACTCCCGTCATCGTTGGTGGCTAACTCGTAACTGGAAGAGCCATCTCCGATGCACCCTCCCCTGACTGGGGCCTGCCCTCCTGCGGTAGACTCGTTCAGTCCCACGTCTCTCCCCTCGCACTCATCCCACATGTCTAGGCGTAGCCCGTCATCATGGGGGAACGTGAAGTCCAGGCGTGCCCCTGACATATTGGAGGCATTGAATGCCAGGGTGAAGCTACTGGAGTCAGTGACCCCTGGAACGGTCATTGTGGCATTCAGCCATAGCTTCACTCTGCATTCATCGGAACCATCCGACTGAGGTATGGATGTGTCACAGTCCCTGTTGGAGTCCGGGATGACGGGAACCTCTTCACAGTCCCCGCCTATTGACGACGTGCACCCTCTGATCTGGGAGTGCCTTGGTGGAACAATGTTGAATTCTTCGATCATGACTCCATCATCCTCCCAGCTCGTGTTCTTCCAGTCGATACCCACACCGCCCCTGTGCGCAGGACCATCCCTGAGTCCAATTCGGGTTAGCGTGTGCTCTATGCACTCACTCGCGAGCGCTCGGAAGAATTCCCTCTCATCGGTCGAGAACCAACCGTCCCCTCCCTTGTTTGGGTCAATGAGCTCCATGAATTCATCCATAGCTTCTCTGAGGTCATCGGCTAGTGTTTCATTCACCCATGCAACAGCTCGCACATCGGCAGATTCCCAGTCCTCATTGAAAATTATGTCAAAAGTGGCCGCTGAATATTCGAACATGTTTTCGAAGGTTATGGAACCGCATTGCTCCTCTAGGCTCCCCCCTCCCCCAAATTGTTCAAGCCTTGTCGGCTCTTCTTCTAATTCGGCATCCCCGGAGTTCTGAACCATTAGTGGAGATGCAATTACAATCGCCATCGATAGGGCGATGCAGAACGCTCCAACGTGCTCTCTCATGCCTCCTCTAGAGTAGTTCACATCATGATTGTATCGTCTTCATATTATGGAGTTTAGGACGTCCTAAAGTTGATAAATAGAACACTTCTTGGATTTTTTAGGGTGACCTAAATTATGAGAAAGAGGGCTATTGCTGGGATAGTATTAGGATTATTGATTTGCGCGACACTGAGCGGGTGCCTTGGGCCTGAGGAAGAGAAGATTAGGATCGCTTTCAAGACTCAGGATGACTACGACAATCCGGACTCGAATCCTCAGAGGCTTGCGGACTTCATCGCAGAGCAGACTGGTATGGAAGTCGAGCTTTACCCTATCTCCAGCGACCTGGCCGCTATAGAGGCACTCAGATTCGGCCACGCCGATGTAGCCATCCTTGATGGGGGCTCAGCTTGGCTGGCATGGCAGCAGCATGGTTTCGAAGCAATACTCGCTGACAAAAAGTCCGACGGCTCGAACTATTACACAGCCTCTGCCTGGGTACTCGATAGTAGTGATATACGGACATTGGAGGATCTCGAAGGAAGAGATTCGTGCCACACTGGCTGGCTCAAATCAGCCGGGATGCTGATGCCAATGGGTTACATGATCGGGAATGGTATCGTAGAAGTCTCTGGTGATGAGGAGGACATCGACAGCCTGAGGACTACTATAGAGAATCACTTCGGCAACGCCTCAATTCCAGCCAGCGGTGATGTCTACTATGGGTACGGAGGGGCGTTCCGCTGCATGACTGAAGGCCACGGCAACGTTGCATTCGCCAAGACCACATCCTACGAGGACCACTGCGAAGGTAACGACTGGTGCTTGAACCAATCCGAGTATCGGATTCTGGAACCAACCTTTGGACAGGTCCCAAGTCACTCTGTAATGGTAAACGGAGATTCATATGGTAGCGAGAAGACAGAGTCGATTACGATGGCCTTCCTAGCGCTGAATCTTGATGTGGAAGGCCAGTCTATTCTAGAATCTGTATTGGGGACTCCCGGAATCTCAGAAGTTGATACGGAAAGCCATCTCGGCTCGTACAGCGCTGCCATCAGCAGCATCCCGGGAATAGCCGCTTACTTCGAGGACAAGTATGGAGATTAGTGAGGTCGCGTGTCGGAACAGGTCCTCTCAATCAGTTCTGCGGATATCGGATTCGACTCTGCAGACCCTCTAATCGAAGGTGTCGAACTCAGTGTAGGCGAAGGCGAGATAGTCGGCCTGACGGGAAGGTCAGGAATAGGAAAGACCACATTAATCCGCACCTGCGCAGGCCTAATACCAACTCTTTCCGGTAGCATCAGGTTTGTCGGAGAATCATTGGATAGCAAGACATGCGGGGATATAGGACTGATACCACAGAGGCTGGGTCTGATCCAACATCAGACGGTCGGGTACAACGTGCTGATGGGGGCTTTGCCAAGAGCGAGGTGGTACCAATCTGTGTTCTCTCTGCCATCCTCTGAGATGAGGGAAGCTACTCGTATAGCAGTTGAAGCCGTAGGATTACAGGACAAGATTCTGACTTCCGTTAACTCACTATCCGGGGGCCAGCAGAGACGTGTTGCAATAGCAAGAGCCATGGTACAGAATCCGAGACTGGTGCTAGCCGACGAGTGTCTAGGCGAATTAGACGCAGAGACGGTCAAGGACATCATCAATCTGCTGAGAAATCTGGCCGATAGTGGGACCTCGATTCTCATCGTCGACCACAATCCAGTTCGAGCGAAGACGTTCTGTGATCGCGTTATGCAACTAAGGGGTAAGAGACTGGTCGAACTTGGTGATGATGAGCAGGATACTACGCCTACTCTCCCTGTCCTGAGGAGGCCTGAGCAATGAGCGATACACCAAGAGTAGTCCAGATCTTCCTCAAGCGACCCATGATTAGGGTGACATTGGTCGTGCTATTCTTGTCTGCCCTGATTACTTCTCACTTGCAGATTACGCTGTCCAGATTGGGCGATGCCTCCTCCAACCTGAAGGTGATAGCCCAAGAGGCGTGGCCCCCCGACTTCTCAGTTCTGACCGATAGGGCATCATGGGCCTACCCTCCCTGTGAATTTCAGACTGAATGGATGTGCAGCCCGGCTGTCGTTGGGATGACTCAGACACTCGAGATTGCATTCCTTGCCACAGTCTTAGGGATGATTCTGTCCCTGCCTCTGGCGGCAGGAGCAGCGACCAATCTGGCACCTCCGCTATTGGCCCAGTCAATCAGGCAGCTTCTGGCCGCCCTGAGGGTGCTGCCATCCTTGATATGGGCTCTAATTTTCGTGATACTGGTGGGAATAGGCCCTCTTGCCGGCGTCCTAGCTATGACGATGTATTCGGTTGGATATCTGGGGAAGTTGCAGTACGAGGCATTGGAAGGAGTCAGCCGTGAACCACTGGAGGTGGCGCGTACGATGGGCCTGCCCCGATGGCAGGTGGCCAGGTTCTTCGCCATTCCAGAGGCTGCCAACTCGTTGCTAAGCCAGATGCTGTTCATGTTCGAGTACAATGTCAGACATGGTTCAGTGGTAGGTCTTGTCGGTGCCGGAGGGATTGGCTGGTACATGCAGTACTACTTGGAACCGTTCAAGCTCTACGACAGGGTACTTGCACTGATTATCGTGATGTACGTCGTTGTGATTGTAATTGACCAGGTTTCCCTTAGAGTAAGAAGCCGATTCATTGACGATGAGCCTATGAGGCCAAGTTGGAAACAGGTCTTCCTACCATGGACCGACGGTTAATCCAGCTATGCCTGAGGGGAGTCGTCAGCCGCGATTCTAATCGCACCATCATCATAGGAAATATGAATCAGGTTAGGAACCTTGTTGGTTAGGGCGGAGAGTGCCTCGTAGACTTCCTTCTCGGTCACCTTGAAGGCTTCAGCGGCTCGCTTCGTCGACCACGGGACCTCAATGAAGTCAGATGCGGCGATCCACTTCAGAAGCCTCTCCTCGAACTCAGTCAGTAGATCCCCAGTAGCCATGCCCCTCGTCCTCCGGCAGTGCAGTAGACAAATCAACCTATGCGGTCAGACGCCATTGCCCTCGACCATTCTCCTAACTGCCCGGTCAGCGTCAATCTCCCCATCCAGAAGGTCTCCGAGGGCTGCAATGAATGGCGTCTCAACACCAAGAGCAGGGGCCCTGTTCAGGAACATCCTAGTGGCCCTGACGCCCTCTGCTACCATATGCATCCCCTCGAGTGACTCATCCAGCGTCTTTCCTGACCCAAGCTTCTCTCCAAGCGTCCGGTTCCTGCTCCTTGGACTGGTTGCAGTAACATAGAGATCGCCAATTCCAGCCGGCCCAAATGCAGTGGCACTGTCCGCTCCCATTGCCTCCAGGAGCCTTATCCCCTCGCTGAAACCGGTAAGCACCAGGGCGGCCTTGAGGTTGTCACCGCCAATGGTTCCCTTGAGTCCGTCAACCAGGCCGCAGGCAAGGGCAACGCAGTTCTTGTACGCGCCCCAGAGCTCTGCCCCGTTCGGGTCATTGGCGGGAGTGAGAATAAGTGTCTCCGTGGAGAGCCTGTCGGCCAGCCTCTCAGCGACACTGCTGTCATGGCAGGCGACGACCGCACTGGTGATAACGCCCCTAGCAACCTCCGGGGCTATGGTCGGACCAGTCATGACGATGACCGGATTCGACTTGCCTGATTCCTTGAGCCTACCCTCAATCGCATCAGATATCAGGCCCGAGCCGCCCTCGTCTATTGGAGCAAGCCCCTTCGCCAGGTCCAGGAGCACGTGGGACGGCCGCAGGTGCGGCACTAGATCGTCAACGACTGACAGAATCACCCCGCTGGGAAGTGCGAGGACAAGTATCTCACAGGTCTCAGTGATGTCGGAGAGCTCCATCGTGACTTGGAGGTCGGGCATGTGGTGCCCATCGAGGTACTTCCTGTTTATCCCATCAGTCATTATCGACTCATAGACCTCCTGTTCCACTGTCCAACCGAGCACGTTATGCCCGTCATTGCACCATATGTGGGCCAAGGCAGTCCCCCAGTTGCCAAGTCCAATGACCCCTATACGTGCCATGAGCCGCTGGCCACACGTCCCGGTTAAGACCCTATTGCGCAAGTGGTCGACCCTACGTTGACTTCTTGACCAAAGAGCGACACGGCGGGACAAGCAGGGGTACCCGAGTGGTCAAAGGGGCTGGGTTTAGGTCCCAGTGCGTAGTGCTTCGCAGGTTCAAATCCTGTCCCCTGCACCAATCACAATCACCACGTCGAAAAATGCCGCCCCATACTTCATAAGACGGGAAATTCCCGTTAGTCCAATGACAAGACTACACGTACTGATAGCAAGCCTGATTTTGGTCTCAGCGCCACTGGCCGGTTGCCTAAGCGAGGAACTGGTTGACGATGTTCTGGGATGCATGGATGAGAACGCGGTGAACTACGACGATAACGCGACTGCCGAGGCACTCGAGGACTGCCTCTACATGGCATCCATGGAAGCCTTCGAAGCAGCCATGGAAGGCAGCGAGGGGAACATCGAGGACATGCTGAACCTGTCCACCAGGGCCGGATACTCACTGACCACCTCCACGAGCGGATACGACGCCGAAATGGGGATGGATATGGATATGACCAGCACCGAGAGGGTCCTTGTCGATTTGGACAGAGACGCTGTGCTCGTCCAAACCGCAATGTCAATGGCTCCAATGATCGCAATCGACTACACGCACATCCAAGTCGGAGAGGTCGTGAATGTTCACTTCTCTCTTGGTGGAATGATGGCAGCTGAGGCGGGGGGAGCCCAGTCCGGCGCATACTCGACCAGGGACTCCACACCCAACGCGTTGGAGACCGTGCACTCGATCATAGCTTCGGATGACATGGGTGACGAGGACTGCGATCCCGACTTCGAGGATTGCGGAGATGACATGGGTGACGATGACAGCAGCCTTGAGGATGATCTGCCGGAGGGGGCCATCATCGAGATCGCCTACGATGCAGAAACAAGCTCATTCACCATGACCATGAGCTATGTGGAGGATGACATGGAGATGACTATGAAAATTCACCTCGACGAGAGCGAGAACCTGATGTCATGGTCTCACAATGGTGGGAACGACACATCCACAATAGCGACGGAGTACGTCGTATACTGGGACGATGCCGTGGTGATAGAGGTCGATGAGACCCTGCCAAGGACATCCATCCCTATCTGGATTGACATTGAAGGAGAGGAAATGGAAGACATGTTCGTCTGCGATAATGGCAACGTGATACCGATGTACGCTGTCGGCGATGGCTGGGACGACTGCGGCGACGGCTCCGACGAATCAGAAGTCGTCTACGTCTGCGGCAGCGGCGAGGAGATTCCTTTCGGCTGGGTCAATGATGGCGGAG
>CAYLUC010000019.1:0-27884 GCA_964386765.1 uncultured Candidatus Poseidoniales archaeon | reverse complement strand
TCACACAGGGGTAAGTCTCAAACCGGTCGCTTCACGGGTGCGTAACATGGGAAGGACACGCGTTGCTAGCGCTATCGGGCTCGCGATGCTGATGGCATTGTCCACAATAGGGGCTCCGGCGACCGCTCAGGAAGCTGCTGCGGATCCGAGACAGCCATCTCCCGAGAACCCTCATATGCATGTCTACGGAACAAGCGATCTGAGCAACTGCTTCACACACTTCGATGGAAACGACACCTCTGGCTCAGCTAACGAGGGCTATGGCGAGAAGGAGTGGACTGGTAATAATCAGCAAGTTGAGGTGGACTACACATGCAGGATGGAGAATTTCAAGCAGGACATGTACCTGAGTGAGAACGGAACGATCAACATCCACCTAGAATTCGAGATAGACGCTGCTGACTGCCAGAGTGATGCTGATGTTTGTGAGAACCTAAATCTGACCCTATTCAAGGGAGGGTTCCAGGTTGCAAGGCAAGAGTTCCCCGCAGTTGATACCGATGGGAATGGCGACACGGTGAACTGGGCAATAGACGTGGACAAGAACATGACTAGGTTCAACAGGAGCGAGGAGCCTCAAATACAAGTGCAATTCTCTAAGCCAGGGTACAGTGACCCATTTACTAACTGTTGGGCATTCCTTTGTGGAGGTTACTTCAGAATGTACTACCACACACCAGGAAACGACAGTGCAGAGATTAATTTCCCAGTTATCAACCAGTCAATGCCTGGTGAAGGTGGCGGAGAAGAGCCAGGCCTAATCGGAGGTGTCACTGACTCCTTGCCAGGGTTCGGACTGATGGCTGGAGTGGGGTCGCTTGCGATGGCGGCAGTCGCCGCTAGCAGGCTCTCCAGAGAAGAGTGATCAGATATCGTCGAACGCTACGTCCGACTCTTTCCCTGTTTCGAGATCCTTGATCCTCACGTTTCCTGATGCCCACTCGTCCGGCATCACCATGACAAGCCTCTGCGCGCCGGTCCTCTCGGCGTGCCTGAAGGCCCACTTCATCCTCTTGTCGTCAAGGACCAGGTCGACTGACCTGCCGGACGCCCTGAGCCTTGACGCGACGGACATGGCAGCGGATCTCAGTTCCCCCCCAAGTGAGATGACGACGTCCTCGTTACCGCTCGGAAGTTCTGGGACCAGTCCCTTGTCAGCGAGTAGCTCCATGATGACCATGTCACCGAAGCCGAATCCTGTAGCAGGCATGTCCTTGCCGCCCAATGTGGAGAGCAGCCTGTCGTACCTGCCACCTCCGCATACCGCCCGGAGCTCCCCTGCTCGGTCGTGGGCCTCGAAAACAGGTCCCGTGTAGTACGCGAGGCCCCTTACAACCGAGGCATCGAAGGCTAGCCAGTCGGATATCCCGTATGCGGATGCGAGATCGAACAGCTCGGTCAGCTCTGCTACAGCCGGGCTCTCGTCACCTAGTGCGGAAGCTATGTCGGAGAATTCTGAGAGTCCCAATGTGGAGGTTATCCTCGAGACGTCATCGTCGCTCAGTCCCTGCTCTCCCAGCTGGGCTGCTATGGCGTCCTCCGGCAGCTTGTCCATCTTGTCCACTATCACGCAGACTGCCGGGAACGCGTCCCCTGTCACGCCGATGGACCCCAGTACCTCCTCGAGGACCTTGCGGCTGCTGACCCTTATGGCCAGGTCGTCAGACGTCAGTCCCACGGACCGGAAGAAGGAGACGAGGACCGATAGGAGCTCGGCATCCGCCTCGACCCCGTCAGTGCCCCATATGTCCACGTTCCACTGGTAATGCTCCCTGCCCCTGCCTCGCTGGGTCCTCTCGTACCTCCAGCACTGGGGGATTGAGAACCACTTGATCGGAGTGGGCAGCGCGCCAGCCCTCGCCATGACCATCCTTGCCAGGGACGGGGTCATCTCGGGCCTGAGCGAGACCCTCCTGCCTCCCTTGTCCTCGAAGCCGTACAGCTGCTGGGTGATATCCTCTCCCTGCTTGCGGGTGTAGAGGTCCTCGTGCTCCAATACGGGGGCGTCGTACTCCTCGAAGCCGTGCTCCCGTGCAGCGGAGCGGAACTTATCGAACAGCCAGTTCCTCAATCGCATGTCCTCGGGGTAGAAGTCCCGGGTTCCGCGTACGCCCTGTGCCACGACTCCGCCACGAACAAGACCACTTCAAGCCCTACGGCTCCCAAAGGCCCCATCATTCCTTTCTGGAGGGATTGAACTTCCTCCACAGGTAGATGGCGATAGCCAGCAGTCCTATGGCCCATCCGGGTATTATCAGAAGTATTGCAGCAGCCGCTGCGACCTCTTCGAGCATGGTGCGGTCTCATGCCATCCCGGCTTCAACTTTCTGAGAACAGGCTCTCGACTCCGTTGCCCCTTGGGGATTTTATCATGGAGGATGACGAGTGGCTGCGGGTCTCGCCGTACTCGTCGGTGAATGATTTCGGAAGTTCGCCCCCCAGTTGGACGATGAACTCGTCCTCGCCCCCCGGTAGCGTGTCTATCGGGGCATCGGCTCCCTCTGGCACGTTCCTGTAGAGCGGTCGTGGCTCTAGGTCCCAATCCCTTGGCGACAGTGATCCATTGAATGAAGTCACACGATTTACCAAGACGTACTTGTTTAGGCTGATGAAGAGGATTGCGGTAATCCCCCAGAATAGGAGGATAATCGATATTCCGTGGGGGTTCGAGGGGTTCCAAGGGTCATGGACGTTCACTAGAAGATCCACGAAGTAGGAAATCATCAGAACCGAGAACATCAGTGGGAACCCGAGGTACATGATGTAGTCCCACCAGCGGCCTATCCACCAGTCGTTGTCTCCCGTATTGATGAAGTCGTCACGGAATGAGGACACCCCGTTGTCCATGTAGTCACGGAAGTTGAAGCCGGTGACGTCGTTCTCCTCCTGCCACGCCCTGTACCTGCTCCACCCGTACTTCCAGATGCTGTAGGCGATGAAGAGGCCGCTGAACATCAGGCCATACCCCCAGATGTGGTCCTGGACCTCGAGGAACTGGGGGAATGCGACTCCAGTTGCCGAGTCCATGCGAATCCACACCATGGCGCTAGGCAGCCCGAAGAGGAATATCGAGACGGTAGTGAAGCCGACGGCCTGGGACCTGTCGACCCCGTGGTCGACGAAGTTCCTGACACAGAGCTCGACCGTGGATATCATCGAGGTGAGGGCTGCGAACGACAGGGCGAGGAAGAAGACCGTGACCATGATGAGTTGAACTGCACCTCCCCCTGGTGCCTGTGCGAAGACTTCTGGCAGGACGAGGAATGTGATTGCGGAGCTACCAGCCCCGACGGCGCTCAGGGGGTCGTCCACAACCGCGAATACCGCCATCATCACGGTTAGTCCTGCGATTATGCTGATGCTGTTGTTAGCGAGGCACATGGTGGCGGCGTTGAGGGTGGTGTCCTCGTCCTTCCTCATGTAAACCGAGTAGGTGATCGCCATTCCCATGCCCGCCGAGCAGGACCAGGCTGACTGGGAGAGGCCGTTTATCCAGGTCTCCGGCTGCATGAGGTACTCTGGCTGGATGCTGAACATGTAGACGAATCCGTCCAAGGTCCCGTCTTCGAGGTCCATCACGAAAGCAAGGAACAGGGCGGAGAAGAGCAGTACGAACAGTGACACCATTAGGATGACGTTGACCTTCTCGATTGCCTTGGCGCCCCTCCAAATGGCAGCCATGGTGATCAGTACCGCTATGAGTTGGAAGAAAACCACCTGTCCGGGGGATTGCAGGAAGGAGTTCCAGACCTCCACTGTGTCCACCTCGCTCCCGAGACCGCCCCTGATAGCGGACTGGAAGTAGTTGAGGCACCATCCGGTGACTACGGCGTAGTAGAACCCGATAGCCGTTGAAATCCATGCCGTCCAGAGGCCCATCCAAGCGAAGTTGTTGCCAGCGAATATCCTGAATGTCCCCACTGTGCCTGTCCTGCTCCTCTTGCCGAGGGCGAACTCGGCAATGATCAGAGGAACTGACCAGACGAATAGGAAGATCAACCATGGAACTAGGAAGGATCCACCACCGTTCGCCCCCACCATCCTTGGGAATCGCCATATGTTGCCAGTACCAATGGCCGCCCCGATGGTTGCGAATATCAGTCCCAACCTACCGCTGAACTCGTCCGAAGAGGACTCGGTCTGTGGATTCATTCCCCATCCTCCGGCAAGCCGATCACGCCGCGTTCGTCATCGAACATTGCCCTCAGAGTAAGTCCGAGACCGCCCCAGACGAAGCTGGCAATCACAGCGAACATCATCAATGCGAGTATGGATGAGCCGAAGCTGGCCCTGTACGGAATCGCCAATTCGTAGTAGTTGCCGCCCTCTTCAAGAGTTGGGTATGTGAATGGGAAAGCGCCGTTGGTTGTCCCCAGCATGGCCTTGTACTGAATTTTGCCGACCGAGGTGTCAGGTAGAGGAATATGGCTCTCCAGCATCGTCCCATTGGATCCGTCTAGCAGAGTGCACTGCTCACCGAGTTCCATGAATGCTGACATGCTCCAATCCACATCGACCCACTCAGTGGGGCCGAAGTCGTTCTGTTGCCTATTCGGCTCGACGAATCTCCACATCAGGTGGGTCCGATTAACATCCGGAGTGAACGGGAAGGCCTTGTCGAGGCACAGCCCAATGGGTATGTCTCCCTCGGCTGGAACTGTTACGTTACTTGGATCCTCAAGCCATTGTGTCGAAGTTGTGTTCTCGATTCCGACTATGGCTCGATACCTGGGGTCGTCAGCAATCTCGACCATGTAGAACGGTACGCCGAGATTCCTGACCGCAATGTGTGCGATGTCCTCGGGGTATTCGTGGAAGGCATTGCCAATCTCGATTGTGTAGCAGTATGAGTTGTGTACTCCGTAGTGCCAGTCACAGAAGTCACCCGTAGTTGGGTATAGGTCGGAGGACTGCATCGGGGCGTAGTCAGTCATTTCCCCCATCATATTGCCATGATAAACAAGATACTCGTCATCTGGCGAGTAGCAGTTCGTACAATGACCCCATGGCCATAGGACGAGTTCTGAGAACGAGTGCCAGGTCAGTGTGACCTTGAAATCGGAAGCTCCGTCCCCATCGTCGTCATTCATCTCAGTCATATCTTGGATGAATTTGGTCTCGGGCTCGCTGTTTCCTCCCATCCAGTCCTCGTCAATCTGACCGTCAGCATCGTCGTCCTTGCCATCCACATGATCCTCGTTGACCAAGCCGTCGCCATCATTATCCTCGAAGTTGACTGGTCCATTGTAGACATCGTTGTTGGGGCCGTCAGCATAGCACATCCCGGGGAATAGTGGTCCTGTAGCGCCTAATGGAGCGCCCCACTCGAACTGGTAGTTACGATTCAGGTCGACACCGTCGCAACCCTCGTCGACCTCCTCGTCAACATCAGGAATAGGGGTGGTTCCGGTCACTGTGTTGTCTCTGAGGTTCTTTCTCCAACCGCTTTGGTAGCAGTTCTCCCATGCTGTAGGTCCACAGAACTCCTCTCTGTCATAGCGGTTACCATCGACATTGAGCATGGGAATCAGGTATATCTCACGAGTGTTTACCATGTCAGTGATGAACTGTTCTGAGAAGTCCTCGTCGACGCCGAGGTCCCCTGGCCCGCATGGAGTGCCGTCTCCATTGCTGTCCTGATTGGTAGCGTTCAGCATCCAGCAGTCACCATCGTTGTCAATGCCGTCCCAGCCATCCTCATCGATGAGTCCGTCACCATCATTGTCGATTCCAGCCTTGCCATAGTAGAAGGCCACGGTCTCTAGGAAGAACATCGGCACCTCATAAGACATCCATTCACGGGCGTGGTGGTTCCCTACTAGCATCACGTCCGGGCGGTCGGCGTAGTTGCCGTCGTCGTCGTTGAATTCGTTGTAATCACCGCCCTGTACATTACCAGTAATCTTCATCCACGGGCTAGGGTGGTTGTAGTACCAGCCCTCGTAATCGTCAGAGGTCATCTCGTCACCACGAGCGTTGACGCCGCCGAGCAGACCCTCGTGGTACTGTAGGAAGTCTGGATAGTAAGCGGCTAGAGTCTGCATCCTCTCCTTCATTGAGAAGTAGTCGTGGTACTCGCGGAACTGGAGCTGCTCAAAATCGCCGTGAGGGCCCCATGGGAAGATCTGGAACGCGTACTCTTCGGACCAGATGTCCTCTGGAGCGAGTCCCGCTCCATCGTCCTGAGCGGCGACCGGGGCCATAATTGTGACAGGTGCTAGTACCGAGAGGAGGAGTGGCATCAGCATGGCCGCCACGGGTGCTCGGGGGCGCTTGGACGGGGTTTGAGAGGTGATTCTCGACGTCATGTGCATCACCGCGACAATACAGGCGGTATTCAATCCCTCGTTATCCGGCCCTATGGGCCGGGGCTGAGTTTATGAGGGAGGCTCCATCGGCCGGGTCATGGAACAATTAGACGAGTTTATGGCCGGGGAGGCTGGATTCCTAGGTTTTTCGACTGGCACGATGGGAGTAATGTTGGTCGCAATAGCACTTAGCATTGGTATTGGGATGCTAGCAAGGAGATTTGTTTTCCCGAGGATCATGGCAATTTTGTCCAAGACTGAGAGAATTGACGGGAAGAGCGTTCTAGCGCCTGCTTCCTTGGGTTGGATGACTGGTTTCCTAGTGATGAATCTCTCAATAGACTGGTTGAGTGCAAACTCGGCCCCCGTTTGGGACTCCGGAATTGTGGATTCATTCAACTCGTACGTGTACGCGGGATTTGTCCTGCTTATGCTTGTGGCAGCATATCGATTGGTGGACTACCTGGATGCCTTCATCGTTGTAGAGGGCGATAACATGGCAGCTAGGAGATCCCTAGCCAGCGTGGCTGAGTCAGTAGGGAGACTAGCGGTCGTAGTGAGCGGTGTTTTCGTAATGGCTGGACTCGGTGGACTGGACTTGAACGGACTGATAGCCGGGCTGGGCATTACCGGTCTGGCTCTCGCACTTGCTGCCAAGGACTCAGTGGCAAACATCTTCGGGGCTATCAGCATACTCATCGATCAGCCATTCAACGTCGGTGACTGGATAATCGTTGATGGAGTCGAGGGGGAGGTTGTGACCATCGCACTCAGAACCACGTTGATTAGGACCAGCGCCGATACCCTGGTGACTGTGCCGAATGCGAACATCACGAACTCCTCAGTTGAGAATTTCAGCCAGAGGAGGTTCAGGAGGATAAAGCCCGTCTTCGAGTTCGAGGCGAACAGCGACCAAGACTCCCTGAAGTCCTTCTGTGAGTCCCTGAATGAGCAATTCACATCAGACCCCAGGTCCGTCAAGAAAGAGGACTCTTGGGTCAGGGTGAGTTCGTTCGGGACATCGAAGATTATTGTCAGCACCAACTTCTACTGCGACTCGTCATCGAAGATTGAGAGGGAGATGAAGGAAGACTTGACCCTCATGGCTAGAGCGAGGGCCGCAGAATGTGGATTGAAGTTCCACGAGCCTCGAATCAGAGAGACGCACACCTCCTGAGGTCTGGACATGCCGGAACTGGTCCTAATTAGACACGGACAGTCAGTTTGGAATGCTGAGAACAGGTTCACCGGGTGGACTGATGTCGACCTCTCGGAAAAGGGGGTCCTTGAGGCAGAGACAGCTGGTGACTCCCTGGCAGACATCCGATTCGATGTTGTTCACACCAGTGGACTGAGGAGGGCACAGAGAACGGCCGAGATAATCATTGACAGGAATTACCACTCCAAGGATGCGCCCGTCTTCAGGGACGAGCGCCTCAACGAGAGGCACTACGGTGATCTGCAGGGACTGAACAAAGCAGAGACTGCGGAGATTCATGGAGCTGAGCAGGTGCACATTTGGAGGCGCTCGTTCGACATCCCGCCGCCCGGAGGAGAGAGCCTGAAGATGAATGCCGAGAGGACCATCCCGTACTTCGAGGAGGAGATACTCCCCGACCTAGAGGAAGGGAAGAACGTCCTGGTTTCGGCCCATGGAAACTCGCTGCGCTCGATCGTGATGCACATCGAGTCAATCAGCCCCGAGAACATCGTATCTGTGGAGATTGCGACTGGGACTCCGAGGTTCTACGACTACGACCTTGATTCCAAGAAGCTGATCATTCGATAGTGAAACCGAATGAGCTGTTGAATGGCCTCTCTGGAGGAGGGGACTTGTTTCGGTATGTCCTGAGGCACAGGAGCCCGAGTACGACGAGGAATGCAGGAGCCAGTATCTCTGTCGGAGATGGAGGTATATTGCTAATCAGGGTGGAGACAGCGAAGAAGAATGACATTGCAGATAGTGCTGCGAAGGTCCTGTTGTTGAACATCCCCTTCTGGTACGACTTCACGTACTTCAGCATGGTAACGGCTGGCTCTGGTGCTCCTGACTGGTGGGAGGTGGCTTCCATCACATCCAGCAGGCACTGCTCATACTCCCAGATTGCAATTCCGCCCTTGTAGGAGTAGAATGCTTCATCTGAGCCCCATTCCTCCGGTGCGGTCGACTTCCATCCGTCTATCAGAGACAGCCTAAGTTCCGTTATTCCTAGAGTTGACTTTGATTCGTAGTAGATCCTCGATAGATCGTGCATGAGTGATGCCAGATCCCTCATACCGGGTTTCTCCGACTCGTGGGGCCGCAAGGCGTCTGACAATCTCGGTCGTCCTATCCTGACCTTGCTATCTGAGATGTCTGAGAACCTTACATCGAGAAGGCTTAGCGTGCATGGCTGCTCCTTGGTGAATGGGGCCCTCCAGATGAATTGGGCCCTCAGAACCCTCTCAATCGCCTCGTTCCTTGAGTTCCACCTCTTCTGGTCGGGAGGAGTTGATCTGACAGGTTCCACTGCACTGTGGTACATTCCCAATTGTGCTCCTGCGTTGTTGAGTATCTTGATAGAGGAGTCGGCGTCATTCTCCCTCAGGGCCCTCAAAAGTTTCTCATCTAGGCCTCTGAAGACGTCACTGGACTTCCTCATTATGATCATATCACGGCCATCCCAGTAGAAGCCACCACAAGGTGAGTCGCACATACTGGGTGCGTGTTTTGACCTAGCCCTAATCAGCCCGTCCGATCCCCATGGGAGGAATTCGGCAGTCCACTCCCCGTCTGCTTCCAATCGCACCAATGGCCCCCTCGGGGTCTCCTCGTAGGTCAGTGACCGGATTTCTCCAGACGGAACTTCCCCCCACGGCTCAAGGTCCGAAATTACCCTCTCCCAGTCATCCGGTTCACCAATGGTGGTGGGTTCGAAAAACAAGGCCGACATATCCATCCCTGCCATGTTCACCGTATGGAATCCAGTAGGGCAAGCGTCGTCTGTCTTCGATGCCCTCATTTTCCTGGGCCTCCAAGCTGGCACGTCCTGCGGCGGATCGACAAAGAATCGATCTGGCGGGTGGTCCGACATCTTACTCGATACGCACGAAGAGGTCTTTGACTTCATTGAATCGGTCTGCGAAGGCTTGAATCGGAGGCCATGGAGCGGAGAACATGGGCGAAGAGGGGCCGGACATCCCACTGGCAGTCGACATGGATGGAACTCTAATCCTCTCCGACCTATCTGACATCAGTGCAAAGAGGGTTCTTTCGAGGCGTCCCTGGATGATTCCCGGGGTCTTCGTGAAGGAGTTCACTGGAAGGAGAGCGGAGTGGAAGAGGGACCTGGCAAAGAAGCTGGTTTTCGACCCATCCGAGCTAGACTACCATCTCGCATTTCTGGACTGGCTCACGGGCGAGCATGCCAAAGGGAGGACTTTGGTCCTAGCAACCGCATCGGACAGGATCGTGGCCGAACAAGTGGCCGCACACGTTGGACTATTCTCCGATGTCATGGCATCAGATAGGAAGTACAACCTACGTGACAAGAAGAAGGCCGAGGCACTCGTAGCTCGTTTTGGGGAGGGGGGTTTCGGATACGCAGGCAACAGCAGGCATGATCTGGCGGTTTGGGAAAAGGCTGGACAGGTCATAGTTGTCAACCCGGACAAAGGCCTCTTGGAAGAGGTCGGTGATGCCGCCGATATCGTGTTCGAGTAGTCGGGCCCTCAATGCGACCCCCTTTAGTGGGGCAGTCATGTGGTAGTGGCATGGGAGGGCGCCGTAGTGCTGTAGGCAAGCGTCTGGACTCTCTCGCAAAGTGGTTGTTGAAGTTCAGGGTAATCTCCATTCCAGCTGGAATGATTGCCAATTCCAGTTACGCATGGAGTTTCGTCTCAAGGACGGACAGGATTCGTGCAAACAGGCTCAGGGACCGCCTGAAGGAAGGCCAGATGCCACAGCACGTATCGATAATCATGGACGGTAATCGAAGGTTCGCATGGAACAGCGGCATTGACACTGGTGTTGGGCATGGCATGGGCAAGGAGAAGCTCAAGGAGGTGATGGAGTGGATACTAGACCTAGAAATTCCCTACTTCACCATTTATGCGCTGTCTACCGAGAATATCAGCGAGCGCTCAGAAGAGGAGTTAGAGTCCCTGTATGACCTCTATGTATCCGGCCTATCTGAGATTTCCCAAGATCCAAAGATACACTCAAAGAAAGTCAGAGTTCAGGCAGTGGGTCGCTTGGAGATGTTACCAGATAGGGTCCGCGAGGCAATAAGGATGGCAGACGACTCCACCTCGGAGTACTCCGACTTCCTATTCACTGTGTGCCTTGCATATGGCGGTCGGGAGGAAATAGTCGATGCAGTTAGGGACGTCGCCTCCGCTCACGCCGAGGGGGAGCTGCCCCTCGATGAGATAGACACCACTCAGATTTCTAGCAGGCTATACACGTCAAACCTGCCAGATCCCGATCTCGTTATTCGAACCAGCGGAGAAGAGAGGATCTCGAACTTCTTGCTTTGGCAAATTGCGTACTCGGAGCTCCACTTCACGGACGTGCACTGGCCCTCATTCAACAAATCCGACCTCTATGAGGCGCTCGAGTCTTTCCAGAAGAGGAGGAGAAAGTATGGGAGATGACGCATGCCACCACTGTGGCCGTGACAGTTACCAGAGCCCCTCTGTTGCCGTCGATGCTGTGGCGCTTCGAGAGGGGGAGCTGGGGACAGAGGTGCTTCTGATCAAGAGGGGGAGGGATCCATCCAAGGGAATGTGGGCTTTCCCAGGTGGATTCGTAGACTACGGGGAGGATCCGGAGGTTGCGGTAATCAGGGAATTGGAGGAGGAAGCAGGCGTTGATGGATTCGCCCCCGTCGCCCTGTCAATACACGGTGATCCTGCTAGAGACCCGCGAAAGCACGTAATCGCCCTGTTCTACCTGGTTGATGTTGCCCCTGAGTCAGTTCCCGTTGCAGGTGATGATGCATCACACGCAGAATGGAAGGTCCTGAGCGAAATAGCAGAGGGAGAGATGGCTGGAGATCACATCAGAATCATCGAGATGCTCCGAGAGTAGTTCTTTGACTGACATCCCCTGCGAATCACATGGCTCGCAAATTGAAGATTGACACTGGAGCGGCGGTTTTCGCCCCCTACTCGCCGGGAATTAATGTAAGGGACCACATTTGGCTCTCGGGCCAGGTCGGGGTAGACGGAGGCCCCTCTGTAGAGGAACAAACGCGTAGTGCCCTGTCCAAGATCGATGCTCTGCTAGCTGCAGCAAACTCGTCTCGCCAGGACCTTGTGAAGGTGGTGATACTTCTCTCGGACATGGATGACTACGGTGCTGTGAACGACATATATGGTGAGTGGCTCGGGGACTCGATGCCTCCGGCAAGGGCCGCTTACCAAGCCGCCGGGCTTCCCCTTGGAGCTCTTATTGAGATAGTGTGCGAGGCTTTCCGCGGGTGTGGTGGTGAGTAATGCACGACATCATACTGAAGCGATTTGAGGAGCCGGACGAGATCAGGAGATTCGAGAAGGGGATGTTCGAGGTAATCCACTTTGACGGGATGACCATAGGTAGGGCGACATACGAGCCAGGGTGGAAGTGGTCAGTAGATGTGTCCCCCCTTTCGGGAACCGACTTCTGTGAAGTGGAGCATCTGGGGATGGTGCTCGAGGGACGAGCCACCTGCGCCTTCAAGGACGGGGAGGTTTTCACATTGAGCCCCGGGGATCTTTTCTACATTGGACCAGAGCCTCATGACAGTTGGGTTGTAGGAGATGAAAATTACGTCTCATTGCACTTCCAAGGAGCCGAGAAGTACGCCGATTGACCAAGAGTCCTGGATTGGGAACGCTTAGGAGTGCCGACACGCAGCCCAACGTGTGAGCGTGTTCAAGGCGTACGACATTCGTGGCCTCGCAGGAAGCCAGCTAGATGCGGAGTTCGCAGAGAGGCTGGGAGCTGCGATAGTCACGCACCTGGGGGCCAAGCGGATAGCCGTTGCTCGGGACATCAGGGAGTCCGGGCCTGAGCTACATGCCGCCCTTCTCTCGGGCATCACTTCCGCGGGATCTGATGTCCTAGATCTGGGGATCACCAGCACGGGGGTACTCTACAGAGCGACTGTCGACTTGGATGTCGATGCTTCGATAGCGATTACTGCTAGCCATAACCCTCCAGAGTACAACGGATTCAAGATTTGCAGGGGGCGTCTTCCCATGGCAGGTGAGGAACTGCAGGACCTCAAGGAAACTTTTGACTCAGGTGAGTTCAATGTTGGTTCTGGTGTGGTTACCGAGCTACAGGACTTCCAGTTCGATGTCCTTGATACCATCTTGGAGAACGCAGGAAAACCATCTCGCCCGATGAAGGTGGCTATCGATTGCGGCAATGCCGTTCCCGGGCCCTTGGCGGTGGAGCTGATGAGGAGGATGGGAGTCGATCTGGTGCCCGTGCACTGCTCTTGGGACAATAGCTTCCCCAATCACCCGCCAGACCCCACAAGGCCAGATAACATGCATGACCTCTCCGCTGCCGTAGTTGGCAATGGATGCGAGTTCGGCATTGGCATGGATGGAGACGGCGATCGGATAGGGGTTGTCGATGAGTCGGGGGCATTCATCCACCCTGACAGGCTCATGACCATATTTGCAAGAGACATCCTCTCCGGAAGGGAGGGGATGTCCGAAGAGGAGAGGACTGTTTTCTACGACGTGAAATGCAGTCTGGCTCTAGAAAACGCGATACTTGAGAGCGGTGGGGTACCCAGGATGGTGCGGACTGGTCACTCATTCATGAAGAGGGAACTGGAGAATAACCCATCGTCCCCCCTTGCGGGGGAGATGTCGGGTCACTTCTTCATCCATGACAAGTGGCCCGGATTCGACTGCTCGCTTTACAACACAGCGAGGCTTCTGGAGATTATTGGAAGGGACCCCTCCTCATCTGATGGGGGACCTTCGTTCTCCGATCGCTTCTCTTCCCTGCCCGACTACCCCTCGACTGGGGAGGCTAAGATTCCGCTGCCTGGTGAGCGAGAGGAGGTCATGGACGCCGTCAGTAGGGCCTTCTCGGACATGGAGTGCTCTACCGTGGACGGAATCAGAGTGCGATACGAGGACGGTTGGTTCCTATGCCGGCCGAGCAATACCGAGTCAATCCTAGTCATGCGAGCGGAGGGCATGACCGAGGCTGCTCTGAGGAGCATTCTCGCGGACGTCAATGCCAGGATCGGGCACATAGCGGACCTGAGTGCGTTACGCTGACTAATCCATCTGTTCGGAAATGCTGGAGACTAGCAGTGGTATTGCGACAAGTGCCCCGCAAAGGCCGTTCGTGACAAGGCTGAAGCCCATTCCATCGAAGACAGGGAAACCCCCAGCAATGTTCATGGGTGCCTGCAAGACATAGCCAAACACCAGTAGTCCGAGTGCTATGTGTACGCCCTTCTTCTTGTACTGGATCATGAGCACGCCTGCATAGACGCCGATAGCGGAAACTACGAGCATAACGAGCCCGAGAAGGGTGAGCAAAAATCCTCCTTCGGCCGCACCTTCCCCTATTTCGGACCCGAAACCTGCAAGCAGGGCGCCGCCTAAGACAAGAGCAAGAGATCCTAGAAGTGCAATTACCTGGAATAGTGAATATATGGCCCCAATGATGATTGGAACGGGTGACTTCGAGGCATAGACGACAGGGGGGGTCTGCTGATACACGCCTGCATCAGCAGCGGGTGTTTCACTTGGCGTTCCTGACAATGTGCTTCCTTCCTGGGCTGCGCCCTCGGTGGTCTCTTCCATGCACACCCATAGGGGCCCCCTGCCTTAGTAATGCCTACGGCACCGATTCTCTTATCCGGAGCTCTTGTTTGGTCGCGTCGCTGCCACTGTAGCTTAGCTCGGTATAGCGTCTGATTCGTAATCAGAAGATCGGGAGTTCAAATCTCCCCAGTGGCTCCATATCACTATTCTCTCGGACTCAGGCCCAGAGCGGGGAGGAGGGGGGCGAACTTCTCCCTCGATGACTCGAGCGCCTCGAACACGGGCATCCTACCGCCTGAAAGCATGCATAGGACAGCACCACCGCCAGTGCTGTTGTGGTGAACCCCCCCGGCCTTTCCTCTCTGGTTGAAGAGTGCACTAGTGTGGCCTCCTCCCACAATGGTGACTCCAGTCGCCTCGACGAACATGTTCATGATCTCGATCGTCCCATATGCGAATTCCGACTTCTCGAAGTAGGAAGCAGGGCCGTTCCACAGGAGGCATCCTGCCTCCATAATCAGAGGCCTGAGATCCTTCATGGTCTGTATGCCGATATCGTAAATCGGGAATTCTGTGGGAAGGTCAGTGACTGGCATTTCTGCTCTGGCCCCCAGTGACTCGACCGCTAGGTCTGTTGGGATGAAAAGCAGGCTATGGTGGTTCGAAATAAGCTCCTCTGCCATTTTCCAAGTCTCCTCAAAGGAGTCACCGAGCGAGTCCTTGACGAATTTTCGGTTTGTTGCGCCGATGTCAACTCCATCCGCCCAGAGCATCAGATTTCCCACTACTCCGACCATCGCTATCCTATCCACCGACCCCTTGTCTATGAGATTCAGAGCGACTCTCAGGGAGTCGTCGCACTTTATTCCCCCGAGTATTACCACGTAGGGCCTGGGTGGATCGAAAACCGCTGTTCTCAAGGCGTTGATTTCCTTCTTCATCAGACGACCGGCTATGCAGGGGACCTCCCCGGCGAATCCCGTTAGTGAGGGAGAACTCCTGTGTGCGGTTGCGAAGGCGTCAGTGACGTAGGCGTCGATAACCGAGGACAGGTTCCTGACAATCTCTGAAGTCGCCATTTCCTCGGGACTGGCTCTCTTCATGCTTATTTCTTCCTCGTGTTTACGGACGTTGTCCAGGAAAAGTACGTCTCCGTCTTCCATTCCCTTTATCGCGGAAATGGCGGCTTGGCCACAGACGTCTGAGACGAAGCCGACGGGCCTTCCTATCAACTCCGATAGCAGCTTGCTGTGGGGTTCCGTGCTGGTGAAGTCGAGATAACCCGGTCTTGACTGATGCGAAATGAGCACGACTTTTGATGAAGAGAGGTCCTCCAATGTCGAAAGAAACTCCGTGAATCTACGATCATCCATGAATTCCATTGTTTCTGGAATTATGGGGGAGTTGACGTCCACTCTTAGCAACACTGTACGTCCTTCGAGGCAAACGTCGTCCAGCGACAGAACGCCTGTCACATTGGGCCCCACTGGCAGTCCACCTAAGGCCATTGGGGTTGTTGCAGAGGTCGAAAACATCCCAAACCCCTTTGATGGTAAGGCCGGGAAGGGCGTGCATGGCCTGGGATGCGGAGTCGATTGCTGGGCCCGACGGGGAGGATTGGCGTGTACCGGTTTCCGAGTTGGAGTCTAGGCAGGAGGCGTTGTCGAACTCCCTAGCAGAAATGGGGCACCAGTCAATCCTGATTGATGATCCTGTAGAGCTTTACTGGCTTACCGGAGGTAGGCAAAACAGCATTCTTCTCGTGGGTTCGAGGGACTCCGGGATACAGACAAAGCACTGGGTCAGACGTTCTCTGGACAGAGCGATATTCGAGTCTGGAGGAGGCGATTCCCCTCATGAGACAGAAAGTCAACCAAGGATGGGCTTGCTTTGTGATGCGCTGGAATCTGCCGGTTGCACGGAAAAACCTGCGATGCTAGCGGGGAAGGTACCTAACGACAGGTGGTCCTTCCTTAATTCCAAGATTTCCGGACTTTCAGGCGAATCTTCCGACGCAACCGGAATTCTCTACTCACTCAGAGAAGTGAAATCGGATTGGGAAATTAGGATGCACAGAGAAAGCGGCGAGGTCAACAAGAGGATGTTCGATGCTGTTTACGAGATCGGGGGCGTTGGTTGTACCGAGTTGGAGTTGGCAGCAGCAGCTGATTCGGTAAGCAGGGCCGCTGGTTTTGGTGGAAGGATCAGGATGCGACGTTGGCCGATGGACTGCGACAGAGTGGTGGTTGCTGCTGGACGTTCCGGCTCTGTCCCCTCCTACTTCGACTCTGCGATAGGGGGAGTTGGAGCTAGTCCGATATCTCCCATGGGTGCAGGCTTCGCAAAGGTCAGGGAGGGTGAGCCTGTATTGGTTGATATCGTCCACCTCCACAGGGGGTACGTTTCTGATTGTACACGAATTTTCAGTGCTGGCAGGTTGTCCGATGAGTGGGTATCGAGGCTTGGTGATATGATCGAGATAAAGGAAAATGTCGTACAAATGCTTGGAAACGGAGAGTCTTGCTCAGCGGCATGGATCAAGGGCAGTGAGATGGCATCGGAAATGGGTCACTCTGGCAACCTGATGGGGATGCAGCCCGACCAGTCGAGTTTCCTTGGGCATTCTGTGGGCCTGGAACTCGATGAGTCCCCGGTAGTCGCTCTTGGCTTCGACCGTGAGTTGCAGGTTGGCGGAACCATGGCCGTAGAGCCCAAAGTCATACACGAAGATGGTGCCATAGGAAACGAGGACACTTGGGTCAGAACAGACGAGGGGATGGAGTGCCTCACGGCTGGCTCTTCATTGCCCAGACTGATGGAGTGGTGATAATTTGACAAGGGCGAGGGAGTTGGCTCAGAGGAGGCTGGCTAGGATTCTCCGAGGAAGGAAAGAGCCTCACGGCAAAGACATCACAGATGAGGTGATACTGAGGGGAGTCGATGTCGATGACTCTGGGATAGTGCAACTGTGGATTCAACCCACTCACCCCCATTGTCCCTGTTGCCTCGATGACCTGATTCGCCTCAGGAGCACTCTGAATGAGCAGAGCGGTATCCTTGCTTGCCATGTAGAGGTTGTAGGCATACCTCACTCGGAACGCTGGACCGCTGCTGTAAATGAGTAGTGGCTAATTGCCCTCCCTCGGAGGATCATCTGATTTCTTCTTGCTTTTCCTTTCCTCAATTTCACTTAGTTTGGATGATAGCTTGCTTGAGAGCCACCATCCAGCAACTGACAGGCCGAAGACGGATATGAATAGGGCCTGCAAGAAATCCGAATCGGTCCAGTCCACCATCATTTCACCTATATCGGAGGAATCAAGTCAATGTCACAGGAGCTCAGTGGTTTCATGCAGCAAGTCAGTATCCCCCCCTCTCCCACCAGGAAGCTGTCCAGCCCTGGTGGAATCTCCTCGGGAATGTCGACATTTCCTGAAACCAGTCGTACCAGGCATGTTCCACATGTTCCAGATGTGCAATTTGTTGGGATTTCAACACCAGCGCTTTCCGCCATCTCGACAATGGTCAGGTCGGGGTCAATCATGGCCTGACCCAGCTTATCAGTTCCTCTGAAAAACCGTATAGTCTGTCTGTTGGGAGACATGTGGTCTCCTCAGCGATCCATTCTGGACCATCTTCCGGTCTGCTTGTTGAATCGCAGACCGGCCTTCTTCATCCACTTGTTGAATTTTGTAGCACCTGCTCCTGTTGCGATGATGAAGTCCTCTCTGTCCTCCTGGGCTTGTATGTAGCCCTTGGCTGCCAGAGTCTGGTCAATCCAGTCATCGATGTCCATCAGTCCACCTGAAAGCTTGCTGGACTCTACTGCAGCCTCTAGCTCCTCGGCAGATGCACCCGTAGACTCGAGATCCTTGATCATTAGATCCACTACTGATGGAGCCTCTACCTTCTTCGGAGGCTTCACGACTTTTAGCCTGGGCTTGATCTTTGGATTGATGGAAATCCTAGAGCCGTTTTCTAGTCTCGACTCTACTGTTTCTGCCATCGGGGACCTGAACTCTTCTTCGCATTCCCAACAGATGAATACGTAGTCAGACATGTCCTCCATGAGGTTGCTACCTCTTGGATCCATCTCCTCGCCACAGTGAGGGCAGGCGTACATACAGAGCACTGGAGCGATTTTTCTCCTGAAGTCGACGATGTCCTGCGGAGTACCTACCAATTCTAGCATCTCGTGATCCCTAGCCGCTTCTAGGCCCCTAGTCTCCAGCTGGTCCCTAATCTTTGAGCGCTGCTCGTCCTTGGACTCGTCATCGAATGTGTTCTCCAGTTTGACGATGAGTTCGATTGTCTTGCCGAGTCTGTTCATTACTAGCTTCTTGTTCCTGAAGGCTTCCACTCTGGCCATCCTGAGTTGTTCCTTCTTCTCGAGAAGCTCCGCAAGAAGGTCCTTCTGCTCCCTCTTGAATCTCTGCTCCTCGATCTTGTCTACCTTCTTTTTTCCGTCCTTGGAAAGAACATCGGCCAGGAATCTTTGCTTGCTTGATGTTCTCGGTCCGGATTTGACCGCATCGATGACGGATGTGGCTATCCCCTTCTTCAAACCGTAATTGTTGATTAGGGTATCAACATCCATCTTCTTCAGGTCACCGACTTTGATGCCGCCATCGGAGAGAATCTGGGCGGTATTCTCATCTATTCCCCTTCGGAGAAGTGCTAGGTAGGTATCCTTCTTTGCCATTATTACACATCCCTAGGCCTGAGCTCCCGCGCACCGTGCCGTGCCTCGCCGAGTGAGGGGGTCCCTATCAAGGCGCTGACTAAACACACACTATTCTTGGTAAATTGAGGAAAATGTTCCAGCTAGTATTACCCAATGAGTGGTTTCAAGATTCTCAGGTCTTAGGTTCTGCCAATCTTGTGGCATACCTTCAATCTCCGATTCTAGTATGGCATTGGATGTTGCGTTCCACCTATCCCTGTGCCAACCCTTCACTCTGGAAATCCTCTTGGGAACCGTGGATAACAGGGTCCTCATTTTCCTTCTCCTGTTCGCAAAGCAGTGTTTCGTGATCGTTCTGAAAAGTCTGCGATTGAAATTAGGTTGTATTTCGGGCCTCTCGGTTGGCAATAGTGTGATGAGCCTTGAATTGACTCTCGGAGAGGGGCTGAATGAGCTTGATGGTACCTTCAAATCAATCAGCACCTCAAAATCCAGCCATAGGGAAAGTCCGAGTGGGCCGGAGCTTGCTGGTCCTCCCCTCATGGACATCCTCTCGGCAAATTCTTCCTGTACTAGGAGGACTATCGAAAGAAACGGATTGGCCGAGTGGTGCCTCTGGATCCTTTCCAACAGAGGGCTAGATATGTTGTAGGGGATGTTTGCAATGACATGGGTAATGTCTTCAGGCCACGCAGCGATTAGTGCATCAATGTTGATCAGATTGAACCGTGGGTCATTCTGTGGAAATACCCTATTCAGGTGCTCAACTGCATCTTCGTCTATTTCCAAGGCAGTTACTCTAGCCCCACTCCGAAGTATTCCGAGCGTCAATGACCCTGGGCCGGGACCGACCTCCAGCACATGTGAGTCTGGGCCCAAGGGGGAGCCGTGCTCCCCGGGGAGTTGGACTGATCTGGATATTACATACTCATCGAGAAGGAAGTGCTGTCCCAGGCTTCTGTCAGGGGCTATCCTGTCCCTAAGCAGGTCTACCAGCAATCTTGCATCGAGGTCTTCCAAAAAATCACCCAATTATTGCTGTGAGCGAACCAGTATCTCCAACAAGCTAGGCGTCTGAGAGGTGTCCTCCATCTCCTTGACATACCTCTCTGCTAGGAGTCTCGCTGATTCGATGCCGCATGACTCGTCTACCTGTTCGAATGTGGACCAGCCATTGCCCCCCCTGGCCTTGACCATCTGCATAGCCTTGGAGTTGCCAACTCCAGGGAGGAGTTGGAATGAGTGGAACTTGAGAGACATAGGTCCCGCACTGTTGTAGAACACCAGGTGCCTATCCGGATCGCTGGAGATTGATCTGAATATTGCATCGGTCATCTCGCCTTGCGATGCCTGGGACAAATCCTTGAATCTGATTTCTGAAATGGGTCCTAGTTTACCTGATTCGATACTGATCTCAGAACCCTGATCGATTCCTTCGTCGTCCATTATCCTTGATCTAACTAGATAGAAGGAGGGTTCAGTCAGGCCCTGTATCTCTTGTCCAACGGGACGCCTGTCGAGAACATCCAGTACACGAACCATGGTAGTTGAGGATAGTGGGCCCTCTTCTTCCTCACCGGCCTCGTTCGAGTCGTCGGACAGCATCTTTCTCACTCACTGGAAGGGGGGTTCCCCTCATCAATGGTTTAGTTACCACAAATCTGCTGAAAATAGCGTTTCAGAGAACGTGCTGCTTGACGATATCGATTACTTCCTCGATCTCAGATGTGTCCATTGCAACCCTCTTGCTAGCAATGATTACTCGAACCCCAGAAACATCCATGGGCGTTAGTTCGGCTATTTTCGCGCAAATATCAGGATTTTCAGCCAACTTCTCATTTTGCATGAGGGTGGAGAATAGGGATGTGAAAACCTTGGGATCCGTCTTAATTCCGCCTCTGTTGGTGCTAGAGGCCCAAGTAGCGTGCTGCAAAGCCATCATCTGCTCGTAAGAGAGCTCTCCCCTCCTCTCATTCGCAGCATCCAGCAAATCACGTACAGTGGCAAAATCAACGAATTCTCTATCTGACATAGAAATACCTCACTTAGCTGGTCGCAAGTGCTCTGGTCTTGCAACTACTGTTTTCTCCTTGTTCCCCTGAACCACCTTGACGACGAACGCCCTTCCCTGAGCTTGGACGATTGTTCCGGTCAGTCCCTGGAATCTTCGGTGTGGCATCCCTCTTTGCTGGGCTCCATCGAGGACGATGCATACTTTGTCGCCCTCAGCATAGGGGTGCATCACTCTGTTGATGAATACGCGCCCTTTCTCGGATTTCTTCTTCTTGAGAATGGACCTCGTTCCCTGCCTAGTGCCATGGGTTCTGGTTGCCATAATATCACCTTCGACCGTAGGTCGTGGAAGCGCTCGACCTGAGGTCTGCTATTAAGGGCGTCGGATTGGTCCTTTTTTCAGTCTGAGTGGATATCCTCTACATCGAGCCATAGAACCTCGCATTCCGTGCCCAATACTTCCTTCACCGAGGGAACAGTTCTGCCCTCATCTGAGTGCACTAATTCCTTGACGTAGGTCCCGGCTTCGCATCGTAGGGAGAACTGAATCTCACTACCTTCTACGATGATGTCGCTGATCGATGTTACCTTTCTCTTCCGAGTCTTTGCGGCCCTCCTGTGAGATACCCTCTTCGGCGTCTCTTGTTCGAGTACCTTCCCTGAAAGTGAGTTTATCGCCTCGACTGCCTCTCCCTCTGGAAGTTCTTCTCCAACTCTGAATCGTATAGTGTAGGATTTCTCCGAACGGGTTTCCTTGATCCTGCTGACCTCTCTCTTCTGACTCCAACGTAGAGAGTTGACTTCGACCTTTCCAGATGCTTTCGTGTTTATCTGCTCTGAGAGTTCTTCCAAGTCGGTTTTTCTTACTCTCGGCCCTTTGATCTCCAGGACGAAAGGTCTCCCCGTTCCTAGGCACCTGACGTCTATGTCCTCCCTTCCCATTCCATGGAATGAGGTGTCGTTGGCCCCCATTGTGCTCCTTACTGGTTCACCTATGAGGTCCTGGACCGACTCAATGTATTGAAGGCCGGTTCCCTTGCAGTTTTCACAATCCCCTCCTCTACCTCTGCAGGCCCGACATGGCCATCTCGTCTGAGGTATCCCTCTCTCTAACTTCCTATATCTCCCATAGATGAAGATGGGCCTGACATCGACATCGACTCTCAATGTCAGAGCGTCAATGGTAATCATGATGTCAGGTCCCTCCTTGACGAATGATACCCCTTGAATCCTACTCGATATCTCCTCTTGTATCGATTTCACGAAAGATGATTTCAATGGTTTTGATCCTTGTGCCCCATGCTTGGTTCTAATTGAGTCCTCACTCTGGATCATGTCTTTTGGGAGGTGTATTCCGAATTGCATTGTGGAGTAATCGTGGTCATTTGTTGACTGGATAATCCTGTCTACAATATTGGTGACATCTTCAAAGAGGTTCTCGCAGAGTGGGCAGAGGTCCGGAATCTCGACCTTTTCCAGCTCTGAGTCCCTAGAGTGGGCTTCAGCGCGCAATATGGCGCCCCCCTCTGCACCAGTGGAGTCAACCCTTCTTCCCCCTATCCTGTGGAGGCAGTTGTCGCAAGTTCCTATCTTTATCACGTGGGCAATCCCAAGGGGAGCCGGACAAGGTGGTGCCTCCCAGTCAATAGAAACCCCTGAGTGAATGTAATCATCGCCATCGAACCATTCGTCCTCCGGCGCTTCCTGGATCTCCGTGGCCTCCGCAGGTTCAGCCTCCGCTGAGCCGTAACTAGCGCTGGCAAACAGGTGCCAGTCGTCGCCCCCATTGTCATCTGGGGACTCTGAGTCGGGGCCTTCGTTAGTCATATTATCACCGACGGCTCAGCGGGGGGAACCCGGTGAGTCGACGTTCTCCCGCGTGAGGATGTGGATTTGAGGGCTTCGCAAGTTGATTTATCACAATCTAGTGCCTAAATCCTCGGAGATTTTCCTCAAGTGGGAGAATGCATGCAATCCACTAGAGCACCCCGATGGCCATTCTAGCCTAATTGCGTACCTTCCCACTATTTCGACTCGTGGCTTCTCCAATCGGAACCTCTCGATTTCTTCCTCGAACTCCAATCTCCTCTGATCGTTTACCTGCTTGGGTTTGCACTTGGCGCACTGACAGTTTTTCCTAATGCTGAGATAGTCGATTTTGAATGCGGCCCCATCTGCAAATCTCAGAACACAATCCTCATCGCCCCTCTCCATTGCGGTTAGCGACTCGTGTTCATCCATGGGGTGGCCTCATTGGTGATTAGATTTGATAATTGGCCTCCTTAGTTCATCGAACCAAGGGTCCATCCCGTTCCAATCGGGATCAATTCCCATATCTGCGCAAATCATCTTTCCAGTGATTCTACCACTCTCAAAAATCGTCGGTAGACCACTACCGGGATGCGTTCCCCCTCCAACCAGATAGAGGTTCTCTGTCTCCTCAAACAGATTCTGGGGCCTCCTCCATAACATCTGATTGAGACTATGTGCAAGATTGAATACGGCTCCCCTGTATATGTCGCTTGAACCCCAATCATCCGGGGTGATAATAGTCTCTGAGACAATATGACGAGATACGTTTTCGAACCCCATCTTCTCCATCTGCGATACTACGACATCTCTGTATTCGTGCTTGATGGTGTCCCAATCTATCGAGTCGTGTGTGTGGGTCACAGGAACTAGTACATACAACGTGGAGCATCCTTTAGGAGCAAGGGACGGGTCCGTTACACAGGCATTTTGAACGTAAACTGAGGGATCCTCCCAGGTTACCTTGTGTTCTGTGATGTCCTTGAGATTTCTCTGATAGTCTGATGAGGCGTAGATTTGGTGATGGGGGGTGTCGTACAACCTGTCTACTCCCAGATATAGCATGAATGTTGAGCATGAGTACGACTTTGCCTCAATTTTTGAGTTCGACCATTTCTTCCTCAATTTATTGGGGACTAGTTGTTTTATTCCCGTGGCAAAGTCAGCGTTCATAACCACTCTTTCTGCACTGTAGGTATTGTCCGGAGTTCTGGCCCCAACTACCCTTTTCCCCTCAAAAATTAGTTCCTCGACGGGTTCTGAGAGTTTTATCACTACGCCCATCTTTTCTGCTATTTCGGCCATCTTGGAGGTTATTTTTCCGAGGCCCCCCCTAGGATGAAAAATCCCATGCTCATACTCCAGATATGCGAGAATGGTGAAGAGGCTGGGTGCCTGGAAAGGGCTCATTCCGAGATACTTTGTCTGGAATGACATAGCAAGTTGCATTCTCTCGTCCCTGAATGACTTCGAGAGGTCTTTTGACACCGATCTCCAAGGCCGCAGTACCCTGGAGATCCTCAATGCGCGTTTGCTAATCAAATCGGTTGGGCCCCTCCAAGGGGTGTTGAGGCATTTCTTTGAGAGGCGCATCTTCCTGCGGTTGTCGTCGATATAGCGTCTGAATCCGTTAGCATCTTCGGGACCAACTAATTGCTCAATCTGGGATACCATGTTTTCCAAATCACGTGTGGCATCAATTTGGCCCCCTTGTCCGAAAATGAGTCGGTAATTTGGATCCAGGGGGATTAGTTCTAACTCCTCATGTGCGTCAAGACCTACGGCTTGGAATATCTCCTCGGCAACTTCTGGGTAGTGGAAGAATGTCGGGCCCCTGTCAAAGGTGAATCCATCCTTGTGGAAAAGTCTGGTTCTCCCACCTACTGCATCCGACTTCTCGAGTATAGTGACCTTGACTCCTGCCTTTGCCAAGAGCATGGAGCATGCTAGGCCCCCAGGACCAGCCCCAACCACGATTACATCCGAATTCTCATCCATTCCCTCACGTCCATCGCGGCGCTTCCCCAGTTTCTTGAGAAGAGTGGAATGTATTATTCTTCTCAACCTCCAAACTGCGGATTAGAAAGGAATTGAAACTAGGGCTTCTCCCAATAGCCATGAATAGGGGTGCAGGAGGACGGTTGCTATTCGAGGACTGGCCAGATTTCGCACCTAACCTAACCCCTAGGGAGATTTTCCAATCGGGGAGTTTCGGTGGGACATACTGGAGGCGCATCCACTCATCAGTGGTAGGTAAGGAGTTATCCGGTCAGCACCTAGAGTTCGAGGAATGGTGGGAAGGAATCCCTGATTCACTGCTAACTAGCGATGTCTATGACAAGAGTGTGAACAGATACGGGGTGAAGAGCGGGAGCTCCCTGGAGATGTGGGAGTCAAAGGGGTGGATTAGGTCCGAGGACCCGTATGGATGGATCCAGTGGTACTGCAGGTTCTTCTCTGGCAGGAGAGGCCCCGATGACGAGAGGCAGATCAAGCGTTGGAAGGCCTTCGCTGGCGAGAGGGGTAGATTCAGAAGCCAGCTGATTAGAAAGATCATAGCTAGGGAGGCGTATTTCGACGATGCCTCGGTCAGCCCTGTAATCAGGCAGTCACTGCAGCATTGGGGGTACATGCTCACCGAGGAGGACTTCGATGAGGCCTGTCTTAGGCTGTGGGAGAAGAGTTTCTGATTCACAGAGCCCGGGAAATCAAATGTAAAATAGTCATCCACTCGGCCAACGTACGGAACTGATTGGGATGTATGAGTACAAGCACACTACAGTCGTGGAGGCGGACATCGAGACCACATTCGGATGGCACGAGTACAAGGGCTCGTTTCGCCGTCTGATGCCCCCTTGGGAGGTCGCTGAGGAAGTCAGGGCCGATGACACTCTAGAGCCTGGCTCTCAGAGGATTTTCAAGTTCCCTATGGGTCCTTTCAAGGGCACTTGGGTCGCGGAGCACACCGCCTACGAGCCCCCCAAGCACTGGGCCGACACCATGGTCAAGGGACCGTTCTGGTCATGGGACCACGACCACCACTTCACTGAGTCCGATGGGGTGACCACGGTTTCCGACCACGTGAGGTACCAGGTCCCCTTTGGCCCTCTCGGCAACCTAGTTGACAGGGTCCTCGGCGGCATGCTAGTGAGAAGCAGGATCACCAGGATGTTCAAGGCCAGGGAGCTGAGGCTGCAGAGGGACATCGCACAGCACTCGAAGTTCTCCAACCTTCCTCGGAAGAGGATACTCGTGTCCGGCTCATCCGGACTGATAGGGACCCAACTCGTGGCATTCCTCGACACAGGGGGGCACGATGTCTGGAGGCTTGTCAGGAGGCCTGCGAGGGAAGGTGAGAAGGAGCTGAGCTGGAAGCCCGACGAGGGAGTCCTGGACCCATCCTCGATAGAGGGCTTCGACATCGTGATACACCTTGGGGGTGCTGGCATCGGGGACAAGCGGTGGAGCGCCAAGAGGAAGGACCTGATTGTGGGCTCGCGCAGGGACTCCACCACACTACTCTCGGACACAATCAGCCAGATGGAGGACAAGCCGGAGTGCTTCGTGGTCGCCAGCGCGATTGGCTACTACGGGAACAGGATGGACGAGGAGCTGACCGAGGAAAGCGACGCGGGAGAGGGTTTCCTCACTGACACCGTGATTCAATGGGAGTCCTACGCCGACTCGGCCAGGGAGGCCGGGGTCAGGGTCATCAACACCCGCAACGGAATCGTGCTCTCGGCCGTGGGAGGCGCTCTCGGCCGCATGCTACTGCCATGGAAGATGGGAGGGGGGGGACCGCTTGCCGGAGGCAGGCAGTGGATGTCGTGGATATCCATGGACGACGAGATATACGCCATGCACCACCTGATGATGAGCGCCGGTTGCGAGGGCGCGTACAACCTCACTGCACCGAACCCCGTTCAGCAGAGGGTCTTCTCGAAGACCCTCGGGAGGGTACTGAGGAGGCCTGCCTTCGCACCGATCCCGGGGTTCTCGATGAGAATCCTCTTCGGGGAGCTCGCGGGGCCCCTGCTGATAGAGGGTCAGAGGGTCAAGCCCAGCAGGCTGGAGGCCTCTGGCTACGAGTTCCTGCACGAGGACCTAGAGACCGCACTGAGGGACTGCCTGGGAATGTGGAAGTAGGCGTCTGAGAGAGTCTTGCTAGAAGAAATCCGGGAAGAGGAAGAACGTCACCAAGGCGAACGCTACGAGCGAGAGTGTGACGATGAGCTGCAGATACCATGGCAATTTGTAGTCCTCCTCGACGATCTCCATCTCCACCAGAATGTCCTCCGCGATAGCCTGACCGCCCTTCCTGATTTCCTGGATAAATGGGTTCGTCCAGATGACGACCCAAATGATGCCGAGTATCACGAAGGCGAAGAGCAAATCACCAATTAGGCCCCAATCAAGCCACTCGGGGGCGCCCACGAGGTGCTGCAGGCCATAGATGACAAGCAGTACGGGGATGACCTTGTACAACTCCAAAGTGGGGGTGCGGAATGAGTGGTCTGGGTTGCTCTTCAAGACGAACGGCCCGAGCCTGAACGGAATCTTCGGCTTGATGCGCATCAGGGACGGGTCGCCATACTTCCTGCCGGGTATGGGCTCGTCGTCATATGGGTAGTCCCAAGGCGCCATGCTCTCTATCTCGAAGGCGAACTTGCACTCGGGGCAGGTGGACTGCAGCACCCGGTCCCAGCAAAAGACGAAGAAGTCTTTGGGCTTGAGGTTCTCATTCTGGGCATGGCCCTCCGTGTAGCCGCATTCCGGGCAAGTTGGAGAGAAGACGCCAGCATCGCCGCTGATGAGATTAATGTGGATGGGCGCGATGACGTGGTAGAACGGGACGGCGATGATGCCTATCATTAGGGGAATCCCGAAGGCGTGTTCTGAAGGGTCCACCTCAGGCCAGAAGTCTCCGATGAACGCCCCGTAGACGAGGTAGCCCGATACTGGAAGCCAATAGAGGAGGAACACCTTGAACATGGTGTACGGCTTGAGTTTCTCGTAAGGCTCCCAGTCCGAGTAGTAGGGCATAATATTCGGATCGGCCTTGGTAGCGGCCCTCGCTTCCTCTCGCTCCTTCTGCTCTCGCTCCTTCTTCTGCTTCCTCACGATTCTCCTGGCCTTGTACCTCTCCGGGTTGTAGGAGAAGGGGAGCCTAACCATGGCGTGAGCAAGGCCCGACGGGGTTTCAACTATGCCCCGGAACACTGCTTCTGGGGGGCTCTTCGTCCCTCCCTAACCTGTCCAACAAGCCGAGGATCGCCGGGGCGATTACCATGCTGGCAAGCAGGGAC
>CAYLUC010000018.1:0-28299 GCA_964386765.1 uncultured Candidatus Poseidoniales archaeon | reverse complement strand
CAGTACCTTGCTATTGGCATGGCACTGGTTGTACCGGGTTCGGTATAACGATTCCGTACATGATTACTAGAGCCTGACCGGCCTAGTGGCACCACACGCTTGGCACTTTAACAGAGTTGTTCGATCCTCTTTGATGAACCTCGTATCTGGTGCTTTGCACTGATTACATAAGATATACGTCTTGACATAACTGACTAGTTTCTCCTTAATTCTCTTTGGTGGCACCCTGCCCTTGAGCATGATACGCGATTGCTCCCTCGTACCAGAAGTTCCCAATTCATTCAGCAGATACTGATAGACGTGATTTGAATCTCTATCCATGGCATCCACGACATCTGAGAAGTTTCGAAGAATTGTCTGACTACCCTCTATCATGATGTCTGGCTCAGGCATTGTCCACCTTGATCTCTGGCTAATGCCCTCAGGGATTCTATCCCGTGCACGGTCCAGTAGTTCCTCGTAGTCGAATCCTGCCATCGAACGGGCGAGCCTAGAGTCCCTTTTCACCCCACCGGAACACAATCGCTCCGGACAAGGTCAAAGTGGGGGTGCCCATTGGGTCGAGCATGAGCAGCCCATTGGAGGTCAAAGTAGCTAGGACGGAACAGGGCGCCAGGCTCCCAACAATGGGTAGTGAACACGCTGCGGGTTGGGATCTATATGCTCTTGAAGACTCAATAGTCCCATTCAGGAAGAGTGTGAAGTTACGAACTGGACTGAAAGTGGCGATTCCAGTAGGGTACGAGGGACAGGTGAGGGCAAGGTCCTCACTGGGGTCAAAGGGACTCATCCTCCCTCACAGCATCGGGACCATCGATGCGGACTACAGGGGCGAGTTGTTCGTTCTGATGACGTGGATAGGGGAAGGGGACTCATACACAGTAAAGGCAGGGGAGAGGATAGCCCAACTACTCATCTCCCCAATACCCGCGATTACGTTCCGCGAAGTTGAGGAAGATGGCCTAGGTGAAACAGAGAGGGGAGAAGGCGGATTCGGGAGTACCGGTCGTTTCTGAACACACATTAACCAACGTTTCCCCATATCCTATTTTCAATAGGTTCATAGCAATCTTAGTTCGGGAAAGGGCGATGGCAAGCAGTGTCGACGAATTAAGGTCCGAAGTAGAGCGTTATCGCTCGGATGGGCTCAACACGCAGCAGATAGCTGATGAGATGTCTCTGTCACAGACCACCATCAAATGGCTCTCATCTGGAGGGGTTGGTTCAGAAGACCGTCCCGAGGACATCAGAGTGGGTTGGAGATCTATAGCTGTGAAATCTGGTAGAATTGAGGCCATATCATACGTTTTCTGTGATATTATTGAAGAGGAAATTGGCGAAGATGTTGACACAGTAGTCGGGATTAGTATCAATGGAATCGCATTTGCACAAGCTGTAGGGGGACAATTAGACTTGGACCTCGCAGTAAGCCGCAGCATCAGTGACGACGGAGGGGGGCACATCTCAGAGGTATTCGCGGAAGTTGAAGGGAAGAAGTGCGTAGTTGTTGATGACGTTCTCTCAGGAGGCACTACGATGACCAAGACCGTGAACAATCTGCGAGCAGCTGGAGCGGATGTAAAGCTCTGCTTGGTTCTCGCAAACAAGTCCCAGAGGAATGAGATTGAGGGTGTTCCACTAAGAGGGCTTGTCAGAGTAGTGACGGTCTGAGGAAGAGGGATGCACTGGGCGGATTACAAAGCACAGAGGCTCGCTGAGAGAGGCGGGCCACAAGTGGTGGTTTCAGGGATAACTCCCTCTGGGGAATTCCACATAGGGCACCTCAGGGAAATACTAACCGCTGAGATGATTCACAGGGCGTGTCTAGACGCTGGACTGGATTCCAGATACGTTTTCATCGTTGATTCGATGGACCCTCTTCGTAGAGTCTATGACTTCCTATCTTCAGAATATGAGTCATACATAGGGGTCCCCCTAGCCAATATTCCTGCACCTGATGAGAACGGCGAGCCGGACTTTGGAGGGGAGAGCTATGCGGACTTCTTCCTCAGGCCATTCCTATCTGCACTCGGCCAGATTGGCGTGGAGCCAGAAGTCATAATGAACCACGAAACATACGAAAATGGGGAGTTCGCTGAAATGATAGACTCCGCGATAAACAATAGGGACGAGATTCACAGAATCATAGAGGATGTCTCCAGTAGGGAGCTACCAGATGACTGGTTCCCATACAACCCCATTGGCTCCAATGGCAGCATGGATGGAGTGAAAGTAACTGGTTATGAGAAGCCATATGTCCACTGGATCGATAGCGATGGCATCGAGGGAAAATCCGACATCAGATTAGCAGAAGGAAAAATGCCATGGAGGATAGACTGGGCGGCAAGATGGGCAATACATGGAGTGACCTGTGAACCAGCGGGAAAGGACCACGGTGCCGCAGGGGGAAGTTATGACACAGGAATTCCCATTTGTGAGATCCTAGGGGGTGAGCCTCCTGAAAAAATGGTATACGAATGGATTCAACTCAAAGGAATGGGGCCGATGTCGAGTTCCTCTGGCGTCACAATAGGCCCAATGGAGGCACTTTCCCTGGTCCCTCCCGAGATACTGCGCTATGTGATTGCGAGAAGCAAGATAAATCGGCATATTGAGTTTGATACTGGAACCGCATTATTTGAGATGGCTGACGAATACGAAAGATACCAAACTCCGGAAAAGGAAGAGGGAGAGCTCAGCAAACGTCAGAGGATTGCCCGAAATACCCAATTAGGAGCCATGAGACTCAGTCAGGTAGTAAGGGGCTCAAATCCTTCAGACTCAATTGCGGGAGTCTCTTTCAGACATCTTTCTATGTTGGCTCAGATTAAATCGGATGACGATAGTGTTTGGTCCTCCCTAAAGAAAAGTGGCCATCTCGTTGATGAGCCCAGCGCTTCACTGATTAGTAGATTGGAAAGAATGCGTAACTGGGTGGAAGGAGAGCATTTTCCAGATGGTGCAAGAATTACAATACAGGCAGAAATCAGTGATGAGGTTCGATCCAGAATTAGCAAGGAATCAGCTTCTTTCGTTGCTCTGCTTTCTGAGAGGCTGCAAACCTGTGAATGGTCGAGTGACTCGATTGGGAGCGCGATTAGAGAGGTTGCGGGCGGCTGTGATCTAGATAACAGGCAAGCCTATGTTTCTCTTTACCTAGTTATACTAGGGAGGGACTATGGCCCCAGAATTAGCTCGATAATGGCTGAGATGGACAGGGGCTCCCTGGTTGAAATGCTGACCAGAGTTTGATGGGGCATTAGGATGAGAACTGATCATCTCCCATTCCCAATGCCAGAACGGGCGCATTCACTGGTTCAAGAATGGAGAAACCTGAGTTTCCTCCATTGGGAAGTCCTCCCAAACAAGTTATCCAAGTACATCCCAAATGGCCTAGAGATAGACACATTTGAGGGCAAAGCGTACATTGGGACGATACCATTCATGATGACGAATGTCAGGCCCAGACTGGCATTCAGTGTCCCGGGAATATCCACCTTCCCTGAGTTCAATATCAGGACATACGTAACCAGGAAGGGTAAGGCAGGAGTCCTATTCATCACTTTGGACGCCCAGAGTCTTGTGACTTGCACTTACGCGCCATGGGCCTATGGATTGCCATACAGGTATTGCAAGGCTGATATGGAAGTTGACGGCACCATTTACAAGTGGAATAGCAAAAGGAAAACTGGCGAGGGAATCACTGGAACATGCACGGCTTCTGGAGAGATTAGAGAGGCACAAAAGGGGACTCTAGAGGAGTTCCTGTTCGAGAGATATTGCCTCTATACAGTCCGCAAAGGTGAACTTTGTATTGCGCACACGCAACATGATCCATGGAAGTATAGAGACGGTTCCGCTGAAATAACTTCCAACTCACTAACAGAATCATATGACCTCGGAATTGACAATTCGCTAAATCCTGACTTGGTGCACATGTCAGAAGGAGTATTGGTCAACACATGGTCGGTAGAGGGGGTCTAATACTGAAGATAAGTGAAGGTCGCGATGTTCTGCTACTGGATGGCGATTGCGGGCTATGCCACAGACTGGCCCTGTTCATGGACTCCCGGCTCCACAGTGGTTCAGATATAGCATACAGACAGATAGAATCTGTAGAAGGCAGAGAGTTGATTTCTGGACTGTCCTTGTGGAAACAAGAGGCCGACACGGTTTACCTATTCAGGGACGGTAGGGCGTTTGTCAAGTCAGCGGCGACAATAAGGTGCCTACTATATCTGAAGTGGCACTGGAGGATTTGGTTCCCCATATTGTGGGTCATACCGCTCCCGATTAGGGACATTGGCTACAGGATAGTAGCAAAATACAGATATCGCTTTTTTTCCAGACCGGAGATTTGCACATTCAGAATAGACTGAACACTACGAGAGATTGACATGAAGATCCGCCTCCACCAGTTTCTCTCGAAGACCGGTGAGTTCTCATCGAAATCAGAAGTAAAAAGAGCGATATGGGATGGGGAAGTATTGGTAAATGGCTCTATAGTCAAAGATATCTCATACGAATTCAATCCAGAAAAGAGAGTTATCACATACATGGGCGAGGTTCTGGAACTGCCAATCAATGAGAGATACTTCCTACTGAATAAGCCGTCTGGAGTTATCTGCTCGAGGCTAAACAAAGAGGAAAGCTCCCTTGGGAAGTGCTCGGTTTTTGAGCTATTCAAAGATTCTCTTAGCCCCAATACTTTCCGTTCCTTAGTTACTGTTGGACGACTCGATGAGGGGACCACTGGTTTCCTCCTAGTTACCACAGATGGAAATATCGTACATAGAATTACCAATCCAGATAGCAGGATTGGGAAATCTTACAGGGTAAATACGAGAGTTGAGGTTAGTGAAGAGCAGGCGAATTCTATTCGTCGAGGAGTCAGAGTTACAGACCCCGACAGGGTTAGTGATACCTATGTTTCAAGGCCTGCTGAATTAACCCTAGAAGGCGGCAAAGTCGCCATAATTACGATTGATGAGGGAAAGAAGAGGGAAATTAAGAGGATTTTCGAAGCTGTTGGCAATAATGTGGTGAAGCTGCATAGGGTATCGATTGGAAACATGGTTCTTTCGGATTACAAACTCGGCATTGGGGATTTCTGTGAAGTCACATTAGATGAAATCACGATAAAGATTCTCAATAACAAAAGCTCAGTTTAGGGTAGCTATCTCTAGTAACCTTGGCTCTGGCGTCCCTGTCTGCATTTCTGCAATTGCTTCCACTTCCATTCTAGCTCCGGCCATTGTAGTTACGAATGGGATATTGAGCTCTACAGCAAGTCTGCGCATCATGTTCCCATCAAGTACGGCCCCACCAGTGGAACGGGGGGTGTTAATCACCAACTGGATCATTCCCTTCCTCATCAGGTCAAGAGCATCTGGCGACATCCTCTCTGCAATCCTGTAGCAAGTATCCACTTCTACGCCCCCTATTTCCCTGAGTACCCTTGCAGTTCCCTTGGTGGCATGCAAACGGAATCCCATATCGTGTAGTCTCCTAGCCAATTCAATCGTGTCTTCCTTATCCTCGTCCTTCACAGTAATGTATACCCCCCCAGCAGTAGGAACGGGAAGCTCCGTGGCGAGCCTTGCCTTGAGATAGGCTGCCGCGGGCCTGACATGCGAGCCCATTACCTCGCCTGTTGACTTCATCTCCGGACCTGGGGCTGGATCCAATCCCCTCAGTTTGATGAATGGGAACACGGGCGCCTTGACACATACTGCTTCATTCTGTGGCTCTGGAATTTGCAGGTCTGCTAGTCTTTCCCCAAGAGCAACTCTGGCAGCTATCCTAGCTAGGGGGACTCCTGTCGCCTTGGCAACAAATGGGAATGTTCTGGAACCCCTCGGATTAACTTCTAGAACGTAAAGAACCTCATCACGAATCGCATATTGAATATTGAAACAGCCCCTTATCCCGAGTCTTATTCCAATAATTCTGGTCCATTCCTCAACTTGGGCGAGAATGCTCTTTGAGATATTTTGAGGAGGGATGAAGCACGTAGAATCGCCAGAATGAATTCCTGCTTCCTCGAGGTGTTCCATTATTGCGCCGACTAGAACCTGTTCACCGTCACAGACCGCATCTACGTCCAACTCAACTGCATTGCCCAGGTACTCGTCGATTAGCAATGGCCTGTCTGGCGCCAAAAATGCTTCATCCATATATGCGTTCAATTGTCTATCATCAGAGAGAATCTCCATCCCCCTCCCTCCAAGGACGTAAGAGGGGCGGATCAATACTGGATATCCTATCTCGGCCGCGGCCCTTCGGACCCCCTCTGGATCGATTGCGGTGGATCCCCGTGGCATCCTCAGGCCATTCCTCTCTGCAAATGACTCGAACCTCTCGCGATCGCTTGCCTCATCTACAGCACCGGGAGTGGTACCTTCAATTACCAAATCTAGACCCATGGAAGATAGGTGAGGCATATTGTCTGCGAGAGGCAATGCAAGATTGATTGCAGTCTGACCTCCGAATTGCAGGAGTATCCCGTGCGCCTTTTCACGCAGTAAAATCTCAGAGACTGACTCTAGAGAAAGTGGGTCGAAATATAGCCTATCACTGGTATCGAAGTCAGTAGAAACAGTTTCTGGATTGTTATTGACGATTATTGCCTCGTGACCCATGTCGCGAATTGCACCAACTGCGTGAACACAACCGTAGTCAAACTCAATCCCCTGGCCAATTCTAATTGGCCCTGAACCGATCACCACGATTCGCTGCTTCGTTGATTCTGAAAGGCCTGGAACATTATCGATTCCCACTGGTGCCGAGCCCCCCTCATATGTGGCGTAGTAGTAGGGAGTGACAGCAGCAAACTCTGCTGCGCATGAGTCAACCATTCGATATCTCGGATGTATGCCCAATTGGTGCCTCCTCGAAGTGACTGCGAATTCGTCCCTTCCAGTTGGTAGTTGTTTGAATCCAGATGAAGGAAATCCAGCTAGTGCATCGGCTATGTGGAGGTCGGTGAATCCAGCCCCCTTCCACGATCTAAGTTGTGACTCTGGAATCTCTGATGGCCTCATTCCCATCTCTCCAGATGCTCTAATCTCAGTCTCAATTGCAGCCATGTTCTCGAACCTGTGGAGGAACCACCTAGTTACCCCTCCAGTTAGGTCGCGGACGTCTTCTATCGAGTATCCCCTCCTGAATGCCTCCATCAAAGCCGCCATTCTTCTATCGGTTGCAATTCTTAGCCAATCCTCGAGTATTGCGGTGGGTAAATTTTCAGATGCCCTCTCATCCATTGTTTCCCCGCCAGAAGCGTCGGCCATGGTTAGTGGCCTTGGATGGGGTTGCCCGTATTCCAGACTAGCCCATGCCTTGAGGAATGCCTCTTCGAAGCACCTCCCAATTGCCATAACTTCACCTGTTGATTTCATTGATGTCCCAATGGTTCTATCTGCTGTTCGGAATTTATCAAATGGCCACCTCGGGATCTTAACGACGCAATAGTCCAGTGTCGGTTCGAAAGCTGCAGTCGTCCCCTCCCCTGTGATTGGGTTCGGGAGCTCATCAAGAGTATATCCAACTGCTATCAAGGCAGCCATTCTGGCAATAGGATACCCAGTGGCCTTTGAAGCGAGGGCTGAGGATCTAGATACCCTTGGATTTACCTCAATAACCCTATACTGGCCTGTGGACTGTTCAACAGCAAATTGTACGTTGCACCCGCCTTTTATGTTGAGTCTCCGTATCAATTTCAGTGCGGCATCCCTCAACATCTGGTGATCCTGGTCGGAAAGGGTCTGTTGGGGTGCTACCACGACTGACTCCCCAGTATGGACGCCCATAGGATCAAGATTCTCCATTGTACAGACAATTATCGCATTATCAGCAGCATCCCTCATTACCTCGTATTCGTGCTCCTGCCAGCCCAAAATACTGACTTCGATAAGGACCTGTCCTATTGCTGACTGTAGAAGTCCTTGACTTGCAATCTCAACTAGCTCCCCCTTGTTGAACGCTGTACCGCCTCCAAGGCCGCCGAGGGTAAATGCAGGACGAATCAATAATGGGAACTTTCCAATCTTGTCAGCTGCTGAGAGGACTTCCTGAATAGATGAACAGGCCACTGCCTCACAAACTGGCAGGTCAATGCTTTCGCACACCCTCTTGAACAGGTCCCTGTCCTCTGCTTCATCGATTGATGCGAGGTCGCAACCAATTAGTTCAACGCCCAACTCGTTCAATGACCCATCCTTGGCCAGAGCAGACGCGATGTTCAAGGCAGTCTGTCCGCCCATTCCTGCGAGAAGAGCATCGGGCTTCTCCATCTCCAAGATTCTTCTCACAACCTCTGGAAGAAGGGGTTCGATGTATATTCGGTCAGCCATCTCCGGATCATTCTGAATTGTAGCAGGATTGGAATTAATCAGGATTACCTCGTAACCATCGTCCCTTAGGGCCCTACATGCTTGAGAGCCCGAGAAGTCGAACTCGGCTGCTTGGCCTATCCTGATTGGGCCACTCCCAAGAATCACAATTCTCTGTATGTCATTTCGACGTGGCATTAAACGTCACCTCCCCCGATTATAGCTGCTTGTGGGTCTCCAGAAAGATGGTCCTCAACAATGTCGGCGAATCTATCGAACAGTGGCGAAGCATCATGGGGGCCGGGGCAGGCCTCTGGGTGGAATTGGACTGTGAATGCCGGTTTCCCTACTAGATCCAATCCCTCTACAGTCCTATCATTGGCATTAACGTGCCTAACCTTGAAATCGGCCTCGAGTGTGTTATCTCCTGATTCTGAGCAGGCCCCACTGGGGTGAGGTGCTAGCATCCCTCTTTCTGGATCTTCGACTGCGAAGCCATGATTCTGGCTGGTGATGTCTACCTTCCCAGTTACTAAGTCGACCACTGGCTGATTGGCCCCCCTATGCCCATATCTCAACTTGTAAGTCCTGAGTCCTGCAGCTAGTCCCATCAATTGGTGCCCTAGGCAAATCCCCATCACAGGCATATCCTCCCTGACAGCCCTGGCTAGGGTATTTCTAGCGATAGTTGCAGAACCGGGATGTGCAGGGTCGCCGGGGCCATTCGAGGCGAAGATTGCATCGGGCCTCCAGTCACTCATTATTTGATCGAAACTTGAAGATGCTGGGCACCAAACTACCTCGAATCTCTTCGAGAGTTCCCTCAATATATTGTGCTTTATTCCACAATCAAGAACTGCTAACCGAGGGAGGTTCTTACCATCACCGTCATGAGCCCCTTGGTTAATCAGGATTGCATCATCCCTAGTAACTGATTCAACCAGATCCTCAAGATCGGGGGGCTTCATGTTGGACAGAATACGTTCCATCTCACTTTCTCTTCCCTGAGGTCCAAAAACACACAATAGTGTCCCATGCTCCCTCACTCTGCGTGTAATGGCCCTGGTGTCTACCCCTTCGATCCCCGGAACTCCGTGAGCTGCGAGAAAGTCGTGGATGCTGCCGATAGAGTCTCTGTGATCGGGATTCCTCATCATCTGCCTGCAAACTATACCCCGGGGGTGTACTCCGGAGGACTCTGAGATTCCCGGCAATATTCCGTAGTTGCCCAATAGTGGCCATGTGAAAGTCAACACCTGACCAGCGAAGGATGGATCAGTGAGGCTTTCCTGATATCCACACATGCCAGTGGTGAATACTAGTTCACCTTGGGCTATTTCTTCGGCTCCGAAGAGTCTGCCACTAAACCTAGTTCCGTCGGCCAGAATGAGCAGTCCCGGTTCAAAACTAGGTTGGTCCCTAGCAACAGAATCCAATAGCAGATCTGCAGCATCTTGGAATATTGGTGGCTCATCAACTCCCGGTACGTCAGCGCCGGGAATGAATCCCCGCCGTGTCCCGCTTGCCGACATCAGCAAACCTGCTCAAGTAAGACTCTTAATCATTGAGAAAAAACTGGGTGTTTTTTTCCTACTCCTCTCCCTTGGAGACAATCTTCTTTCCACTCTCACTGGGTATTACCTCAACATCTCCACCTGAGAACCTTTCAGGATTTACTTCGCCCAGCCATGTATCGAGGAACACTGCAAGGGCAGCTACTTCAGAGTGCGGCTGATTCCCGACTGCAATGTTGTAATCGGCGATTCCAAAGAGCTCCCCTGGGACCTTGGTACCGCCGACTACCACTACCACACGCCCATCAAAAGGGATCTTCACTGAAGTTTTCCTCCAAGGTTCTCCATACATCGTTAGGTGGATGATTTTTCCTCCTTCTTTGGAAAACGAACGCAGCCAACGCAATGGCTTGGGTTCGTATCTGCATTCCAAGCTACCCCCGAATCTCTTGGAAACTGATTTCCAGGTCTCCAGTGGCGTCTCATCTTCTTCGCCGGACAGAATAATCTCATCGGCCCCAAATGCTCTTGCTGTGAGTCCCAAGTGTGAAGTGATTCTCTTGTCCCTCTCCACCCTGTGCCCCAGTCTCAGGACTGAAAGTCGTGACTCGCCCTGGTTGCTCACGTTTTCACCCAAGAGGAGGCGCTTCATCAGCGTGACTCCCGAACGTTTCTTGTTCCTCGGAGGGGAACAGGTCAACTCCCATATTCATCATCGTACTCCTAACCCACTGCAGAAGAATAGCATCCCAGAAGAACTTGGTCGCTAGTCCGATCATTAGGGCCATGGCAACGAGGCGTCCTGATGCGAAGGCGGCTGACTGAGTATCGATACTCGAAGCAAAGATTGTGCTTCCAAATGGTTCGAAGATGTAGAAAACGACCAGTACTATCAGCCCCCCTCCTATGTTGTTCAGAATTGCGTTGCCTGTCTCCCTGCCAATTGACATAACCAAGGTGGCGAGAAGGGCAAGAGCGGGGACAATCTTACTAATCTCAGCAAAGGTGAATCCCCCTATGACTGATAATGGAATGTCTGCATCGCCGAGGGAGTCTCCTCCCTTGTCTATGGCAATCCACCAGAACACTATCGTCATTGCAAGCATTCCTCCGGAAACCTGGGCCCTATAGCTAATCATGTCCCTGATATCATGCCTGTCAGAAGGCTGCAGGCGCTGGATGATTGACTCCATGAGTTCGAGTGACTCACTAGTGGGCCCATCAGCTACATCAGTCGCTGAAATTGCCCCGTTAGGGGCATTCAGGGGCTCATCGAAGCCTTCGTCTCCCATTACCATCGCATTAATCGGCCTCCGTCACATCATAAAGCATGCGACTAATGGCACCCCACACATGGCCGACTGGCGACCTATCCTGAAACGCCGCGACAGCGGTTTCCCTCGAATAATGGGGGTGCTGAATATCACGCCTGACTCCTTTCACGCTGGCTCTAGGGTTGAAAATGTCGAGGTTGCAGTCGACAGGGCCTTGATCATGGCAGAAGAAGGTGCAGATTGGATTGACATTGGAGGGGAATCCACTCGTCCGGGAGCTACAGAGGTTAGTCCGGATGAAGAAGCAAGTAGGGTCATACCAATCATTGAGGCAGTGAGGGAGGCGCTTCCCAAGATTGGCATCTCAGTAGACACGCGAAGGGAACATGTTGCAAGATTAGCCATAGATTCAGGCGCTGACATGGTGAACGACGTCTCTTCCCTTGGTGACCCAGGAATGGCTGATTTGATTGTGGAAAATGATTGTCCGGTATGCCTAATGCACATGAGTGGGTTGCCTGGCGATATGCAGAAAGATCCGAAATACGGCGATGTTATCGAGGAGGTAAGGCAACACCTCCAAATCGCCTCAATGAAATTGATTGGCGGGGGCCTCGATCCCTCGAATATTGTTGTGGACCCGGGAATAGGTTTCGGCAAACTTCTGGAACATAATTTATCCCTATTGTCTTCGGGCAGATCGGTGGTACCTCTAGAGGGAATGAATTTGATGTGGGGCGTTAGCCGCAAGAGCATGTTTCACCACATGCTGGGAAGGGAAGGGTCTGAAGAAAGGCTAGCTGGAACTCTTGGTGTTGCTGCAATGGCTAAGGAAAAGGGCGTCGATATCATCAGAGTGCATGATGTAGCCGAGCATAATGACTTGTTTTCAATGATGGATGGAATTCGGTGAAATCATGACATCGAACTCCAATATTATTGATTTTGATGATAACCTGAGAATAATCGGGACGGCCCATGTTAGTAGTAAATCAGTGGCCCTTGTCAAGGAGCAAATTTCCGAATATGGCCCGGATGTGGTCGCTGTAGAGCTATGTGAATCGAGAATGGCCTCTCTGACTAAGCCAGAGTCGATAGACTCGGAGGATCTTCTAAAGATAATCAATGAAGGCAGGGCAGCGATGATTCTGCTGCAAACAGCTTTGGCTGCTGAGCAACGGCGAATGGGGGTTTCCACCGGTGAAAAACCGGGTGCAGAACTGCTGACTGCAGTTATGGAGGCCAGAGCTTCTGATATACACGTTGAACTAGTCGACAGGGATGTGGTCTCCACCCTACGTAGGGCGTGGGGTAGGATGAGCATTAGGGAGAAATGGAGAGTTCTAGATACTCTCCTTTGGTCTGATGAAGATGAGGACGAAGTTAACTTGGATGAGGTCCTAGAGGATTCTGATCTCCTAAGCAACCTGATGGAGGAAGCTAGATCTGTTGCCCCGGGTGCAGGAGAAGTCCTGATCGATGAACGTGATGAATTCATAGCTGGTAGGATTGAGCAGATTAGGAAGTCCAATTCAGGAAAGATTCTCGCGATAGTTGGGGCTGGACATATTGGGGGGATTGTTGAGAATCTTTCGGGAGGGATGGTGGCTGACTCGGAAAGAATGGGGAGGCTTACGGAGAAGCCTCGTAAGTCGATGTGGCCCAAGGTTGTGATGTGGGGAATTCCGTTCGTGCTACTTTCTGCTTGCATTTGGATGGTTCAGAATGGCCATTTCAGTGACTTGAGGGAGACTGCGGAGACTTGGCTGATACTGAATGCGGTTGGTGCCGGGTTGGGTGTGGCGATAGCTAGGGGCCACCCTCTTTCTGTTATTGTGGGGGCTATTGCTTCACCAATCACATCTCTAAACCCGACAGTTGCTGCCGGATGGTTCGCTGGTTACACGCAACTCAAGGTTGCCTCGCCGACAGGGAAGGATGCCAGTGATTTCCTATCTTTAGACTCTGTGTCCCTGTTGTGGGACAATCGTGTTGGAAGGGTTCTGCTTGTTACAGCCATGGGCAACATTGGCTCGTCCCTTGGAGCGATAATTGCAGGTGGGGCAATATTCAGTAAGTTCGCAGAGCTATTGGGACTCATTTAGTTCCATCTCGTCGTCTTGCCCCCAATCCAGAGAGCTCCATCCTCTTTCATGCAGATAATACAATATCATTTTTGTTACGACCTCTAAAGCTGCAACGGTACCTGCAAGAGCGACTGCTTCCGATGAATTAATGCCCAATTCATCGCCAAACCAAGTTGCTGAAACTAGGGTCAAGATGAATGTGTCAGTTGTGGCGATAATCCTCCAGGTGAGGGTCTTGACGAGGCTCCTTTTCCTGCTCGCACTCATTTGATCACCGATTTTTTGGAAACGAACTATACGGATTAATGCTACGGAGTCATTCTCTGGCATTCATTGACTCCAGAACCACGGCAATTCCCTGACCGCCGCCGATGCAAGCAGTGGCAACTCCATACCTTCCACCCCGTTTCCTAAGCTCCAGAGAGAGGGTAAGAAGGAGCCTGGTCCCGGTTGCTGCTAATGGGTGACCGAGTCCAACAGCTCCACCGTTTACATTCACCCTCTCGGAATCTATTCCGAGGTCCTTAATGCAGGCAACACATTGCCCTGCGAATGCCTCGTTAATCTCCCAAAGGTCGATGTCACCGACCTTGAGTCCAGCCTTCTCCAATGCTAGTCTACTACTGGGGACTGGCCCATGTGCCATGATTGCTGGCTCCAAGCCGACTATGCCCCACGAGATGATCCTAGACAGGGGAGAGTCCCCGTCTGCAGCCGCCCTAGATGCTGACTTAATGACCAAGGCAGCCGCACCGTCCACCACTCCCGAGGCATTGCCGGCAGTAACGAGTGATTCGGGTCCGAAATGCGTTCGAAGTCCGGATAGAGACTCCTCGGTTGTTCCAATGACTACATGGTCCTCGTCGGAGAATCCCACTAATCCCCCCTGAGTCTCGACTTGCACGATCTCCTGCTCCCAAACTCCCTCTGAGATGCTCCTTTCAGTCTTCTGATGGCTGAGCGCTGCGAAGCTGTCGGCCTCGTCCCTCGTGACCCCAATCCTTCTACATAGCTCATCGCTTGTCTGGGCCATGAAGTATCCACACACATCATCCCTGAGGTTCGTGAAGAGGTAGTCCTCCATATCCTTGGGGAGTTCGTCACCGCCTCTTGGCGGCCTCCCTAGCTTGTATGTATCACGCATGTCACGCAGGACGTGTGGTGCCTGGCTGAGGTTCTCCATCCCCCCTGCTACAACAACCTCTGCTTCTCCAAGCATTATCATCTGGGCCGCACTGACGACTGATTGTGCCCCACTTCCGCAGAGTCTGTTCAGTGTGAGCATTGGGACCTCTTGGGGAATTCCCGACATTAGTCCTGCACGCCTAGCTCCGAAGATTGCTTGAGAGGATGTTTGCAGAGCGTGGCCCATTACTACGTGGTCGACCTCACTGGGGTCCGTACCCGTCTTTTCCATGGCCCCCATTATTGCTATGGATCCGAGTTCCTCTGCACTCACGGAAGCGAGTCGTCCCCCTGGTCCTCCATCGCCCCTCTTTCCGCCTAGCCATTCACAGAAGGGGGTTCTGGCCCCTCCAACAATAACGACGCCCGTGTCTTCCATGGCACTCCCAGTGGGAGAGTGCTCAAGAGGATGACTATCAGTGTCATTCAGTACTTTCTTCGGTCATCGACCCGAGGTAATCGGGGAGTTGGACACCCGACATCTTGGCAACGTCATGAATTGGCGGAAGGCTCTGGACCAGGCTGCTCACGAAGTTGCTAGTTGCGGATGAGCCATCGGGGTTGTTCCCGCCATCCCAGACGGTAACCTTGTCTATCTTCAGATTCCTGATTGCCTCGACCTGTGCGGAAACCATGGACTCTATCTTCTCAACCATCAGCAGTGTGGCTGCGGCCTTGGGATCGCCGGATGCGCTTGTGACTAGTTTGCTGTAACCATGGGCCTTAGCATCCAGTACCTTCTGAACCCCTTCTGCTTCGGCCTCATACTTGGCCAGTATTGCATCGGCCTCACCACGAGCTATCCTTCGCTGGCGCTCGGCCTCCGCCTCTGCGGCTATCTCAATCTGCTGCTTCTGGATGTTGATCTGAACAATCTCGGTAGCACGCAGTCTTTCCTCCTCCTCGGAGTAGAATGCGCGCTGAATCTCTGCCTCTGCCTGTGCCGTAGCGACGTCGGCCCTCTTTTTCGCATGGGCCTCAGCCTCTGCGAGATCCGCGTTCGCATTTGCAATTTCGGCCTGTGCAGTGTTCTCACCGGCGATTGCCATAGCCTCCTGCTGCTCTACGTAGACCCTCTCTCTCTGCTCGGCTTCTTTCCGCCCCATCTCGGCATCCGCATTCGCGTTAGCAACTTGGATCTCCCTGTCCCTGTTTGCATTGGCGGCACCTATTGCACCATCTCTCTCGGCATTTGCGACATCGACGCGTGCATTCTCGACTGCGGTTGCGGCCGCCTTCTTACCAATGCTCTCGATATAGTCCGACTCGTCGGTTATGTCGACGATGTTTACGTTGAGTTGTGTTAGTCCGAACTTTCTAAGCTCTTGGTCTACGTTCTGAGTGATTAGGGAAAGGAATGCATCCCTGTCCTGGTTAATCTGCTCGATCGTCAGAGATGCAACGGTGAGACGCAGTTGACCGAGAATAATCTCCTCTGCCAACTTCTCTATCTCGGGAATCTTGAATCCGAGAAGCCTCTCTGCGGCGTTGGCCATAATGCTTGGCTCCTTACTGACACCGACAGTGAAAGTACTAGGGACGTTGATCCTGATGTTCTGGAGAGAAAGTGCCCCCTTCAGATCGATGTTTATTGGCATGGGCTTGAGTGAAATGTACGCATAGTCCTGAATTAGTGGCCATACCAATGCAGCACCACCGTGAACTACCTTGGAAGGCTTGGCCTTTCCATCCGCCTGTTTGGCGGTTCGCCCGTAGATGACCATCACCTGATCAGGAGGGCACCTCTTGTATCGCTGTGAGAAAAATATCACCACCGCCACTAATACCAGTATTATCGCAAATATTCCAATCGTTCCAATAGCTCCTGCTGTTGCCATTCGTAGTCACTCCTAGACCGTAGAAGGAGTCACTGGTCATGAAGTCTTTGCCGGCAAGGCCCGAAGATGCGGCCCAGAATGGAATTTACTCCGGAGAAATCTAGATTCTCTTGACGATTAGGACCTCTCCAAGGGTGCCCACTACCTCGATCATTCTTCCAGTACCAATCTCCTGCTGGTCCTCGGCCCTAGCATTGTACACCGAAAGAGAGCCTCCAGTCTCAATCTGCACCTGGCCAACCCCTTCGTGTGGTATCACCAGGTAGACGGTGCCCTTGGCACCCACCGTGTCCTCAATCTCGACATTTCCAGTTGATTGCATGGCAAGGAACAGCTCGAATAGCTTGGCAGTACCATACATTGAGGCAGTTCCAGCTATCCCCCCAACGGCCACAGCCACAGGGTCGGAGCCATCAGACTTCAGAACAAATAACCCTGCTAGTCCGAAGAACATCATGAATGCCATGACTCCTTGGAAAGTCAATGCCTTGAATGAGGCATCGGAGCTGAGGACATCAATCTCTAGTCCGAAGAGTCCCTCAAAGACGCCTTCTGCTACGCCGCCGACCGTCATCAGTATGAACCAGAGCAGGAAGAGTACCCCCCCTAGCAAAGCCGATGCAGCGAAAATGAACTCCAGACCGGTCGCCTCTCCGAGTCCGACCAAATCGAAAATATTGAAGTCGTCAATGTCAACCATTGAACTCCTACGGGGGCACTAGGCATTTGACCCATTCGGCTAATTTACCAACCACGAATGTTACTTGTTGTTCTTTCTCATTGCCGTGTATCTCTCAATGGTGAGTATCGGGCCAACACACAGGCCCGTCAATGCTGAAGTGAGGATCAGGTTCCAGCTGCTGGTCAAATAACTGTCCAATGTGGTGTAAATGAAGAGGGCGATTAGAATAAGGACAACAGGGATGGCGAATCTCCTCAAGAATATCTGGTAACCCCCCATCTGATCATAGGCGGGATTCTCGATCATTCGGTCAATCATGTCATCTAGTGCCATGCTTTCATCCAGAAGTTAGCCATGCTAAGGCACCAAGGAGAGTTAGTCCGGCTGGAACAATGTACCAGATTGCCTTTACTGCCTTCGGAGTGGTGTCCTCAAGATCAATTATCCTGCCTTCTGCGTCCCTCAGGAAGGCGGTCTTCTCCATCTTTGAGTATCCCTCTGTGAACTCCTTCTCATGCCTGGCAAGGAACATTAGGAAATATATTCCCAGAACCACCGAGCTCCCGCCTGTACCCTGTAAGAGTATTCCAAGTAGTTCCAAGGTTGGATCGCCGCTGAGTCGGCCACCGAGGAGTAATTGGGCGAATCCCATCATGAACCAGAGCATCGAATCTACACGTGCCATGGTACATAGGGAAAGGGGGGCTCCTCATCAAGGTGTTCCCGTCACTTCCCTTTTCCGGGCTCTCCAGTCTGGACTGCCCACAGTCTAGAGTAAAGGCCGCCCGACTCAAGCAGAGATTCATGGGTCCCTGTCTCAGTAATTCCTCCATCCCCTAGAACGGCAATCATATCGGCGTTCCTTACAGTAGAGAGCCTGTGGGCTATGATGAGGGTTGTCCTGCCCTTCGAAATCAAACCTATAGATCTCTTCAGAGCTGCCTCCGTCTCGTTGTCGACATTGCTTGTTGCCTCGTCTAGGACCAGTACTGGTGCATCTTTCAGTACGGCCCTCGCTATTGCAATCCTCTGCCTCTGGCCCCCAGAAAGCCTATGCCCCCCTTCGCCGATATCAGTGCTCCATCCTTCGGGGAGATTGTCAATGAATGAAATTGCCTCGGCGATTCTGGACGCCTCGTACACCTGCTCGTCAGTGGATGTTGGATTTCCGTATCTCACATTGTCCATGACAGTTCCCGGGAACAGGGTTGTGTTCTGGCTGACCAGCGAAATTGACCCCCGAAGGGATTCCAAAGTCAGTTCCCTTACATCGTGACCATCCAACGAAACCGCGCCCCCATCTGGATCATGGAACCGGAGAAGCAGCCTGACCATGGTGGTCTTCCCCGAGCCCGTAGAGCCCACTAGGCCAACTGTCTTTCCAGAGGGGACGATGAGGTTTATTCCCTCTAGGACGGTCTCCCTTCCAGGGTATGAGAAGCTGACATCGGAGAAGGCTATCTCCCCCTTGACGCCTTCCAGAACGGTATCGCCCTCCACTATGCCGACCTTGGTGTCTAAGAGGTCCAGCACCCTTGTGGTAGAGGCCATGGCTCTCTGGTAGAGATCGAAAGTCTCCCCCAGCCGAGTTAGCGGCCAAAGTAGCCTCTGGGTGATGAAGACGATTACCGAGTATGCACCCAGGCTGATTGTACCTTCCAATGCGAACCACCCTCCAACGAGCATGTTCGCTGTGAATGCAAACAGAATTGCCATCCTGATTATTGGTACGAACGAGGCAGATAGCCGTATTGCCTCGCGGTTTGCATCCCTGTATGACGTCGAGGCCTCCTCGACGCGATTCACCTCCCTCTTCTCTGCAGTGAACGACTTGATGGTTGTGATTCCCTGCAAATTGTTGTTCAGAAGGGCGTTTAGCTCGGCTACCTTATTTCTAACTAACGAGTAGCGCGTGCCAATCCTGCGCTGGTACATGAATGATCCAGTGACTATCACCGGTACTGGGATTATTGCTAGAAGAGCTACTTCTGGGGCCACAGTGAACATTATCCCCCCAACTACGATGATCGTAGTCGCAACGTGCAAGAGATCGGTGGCACCCTGGTCAAGGAACCTCTCCAGTTGATTGACATCATCGTTCATTATCGACATAAGACCCCCTGTCGATTGCTCGGAGAACCACTGCATCTCCAGATCCTGAATATGAGAGTAGGCGGACATTCTGAGCTCATGCTGTGCGGTCTGTGCTAGATTTCTCCATAATACTGCGTAGAAGTACTGGAATAATGACTCAAGTACCCAAATGAGTACCGTGATACCCGTCAAAATATACAGTTGGTGGTAGACATCCGGATAGCCCATCCCGGCTAGGAAGGAGTCCTCCCTAGCTGCGACGACATCGATTGCCATTCCAATTAGCACAGGTGGGGCCAAGTCCCAGATTTTGTTCAGAATGGAGCAAATCGAGGCCAATATTACCGTCGACCTATGGTCCTCGAGATGAGTCAACAATCGTGACAGGGGATGCCTGCCTCCGGACATGTGCGCCCCTTGACAGTAGTTCGTTTGAATATGACTATGGGTCATTCGTGTGATGCGAGAGGGCCGCCCGTCCAGTCATCTGCCCACAAGTCATAAATCGCGATACCCAGATCTCCGGTTGAATTAGTCCTGACAGCATAGATATCCCCACTGGAAACTAGTCCGTCTGAATCCTGATCAGACCAGACGAATTCCCACCACGAACCATCATCCAGAGATACATTATGGAGTCCCGAATCCAACCTCATCGAGGAGACCGATGATGCATTGTCACCTAGGCCAATGATGCCATGGATCTCTAGGTCGGAGGGTGCTGACTCAGTAGCGAATCCACTCTGTACAGAACCGGCCCACTGAGTAACATCCCCATCAACGAGAAAGGAGGGGTCTGGGCTGAAACCTAGAGGGGCCCTGTCAATCCCCTCCAAAAGCTCTAGGTTGACTTCGTCACCTGTTGACACCTTCAGGACGAACTGCTCCTCGTCGCCCGCATACGTCTCAATAGATGTGATGAGGGGGGGATTCCCAATTAGCTCTAGGACTATTGTATGGGTGGCATTAGTGGCGGATGCGACTTGCTGTGTCGAGGACTCGTCCCCGGTAACCCTCCAATCCATTCCTGAAATCTTCGAAGTATCGAAGCCAAAGGGGGGCCACTCCCCACTCGGATCGGAATTTGCCAGTTCCGCGAACTCCACGAACGGGTCTGAGTAGTGAGGGGCCTCGTCCCTTCCCTCGAACCAGACATTTCCAATCCTAATGTTGGTGGTGGTCGTACTGCCCTCAATGACTTCATTGTTCATAGAGTATGTTCCCAGAGTAACTCTAGTAGACACGGATCTCAATTGTGAGGAGTCGTCCTTTGCAACACTCCAATACACCTCTCCGAATTGGCCTTGTACTGTGGATGAAGACGTAGTCTCTACTCTCATTCTGTCGAACATTACAGAATACTCGAGAATGTCGAAAGAGTTAGGGTCGGACAGTATTTCATTCAATGCATCTGAAGTCAGAGGGAAGCAATCCATTTCAGGGCAGTCGTCAGACTCGACTTCCAAGCACCCTGTAAAGCAGGAGGCGATGATGACGAAAGACACTGTCAGAAGTACCCTCACGCAGACTCGCAGGAGCTTGATGCTGATGAAGGCATGCAACACAGGTCACGATATTGCCGAGAATGCCGGGGCGAGTCTCCTATATGGGACGGCCTAGAGGGAGGGACGGGAGTGATGACGTGACAGACGTCCTGGTAGTCTACAAAAAGAACTTCGAGGAAGTCCATGACAAGGCCCTAGAAACAGTGAGGTCTGTTCTGGACGAGCTAGAGAGGGAAGGCTCGATCAGAGTTGACTACACTGCTAGAGAGACAGTTAGGAGGGGGGACTTCGATGGCCCTGACCTGGTTGTCGTCTTGGGAGGAGATGGGACGTTGACCTCTATTGCGCACTCCGTCGACGACAAGACCCCAGTGATGGGGGTAAATAGCCATCCAAGGGATGATGATGAGAACGGATCATACGGATTCTATATGGGTAGCGACCCTGACAGCTTCGCCAATGACATCAGGGTTGCCATCAAGGGGGATGCGATTGTCAACGTCCTACCACGTCTACAAGCAGAAATTGTCACCACGAGCGGAAACAAGATTCTCACAGACCCGGCATTGAACGACCTTCTGGTTGCTAATACCCATCAGTATCAGCCATCAAAGTATAGGCTTCAGAGATCATCTGAGGGGATTGACGTTGTCCAGCACTCCTCTGGATGCCTATTTTCGACATTCCTCGGACAGGGCGCATGGTTCAGGCACGTTGCCAACATCGAGGGCACGACATTTCCCCTCGAACAGATAGACGGGCACTACCTATTCGTGGCCAGGGACTTGCCAAGAGGGGACAGGGATGATGATGGCTCTTACTGGGCATGGACGGGTGAGCCGACTGTGATGACCAGTGACATGCATCGGGGATATGTCGTGGCTGATGGTTGGGACGAGTTCCACTTCACCAGAGGCGCTACCGTCACTGTTGACCTAAATGGCCCGACTTTGCAGCTACTTACATTCCGGAGCACGATCCATGACAGGGTTGCCCACTGGATAGGCCAGTAGTCAGTCCTGGTTCTTGACCGTAAGGTGTGGGAAAGGGATTGAGATTCCTTTCTCCCTGAACTGACTTAGTATCTCGATCAGGATCCAGTCCTTGGCCTTCCTCTCCTTGTTGTAATCACCAACCCAGCAATCCAACCTGAAAACCAGGGCGGTCTCCGATATGTCGTACAGAAGAACCTCCGTTTTCACGTAGTCTACTGTGAACTCACAATCAGCAATGGCCTTCAACATGATCTCCTTTACCAGTTCCGCGTCTTCATCCAGTCCTGTCCTAACTCGGAATCTCAAGTTCATCGAATCGGGATTTTCCAGGGTACTTCCCTGTGCGTAGTTCTCGACGACCTCCCCCGATAGCGAGGTGTTCGGGATGACGACGAGCCTCTCGTTGCCAGTCCTAATCTTCGTGGTCATCAAGCCCACATCTACGACTTTCCCCTTAACTCCCTTGACAATTACCTTGTCACCCTTGGAGAATGGCTTGTCCAGAAGCATTAGCATCCCTGAGACAAGATTACCTGCGGTCTCCTGCAATGCCAGACCCACAACTAGTGTGAGAATGGTCGCTGAAGCCAGTATTGGAGTGACATCGATATTCATCTGTTGCAGGGCGATTAGTATTGCTGCGAGCCATGCGACTACTTTGGCGGCACTGACTGTGATCGTCTGCATCGTGGACAGGTCGAGGTGGGTCCTGTCATCCATTTCTTGGAAGATGGGGGGAATGAACTCGTCCACCAAGGCTGTGAGGAACTGTGCGACCATTACCAACAGTAAAGCCATGGATCCGCCAGCAAAAGCGGAGCGTTCGAAGGACCCCTCCTGGAATGACCATTGGAAAGTTAGCCAAACCCCCGACAGGAGGATGCCTAGGTTCAGTATGGGTGTCGCCAAGGTGAAGATTCGGTCGTCATAGAGATTCTTGCTTCTCGCTATCCTACTGGTCACTGGCCCATTAATGAGGGCCCTGAAGAGGTAGGTTGCGATTACGCTTACCAGGAGGCCGAATCCAAGCTGCGCCAGCGTACCGTAATCCTCGACTACTTCCAGATAGGACATTAGGGAGTCCAACATTGTGAGTCCGTAAGGCGGGGCACGTTATTGCTGTTTCCCGATTAGAGAATCTGCTGAAGGAACTTCTTGGTCCGCTCATGCTTGGGATTGGTGAAGAACACGTCAGGAGTCTGTTCCTCGACGAGCTCTCCCTCGTCGAACAGGATGCATCGGTCGGCGACCTCCTTAGCGAATCCCATCTCGTGAGTGACGACGATCATAGTTATGTCCCTCTTAGCCAGGTCTATCATGACCTCGAGGACTTCCTTGATCATCTCTGGGTCGAGTGCTGAGGTAGGCTCGTCGAATAGCATGATCTTCGGGTCCATCGCCAAGGCGCGGGCTATCGCGACCCTCTGCTGCTGGCCTCCAGAGAGCCCGCTTGGGTACTTGTGAGCCTGCTCTGGTATCCCAACCCTCTCGAGGAGCTCCATGGCCCTCTCCTCCGCGCTGCTCTTATCGATGCCCTTGACCTTCATTGGGGCGAGCGTGATGTTCTCCATGATGGTCAGATGGGGAAACAGCTCGAATTGCTGGAAAACGAAGCCGACCTCGGACCTGATGCGCTTGAGGTCCGCGACGCTAGTCTCTTCGTCGAGAGTTACTCCTGCGACCTTAATCGTCCCATCTGCATGGGGCTGTAGCCTGTTCAGGGTCCTGATGAATGTCGACTTGCCTGATCCGGATGGCCCTAGGATGACGATTATCTCGCCCCTCCTCACCTTGACGTCTATTCCCTTCAGGGCCCAGAAGTCGCCGAAGTTTACGCGGACCCCCTCAGTCTCAATGATGACTTCATCGTCACTTGGAAATTCGCTCACGTAGCCTCGCCTCCTCCTTCGTTCACTAGGCCCAGAGACTCCTCCACCTTAAGTGAAATCCTCGAGAGGACCAATGCCACCACCCAGAAGAAAGCGGCAGCGAAAATCAGGGGTTCCAGGTAGTCGTCACCGAACGGGATGTCGGTGGCAGGAAGAATCTTGGAGATGGCGAAGAGGTCCAGGACTCCGAGGAGGTATACCAGGGTGGTGTCCTTCCAGAGCCCGATGAAGATGCTCACTATGGCTGGGAGCGTGGTCCTGACAGCTGAGGGGAGCTCTACGAACAGCTTGACCTGCGTCGGGCTGAGGCCCAATGCGGCCGCGGCTTCGATCTGGCCCCTTGGGACGTTCTGTAGGCCCCCCCTGAGGACCTCTGCTATGTAGCAGGCACCGAATATCGAGAATGTGAGAATGGTCCTCATGACCACGTCTGCGTCGTAGAACGGCCTAATTATGTCAGGGAGGATGAAGAGCGCGATGAAGAGCCAAGCGACCATTGGCCCGGACCGGATGAACTCGATAATGAGGGTCGAAGGCAGGCTGAAGAACGGGAGGTCGCTCCTCCTACCGAAGGCGAGAAGCACTGAGAATGCCGAGCCGAGCACCAGAGATGCGGCGATTAGGATCAGGTTAACGTAAAGCCCGCCCCACAGGAATGGCTCTATCCCCTTCTCAGCAAGTCCCCTGTCGACGAGTGCATCTGGTGGGTCGAGAAGGAATATGGCCACGAAGAAGGTGATGACTCCTGAGATCGCCAGATAGGAACGGAATTTGTTGACTTGGAACTCCTCTGACCTCTCGGTGTACCTCCTCGATGCCCAGAATGAGGCGGCTCCCAGAAGTGCCGTTATCGACAAATTCAGCATTACTCCGTCAGGATTGTAGTTTAGTCTGGTTGGGAACCAAACGTAGAACATGCAGACTGCCCAGAGGATCCCGAGCTTGATGGCGAAGTCGCGGTTTGTCTCTTTCGTGGTGCCCAATGCTGAGCAGATTATCAGGGTGCTCAGAACAAGGCTTGGCCATAGGCGCCAGGTCTGGTTATCGAAGTCGGGGTTGACCACCCCCGTGTTTATCTCGATGCCGAGGAACAGGGTTGCCCTGTTCGCCCATATCACCTCCCACTCCGCCCCGACAATTACGAAGTACGAGACCCCTGAGACCATGAAATAGATGGCCCAAGCAACCATGAACCCTAGAATGGGAGCTCCCTTTGACCTCGTGAAGGTGCCCTTGAGAACTATCGAAAGTGTCGTTGACCAAGCGAAGAAGGCGACCAGTGCTGCTATCAGGCAGTAAGCGACGTTTTTCCACTCGCTGACGTCTAGGTACAGGGCATCCATCTCCGTGAGGTAAGTGTTTACAGCCAGAACCAGAGACAGAAGAAGCACCGTTGCCGAGAACTTATTCTCATTGGAATCATTGACCCACTTGGCTGGCTTCCCCGAGACTCCCTCGTCGAACTCGGAGTACCACTCGAGTGCCCTGGTGGCGAGGTTGGTGCTGTGTGTCTTGCCCGACATCATATCTGCACCCTCGTCACTCTTCTGTTGTACAAATTCATGATAGCGGAAATCACCAAGCTCCCGACCTGGTAGGTTATCAGTATCAGTATGAATGTGGGGACGGCCTTCCCGATCTTGTTGACTATGACCAGGTTGATGTAGAAGATGTCGTTGTACGCCACGATCATCGCGAGGCTGGAGTTCTTCCAGACGTTCATGTACTGGTTGTTGAGGGCTGGGACCATGCTCCTGAGGGCCTGGGGCATGATCACTAGTCTGAGCCTCTGGAAGGGTGTTAGGCCCAATGAGATTCCCGCCTCAATCTGCCCCCGGGGCAGGGACTGGATGCTTCCTCTGACTATCTCTGCGACAATAGCACTGGTGTAGATTGTTAGACCAGCAATGATGCATATGAAGGGGAGCGTGATCTCGAATCCCCCCTCGACAACCCAGCTTCCAGGGGACGATGGGATGCGCTTCCAGATCGTTGGGACATCCCATCCATCCGAGAGTGCTATTGCTATTGCCACGGAAAATGCCCCGACCCATATCCTGAATCGTGATTTGAGTCCCTCGTCAGAGTCATCGAAGCCGTCTCGATCTGAGTACGTTGTGTATGCCTTGACTAGTACTATCACTAGTGCGGCAATCAATAGTAGGCCCGGATCTATGGCCGGAGTGAAGATGCCTTGATTGCTAACTAGTATGGTCCCTGCTATGTCGACCTCGTCGACCATTAGGGGAAGGGTGTTGCCGACGGTGATCGATACCGTGAAGAGCAGGAGGGCCAGTGGCATGTTCCTGAATATCTCGACGTAGAAGGTGCCGAAGATAGAAGAGAGCTTGTGGCTGGAGAGTCTCATCACGCCGACAATGGCGCCTATCAGGGTGCACAGGACGATGCTGATTAGGACCACACGCACTGCGTTGATCACACCCGCCCAGTGGAACTCCCATCTGGTACCTGTGAATGTGTTGACCTGGTTCGGCCAGTTGGTTATGGCGAAGTTGGCGATTGAATCCATGAATTCCCAGTTGACGTCCCATGTGGGGTCGGTTCTCATAAGGAGCAAAATCCTGAAAGAAAGGAAGAGGATTAGGGGAATGGAAAGTAGGAATGCCATCGAAGAGTGCCTCTTGTAGACGATTGCTGGCTTGGCTGATTCCTTGGACATCACCACTAGCCAGACGGCTATTGTCAGTAGCATGAGGAAGGAGAAGAGCCTGCCCTGATCATAGGACAATGCTGGTATGTAGGCTCCGAGCAATGAGAGGTTGAATAGGGATATGAAGAATAACGAGATAGCCGCGATGGACACGGCCACGTCCCTCCAGGAGCTTATCCACATTTCTGCTGCCTCTCTCGGCTTCAGTATGGACTCGATGATGAGGACGGAGAGCTCCCTCATCTCGTCCTGGATAAGGAGGAATCCAGTTAGGAATGCCCCCCCTATGATAAGGAAGGGTGCCTGGGTTCTGGGCGAGAGCTCAAAAATAGGGAGTGAAAACGTGTTCTCCGCAATCGCCCAGAATATGACGAGTCCCGCCACTCCGGACAGGGTCGCGATATACGACTTGTAGTCTCGTGGGTTCCTCAGTGTCTGGAGGGATATCTCGTTCTGCACTAGGGCGAAGAAGAATAGGCATAGGCCCCCTATAATCAGCACCTGATCGCCCAGTGGGTAGTAAGTCTGGCTGGGATTGCCAGCGATGATGATGTTCAGGGATATCTGCTTGGAAATATCGACCGACATGCCGAGGAATAGCATGAGGTACTTCCACAGGACCAGGGTGGCGATGATATTGATGAGGGCATTCCTAGAGGCCCTCTTGGGGTCCTTGGAAGCGTACGAGAGGTAGCTCTCGACGTAGCTCTGGACATTCATCCGAAGAGCCTGCATCGAGTCACCTACTACCGTATCTAATCAAAAATTGATGTTGTCCCCGGGGGGGAAATCCCCCCCAGGGGTTTGCGTAATTCCGCCTAAGCTATTCCCCTAGGGAATCACTTGATGGGTGGTGCGTACTGCAGACCACCCTCGGAAACGAGGGCGTTTGCCGTACCTGCACGGTCGATCAGGCAGCCGGTCATTGCGTCCGAGCCGCTTGTTCCATCGTAGCTTCCGTCACAGAACGCGTCGTCGTATGCCTCTCCGTAGTTGCCCACGGCAGCAAGGACAGCCTGTACCCATGTGTCGCTGAGTGGGTTGTCCTCAGTTCCTAGAGCAAGGTCGGTTGCTGTGTTCAGCAGGACGTTGTGCTTGGCGTTTCCACCATCAGCAGCAGCGTCTGTTGCCATCTGTGCGTAGTTGGTGGATGTTATGCCGTACTCCTCCGAGGTCACCATGGCGTACCATACCCATGCAACGACGTCGTTCCAGTCGTCGTCGTTGTCGCGGGTTGCGGCGCCGAGAGGCTCCTTGGACATGGTCTCAGCAGCGATCCAGGTCCCTGCGGAGAGGGAGTTACCGGAGTTGTCCTCCTGGTCAAGTAGGTACTTTCGAGCAGCCACAGCTGACATGTCGCCAGTGAATGCCTCGCACTCGCCCGACTTGATCTTCTCGACAGCCTCGGACTCGAACTCGACGTTCACAGGTGTGAAGGAGATACCGTTGAGGGAGAAGTAGTCCTGCAGGTTACCCTCGGTAGTGGTACCGGTTCCCACGCAGATCTTAACCCCGTCCAGACCCATTACAGATCCTCCGGCTGCGCCCTGCTCGAAAGCGGACTCTGCCACTAGGACACCCTGTCCGTCGAAGAAGTTGATTCCAGCGAAGTCGGCGTTCAGTCCTGCGTCACGGCTCGTTGTCCATGTCGTTGTGCGGATTAGAACGTCTATCTCCTCGGAAGCCAGCTTCTCGAAGCGGGTGCTTGCCTGGGTAGCGTCGACGTATGTCACGGAGACACCAAGGGCAGCACCGAGAGCCTCGCAGTATGCGACGTCCAGTCCGGACCTTGTGCCTGTGTCAGCGTCTAGGTATCCCATGCCGAACTGTGAGGTCTTCACACCACAGTTTAGGGTACCACGCGTCATTATCGTGTCGAGTGTGCTGACCATTGCATTGTCAGCAGCACCGTCGGCGTATCCATTGTCGTACGCGGCATCTACGTCTTCTTGGGAGACGTCAGATCCCGCACAGCCCGCTAGGGCCGCAGTCGTCATTAACAGCATCATTGTCGTAGCGAGCATTCGTCGCATGGCCTCGCTACGCCGTATAGGTGGTATATACCTTCTCATAGATGCGGCAAATGAGCCAATTTTGGAGGTGAACGCCGCCTTGGTTTTCCCTAGCGCTGTCGCTGGAACTTGCAAAGGGTGGGAGAAGGGACGGCAGAAGCCGCCCCAACCCCCGGGTTTCCGAGTTTCGTAGGAGGTGATCCATCTGCAGGTTCCCCTA
>CAYLUC010000017.1:0-32218 GCA_964386765.1 uncultured Candidatus Poseidoniales archaeon | reverse complement strand
CCTGTCCAACAAGCCGAGGATCGCCGGGGCGATTACCATGCTGGCAAGCAGGGACAGTCCGATCATTATGGCGCAGAACAGCCCGAACGTGGAGAAGAAGCCCATCTTGGACTGGTTGATGACCATGAACCCGACGAAGTCGGAGACGGCGGAGCCGAACAGCGCTATCCCGGAGGCGCCGCCCACTACCGAGAGGGCTCCCATCGGATCCTTCCCGTTGTGGGTCTCCTCCCTGTACCTCTCGACCAGGTGTATCACGTAGTCTATCCCCACCCCGAGGGATATTGCGGCGATTGAGACAGTCACCATGTTCAGCCCGTAGCCGAAGGCGTCGACCAGCGCGTAGAGCCAGATGATGACTATGCTGATCGGAGCGGTGGTTATGGCAGCGAAGACGAATGCCTCGTTGCCCCAGAGGACGGACAGGGCGAGGGCGAGGGCGGCCATGGGAATCGCGTACTGGACTCCCATCAGGAAGTAGGCGAAGGAGGAGAAGATGGCGGCGTTCATCAGCGCCCTCTTGACGAATGATGGGTCTCGAGTGGACTTGACCCTGCTCTCGATTGGGTCCTCCTCCCTGTAGCCCCACCACAGGGTCACGAAACAGAGCACGAGTCCGAGTAGTATCGTGCCCTGTAGGTCGTCCTGCATCGAGTCGGCTGCGACGAACCTGATCACGGGCTCCCCGGAGGGTATGGCCCAGGCAACAGGGTGCTCCTCGTCCGAGAATGCAGCGGATAGGTCGCCCCTTACCCTCATATTATCGATCGAGAGGTTCTGGAAAGGGGCCATGTCAGTCTCCAGCTGCGCCAGTGCCGGCTCCACGAGGGCAAACTGCTCCGGGCTGGAAATCCCGAATCTCATTGTGGTTCTCGGATAGGTTGGAGCATTGCCTGAGGCAGTCAACCACGGGCTGTCATAATCGAGTTCTCCCTGCACTTGTAGGAACTCCCCGACAATGCTGGTTGAGAGGGCGGGGTAACCGCCGCTGGCCGGCACCCCCCTAGTCATCATGAAGCCATAGAGGAACGTCAGTGACCTGCTGTCCTCCACCGAGGGTATGAAGATGAACTCGAAGTCCCTGTTGGGAATCATGATGGTTTCGCAGCCCATCCCGCCATCATTTGAGTCGAAGTCCCATCCCGCTTCCTCGAAGGGGGACTGGTTCCATGCCATTGCGGCCCTGAGGTACCACAGCATCTGGTCTATCCCGAGAAGCTCGACGTCCCCGGTTGGCGATCTCGTGAACTGGTCTGGCTCACCTGGGCCATGTGAATTCAGGTTCTCTCTCAGTTCCTCCATCGCGGACAGTATTCTGGGATTCGTGATATTTCCCTCTATCATGATGTAGGCGGGCTCCCCCTCATCGCTGAACCTCTCATTGATCAGGGCTACCCCTATGGCGAGATCTGACTCCTCCTCGATGAAGTCCTCGACCTGAAAATCTCCTTCCAGTGAGAGCATCATCGGAACCGCCATTGAAGTGATTAGAATGGATGCTATAATCACCAAGGGGGAATACTGTGCCGATTTTGTCGCTATGGCGGATAGCCATGACTTGGGCACCATGTGCAGTGTGTCCACTGCCTCTTCCCGGAGCATTCCCCTGGAGTCCAGCCACATGTCGGCGTCCAATCTTGCAAGGGGGACCCAGAGGCCTGTGAGGAAGAATGCGCAGAGGATCCCTATCCCTGCCTCTATCCCGAATGATCTGAGGGCAGCTATGTCAGATGACAGGTTGGCCGAGAAGGCGACTATCGTGGTTACGGATGTGAGCATTATCGCCAGGCCGACCTTCCTGATCGACATACGGGATGACTCCATGGGGGATTTCCCCGATTTCCTCTCCTCCTTGTACCTGTGGAGGCTGTGGAGACTGTCATCTATCTCCAGTGCGAGTATCAGTATGGGGAGGAGGTTCGAGAACTGCGACCTGAAAATAACCTCGAACCCGGTCCTCTGGCCGAGGATGATGGCCCATCCAATCAGGCCGTACATCCAGACCAGTGAGAGCGTCAATGCTGTGGAGACTATCGCGACGTCTGATTTCCTCCTGAGATTTATCCAGAGGAGGCCCACCACTGCGAAGGCCATTGTGACCACCAAGTATACGCTTGAAATGAGTTCTCGATTGATTTCGACGTTGATTGACTCGGCGAACATCAAAGTCACTACATGCTGGTCACTCTCCCTGAGATCCTCCTCGAGGGAGAGGTAAAGCCACTCCACGGAGCAGAGGGGGACGTTCGCTTCCTCCTTCGACCTACAGTACTCCACTGAGTACCTAACTGGGTCCGTTTTCAGAGTCAGGCCTTCCCACTCGTATCCGAATTCTGCCGTGGCGTTCTTCCAAGAGAATGTCCACCCGTTCGATTGCATTTCGTTTCTATCGAAGTTGACTATCAACCAAGCTGCTGATGCAGACCACCTGCCATTGGTCCAATTATCTGATGATATTGAGCCGTTTTCTGCGATTTCATGACCCACGGGACCCACTACTGGGCTAGATGGATCAGGGGTGAAGGCCCTATCATTCGAGAGGAACCTCAGAAAGGCGCCATTGCTGTTGTTGGCCATCCTGTGGGCTGCGAGATCGATGTGGCTCTGAGTCAAGTCAGGACTGTCGAATGTGAGGCACTCGATTTGACCGCAGTCCGTCCAGTTCGTCGGAGCTGGCTCCAACGATTCCTCTATGTCCAAGGTTGTAGCTAGCTTGTACGGATTTATTCTCGGCTGTGTCAGAGATGAGTTCCCAGACATGAATGCCCTGAAATCAGAGGCCAGATCGAGTATTCCGATAACAGGGTCCCCCGAAATCTCGGAAGCGATTGGAAGGTAGAACTCGGATACATCGTGACTTCGTAGCGTATTGGCGTTCTCGTCTATCTCCCTTAGGACCGTGAGATTCAATATCCCGCCAACCGGGCTAGAAATGCCCGATGACTTGCCCTGGTAGTCTGCAATCATGCTGACATCGGAGTTGCTTTCTCCGAAGTTTGAAGGGTCCCTCACGAATATTCCAAAGCCCCAAATGTTCCCTGCGGCAGTGAATTCCTCTCTTAGAACAAGGTTAGCGTCGAGCTCTGGTGACTCCATATCGTATGACTCGATGTCAATGGGCTCGAGAGTAGCTAGGATTCCGGGAACCATCATTATTGAGAATAGAACAACTGCGACGTGCACCTTCTTCCTTCGAGGGATGAGGTAGTCGGCAACGCGTGAGAAGTCCCGCACGAATCATCGCCGTCCAGACCGGTATTTCATTGGTTGTGTGCGACTACAAGCCACTGTCCCTCAGGGAACGCAACGCATCCACTTGTGGGTCAGTTAGGCTTTCGGGCTCATCCAGAACAAACTCGATGTCCAATGGGCCCCCTGAGTGGCCGTGTCCCTGAATCCTGTGCCTGTCCCCAATCCTAGTCCCCTTGGGGACGTCGATCTGTATTTTCTTCCCTATTGGAGTCATGATCCGGACCTTCCCTCCCAGAAGTAGAGTGGTGATTGGCACCGGGGCCTCCTGTATCAGCCTGCCAGACTCCCATCTCCTGCCTTCCTCGGCATCGAGTCGGAGGGTTATCAGGAGGTCCCCGGGGTCGCCCTCCGGATGCTCGTGCCCCATGTCCTTGAGCCGCAGCTGCTGACCATGTACAGCCCCGGGCGGGACCTTGACGGTGAGTGTGCTTCCCTTGGTCTGGACCCCCTTGCCATTGCAGGTGGTGCATCCCTTGGTAGATCCGAAGGAGGACCCTCTGCACTTCGCACATACCCTAAGCCTGCGGTGACTGAAGCGGACTTCGGTCCCTGACTTGGCCTGATCCAGGGATATGTCGAGTCCTGACTCTATATTCGCGCCCTTGGGAGTCTCGAACTGGGGCGAGCCTGGTCTCTGAGATGTGGCCGGCCGTCTAGAGAAGCCCTGCTGAGAGGTGCTGCGACCACCCATGAATTGTGAGAATATGTCCCCGAGGTCTATTCCTCCCCCGAAGGGGTTCCCGCCTCCAAAGGGGCTCCCCCCCTGGAACATTTCCTCCATCCTCTTCCTGTCATCAAACTCCCTCCTAGCCTCTGCAGTGCCTATTTCCTCATATGCCGTTTGAATCGACTTGAACCTCTCCTCAGCTGCTGCATCGCCTGGGTTCCTGTCTGGGTGGTACTGCCTAGCCAGCTTCCTGTAGGACCTCTTTATTTCGGCCTCGGAGGAGTCCTTGGAGACCCCTAGAACTCGGTATGGGTCCTCCGCCATCGGTTCTCCTCGGTGGAGAGTGTGCCTTCAACCTACTGAGGTCGGAATCGATGTGATAATGGGATTGGGGGCATTGGGAGGCACATGGCAGTAGGTTGGGCCGTATTCAGGAACTACGTTGGGCACGCTAAGGAAATCAAGGGGGACGTCACTGATTACCCTCGCTTCTTCCTGATGCCCCCCACGGCACACACCGAGGCGGACGAGAGCGGGAACACCGTGATCGCACTCAGTGCGAATGAACACATAGACCACGAGGTCGAGATGGTAATCAAGCTCGGCGATAGTCTCGAGCCAGTGGAGATGTGCGTAGGGTGCGACACCACCAATAGAACCCGCCAGACCCTAGCCAAGGAGAAGGGATGGCCATGGCTCGAGGGGAAGGGGTTCGAGGGGTCTGGAGTACTAGGTACATGGGCGCCTTGGGACCCTAGGCCGATGGAACTCTGCCTATCTGTCAATGGGGAAGTCAGACAACTGGCATCAACCGAGTTGATGGTTCACTCGTTCGAGTCGATAATGGGGCACCTTGAGGGATGGTACGGACTCAGTCCGGGAGACCTCATTTGGACTGGTACCCCGAAGGGAGTGGGGGCCATGAAGGAGGGTGACTTGATCGAGGCGTGGATGAAGAATTCAGATGGGGTGATGGTTAGTTCCCTTACAGGGAAATGCGTTATTTAGAACGGAGACGGGAAGGTGTGGATACAGACACGTAACATGCAATCCCTAGCACAGAGATTGATCCCGTTCTGGCCCCAATCGAGAAGTAACTGAGAATGAGAACCTTGAGGTGCCATATCCCTGTGGCGATACCATGGAGTCGGGCACCCGTAGGGTCGTGAGCACTCGTCTCATCGATCACGATGGAGTTACCAGGGAGGGCGACTTCCTGCTCCATTCCGATGGCTCATACAGTCAAAGCAATGGTGACGAGGACGTATTGGAGACAATCGACGGGAGCGACCTCCTCGTCACCAGATCCCTGCAGAACTGGCACACACACATGCCGATGACGCTCAACAGAAGCATGGGAGAGGGCCTTGGTCTGATGGAATGGCTGGAGACCAGCATTTTCCCAAGTGAGAGGAACCTCACACCAGAGCTCGCAGCCGTAGGAACCAGAGCATCCGTGGCGGAGATGATTGCGGGAGGAACCACTTTCGCATGCGACATGTACCACTTCCCGGGATCCATAGCCCCCGTTGTGGCTGATTCGGGAATGAGGGCCATAATCTGCGGGCCTACGACTGACTGGCCTCCCCCTGAGGACGGTGGTAGCGATAGCGGTAAGGCGCTTAGGGAGCTTGAGTCACTGATCAGGGATGGCCCCCTTGCATCTGGCAGGGTCGAGTACGGCATCGGCACGCACTCGGTATATGCCTGTAGCGAAGAGACCCTTGTGAAGGCCTCCGAGATGGCTGCAGAACTCGGCAGCTTACTTCAGATCCACACCAGCGAGACTCGTCAGGAGGTCGCGGACTGCCATGCCGAGCACGGCATGTACCCAATCGAGTACCTCGACTCATTGGGCTACTTCCAGAGTTCTGAAAATGGGGGGACGGTGTGTGCCCACTGCGGTTGGGTGACGAAAAAGGAGATGCGAATTCTTGCAGGTCATGGAGCTCATGCCGTTCACTGCCCCACAAGCAACCAGAAGCTAGCCTGCGGAGGTACGATGTCATATCCTGCGATGATAGAGGCAGGAGTCGATGTTCGCCTTGGAACGGATGGGGCAGCTAGCAACAATGGCCTTGACATGCGGGCGGAGGCAAAGGCGGCCAGTCTCGTTCAGAGGCACGACCATTGGGAGGCGAGTATACTGGACCCGATAGAGACGTGGCAACTGGCAACGAAAGGTTCAGTGGACTGGGTAACGTGGGATCTCGACAATATCAGGATGAGGCCCCGAGGAAGGGGCAGCAGGAGGATTCTTTCGAACCTGATCTACTCCGGGACTGGGTGCCTCGACGTCTTCGTGGACGGTTTCGGAATCCGCAGGGACGGCGTCACCAAGACGATTGACGAGTCGGCTGCATCCATGGACCTAGAGGATGCCGCTCAGGAGTACTACTCGGAGTTGTGAGTCGGCCTAGGTCCTCATCCTCAGTGCCTCGATCTCTGAGTCTGCGGCACCTAGTGATGAGAGGCAGGACTGTATGTCGCCCTTGGAGAGTGAGTCCTCCGCTTCAGCAAGCAGCCTCTCGGATTTCGCCCTCCCCTCGTCAGTCGTCCCTATTCCGGACGAGTCCAGCTTGGCCCTCATTGAACCCCACTCCTTATTCAGGAAGTCCAGAAGCTCCTGGGCATCGTCCCTCTCCGACTCGAAGTCCCTCAGATCCCTAGTCAGTTCGCCCAAGCTAGCTGAAGCGCCCTCCCAGTCCCCGGAGTCAGCCAGTTGTGAGATGGAGCCCAGCCTCTCTTCCCAGTCTCCACCGCTGGGGAACCTGGTTGACAGCTGCTTCCTCTGCCTCAGTGCCCTCTGGACCTCCTTCATCGAGTCCGAGGTACCCCTGATGTCTCTGGAAATGCTCTCTGACATCCCCTTCGAAAGGGAGAAGTCGCCTGACTCGAATGCCTGCTTGGCTTCCCCCAGGCGCTCCCCATAGTCCATGGTGATGTCACTGCCGGCCGCGTTAGACGCCTGCTCTGCTTCCTTCAGTGCCATAGATGCCTCCTGCTCGAGGGAGCTCAGGCTCTCCAAGTGGCCTGGAATAGTCGAAGCGATTTGTATGGCGTCCAGTGGCTCCTCTGCATCCATGGCCTCCCTTGCGGCCACCAATAGTCCCCTTACCGAGTCGGCTGCTTGGCCGGTGTGCTCCGACAGGGCCCTCTCCCCCTCCAATATCGAGTCCATGGCTGGCTTCCAGTGCTCGATGACCACCTGGGCCTTCGATTTGGCCATCCTGTAGAGGAGTTCTGCCTCCCTGAGTGATCCGTGCTCCGCCTCTCTTTCTCCCTGCTCGAATGCCCTTCGTGGGCCTGTTGCAGACATGGTCACGGCCTCTGCCCCTTCCACTGAGGACAGGGAGTCCTTCCTGATATCCCCCAGATCGACTGACATTGCGATTATCTTCTCTGATTCCCTCATTGCCTGTTCGATGAGCATGAATCCCTTGTCCGGATCCTGCCATCCGACATCCCTCGCGTTCTTGATCAAAGAGGCGGCCTGCTCCAAGCCCGAGTTCTCCGTCCTGAGGTGCATCATCCTGTTTTCTGCGTCCTCCAAGGCCTGTGCGAACTGCTTCCTGTCATCGTGCGCCTCGTCCCTTGATGACAAATCGGGGTATATCGAAGCGAGTGCCGCTATGATTACTGCAGCCCATAGGATGACGGGGGCATCCGAGGCGGCCAAGATGGCTATCGCAATTGCTATGCCCGCAATTCCTGTGAGGCCGCGAAACCTACGTGCAGAGATCGAATGGTCGAAGGTCGTGGTTGCCGATGACCGCAGAACGATAGCTACGAACAATAGGATTGCTGATGCTATTATGTCATCCTGCGAGGAAAGGTCCAACCCAGACATAGCCAGTATGCCGGGCCATGCTATGCTGGATGCCACGCCTATCCTAGTTCGTTCCACAGGTCCGTAGTCTATCAGATCGGAGATTAGTATGGCCGAGAGGAAGAGCGCGGCGACAGGTCCAGACCTTGTGATTAATTCTGCCTCTCCCTGAACTGCGGGCCACAGCCACCACCCCCCTCCGAAAACCAGCACCAGAAGTCCTAGGAGAGCGAATTTCTCCACCCTGACCTTGTGCTCGTTGATTACCCTCTGGGGGTAGTCGGGAAGCAGTACCATGACAGTTGAGCAACCGCCTCTCTCAAGAGGTTCGCGGATGATTGACTGCCCTCAGGGCCCAGTTGCGTCTCGACCCCAGAGGCGGTTAGCCCCCCAAATGGCCAGAGTGAGGATGACCAGGACCGCCAAGAAGGCCTGCGTCGAGCTGCTGATGGAGGACACGACCTTCGACTTCGCGTTGATGGCATCATCAAAGTCAAGCAAACCGGCGTCACCGTCCATGGTGCTCACCCATTCGAAGTAGAGGTCGTAGTTCCCGGTTTCGTCCAAGTACACATTCAACTCGGTGCTGAACACACCCGTCGACCCGGATGTAGCTCCCGGGACAAGTACATACCCAGTGCAATTGGATACATAGCAAAGCCTTCCAGATGCTGAAGTGGCCCCCAGATTCTGCATTGTCACAATGAAAGTGACGGTCTGACCCTCTACTTGGTCACCGATAACGTGCTGCTGCAGTACCTCGATGTCCACACCCAGAGCAGGTGCCACAGCTAGGTAGAACGAGATCGTGCCCCTGTTCCCCGATGAGTCCCATGACTCTATCTCGAAAAGGTGGTTACCCGAGTCAATCGAGGGCATCTGAATCTTCTCTGCGGTTTCCCAAGTGGCATTATCCACGATTTTCTCGCCGTCAAGGGAGACTTTCCAAACCAAGTCATCTATGGAGTCTATGTCATCGAATGACTCAGTTAGTGACAGTATTACCTCGTCGCCCTCCCTCGCAGGGTTGTCTGGGGAAATTGGTACCGAATTAGCGAGGATCTCGGGAATTATTGTCGGGGGTGACGCGTCCAATACTAGAATCGTCCAAGTTCTGGATTCATTGTTGCCTGCCTCGTCGGTGACCGTCATGACCAATTCCCAGACGCTCCTCTCCTTCGACTCGTGGCGCTCGCTCAAGTTCAGGTGCATTCCATTCACCTGGCTTCCCTGGGAGAACCTGTCCGTGAATCCAAGTTCATCGTTAGAGAAGTGCCTCCATCCCTGGGATTTGTTTGATGTCACTTCTATCGAGACTGGTTGTATGAAATCATCAGTGGCTGTGACGTTCATCGTCAGCATACTGTCTGATCTGACTCGGATATTGCTCTGTGTTTCGTCATGTATTACCTCTGAGCCATCTGACTGTATCTCGGTGAAATGGGCATACCAGACAGGGGCAGCTCCGTCAATGACTGTGTTCTCATACCAGAAAACCGAGGAGGAGAAGCTGTCTGTGCACGTCACTGTCGCTGAGAGGACGTCTCCAGCTGAGTATCCCAACTCGGAGGGGACAATGGTCTGCTCTATTTCCCTAGACTCGTACATGAAAGTGCCGTTATTGGAGAAATCCCACGTAATGGATGTCGACTCCAAGGCACTATCCGTACACGATGCTGAGTATGTTGTTGGCAAGTCCAATGGCATAGTTACGGATCCGGTTGCACCAACTCTCTCGGCTGCAATTACGGGGGCTTGGTTCTCGTCGATTGAAATCCTGATATCGGTGTACACGGGAGACTGCCCCCTGTACACGGTGAATTCGCTCGGTGTTCCTTCGATTATTGTCTGCATGGCGCTGTATCTGAATTCCCATGGCTGTGGGAGCGATATCGTCAGGGGGACCTCCTCTATCACCGAACCGGTTCTTGGCAGGTCCAGAAGCCTCGTAGTTCTCGAGTCGGCTTGAACTATGAGGGACGCTGACTCGTTCCACCCCCAAGTTCCGTTTTCCATGTTCACGAAGCCTGAAACGGGGGGAAGAACCTCTACGGTTGCGCCTTCGTTGGAAGTCATCGGCTGATAGTCGAATGAGCAGCATCCGCCAGCTTCAGAATCGGTCCATGCCCTGGATGACTCAACCAAATTGACGAAGCCCGTGATCTCTGCATGGTCCAGATACCCGTCGGAGTCTCCCAGATGCAGGTCAATCTGTTGCCTCAGACCCAGGGACTGGTTTGGCAAGAGGTCTGTTCCGTATGACTCTTGTATTGTGATGCTGGCTGACCATGAGGCGTTAAATTGGGTTCCTTGAGCTATTTCTCCTGTAATCGAGAGGAATGACTCGCCCTCAATCTCATTGTATTGAGGGGGCAATGGCTCGAAATCCTCTGTTTCCAATGAGGTTGCGTTCGTGTAATCTACACCCATCATGGCATCTCTTATGACGCTCTCTCTGACACTCTTCCAATTTCCATCTGGTCGTGTGTTGGTGAACATAACGAAAACTACGGATTCACCGGATTCAGTAACATCTCTGCGGAAGTTAGTTGATGATCCGGCGAAAGACCCCCAATGGTTCCACGTATCTGCTGGATCTCCCACTATGCCAATTCCTCTGCCGTACCAATGACCGGATGGGTTGCCTACGAAATAATCAAACGAGTTTTCGAAGATGTCACTTTGGATGGATTCATCAATGTGCGAGATGAACCTTGCATAATCAGAGGCGGTTGCAATCCATCCTCCGCCGCCATCTTTCTCCTCGACAACAAAGTCACCGCAGTCGGGGTCTGGGGATATTGGGAAGATAGGGTCGCCGTTCTCATCCTGACCCGATGGGAAGTGGCACCAACCAGTGCCATCGTCGAAGTATGATACCTCCCCTAATGCTCTCAGCTCTGGCATTGTCATTCCTATTGACATGCTGTCTATTCCCATGGGCATAAGGACGTTCTCGACAATGTAGTCCTCGTATTCCATCCCGGTCTGTGACTCAATGATCTTACCTAGAATCTGATATCCGACATTGGAATACACGTAATCGGTCCCAGGTTCGTATTCCAGTGGCCTCCGAAGCCACTCAGAGAGGATCCTGTCCATTGGAATTGGGGCTAGGTTCCCATTGTCGTAATCATCAATCAGGGATTGCTTGTCGATGCATTGGTCGTTCTGCCATGAGCCGACCCAATTATTCCAATGACGGTATGTGGGGTCTATGCTGGGGTCGAAGCCCGCACGGTGATTCAGCAACAGTGAGACGTTTATGTCATCAATAGAATATGGCGTGGCATGGTTTGGATAGTCGCATCCCTCTATCTCAGATGGGAGGAGTTGTGGCACTAGGTCCACCATCCTGTCATCCAGGGAAATCGTCCCATCCTCGATGAGTGTCAGGATTCCCGCAGAAGTTACCGCCTTCGAGAGGCTGGCGATTCTGAACTTCGAGTCGACATTGACTCCAGTGGACCAATAGTTCCCATCGGAGTCCGTCCCATTGGCAGATATTCCATATCCCTTGTTGAAGACCAGTGAGCCGTTGTACATCACTGCAACTTGGGCTCCGGGAATATCCCAGTCTTCGAGAAGTTCGGAGATATCGGTGTCAAAGCCCAAGAAGGGGTCATTCAGATTACTAGATGTTGAGCTCTTGTCATCAGACTCCAGAGCAGGTTCGGATGTGATGGTAGGGATGATGGAAATCAGCATGACCGAGGCGATGATTATGGCCATTGACTTGGGACCCATCTGACTATCCCCTGTGGACTATTGTGGAGCCTTCTTCGTCAATCCCAAGGGAGATGGTCATAAGATCCATTTTTTCCAGCTTCGACCTCACCTCTCCGTCTCCATGGACCAGGAAGAACCCGCCGCCGCCCGCACCGAGGAGTTTCGAGCCCGTCGCTCCGGTTAGCATGATCTGTTTGTGAATTTCTTCTATCTCGTCACCGCTGACACTGGGGGAGATCCCCCTCTTGAGTTCCCATGTCTCTCTCAACAGCTCTCCGAGTCCCTTGAGGTTCCCCGCTTCGAGGAGGTCTCGTGCGGAATCTGCGTGTTTCCTGATTTTTCGTAGCCTGGTTGCCTTGTCGTTATGATCCTCTGGGGCCTCGCTGAGAACCTCGCTTGCACTCCTTGTCATTCCAGTGAAAACAAGCGTGAACTCCTCCGAAATCCTATCCATTGCTTCTTCGGTGATTTTCAATGGGACTACCTCAGTTCCGTCAGAGTCGAATGAGATGCTGTTTATTCCGCCATAAGCGGCCGCATACTGATCTTGCCTCCCAATTGGCTGGCCCAAGATATCAATTTCTATTTCACAGGCCTCCTCCGCTAATTGACGGGGGGAGGGAGAGCGTCCTTCATACGCGTGCAGAGCATTCAGAAGTCCCACGGTGACCGACGAAGACGATCCTAATCCAGTCCCCCTAGAGGGGATGTCGGCAATGGTCGTAATCTCGACCCCGGAAGTTACTCCCGTCATCCTCATCGACTCTCGGACTAGCTCGTGCTCGATGTCCTCGAAGTTCTCCACTAGTTCCATCTTTGAGTAGGATACCCTGACTAAATCATCGAATCTCCGGTTCACTGTGACATGTATGTGGCGATCCAATGCGGCTGATGTGACCATGCCCCCCGTGCCCTCTGAGTTTGAGAACCAGTCTAGGTCTGTTCCACCTCCACAGAACGAGACGCGAAGTGGCGTCCGGCTGATTATCATCAATACGAGGGAGTGGCACACCCCACATCAAGCCGACGGTATCGTGTCAGGTTAGCAAAAACACCAATGACAACACATATGACCGAGCGACCGCCGGCTCGGGGGGAGAAAGATGTCAGACGTCGTGACAATGGATGATCTCACTAACAAAGAAATCGTGTCTATTCTCGATGACGCGGAAAGGCTCATTCCCGTCGCCAAGGGTGATGTCCACCTGCCCCTTCTGGAAGGAAAAGTACTGGCGAACATGTTCTTCGAGAACTCAACTAGGACGAGAATGTCCTTTGAGGCTGCCATGAAGAGGCTTGGAGGATCCGTGCTAAACTTCACTTCCGTGGGCACTTCGGTGGCCAAGGGAGAGACGCTGTTCGACACAATGCAGATGGTTGATGGTTATGCTGACGTAGCGGCGATTAGGCACCCACAACAAGGCGCAGCGCAATACAGCGCAGATGCCGTTGAAATTCCCATACTGAATGCGGGGGATGGAGCAGGAAACCATCCCACTCAGACAATGCTAGACCTGTTCACAATAAGGGAGGCGCATGGAACTCTCGATGGTTTGAATGTGGTGCTTGTCGGAGACCTGAGATATGGTAGGACTGTCCACAGCCTTTCTCATGCCCTAGTGAGGTTTGGTGCGACTCTGACCCTAGTATCCCCAGAGAGTCTCAAGATGCCAGAGGAGATAGTCTCCGATCTCAGGGAACACGGAGCAGAAATATCCGAGACATCCAACTTGGAAGAGGCGTTGCCGGATGCCGACGTCATCTACATGACAAGAATCCAGAAGGAGAGATTCCCTGATGATGACGAATATGCCAAGGTAGCGGGAATCTACATGTTGGATTCATCGAACATGACTAGCGCCAAGAACGGGATGATTGTGATGCACCCCCTTCCAAGAGTGAGTGAGCTTCACCCGAGCCTCGATGCGACCAAGAATGCCAGATACTTCCAGCAGGCATTCAATGGCGTCCCCACGAGGATGGCTCTGCTATGCAGGTGTCTAGGGGTTAAGGTACCAAAGAAGGTGAAGTAATGGGCGAGATGAGGAGAGTCACGGCAATCTGCAATGGCACTGTGATAGATCACATCCCAGCTGGCCATGCACTTCAGGTAATCAGGATGCTGAGGATAGACACAAACAAATCCAATCCAGTCTCCCTGGTGATGAACGTTCCAAGTGACAAGTTAGGCAGGAAGGATGTCCTGAAGATCGAGGACCTTGAGCTGAGCCAAGAAGAACTGGACAGGCTAGCTCTGATTTCCCCTCAAGCGAGCGTCGCTATAATCAGGAACTACGGAGTTGCCGAGAAGAGGGTCGTGGAGCTCGCTGATGAGCTGGTTAACGTGGCCAGTTGCACATTCTCGAACTGCATCACACAGAACGCTCGAGAGCCCCTCCCCCAGAAGCTCAGGGTAGTGAGTCGCCAGCCCATGGAAGTGAGGTGCTACTACTGTGGGCGAGGTCAGGACCTTGACGAGATTGTTGAGAACATCCTCTGACTCAATGGCCGTGTTCGATTAGTCCTGCAGCGTCGGCGCCGAATAGGATGGCGATCATGATTAGAACTCCGATTAGGACGTTTATCATAGCCTCCCTACCTGACACGGCATTGTGGATATCTGGCAGTGTGTCCACGGTGGCCACGTACAGGAAAGTTCCTCCTGAGAACAGCATCGCAAGCGCCACCATCTGATCATCGAGGCCCTGGAGGGCGAAGAATGAGACCACGATCATAACAGGGGTTGCAATTGAGAACAATACAACGTCCCTGATGGAGTCGTTCCTGTCCTCTCTCTCGTGCAGGGAGAACACACCCAGGCTGAATGCCGCCGGTGCCTTGTGAATGAGGACCGCTAGTGCGACCAGTGCAGTCACTGCCTCTGATGAGCCCGCCGCCGCAGAACCGATTGCTAATCCATCCGCTGCAGAATGCAGGGAAAGGCCGAGGACGAGGAGCCATGGTGCCGTCCTGTGGTGCACATGCTCGTGCCCGTGCTCGTCATGGTGGTCATGATGCTCCTCATGGACTGCATGGCCCATTCCAGAGCCTTCCATTACGAGCATCAATACAAATCCGGCTAAGATAGCCGCTCCGATAATCAGATTCTCAAGTCCTTCCTCCTCTTCATCGCCGTGACCCGCCTCTTCATGGGCATGGGAAGTAATGAGTTCCTCGATCTCCTCAATGCCTGCAGTGGCATTTATTTCTCCTGATTCCACTTCTTCGATGACATGCTCTATACTCTCTGACAGAGACGCATCCATTTCCTCATCGTGCAAATCTTCATCCTCGTCGTGGTCACTATGTTCATCCTCATCATGGCCCCCGAGCAGACCCTCAATCTCCTCGATGGCCTCTGATGCATTGATATCGCCATGCTCTAACTCCAGAATCACTAGAGCAGCAGAGCCGGCCAGAGCATCATCATCGCCATGTTCATCGTGGCCATGTTCATCGTGGCCTCCCGTAGCCAACTCGAAACCCTCTGGAACCACGACCAGGAGGGCCGAGGCCAGTAGAATCCCTGATGAGATTCCAGTAATTCTCCTCAGTGTCTCCGGATTATCCTTGATCTTACTGAATATAGGTATCAAGCCTCCAACGAGGGCTAATACCAGGGTTAGTGCTGCTAGTTCGATTGGCAGGGTTGCTTCGGTCATGGGGTTAGGGAAGCATTATTACATATTTAACAAATGTTATTAATTCCAGTGTTATGGCAGAGGTATGAGTCGTATCCTCTCATTCAGCACTGACAAGGAATTTGCACATAGACTGGACCAATTAATCTCGCAAACGGGATACAATAATCGTAGCATGTTCCTCAGAGATGCTAGTATCCACTTTGCTGAGGCTACCCTCCGAGGTGATCTCGATACTATGGAAGAGGAGGTGGAAATTGAGGGCACCGCAGTAATCTACTATCAGCACGATGTTGAGAATAAACTCACTGAAATGAGGCACTCTGATTCGATAATAGTGTCATCTTACCATCACAACTGCCTTACTGAGAGCCATACGTGTGTAGACACCATGCAGATTCGGGGGATGGCGGGGAACATTCGTGAAATGATGGAGAAGCTGAAGAATACTCATGACATTGACAGGGTGGAATTTGTTGCCGCTCCCCTCCGAGAAGTTGGATGCTGCTGATCTCAAGGGTGGAAGAGGAACGCGGCAGCCAGTACTGCGTATGCTCCCAGAAGCATGGCCCCCTCGAGCCAATTGGACTTCCCATCAGAAGCTATCACGTTGACGATGAGCACCGCAAGGAAAGCAGACACCGTCTCTAGCATCCCGAACTCGAATGTCAGAGGGACCCCTAGGAGCCAGGATATTACGACCATGAGTGGGGCAACAAACACAGCTATCTGCGTGGATGAGCCCATCGAGATGGCGAAGGAGAGGTCCATCTTGTCCTTCCCGGCGACGGTGACTGCGGTGAAGTGCTCAGCCGCATTGCCGAAGAATGGGAGGAGGATGACCCCGATGAAGAGGTGCGGCATCCCCAGTTCGGCTGCTGCTTCCTCCACCGATGCCACCAGCACCTCTGCCATTATTGATACCAGAACAGTGGCTACCACCAGTAGGATCACTGCGTCTCTCTGGCTCATTGAGGGTTCCTCGTGGTGCTTAGCGTCAGTCGCGAAGAGATGGACGTGGGTCCTGAACTGGAAGAGTAGGAAGAGGCCGTATAGCGTAAGGAGCACCAATGCTGCGATGTGGCTGAGGTCCTCAACTCCAGCAGCGCCCTCCTCGCCTGGGACGGTCATGTGGAAGACGGAGGGCACCACAAGTACGATCATGGACAGCAGAAGTAGTGACCCATTGGAGCTTACCTGGGTCTCCGAGAATCTCTGCTCCGTGTGATGAATGCCACCCCACACGAATGCTAGGCCCATGACGAGCAGCAGATTTCCCAGTATGCTCCCTATCAGGCTAGCCTGCACCAAGTGGATCATCGTTGACTCCGTGGCCGAACCGGCTCCTGCTTGGTATGCTGCGATTATTGCCAGGAGAGCTATGATCATCTCAGCGGCGTTTCCGAAGGTCGCGTTGAGGAGCCCCCCGAGGGACTCTGAAGTCCTGAGCGCGATTTCCTCGGTGGCCCTCCCCATTAGGAAGGCCAGAGGCATGATGGCAACAAGGGAGCAGAAGAACGCCATGGTCGCGTCATGTGCGAATAAATCGAAGTAGAGTGCCAAGGGGGCTGCTACGATGAGTGTATTCAGTTTATTCTCTCTCGGGTCCATGGCACCCAGCCATCCAACGCTCTCTGACATGTCTCCTCAAGGTCGGCTGTGCATATGAGTGGTCAATGTTACGGCTAATCCACGTAGCGTTCATTGCTTCGCACACGTGCGGACAGGGCATGGAAGAGGGGTTTCGAGTCGCGATTACTGGAACTCCTGGCGTGGGTAAGACATCTGTCAGCGGGTTCCTTGAGGCGGTGGGTTTCACAGTGATGTCTGTCGAGGAACTGGCTGAGGAACACGGTTGCATAGGAAGTGAGGACCCCGAAGACGGGGCTAGGCCAATTGACATCGAGAAACTGAGTGGTTTGCTATCCACGGCGTGGTCAGCCCCTCCGAATGGCATGATTGCGATAGACGGACACCTTTCCCACACCCTCCCTGTTGACGCTGTCGTGGTCCTCAGGTGCTCACCGGAAGTCCTGAAGAGAAGGCTCCATGAGCGTGGCTACTCGGAAGGCAAAATAAATTCAAATTACGAGTGGGAATTAATGGGTGGTTCTTGGAATGATTCAGATGGGGAAATTCCATGGACAGAGTTTGACACGACGGCGAGTGAGATAGTGTCCATAGTTGATGGAATTGAGGAGTGGGCATCAGATGGCTTCAAGCCAAAGAGTCTGGGCTCGACAATAGATTGGGTTGCGCGGATGGAGGAGTCATGATGTTTGAGAAGATGCGCGCAAAATGGACGAAGGCAATGCATCCCCTGGTTTTGAGGATGGGCGATCTGGACCCCAGCGTTCTGACATGGGCTAGCCTGGTACTGGCACTTGGAGCATTCTACCTGCTCTCGGGAGCGGATGCCGACAGCGCTGGAGCGATGTCGATTCTCGGAGGAATCGTTCTGATTCTAGTAGCGGGGATACTGGATGCGCTCGATGGAGCGCTTGCGAGACACCAAGGTGTCGACGGCCCCTACGGAGATTTCCTTGATCACACGATAGACAGGGTCGTTGATGTCGGCCTCCTGGTAGCTCTTGGGATGAACGCGGCCTTTGTCAGCGATCCTCGCTCTGGACTGCTAGCTGGACTGCTGACTCTCTTCGGATCATACATGGGCACACAGGCACAGTCAGTTGGCCTAGGCAGGATATACGGCGGTTTCTCAAGAGCCGACAGAATGGTTCTCACGCTACTTGGGCTGATAGCAGCAGCATGGCAAGCACAGACCGGGACGATGGGTATCGCTTACTCGAGCATCCATGAGATGGCACAATGGGCACTACTGGGTAACGACGAGCTGAATGGCGTTACCTTTGCTCTTGCCGTTTCTGCCTGGGGAGGCCTCTATACCTTCATAGTGAGATTCATCAAGACTAGGGAGCAGCTTCTTTGACGGCCCCTTGGGGGCCGTGACTAAACCCCCACGAAGTGCCGTCCCACTGGGGTAATGGTTATCCTCTGTTCGACTCGGCTCGTGTCCGTGAAGCACCTCATCAACAGAGTATTGGAGCTTGAGGAAGAGGGGGATGCCCCCACAGGACCCCTCGATACCGAGAGTGATCCTGAGCTTCAGAACCTCTTGATGTCATTGCAACCAAAGATCAGAGTGTTCGGTTGTGGAGGCTGTGGTTCTAACACAGTTGCTCGTCTAGAACATGAGAATCTTTTCGATGAAGAATATGTACGGGGAATAGCAGTCAATACTGATGCACAGCACCTGTTGCGAGTGGCCGTTCGCAACAAGGTTCTGATTGGGAGGTCAGCGCGAGGCAGGGGCGCTGGCGGAGACCCGGAGAAGGGGGAACAGGCAGCCTACGAGTCGGAGCGCTCGTTGAAGACCGAGATTGACGATTGTGATCTGGCCTTCATCACCGCTGGGCTCGGCGGGGGTACCGGCACTGGGAGCGCACACGTCATAGCACGTCTTGCACGCTCCGCCGGTGCCCTCACAATTGCTGTTGTCAGCTACCCCTTCCTTTCCGAAGGAGCCCTGCGCAGGCAGAATGCAGAATGGGGGCTAGAGAGACTCAGGGAGGTATGTGACACTGTGGTGGTCCTTCCCAATGAGAGGCTCCTAGAAGTGGAGGGCGTCAGAGACCTTCCCCTAGATGCCGCTTTCCGTGTTGCCGACGAGCTTCTAATGCGGAGCATCAAAGGCGTCTCGGAGATGATTGCCAAGGAGGGCATCGTCAATCTGGACTTCCAAGACCTCAGATCTGTAATGGAAAATGGAGGTGGAGTCGCAATGATTGGCCTAGGAGAGGCAGAAGGAGAGGACATGGCAATCAAGGCTACAGAGGAAGCACTGCAATCACCACTGCTGGACATAGACATCTCAGATGCCAGGGGAGCTCTAGTCAACGTCGTTGGAGGCTCGACTCTGTCGCTTGGAGATGCGGAATCATGCGCTAAGATCATTCGGGACAAGATCAACCCCTACGCCCGAATTATCTGGGGAGCTACGACCGACCCGAGTATGGGAGATGGCATACGTGTCCTACTGGTTCTGACTGGTGTGAAGAGCGAGCAGATTCACGGAGCGGCATTGCACACACAGATGCGCAACCTGAGAAGTAGAACCGTTGAGTTTGTGGGATGAGTTGCTCGCGAGCCCCTTAGGGCTCGTCCGGCGTGCTTAAATGAGGTCCTCCGGTCGGCAGACCGCTTCGAGGTTGAGTCATGGCTATCGAGAGTTCCAATGTCGGCCCTATAGAAGAGACCGTGCAGGGTTGGCAAGATGGCATAGAAGGGCGTGTCAAAAGCCTCCAAACTGGTTCCTACGCAAGGATTCTGAAGATGGCCAGGAAGCCTTCGAAGCAGGAGTTCAGGCAGACTGTCATTGTTTGTGGCATAGGGATGTTCGTACTGGGCTTCATAGGATTCGCTATGCTATGGGCAATGGATACTGCGCTCCCCAAGTTCTTCGCATGGCTGATTAACTAGGTGAAAATATGTCTGATGCATTTGTTGCTTACATCCGCCATGGCGAAAAGGTCCTATTGATGCAAAGAGCTGACGAAGTAGCCGATTTCCCTGGCGCTTGGGATGGGGTCTACGGGGTTGGTGATTCTGAAAACTTGGACTCTGTTGCCGCAAGAATTTCGGAGACTACGGGAATCGGTGCCGAGAGCCTGACATTTGTTCGATCGGGAGATGCAAGGGGACTCGAGTTCGGAAACAGGCTCAATGATGTGACCCCACTGCTATTCCTGAGTGACAGTGACGCTGTTGAGGCCCGTGGCCTCTACAAGAATTTCAGCTGGGTCGACCCGGGATACATCAACTGGGTAGAGCCGGAAGACACGTCAGACAGCAGGTCCTCCAGGTACATGGTTCCACAACTAGGGAACATGTATGGAGACGTTGCATCTTTCCTCTACATTCTGAAGACCAGTATGGGACAAGAGCAGAACGTTGCCAAGGAGATACGCGCTCGCCTATCCGGAACTGGTTCACTAAAGGACATTCAGGACAAGATCTTCGGAGTCCTCAGTCCCAGTTACCTCAAGGGTTTCGTATTCATCGAAGCTACTGCACTTCACCACGTTGAGAAGCTAATAGGGAGAGTGGGCGTTTCCGCGACCCCTATGAAGAACTGCCGCAAGGTACTGGACGGCGAGTCCCCACTCCGCGACATTCTACCGTACCTAGAGCCCAAGGCAGCCACTGCTGGAATTGAGGAGGGCAACATCGTAGAAATTAGGGGTGGTGCATTCAAGGGGGCTACCGCTAGAGTAATCGGAGTTAGCGAGAGCAAAGAAGAGGTTACTGTGGAGTTGTTCGAAGCTGCTGTTCCAGTAGCCCTGAACATCAGAGCTGACCAAGTCAGAGTCACTCAGAGAGTGGAGTGAGGAGAAAGACGGTTCCCTAGTGGTTACATCACGCTCAAATAGGGAGAGCAGGTCGCCGGGGCGCACCAAGGGGGTACTGAGAGATGTCTGCACGTAACGAGACGCCTCACAAGATCATCCAATCCCTGGGCAAGCAGAAGTGCAATGGCTCATGGGAGGAAGCTTCCGAGAACCTGACCATGGACCAAGTCAAGAAGCTGGCTGAGGATCAATCAGACAGGCTCACTGGTGCTACCCTGTATGCGAAGTGCCGTGAAATAATGGGCACGTGTGTTTCTATGAGAGTTAACGTCGAGGGCATGCCTCCGAAGGAAGCTCTCGCTGCTATGAGCAAGGGGGACTTCGCTGAGCATTTCGCATAATGCTTCACGAGTTGCGGGAGAGGGGAACCTCGTTGACCGCAGAGGTGATTTGAATGAAGGAAAACATACAGAACGCTATCCAACAGGCTCTTGATGAGTCTCCAGAGCGTAACTTCGTCGAATCTCTGGAAATTGCATTCACCCTGATGGACGTTGACCTGAAGAACCCGACCAACAGGATCCAAGAGGAAGTCAGGCTCCCGTCTGGAAGAGGCAAGCCAGTCAGGATTGCTATGTTCGCTGGCGGAGAAATGTCCACCAAAGCAAAGGCATCTGGAATAGACGTCATTGATCCTGCACAAATAGAGGACATTGGTGGAAACAGGCAGCAGGCCAGAAAGATGGCAAATAGATACGATTTCTTCCTATCCGAGATACCCCACATGGGAACGGTCGGTAGATTCCTTGGTGTTGTCCTAGGGCCCAGGGGGAAGATGCCAAGGCCAGTTCCACCCAAAGTTGACCCCGGGATGATTGCGGCTGGCCTCAAGGACACTGCAATTGTCAGATCTAGGGACAAGGTTACCTTCCACACTGCCATGGGATCGAGAGAGCAGGGGGTCAGCGAGCTCACAGCAAATGGCATGGCAATCTGGACTAGGGTCGTTGGAAGATTGGAAAGAGGCGCTGGGAACATCAGGTCATGCTACGTCAAGACCTCAATGGGCCCCTCTATCAAGGTCGAGGTGGTTCTGTGATTCCGAAGATTGCAGGTTGGAAGCCCGACCGCGTTTCCGAGCTCACAGAGATTGTCAGCAGAGACGGGATTGTTGGAGTCGTAGATGTCGCTGGCGTACCAGCGAAGAACATGCTGGACATGAGGGCGTCACTTAGGGGGATGCTGACCATGACCATGGCCAAGAAGAGTCTAATCAGGATTGCATGGAAGGATGCAGGACTGACTGAGGACGACTTGGAGACCCTGCTGGAAGGGGCCATACAACCATGCGTCGTACACACGGACTCACTGAACTGCTACGAATTGTTCGAAGAGCTTGAGAAGACGAGACAGGGCAGATCTGCAAAGGAAGGAGAGCTCGCTCCAGATGACATCATAGTTGAGGCAGGCCCAACAGAGTTTGGACCCGGACCAATAGTAGGGGAGTTCAACGCTGTAGGAATCCCTGCTAAGATAGACAAGGGCGCGGTTGCAATCCAAAAGACCGTGACAGTTGTCAACAAGGGAGAGCCTATCGAGGGAGACCTAGGACTAATGCTCTCCAAGTTGGGCATCAACCCGATTGAAATAGGCCTGATACTGATTGGAGTTCTGGATGATGGAGATGTACTTTCGGCGTCTGACTTGGATCTCGACACCGATGGACTGAGAAATGACATACTAGTGGCCAATTCTGGTGCATACAACTTAGCATGCAACATAAGGTGGTTCTCACCGATAACCATGCCTGCCCTGCTTTCCAAGGCTAGCAGCGAGGCCCTCTCTGTTGCGATAGAAGCTGGAGTCGTCAACGATGAGACGGCTTCCTTGTTCATATCACGTGCAAACGCACGTGCCCTGGCCATTGCTGGCCAATTAGATTCCTCAGCGCTCGATGACGAGCTCGCAGCCGCGCTTGGCGCTGCTGCAGTATCGAACGCTGCCGCCGCGGCCTCCGAAGTGGCGGAAGACGAAGCCGGAGCACCGGCTGAAGTCCAGGAGGAGGAAGAGGAGGAAGCCGGGTTCGATGGACTCGGTGACCTCTTCGGATGAAAAAGAAGGTGAAAAAAATGGAATATGTGTATGCTGCAATGCTACTGCACTCGGCCGATAAGGAGATTGACGAAAAGGGCGTAAGCGCTGTGCTGACCGCTGCTGGAGTGGACGCTGATAGCGCCCGCGTTAAGGCGATGGTCGCATCGTTGGGATCTGTCGATATCGGAGAGGCGATGGCCACTGCCGTAGCCGCACCAGTCGCCTCGGCCGCCCCCGCGGCAGCTTCAGGTGGAGCATCTGATGATGCCCCAGCAGAGGCAGCTGCAGAGGAAGAGCCAGAGGATGATGGTGGTGGCTTCGAAGGCCTCGGCTCGCTCTTCGGGTGAAGTAACTGCTGAATCAGGGTCGCGAAGGCGCTATGGGCGGTAGCCTAGAGGCGTAGCCATATGGGCCCTACCCGAATTCTCGAGATTCCGGTTTCAGTCACTCCTGCGGATGCAATAAGGTCGTTCAGGACCGTGTGCGAGTCCCGTGAGTGGGAGATGCACAGGGTTGAGGAGACTCGAGTGGTTAATCGTTGGGCGATAATAATGCCACTCACTAGATCCGCAAGAGTCCTAGGCATGGTCATCGATGACGAAGATGCTGGTGGGCTATCTCTGAGGTCGTGGAGTTTTGTCCCGGGGTCAGCGGGAAGGGTGTCTATGGTTTCCTTCGAGGTTCCAGATGAAATGAGTTCGGAGGAGTGGGGTGGCATTTTCTCGGAGTGGTGTTCACTATTGCCAAGATGTCCATGGAAATGGTCATTCTGGGAAAGGTCAATGATTGGGTATTTCATTCCCGAGTTCCGTAGGTCAAGAGTTGCCTTCAGGAATGAGGGGGTTGACATTTCATCTTGGACTGGTTCTTTTGAAGTGGACTAACTGCCTCTAGAGTAAACTGGTGATAGAGGACTTGAAAGAGAGGGCGTTGACCGGGGTTTGAAGGAAATGGACATACAGGACCTCTTCGATACGCCGAGAAAAATTGGTATATTCAGCGGTAGCATTGCTTTTCTCATACTATTCCCTGCATATTTTGCTTGGATGCCATTGGTTGATGATGGAATGGTTTCTGGCGGCTCCGGGGCCTCAGGAGACTGGGAGGTCGGCTTTGCAGAGTCTCTGATAGTCCTGCAAGAGAGCCAGGTACTGGGAGACGGGGATACTCACGACACCTTTTTCGATGTCGCTTCAGAGATGAACATAGGATACATCGAATTGGACATCGACTGCAATGACAATGACGATCCAGGCCCTGGTTTCACAGATAGCGTAGATGGAGTCAGTGATCTCAGTGATGTAGAGGGACACGCCTCAGGTCACATAGAAGATCAGGGCGGAGATGGGATGTGCTCGGGCGGAGATTCCGGGTTCACACTCAGGTGGGATGTTACTGCGAATTACTCAGGGGCGAACTACACTGCCTCGGGTTTGAGCGAGTCCGAGATCAGGGCAACGTGGGATGATGGCGGTCTGGGGAGGGGTACCTGGGCTGCTACGATTACTGCGGACATCAGCTCACCGCCCTCCCCTCTCGGCTCAATTGTAGACTCGGACGAGGAGTACGATATCACATGGACTGCGGTGACTTACGAGTTGATTTTGCAGCCCGCAGTTGAGTTGGGGACCTAATCAGGTCTTGGCATAGATGCTGATTATATCGCCGTCTTGGACCTCATAGTCCGCGCCTACAACTCTCGAGCTCCTCGCATCTACTGCTCTGATGAATCCCTCACCCAAGTCCGAATGAACCTCATATGCTAGGCCCCTAGCTGTGGTCCCCTCTGCAATCAATAGTGCATCGGGGAGTATGTTGCCATCCCCATCAGTCCAATGGGCCTCATCCTGGACTGGGTAGGCCACCCTACGGGACAGCCTATCGAAAACGACTTCGCTCAGAAGCCCTATCAGCCCCCCTCCTTCCCACTCCCCAAGTGATTCGACTATTGATTTCAGGGCAGTTTCCTGTTTCTCGGTCAAATTTTCCTTTCCTTTCTCGGTGATCTGGAAAGACGCCTCGCCTGGATTATTCTGAATCAAACCAGCTATTGACGCCCTCCTAAGCGCTAGTTCTGCCTCGGCACTGGTTGGCACAACTGAGCCGCCTGCATCATTGACCATTTTGGAAAGCTCTTCCCAGGATCCTTGTATGGCCCTATCTGCCTTGTTTGCAGCTACTGAAATCGGGAACAGCTCTTTCCTTATCGTGGAAGAGAGTGTTTGTAGATGGGTGTTTTTCCAATCCCACGGAGGCCCCGCATCTGGGTGTTTTGAGTGGACTTCTGAGAGCGCGATCGAGATGTGCCTCTCTTTGGCACCTATCCCAGTGAGCTGGTCCAGTACGTATGATGAAAGTGCCTTGTCCCCCTCTGCCTGTACTCTTCTTGTCCCTCTTTGCCAGCCCGCTTCGAGTATTCCTATTATCCAGCAATCTATCTCCTCCAACAGGAACCTATGCTCATCGAGGGGGTCTGAGCCACCAGTCCCAACGGGATTTCCCTCCATATCAGTGGACCCTGAAACATCGACTACCTGTATCAGTGCGTCACATCTTGCCAAGTCGGAGAGAAACTGATTACCCCTCCCCCTTCCTTCATGCGCACCGGGAACTAGTCCTGCTACGTCAATCATAGTAACTGGCACTAGTCTCTTGTGATTCCTACACCTTCCCGAGTTGGGGACGCATATGCTACCTAGTCGTGGGTCTTCTGGGGATGGTGGTTCTAGTCTTCCAGAGTCCTCTCTTTTCCTACGCAGTTCCTGGCAAGCGCAATTGTCTGGGAGAGGGAGCCACGCAACACCAACATTCGGTTCAATTGTGGTAAATGGATAATTGGCTATCTCCACAGGAGTCTCAGTCAATGCTGAGAACATGGTCGATTTACCGACATTCGGCTTTCCCACGAGGCCTATTCGCATGTCATCCCCACATCCCAACAGAGGAGGTATTCCCTCAAGTTGACGGTTAGAGTTCAGTTACTGAACCTGCCTCATCACTCTGAGTTACCGGCATTATCTCTGTGTCAAGTGTAGCTCCACTGGCTAGGATCTTCCTCACAGAGGTGGAGCTCGTAAGTTCATACGTCTGAGGGGACAAGGTCGTGGATGATTGCAATTCATCTCCTAATCTCTCTCCCCTGAATTGGCCGCTAATCGCATTGGTGCAATGGAAGATTGACCCAAGAACCGTTCCATAGAAGACCACAGACCCAAGAGCCCTGAGTTCGTCTGTAATCGACGATGAGTTTTCCGTGAGTGCCTCGGCTAGGGCCATGTCATTGAGGTCAGCCATGATGGTGAATGTGAGTCCAGCAACAGCTCCTCCTGACATGAGCCAGAAAGCAGCCCTAGAGCGATTTGAGGACATTACCTTCCTCCCACTGGCCTGAGGCAGGACGTACAGAGAGGCACCGAGAGAGAGTGGGATCAGTACCGCCCAAACAGCGAGCAGGTCCAGAGACTGGGCTATTCCCGATAGCTCACCCGCGCCCCCAAGGGCATCGGTCTGAACGAAAAGCGAGCCAATTGCTATTGGGATGAGCATCCAGGCCCCCATATTCATTTCAGCGATTCCAGGAGAGTCGCCGTTACCAACAAATGCGCCATCGCCCCTCAGAGTTACCAATAGATTGGAGCTGAATGCGATAATTGGAATTACTGCCAGTGCCATCAGGAATGAGCCGTAAATGTGATCCTGGGAAGAAGTTGCCATTTCCGATGCTTCTAGGCCTAGCATGTCAACTGCCATCGACATGTCGGTTTCCCCCATTGGGTTGATTGCGATTATTGCCCCGAATAGAGTGACTCCGACCAGCGTCCTAGACCACAATGGGTTACCGCTCCCCATACTCGAAGCATAGAGAGATATTCCTGCGATTCCACAGAAGAAGAATGTCCCACCTATCATATGGTAAACAAGCCAATGACCAACACCAGTCTCATACGCACCACTCAGCAACACTGAGAGGACGGCGGCCGGATCTCCAATCAATCCGAATATAATCAGCCAACCGGGCATAGCCATTGGACGCGTGGCATTGGAAATGGTCAGTAACTGGTTGAGTATGATTGCCATCATTGCCAGTGTCTGTAGTGCTGTTCCGACCAATATGATATTGATTCCAAATATCTCCTTCGAGTGAGCCCCAATGACTAGCACAAGTACCGAGAATGTCCAGAGCAAAGAAACTAGAGTCGCGTTGGATTCACTGGCTAGTTTTGTACCAGAAAGGGAAGGAATCACATGGAGTCCTGCTCCAATTACCATCATCCCTACTGCTCCGAATAGTGCTGCAAATCTACCAGCGTAGATTAGGTCCTGCGAGTCGGGCGAGTAACCCCATGACCCCAGACTGTGAAGTGCAGTTGGATCGTGTGATAGCCACAAGCCCTCGAATGTGAATATGGATGCCACCATTGCCCATATCATCCCATGAAGTATCCATGTCTTGGATGCGGACCCAGGCTCGCCCTTGACGAAATCAATAGCCGGACCTAGCGCTTTCTCGAGCATGAACATACCCATTGACTTAGCGACATCGTTGAATATCGAAAGGCCCCTCTTGATGAGTATGAAAGATGTTATCATCAATAGCCAGAAAATTGCCAGTGTAGGAATTATCTCATTCATTGAATCACCTCACTCACTGGTTGCCTCAGCCATCATGGTTGCAAATATTGCGAAGAACCCGAGCATTGCACCCAATAGGAAGAACCAGATTCCCGAGTCGAAAACCCCCTCGAACATTGGTAGTAGCTCTGAGACTACAGGCATGTCTCTGCCTGGATAGAGGACTCCATAAAGCACGAGGAATGAGAGCATGGAGACCACGCCAATCATGATCACAACATAGGATGACTCTGGTTCTTTTTCCCCTTGAATGAACTCAGTAATATGGCCAGAGCCTTCATCGGACATAGGGAATCACCTCGCTACGAGCTGCAGGAGCGGACTGAACCAGCGGAGATTGCCCCTTAAGCATTAGGCGAGGGACTACGTCCCTCGTACTCATGGAGCCCTATGTGCATCCAATATGTTGCCACGCCTATCAATGCCAGAGCCCAGCGGAGTTGGGAGGCTACTGTCAGAAATGACCTCGGCATTCCATGATGATTTGCAATCGCAATCGAGACCTTCGAATTCCCCGAGGCTTCCTGAAACAGAATACCTCTCTATGGCTGCTACGACGTCCGCATCACAATTGCCACAATTGTGAGACCCTCGCAACTTGCCACCTGCTGTTGGGTGTACTATTACTCGACAGTCAAGACCTGAGACAGATTCGTGAGAGGCTGTGATCATCTCCACCAATGACCAGAGCCAAGGGGGCCTGTACTCCCTATTTCTGAACAATCGGTCGACTATGGTTCTCTTCTGTATGTTCATTGGATTGATTGAAACTTCGTCGGAGATTGGCGCTACCTCAGATACCCATTTTGTCGTATGGAGGAGCGCGTCAGCTTCCGACATAAATGGCGGTTTGAAGAGGAGGTATGTCTTGACCCTGAGTCCGTTTTCCCTCAATGAGTCAACTGCCCTGTGCCACTGCTTGGTGGAAAATCCCTTGTTTGCGTGGAATCTTAGTACTTTGTCGTCATAAGCCTCCAAGCCAATTGCTACTGTACATCCGGGATGCCTCTCAGCAACCCAGGAGAGTTTCTCGGAAGTGCACATCTGAGCTTGAGCCTCCACCACCAAATGGAGGCCCATCTCATAGGTCTCTCTAAGGACAGCTTCCTGCCATTCCGGTGGATTCTCCCTGTCTTCGAAAAATGTTCCAGAGGTGTAGACCTTGACCATCTGGCAATCCTCGAAGTTGTTCGTACGACGCTTTGCTTCTTCCCATTGACTGAACATGTCCTCAGTGGTTACGTCGTCCCTGACATCATTGAAGTATCCACAGAATGTGCAACCGGACTTCCACCACCAAGCACACCCCTTCGTTCTGAGGATGACGGTCACGGCCTGACAGGGCGACCCATCGGGCATATTCTCAGGCGTCTTGTATACTGTTACCGGTTTACTAGCGTCCCATGACTCCCTGATAGACACCGACTCCGGGGTGTTCTCGGGTGCCTTCACCAGGTGATGCACCTTGACGGGCTTTGCGCCATCGCCCATCAACCCGCAAGCCTGTCCCATGGCATCCCCTCGTTGGGGTTCTTATTGAGATTGGCTACGTTCTTGGGGGTCGCGATTTCCGAATTCTTGGGCGACACTAAAGACTCGATAACATCTCCGAGGCACGTGTCTGGCGATTCCAATGTGAGAGTGGACAGCTCAGATGTAGTTGCCACACTTCTGGAGGAAATGGATCCTGAATCAAAAAAGGCCCTTCAGAGCTGGTACTGGTTCGATTGGGCTAACCAAGCTTTCGCACTCACAGTGATCACTGTGGTGGTTCCAACCCTCCTGTCCAATATGTTCAATCTAGCCAATGGGGGGAGCGCTGACTATGCAGGCATGACCTTCACAGGAGACAGTTTCTATGCAGTAGTACTTGGGGTCTCAAGTGTTTTCGTTGCGATAGTTAGCCCAATCCTAGGGGCCATTGCTGATAGGATGCCGATAAAGAAGAAAATATTGCGAATTTACACCATTGTTGGGATCCTATTCACCGGACTTATGGGACTAGCGCCCTTCATGGATGACGGTTCGTCGTACAAGTTCCTAGCCATATGCCTCATCATGGGCAACATAGGATTTGCAGGGGGTCATGCGATTTACTCAGCATTCCTTCCATATCTGGGTGACAAGCGCCTGATGGATCACATATCCAGCTGGGGCTACGCCTACGGCTTCCTGGGTGGATCGATTCTCCTTACAATTCACTTGGCTGTGGGCCTCAAATTGGGATTCAACGATCCGTATGTGCAATCTTTCGTTTTCGTTACGAGCGCACTCTGGTGGTTGGGGTTCTCGGTACCCATATTCCGGAACACCCCAGAACCCGAGATTCCGAATCCTACCGAGTATTCCTCTTTCGGGGAGGCAGTGATAGATGGGATAAGGGAAATCAGGAACACTTTCTCTGAGATCAAGAGATACAGGATCCTGTCTCTTTTCATGATTGGATACCTCCTGTTCTATGACGGTATCAATGCAATAGGGGGGCTTGCTGCGGCATACGCTGACTCCGTGCTGAGGATTGACATCAGCATGAACTTCGTCCTCCTTCTCTCAGCTAACGTTGCTGCCATTCCGATGACCATCGTCGGTGGCAAGCTAGCTAGCAAATACAGCAACAAGAACATCCTAGGTGCTGCGCTCACTATATTCTGCATCATCTCCGTCCTTGGTGTCGGATTCGCTCCGCTTGAGCTCGGGAGCGATCACGAGAGGTATGACTTCCAGTATGACTGGGACGAGGAGGAGGAAGCGTATCGCCTTTCGACATTGTATGACAGAGGTGTCGATGGCTGGGTTAGCGAGTCTGGAGAAGGAGACGAGAGTTTCCGTAATGCCTTCCTGTCATACCTGAAATCTGGTGATGAAGAGATATCTCTTCTTGGCATTGAGGAGGCCCGGAGCCTTTCCTCGGAGATGCCGGGGATGACTGATCACAGGTTCTCTTTCTCGTTCCTCGGTGGCGAGTTGGATGGAGCAGCCTCGGTCGGAGGTGAGCACCCCACAGTGATAGAGGGGGGGCCTATTGACTGGTGGCCCAATTTCCTGAGGGACAACGTGTGGGAGCCAGCGGGCCTTGGAATCAACATGCAATGGATAATTCTAGGGATGTCGTTTGGAATGGTCATGGGTGTCGCTGGTGCCCTCTCGAGGAGTCTCTTCAGTATGCTTATCCCCGCATCCAAGACGACTGAGTTCTTCGGTTTCTTCGCCTTTATCGGAAAGGCGGTATCTGTGATGGGGCCAATAATCTACGCTATTGTCGCTGCTTCTATGGACAGCAGAATGGGGCTTCTCAGCGTGGTCGCACCTATTCTCCTAGGAATGTGCTTCTTCTTCGTCGTTGATGTTGATGAGGGAATTAGGGTCGCAAACCAAGTAGACGAGGAAGCGGGGATTGGGAAAATAGGAGGGGAGTAGTGATGAAGTTGCCCTTCACGTTGGTTCAGAACTTACTGACCCTACTAATCATACCGTTTCTCGCAGGCATAGTGGGGATCGCCGCCATTCCAGCTGTCGCCCTATTCGGAGAGTTGCGCGGAGCGCTGTCGAACGGGGAGTACTGGGTGGATGCCGCAGCCACGGCAATATCACTGGGCATGTCGATCATGTTTTGGGGAATCACACTGGTTGTCATGTGTGGGATGCTGGGTGGCCTGCTGAGGCCGAGATTGGCTCCCGGGAGGTATCCCCTGGAGTCGTTCCTGACGATTCAGTGGGCATGGTCAATGGTGTTCCACAAGATAGCCCTGTTCTTCCTGCCCCACCTGGTCCCGTCGTTCATCGGGAACATGTACTACAGACTATCGGGGGCCAAGATAGGGAAGGGTGCCCAGATAAACTCCCCAAACGTCAACGACGCTGGCTCAGTCACAATAGGGGACAGGGTGGTGATTGGCGGACACGCGACAATCAATGCGCATCTCACGGAGAAGGGGGAGTTGGTGATGGCCCCCGTTGTGATTGGCGATGGCGCACTGATCGGGACCGGATCCATAGTCCAACCGGGCTGTACGATTGGCGAGGGGGCTGTCGTGGCCTCAAGGGCCGTCGTGCCGAAGTGGACGGAAATACCCCCCGGAGAGGTCTGGGGCGGGATACCGGCTATATGCATCAGGCTAGCTGACGGGACCAAACCGGGTGGATAAATGACCAAGTGCAAGGGGCTCAAGGACGATGGGACCGCCTGTTCGAAGCACATCATGTACAATTCCGAGTACTGCAAGGAACACCAGTACCAGGACCCTTCTATCATAATATGCTTGAGCGAGAACAAGAGGGGGAGGCGCTGCTCGCGTCACGCAATGGAGGGTATGTTGTTCTGCAAGATGCATCTGGACCAGATAGCAGAATTGGAGAATTTGGATTGCCCCAGAGGCTGCGGGAAGATGGAATTCAAGACAGGATACATCAGGGGAAAAATGGACGGCTTCTACAGCTGCGGGGAATGCAAGGGTCGGTTTCTGGATGCCAAGCGCATGGATAGGATCATGAAATACTCAGATAACCTGAGTCGGTTAATCGAAAGGGGGGAGGAGTGCGACATTAGGTGCCCGAACTGCGATTCGGGAATGGTCGAGGTCAGAGTCAAATGCGACTTACCCGATGACCGAGGAGGGGCGGTGAATATGGGGAGTGGGGGCGGTATTGGCGGGTTGGTTATCGGAATAGCAATAGCGGGGATGGTTGAGGCTGCAAAGCATAACAGCAGGTTTGCGTCGGGAGTTGTTTTTGATGGTAAATTCACATACATGTGCGTGGATGGGTGCCGGGATTGCGGCTCATTCTGGTTCGACGGGGGAGAGATGCAGAATATACAAAAAAGCATTCGCTTGTATGGCACCACGACGGAAGCATGGGCAGAAGTCGAAGAGATGCTGAAGGAGAGGAATCAGAAGCGCTTAGTGAGGAGGAAGTCGGAGACGGGAGGCAATATATGCAGTCACGTAGGAGAAGACGGGAACCACTGCCTCAGGCAAAGAAGACCCAGTGAGGACTACTGCTGGAA
>CAYLUC010000016.1:0-33605 GCA_964386765.1 uncultured Candidatus Poseidoniales archaeon | reverse complement strand
CGCTGAACTCATTCCCCAGATCAATGTCGATCAATTGAACCTCTTCTGGAATCCCAACGTCGTCGGCTCTCTTGTTTAGCTCAGCACAGCTCTCGTACAGCTCGTCGACGCTCTGTGCCGAATTCCATTCACGCAGGTCCCCGGTGATCGCTTTGGTCAGTCCCTCTATCTGGTCGCTCACCTTCTCGAAGGCCGTCCCGTCAGAACCCCCCTTTAGGCTCTTGAGGGACAGCATCCCCCTCCGCCTCGAGTAGGCAAAGCCCAGCCTTTGCTCCGCAAGGTAAGCCGTTTCCGTGAAATCCGCATCGAAAAGCCTCTCCTTTCGTGCCCTGTAGGCGAAAGCCACTAGGCCCAAGAGCCCGACTGAGTAGACACTCATGTGCACACTCCAGTGCCACGGCTCTGGTTCCAATATGTCGTCAATTTTGTTGACATATTTTGATAGGGCTATCTCCCACATATTCCCCCTTGTGTATTCGTCATTGATGTCCAAGAGGGTCCCGTTTGCGTTTTCAGGCCCCCCGCCAACATATCCGTAAGGATGGCTCCAGTCTTCTTCAACCACCCAAGGATGGTCATAGCAGTACCACTGCCACTCTCCCCCTCTATCCTCGCAGTAGGCCCAGTGGTACTCATAATCCGGATCACCACCATCCCAATTACAAACCCACATTTCGAATCGATCGGAACCGTCCCACCACTGGTACTGAGGCTTACCCCATTCGCAATTGTCGTAACCATCGTACGCCCCAACACTATTTTCACCCCAATCCAAATTCCCTTCATAGTGATCAGCGGCATCGCTAAGCCTCCAAGCCCCATTGATGAAGACGTCCCCCGATATTCCTTGGTTCAGCGCGGGCATGTCAGGCATGACGAACTTGAACTGGCGATCGCCAGTTGACAGGGCGATCATCATGCTGGGCTCCTCGCCTCCCTCCATCCCGTAGTGCTGGAACATCTGCCGGGCGTACCCCTCATCGTCGCTGAAGAATTCCTGGCCAGTTTGCCAGGTCTTCACCCCATAGTTCCACATTTCCTCTATAGTGACAAGCCTCACCAATACCCCGTATTCCTCGTGGATACGAATCAGCTCCTCCTCGAACTCTGCCTCGGTCTCGTCGCTGATTACTCCTGCAGCATCATATACGTACCACTCCCCCTCTGGCTGAGGCGGGAAATTATTCGGCCCCAGCTCACCAGCAACGGAACTCGATAGAAGTATAACTACTATCGATGGGATTATGACGTGTCTCATATCAAACAGGCAGTTGAGTTCCCAACATAAAGAAGACTGCGGCAGTCACCATCATTGCTAGGTAAATCTTCGATTTCGGGGTTACCGAGTACTCTGAGAGATTCACCCATCGCAGGTGGGGGAAAGAGGAGAACCTCTTCTCAGAGGAAGGCCACAGATCACTTGGTGGGGGCCGACCGAATACCTGCTCGTAGTATTGAAGTGTGTAATCGTACTGCTCCACGTGCTTCTCGTCCTCCTCCTCACCGCCCTCGGTGGGACCGTGGTGCAGCTGGTATCCGAGTAATTCGGGGCAGAACCTACCCCAGTAGTCGTGGGTGTAGGTCATGTGCATGTGCCAGACCTGGTCTATCTCCATTGAGGGCGTGCAGGGAGTCGGGCTGTGAGCGCATAGGTATGCGAATCTCTTGTACTCCTGGACCGCCCTCTCTGCCATCCCGGTGTCCCATCCGTTCTCGTGAGCCACCCTGTTCCTGAATGTCAGGTCGATGTCCTGCGGACCGATGCTGTATGCGATGAGCCTCTTGTGAGCATCGATCGATATCCCCTCTTCGGAGGGAGCGGACAAGGGTCCTTCCACCGAGTCACCCCATCCTTTCCAGTATCGGCGAGTTAAGGGCGTAGTTGTGCTGAAGGGCCTCTACGATGCTCACCCAGTCGGGGGTGCTACCGTCAACCCAGTCATACCGGTGCCCGGGAATCAGCCGCCACTCGCCTGGAAGCCCCATCAGGACCTCCTTCGCGTGGCGTATGCTCATCCATTGGGCCCCGGGGTCGCTACCTGGCAGGTCTACCCTCCCCATTCCGTTGGTGAAAAGCAGGTCCCCCGCGTGATAGACCCCGTGTCCATGCAGGGTGACGTGCCCGGGCGCATGCCCGGGTGAATGAGTCACTCCTAGGGAGATTGATCCTGCAGACCACTCCACGGTGGTATCGGGCTCGTTGGTCCAGGTGTTCGTGAAGTCGACCTTCTTGAACACGACATGCCCGAGCAAGCTCGGAACCCTTGCCTCATCGTGGCCCCAGACCTCCACATCCGGTGCCAGAGAAATCATCGAGGAGTATCCAGCGACATGATCACGATGGGTGTGCGTGTAAAGTAGGTGTGTTGGCGCTAAACCCTCCTCAGAAAGGGCCTCGACCCACCTTTCTGAGTCGAAAGGATCGACTATTGCCACCACTCCAGAATCCCGGTCAATGAAAGCGGTGTTCATGTTCATGTAGCCCCCCATCTGCGTGACCCAGACCTCGATCCCGTCATCTTCGACCCTCTTGTCGAACTCCCCGTCGCTCAGCATCAAGACTCCGACGCAACCATCTCCCATAGGTGTGGCGGACCCCCACTCTCGGGGCAGGCTTCAAAGCAGAACGTCCGAGTCGCGATACGTGGCACGAAAGCCCGCTTCATACACCCTGCAAGGCGGGCTACTGGCCAGCCTACTGCTTCTGCGGGGAGCCTGATGGCTCCCTTAGAAGCCCCAATGGAGTGAAAAAATGGACTACGATGCCCGAGAAATAGAGACACGCTGGCAGAAGGCGTGGTCCGACTCGAAGGCTTTCGAGGCAGAGGTCGACACTACAAGAGAGAAGTTCTACTGCCTCGAGATGTTCCCTTATCCGTCCGGCCATATGCACATGGGCCACGTCAGAAACTACTCGATCGGCGATGCCATGGCAAGATTCCAGAGGATGATGGGAAGGAACGTGCTCTATCCAATGGGCTACGACTCGTTCGGCATGCCCGCAGAGAACGCAGCGAAGAAGGAGGGAGGGCACCCTCACAACGTTACCCATCGGAACATATCCAGTATTCGTGCCGATCAGGAGAGGATGGGATACTCGTACGATTGGAGGAGGTTCCTAGCAACCTCGGACGTTGACTATTACAGGTGGAACCAGGAGATGTTCCTAACGCTAAACGAAAGCGGGCTAGTGGAGAGGAGGACAGCTCCAGTCAACTGGTGCACCGATTGCGACACCGTGCTCGCCAACGAGCAAGTCAAGAACAACCGCTGTTGGAGATGCGGGCTCGAGGTAGTTCAGAAGGACATGTCGCAGTGGTTCCTGAGGATGACCGACTACTCAGACGAGCTACTCGACGAGCTCGAAAACATATCCTTCCCCGAGAACGTGAAGGCCATGCAGAGAAATTGGATCGGACGGTCCCATGGGGCCCACATAGACTTCAAGATTGACGGTTCGGACTCGGTGGTAGGGGCCTTCACAACTAGGCCAGACACAATTTTCGGTGTCACGTTCATCACCCTGTCCCCAGAACACGAGCTCTGCGAGGAACTCTGCGTAGGAACAGAATGGGAAGAGGGTTGGAGGGAGCTACTCGATGAGTGCACTAGGATGTCAGAATTCGAGAGAATCAATATGCTCAAGGAGAAGAAGGGGGTATTTCTAGGGAGGTATGCCGTTAACCCACTGAGCGGTGAGAGGGTCCCAGTATATGCCGGGAATTTCGTTGTAGCATCTTATGGGACTGGGGCCGTTATGGCAGTACCAGGGCATGATCAGAGGGATTTCGATTTCGCCAAGAGGTATGGATTGGATATCAGACGAGTATTGGTGGAATCCGAGGGGGATGATCCCGAAGCCGAACTATCTGCCGCCTTTGATGGCTATGGCCCGATGGTCAACTCCACCAGAGATGGATTTGATGGACTCACCGGCGACAATGCCAAGGGAGCCGTAATATCGACTTTGGAGGACGAGGGAACGGGTCATGGAACGGTGCAATACCGATTGAAGGACTGGTTGTTGAGTCGCCAGAGGTTCTGGGGCACTCCCATCCCGATGATTCACTGTCAGAAGTGCGGAATTGTCCCTGTCCCCTCAGAAGACCTGCCAGTAGAGCTCCCCCTAGATGTGAAATTCACCGAAGATCAGAAGGGCAACCCGCTTGAGTCACATGACTCCTTCGTGAACGTCCCCTGCCCAACATGCAGTGGGCCGGCCAAGAGGGAGACTGACACCATGGACACCTTCTACGACTCATCGTGGTACTTCATGAGATTCTGCGATGCCAACAACGACGAGTCGCCATTCAGGAGGGAAGCAGTCGATTATTGGATGGATGGTGGCGTGGATCTCTATATCGGTGGTATTGAGCATGCTGTAATGCACCTCCTCTATGCGCGATTCTTCACAAAGGCCACCAGGGACCACTCGATGAACGAGGTTGGTGAACCATTCGGGAGACTCGTTTGCCAGGGCATGCTAAATGCGCCTGCACCCTTCTGTGCCGACTGCAACACGGAGTACCACATCGACCACTTCGGTGGCGAATGCCCCTCTTGTGGATTGACTCTGTCCTCAAGATCCGCCAAAATGAGCAAATCACTCGGGAATACGGTAAGCCCTGAGGAGATGATAGCAAAGTTCGGGGCCGACACCGTACGACTTTTCATTCTCTTTGGAGCTAATCCAGAGGCGGGAATGGACTGGTCTGACAGCGCCCTCGAGGGCAATCACAAACAGATGTTTGCGATTATCGAGGCCTTCGACTCGGCACAATCGATGCAAGAAAATCCCTCCGAGATAGATGAGTGGCTCAAGGCCAGAATCAGAGCCAACCAGGACTCATGGAAGGAGGCCATGGCCAATGTTTCATTGAGGGAAGGGGTGATGATTAGCCATTTCGAGATGCTTTCGGACTGGAACTGGTACAGGAGAAGGGGGGGAGCCGATGTCAACGCCGCTTCCGAATTCCTCAGAGCATGGGTCCCCATGCTCGCGCCCGCAACTCCTCACATAGCAGAGGAGTTCTGGAGCCGGATGGGCGGTGTGGGCCTACTGGCAATGCATGTAATTGACGAGTCCGAGATAGTTTCAGAAGATATTCAGGTTCTAGCTAGAGAGAGATATCTCAGGAACGTAATTTCAAGTGCCAGAAACCTGAGATCAATGGCCGAGAAGCATTCACAGGGTGGAATCAACAGCATCGTGATTCAGACAGCCGCCCCATGGAAATCAGATTTGGCCAGAGAGTCACTAAGACTCGACTCCGAAGGATTCGACTTCAAGGCGAAGGGACAGTCCCATGTTCAATCTCTCCCCATATTTGAGAATGAGACTTTGAGGGGCGAGATTTTCCAGACATGGATGGCACTCACAGTTGGCAGTAAGAAGAAGAGAGGGAGGATACACACATGGCCAGAGGGGGATATTTCCTTGATCAACTCCGGATTGAATGAGGCAGAGGTACTGTCGTCAAACGCAGAGTTCCTAGCAGATGCCCTCGATGTTAAGCTAGTCAGCGTCTATCCAGTCGGAGAAGGCGAAGACGTAGCCGGCAAGGCCCGAGTCGCCTTCCCATTGGAGCCCGGTATAGCGTTCCAATAATTTTTCTCCGTGAATAATCAGTTAGTGGTGAACAGTGACTCACACGGTGGGTTCATGGTGCTCCTTCGGTTCGACGGCATGTTGAGTGAAGAGAAGAGTGGCGGAAGACGAAGGGGTCGTCGAAGAGGTCGTCGTAAATCTGGAGGAGGGGGAAGCCCTCCCAGAGAGCGAGCGGCGGACGAGCAATCAGATTCTGTGAAGAGAGCACTGGGTAGATTCAAAGCAAATCCTCCCCCAATTGGATTTCCCTCTGAGATAGATCCCCCTCCAAAGACAATTGAAGTAAATTGGCCCTTGAACGAAGTTACGAAGGAAGTTCAGAAGCAGGCCGGTGAAATAATCATGCGTCGTGGCGAATTTGGATTTCTCCCCCAGGAGAGGGTTGATGAGATAGCCGACCAGATTGAAGACCTCCCAATCTCCCTCGAGCAAGCCCTTTCGTTGAGGAACGCATTGAATCAGGAGAAGAGCGTCTACTCGCACCACAAACTGATGAGAAGGTCAAACGAACTCAACCGGCGTTACGACTCTGGCGAGGACGTCATCTCTCTCTCCAAGAGGTTCGATGCCCCCCCAGTTAACACATTCAGAGCAATTCTAACAGGGAGAGGATGGTCCAAGAATAGGATCAAGGAGTCATTGAAAGAACCATCGCGACTCAAGAAGAGGGACCGTGAACAGTTCGAACTAGCCGAATCTTTGGACAGGGTCAGCTCGGTCAATCAAGATGAAACCCATCAGGCTTCAATGGTTTTCGAGGACGTACTCTATGCTTATTTTGATTCTATAGGCGTTAGATACAGGACTCAAGACGATCTAATGGCGGAGCAGAAGAGGGCAGAAGGAAGGGCAATAATCACCCCAGATTTACTGATGATAGATGATGTCAGGATAAACGGAGTTCCTTGTGCATGGATTGATGCTAAGCACTTCTTCGGAGCGGATCTAAAATTCCCTAGGAAGAAGACACAGAAACAAGTTGACAGATATGTCGCCGAATATGGCCATGGAGCCATAGTGTACAGACATGGGTTCTGCGGTGGACTGAGAATTATGGGAGCAGAGCAGTTGGATGCCAGCCCATTGGACCTCACATTGCTGGACGAGTTCCACGAGAAGTCAAAGAACTCATGATGACTCATTGATACTTGTGATGCATCCCGATAGGCCCTCTTCCTCGATTGATGAAAGTAACCCATCCAAGTCCAAGTCAATATTTTCTAGACTACAGGGAACAATCACAACGCTTTCACCGAGCATGCATAGAAGGGCAACTACAACGCCATCCATCCCGCATCTTGAAATTGCACGATTCGCACTATTCAGAACCGCTAACCTCCCAGCCTCATTACTAAGGCCGCTATTTTGTGAGAATCTGATTGCACTCTCGATGAGTTCGGCCCATTTGCCACTGCCCCACTCACCTTCTGAAAGAATCCCTAATTGTTCGCTACCAGCAGATGAAATGGAAGCCTTCCAATTTGGATCGTCGATGTAGGTTGAGGTGTGACTTCCTGATCCCTCCCCCCACGCCAGTACGACCCCCATTCCATTTGACCAGCCAATGGCCTCTCCAGGACCATTTTCCAGTAGGTGGCCATGATATGGGGAACCGGGAGAAAGACGCAACTCAACTCCCCCGGCTGAAAGCGCGGAAACGTCCCCCAATCCACTAGACTGTTTTCTATCAACTATATGCGCCACTAGGTGTGACCTTCTCAGGCTCTCTTCGTAGGGCATTCCCATGGCACGCTGTATCGCCATCGTCGCTGAGATTGCCCCAGAAGCGGACATCCCAAATCCTTGGCCGACTGGAACCTTGAGTTTGACAGTAATCTCCCAATCAAACTCACTCACTTCCGGAACGAATCCTGATAGGGTACTCATCACTTCTTCATACAATCCTGCTTCACCACTTCCCCCTGGGAACCTGATTGAGAGGGCCCCATTGCCCTCCCAACCCCTGGCCACCACCTCAGAACCCGCTTCGAGGCATAGGCCAGAACCCAGACTCCCCTGCTGAACAAGATCGTCAGAGGCATCGTCAATTGAGAAAAGAAGAGTCACGTGAGAACCGCACTCTCCGCGTCCCAAGACGTCCGGCATGCTACATCCCTGCAAAACACAGGGAAATAAATTGGTATCTAGTTCAGAGAACTGCCTTCAGGTCTTCTTGGATGCCGACAAACCTTCCAGAAAGCTCAGCTATAGCCATTTCAAAGGCCACTCTGGGAGTCATCGAACCATCAGTTTCGAACTGAAGGACGTACTCGCCGGGCATGTCTTCTAGCTCCACAGCACCCTTGAACTCTCTAGACTCCTCTGTTCCGGAACCAACGTGATTGAGATCCGACCTTAGGGTCTCCACCATCTCAATATCTTCCAGTCGTCCATCCTTGAAGTCCTTGGCCTTGATATTTAGGCCCAAGTCCCACAGAACCTTGGATCTCGATTTGACCTTGATTACGCCAACTTGCCGTGGATTGAATGTGACTCCACTGACTGGAGACCACTTCACATGGTCTCTTCCACGACCCATGACTGCTGTAGCAGAGAACTCAATCATCTGTCCCTTGAAGAGCTTAGTAATGGGTATGGATTGGTACTTAGAAGGAATGAATCCATCGGCGTCCCCAAGGAAGTTCAGGTCTCCAGCGGTAACCCAAGTCCCCTCCTCAGAACCCTTTACTTGACAGTAGTACAGCATTGTACAACTGGCGCATCCTCTGTCTTCCTCTACCATTTCCGAGCAATTTGGGCACTCGTCCTGGAAGGAGAACTCATCATGATTGGTAGGGATTGGGATCATTGCTAGCCTCTGAGCAATAACCTCGTCAGGAAGCGGCCCATCGGTTTCCCAGAGTATATCCCCGTCTTCCTCGGTCTTCTTTACGAATCTCACAGTGTCAATCGCCATCTTTGGAGTATCTGACATCAATGTCCTCCTAATCGCATTAACGAAAGCGCGGTCAGTGTCAGTAAGGAGCACCTTGATGCTCTCCTCATCTTCCTTCAGAATTTTTACCTTAACCATTTCAATCACCTCAAACGCGTCTACCGCGTCGACCTCCCTTTGCCTTGGTACCATCAGTGGGTATGGGAGTAACGTCCTCTATCCTCGTGATTTGCATTCCAGCACGGGTTAGTGCCCTGATGGCGGAAGTTGCCCCAGGTGCACTGTGAGAGCGATTTCCACCAGCCCCCCTGTACTTCACAATCACTTGATTGAAGTCTTTCTCGACAAGCATCTCAGCCATTCTCTCAGCTGCCCTCATTGAGGCGAAGGAGCTAGATTTCTCGGAGCCCCCCTTAGTAACCATTCCTCCAGAGACTTTGCAGATAGTTTCCGAGCCTGTGAGGTCTGTAGCCGTCATAAGCACGTTATTGTGCGTTGTGTAGATGTGTAGAACTGCCTTGTGGGGCATCAGTTGTCACCCCCTGGGATGGTGTCCTCGATTTTAGGAGCCTCTGCTTCTGCTGCCTTGATATCTTCAACAAAGTCACCAGCTACCTGAACCGGTCCACCTACCTCTGGGGCTTCCTCTTCAGAAGCGTCAGTAGTAGCTCTCATCTTCTCTAGCTCTTCCCTAAAGGGATGGCTCGGGTTCTCGTACTTCGAACCGCTAGTGTAACGAAGCATCTCTTCCTCTTCCCTCAGAACGTGGTATCCTGGCACAGTCATTTTCTGATCACCGATGGATATGTGACCGTGAACGATTAGGTTTCTAGCCGCCCTCATGGAAGGAGCTAGTCCCTTGTAGTAAACCTGTGATTGAAGCCTTCTCGCCAGCATCAATTCAACGTCGATCTGAAGGATGTTATCTAGGCTCGAACCATCGGAAAGAAGCCCCTTTCTAGTTAGCGAGGCCAGCAAGTCATTCTTTTCTCTGGAATAGTGGCCTTCGGAGGTATCGACCCTGCCAATTAGCTTCATTGCTTGGTTCCTATGCCTCCTGAGGGCAGATTTCTCCCTCCATATCTCCCTCATTCCACCGACCTTCTTCAGGCCGTACTTCTCTTTGAGAGCATGCTCTTCCTCTATTCGGGCCTGCTTCCAGGGGTGAGTTGGCGTCTGTGTCTTTGGTCTTGCAAACTTAGGATCTCCCATCTAACCACCTCACTTCTTCCTCTGGACACCCAGTGCCCCGCCCTTTCTTCCATTGCTTCGAAGCCTCTGGCCACGTACCTTGTGACCACTCCTGTGCCTAATTCCCCTGTAGGTCTTAATCCCTGCAAGTCTGGCGATGTCATCCTTGTGTGTCATCGTGACCTCCATTGCCACAATGTGAGCGTCTTCATTAGACTCCAGGTCCCTTTGCCGGTTCATTAGCCACCAGGGCATTTCAGTAGCGTAGTCACCTATGGCCGCTCGAAGGCTTTCCTGTTCCTCATCAGTGAGGTGTCCTCCAAGTTTGCTTCCGTCAATGCCCGAGAGCTTGCATATCATATCGGCAGTCCTCATTCCAATGCCCTTTATCGAGCACAGCCCGACGGATATCTTTCGCAGTCCGTCTACGTCTGTATCGGCTATCCTTATGATGTAAGAGAAGTCATCTCCCAGTTGGGTTTCATCTATTGTCGTCATGTTACGGTTCTCCCGTGTTCACCGGTTACCCAGTGGCCTAGTAGGCATCCGGGCGACCAACCTTCCCTATTTGAACCGATTGGACGCCCCGTAGGGGCGGAAATTATGGCTCTCTGCAGATTAAATACACTGTATGCCCACTTTCCCCTCTGGATAGTTGGATGTCGGCCATGAAAGAGCGATCACCTTCGATGTCTCTCATCGCTTTGTGTAAACGCCTTTGTAAAGTAGGGTGCAATTCAGGATCAAGGGAGCATCTCAGGGTAATGCTGCCAATATCATTTCTTGCCAATGAAGAGGCAGTCAAGTCAATGCTGTGAAGCTCTGGAGCAGACAGCCTGTGTTGGACGACTTGACCAGTGGCAACTACGAATCCCATCACACTCTCCTCATCGGCAAGGGGCTCCGTGTGTATCAGAAGGGGCCTCCTTCCACTGGTCCTGAGCCAAGTCCATCCACCTCTTCCCCCCAATGCCGACTCAATCCAGTTATTCTGCAAACCACTCTCGAGGAGCACAGGATCCAATATTGAAATCCAAGATCCGAAAGGAGGGGGCTCACTGATATCAGAAGCTACAGCAATAGATGGCTTGCCCTCTATGGTTGCCATGATTTTCTTTGTCCCCATTCTAACGCACCTCCTTGGGCTCTTTGACGAGAGTGAACCAGACCATACAGACAGGCGATCCACGCGCCCACCCCCTTGGCTTAGCCACTCCCACGTCCTTCTGATTCCGGGGAAAGCAGTCTCAATTGTGGCATCGACCATTGACTGCTGGTCTTCATCAAGCCTTGGCGAGAGGTCTAGAAGAATGCAAGGGCCATTCGGCCCGGGCTCTAGGTAATCTTTCCATGAATTTAGCACGGGCCCCAGGGGGGGTTCCATCTCGTCAATGTCATGATTCTGTGCATCCATTGGCCTTGCAGGGTCAAGATGCAACATTGCTACTGGGGGGTGAGCCCTAGTTCCCGCCTCCCTAAGGCTGGACCAATATTCAGTCATCACTCCCTCGGCATCCGAACTATCTCCAATCACTATCCGGTCCATCGACCTCTGGATGTCATCAGACTCTGCTGCTACGAACATGTTCGCAGCACAAAGAACAGCCACGTTTCCATCTATCTCTACGCCCAATGAAGGCCTCTTTAGAACCTTCGAGTAAGCAATTAGCTGAATTCCCGAACCCGTCGCAACATCTGCTATTACCCCCGGTCCAAGAGACTTCGGATCTATCTGCCCCGCTCTCGCCAATGCTACGCCCCATGGCGTAGAAAGCCTCCTCATTTTTTCCGTCATGTGGAATGGCGGGTCTCCTTTGCGTGACGACTTTGGTTTGGCACGCCTTCCCGCTTCCTCTGATACTTCAGAGGAGGGTCTGACTGCTGCATGGCCATTTTCTACTGACATCTATCACATCACCTCATTATTATTAGACACCAACAAAAGTAGTAACTTCCAACTCAAATCTAAGCCACGAGTCTTGGAGTTCATGACCATCTGCTCCGCCGTATGCTATACTGGGGGGCAACAGAGTCAGGTGACTTGTACCCGTATCAACACCGGGAATCACTCCCCTATCGGAACCTATGTCGAGTCCTATCGCAGACCACCCAAAACCGTCGATATAGTTCGAGTCATCCCCTGCGGTTACTGGCAGGTCCCCCTCATCCAATAATTCACCAGTGTCCGCATCCCACACCCTATAGTGAACCTGAAGGCTATCCCCTTCCTGGGCATGCAACTCACGTTCTTCAACTCCCTTGAACACCGTAACATCCAGTTTAACCTCGGCGGAAACCAAAGCAACATGGGAAGCAACAATGGAAAAAGAACTCTCGTCGATGTTCTCTGTAAGCTCTATCTCAAGGATGATTGAGTCATTTCCGGGGAACTCGTTAATCAGCATTTGAGTGTCGTCAGAGTTTGAGAATAGCACATTCGCCCCCTCGATCTCGAGAAGTAGATCAAGAGTCTGATTTCCCCTATTGTGCACCGCTACAGATGCCCTGTCGCCAGATCCTTGGTGCTCCCAGTCGCATCGCAATTCGCCAGGATACAGGAAAACGTCGTCCTGTGAGGAAAGATTCTCTGGCCAATCCCAATCCCCTTCCCTAGAATCACAGGTGTCGAAAAGAAGGTCTACCTCCCAAGCCCACCTTCCTTCCATCTCTAACATAGACTCGTCGACAGACCCGAATGAATCCTCAAGTTCATTCATGAATCTGTATGCGTCAATGCCTATCCAGATTGTCGATAGCAATATGACCAGTATCGTAGATAGTGATAGGAGAATGGCCGCCCTCGGAACAGCCATCTCATTGATGCCCAGAGGGACGGGAGGATGCTCGACTTCGTCGGGAGTGTCCGATATCCACGACCGCGTCATGATTCAATTGCCAACATCTTCTGCCATCAACGTTGGCCTAGTTGGTTTGAACAAATAATCGATTGATTAGTATCAAACAATTAGCGAATCAGTCCCTCACTAGCTCCTTTTCGTAGGATATTCCAAGCCACGACACTATCCCCAGCTCAATTGCCACTATGATGAGCCCGCCAAGTAAGAATACGGGATTGAGTAGGACGTCTCCGAAGAATACTAACGCAGTCAAAACAGCTAGTATCAAGTCCGCTAATCCCCAAATTCGTAAACCCCTCCGGAGCTGTAGTATGCCAACCACCCAAACTATGGTTGACATGATGATTAGAGCAGCAGGTAGGAGCCCCGCATTCCCTCCCCCTAGCAAGCCGACCACAATCAGAAGGTGCCCATTGGAAGCCAACATGGCAGACCACTCTTCTTTCTTGGTCGGGACAGTCAATATGCAGAGGAGCATCGCTATTGATCCCAATGTAACACTAGATGCACCTATGGGGGGGCCAAACCAAACGTCCCAATTGCTAGTGGAGATCAATACGAGGACAATCCCGGGAATAGCAATACCCACTGAGTTGGGCTGCTCTCTCTTCAGTCCCTGCACGATTGCACTGATGACTGCAAGCATTCCAGCTGGGCCGAATGAGAGAATTACAACCGCAATTGCCCGGCCACCCCTGCCAGCACCCCCCTTCAGGTCCGTCCTTCCCTTGGATGAACGCAGGCCATCAATCAGGAAATCTGCAATAACAGCCATTATCAGGACAGCTTCTAGTAAGAGAAGTGGAACTTCCCACTCCAATGAAACCCCCCCTGAGAAAGGATCAACCGTGAGGGGCCAGGGTAATGATTCGTAAAGCAACGAACCAATCAGACGGTCAACCAAGAGAGGCAATATCAACCAGTCTATTGCAATGGGAATCCTTTCTAGCATGTTTTTTTGTTGAAACAGTGAAATTGCTACTAATTCTACCACTATCACCACTACGACGGCCATTCCAAGCAGATCTTGATTGCTCCCCCCGGGCCCAAGTAAAGACGCAATGTGGGCAATTACAATTCCACAAATTGCCAGAGCAATTGGGGCCTCAATTCCACCAATGTGCGGGAGTTCCAAATCCAGCCTCTTTGTCCTCAACCTTGCTATCGCAACAAGAATAGTCACGAAAGCCCCACACGAAAGAAGAATGACCGGATTAGGTCCAGTGGTCAGTCCGATAATCAGATTGGCACCAAGTACGACTGCCATCACTGAAATCACAATCACAGGGAGGTGACTGGTGTCAGTGGTGTAGAGCTCCTCAAGGTCCTTCGCAGGAGCGAGCTCCCTCTTCTTCTTTCGCGACTCCCTCATTTCAGCAATTTGTGGATCAAAACCAGATATTGAGCCAAAATCACCTGAAATTATTGCGGACTCACCCGAGGAAATAGCCGCCAACTCCTTCCGCTTACTTAGTTCTGAAATGGCCTTCAACTCCCTTCGCAATTCCCCTCTAGCAACTAACCAGATTGAACTGAGAATGAATATTGCAACAGAAGCGTATACTGCGGAGGAATCACCAATCTTCCAGGCTAGCGAGACAGTAATCACCATCAGCCAAAGGGACGCGAGAGCTGGTTTGAGCAAGTCCTCTATCTTCCCAGCATTGGGGAGATACACGCCCAGAAGGGCCGCTGTGCAAGCTACTGCCACAAAGCCACCACCAATATCTGGGAGTGAATCGGAAAGAGGCAACAAATTCGATGGCTCGCTACCAGACAGGAAAATAAGGAGAGGGAGGCTCATCAGACCCATTGATAATGTGTATTTCCTTTGATCAATTTCTTTCTCAAACTGAATCAACAGGAGTAGAAGGACACAGAGAACAACACTCAGTATTTCTCCAAACCCATGCCTCCACTGGATAATTACAGCACTAGCGAAAATGATGCCCATCATCATACTCTCGCCACCTACTCTCACCCCCCTGACATGGGCACCAAGATGCAGAATCCAGATTACGCTACATACCACCACTAGGCTTGGCGCAGTGAAACCTCCAAATTGTGCCATGAAAACAGCTGTAATCATGGGTATCCAAAGGCCAAGACTCCAAAGCTGGAGGGCTCCAGAGTCTCTAACTGAAGCCGAAATCTCCGATATTCCGAGAAATTTTGATGCCAGATTAACATTGGTGGAACCAAGCCTCTCATTTACAACTGCCATAAGTATTGAACAAATAATCAAGTAACCAGCTAGTGGTACAAAGTCTACCTCAATCACACTCCCAGGATCAATACGGTCGTTGGCTACGAGTACTGTTCGAATGACCTCCTCCAAAGCCTCCTCTAAGAGAATCCAGGTCCATGGCAGTAGCACGGTCACCCCCGCAAGAGATGGAGACTGCCTCCTCACCGAGAGTATCGCAGTTCCTATGTGTAGAACAGATAGGAGGAAAAGAAGAACCATTCCACCATCTCCCCCAGACTCCTTCGATTCTGATGGAACAAGAATGACAAGGAGAACCAGTATCGCTACAGAACCCCCCCAAAGGACCCTATCAGTCACAATATCTTGATCTCTGAGAATTATGAAACCAGTAACTGCAGTGCCGACAATTGTGAAGAGAACATATTCGGAAATTGAGAGGTAATCATTAACCAAACTACCATTCGCGAGCATGATGATTAGAACCACAGCGGAGGATAAAAGTGGGGTGACAACTCTCATCGGAGAAACCCCCCTGACGGTTAGGTACGACCCTCCAAAGGAGCCGCCCAATACGGTTACCATCCCTAGAGCGTAACCCACATCGTCCCTGTTCGCGGCTACTGTCAGAAGTGCCCCAACCAGACCCATCGAGACAGAAACGCCCCAAAGGCCAGGCTTCCCAAGACCCATTACTTTCATCGCATCAGAGAACCAATTCTTCTCCCTAGAGAATTTAGACGCCATCGACGCATTAGCTGCAGTAACCGCCATCATAAGGGTGAACAGAAGGAGTGGAGAGTCTAGTGGAAGTATCCTCAACTCGCCAATCTGGAATCCTCCAGTGGTGGCGTGCATACCAATCCACAAATTGGATGCAGCAATTCCTAACGCCGCAAGATTCCCCGACATCCTCTGGAGTGCCAGACCATGCATCAGAATCGTTGAGAACAGTATCATTACAGCAATCCCCTCTTGTCCAAAAAGAGAGCCTGCTGTAGAACCGACTGCAAGTAGGACAAGAGTAGACTGTGCCGCAATCGCATCGTGGTCGTACCTATAGGCAACAGCCACGTTAACACCCACAAGACCAATCAATAGAACGCCAAGCTCCTCTACTCCTATCACGTCCCATCTTTGCAACTCTATAGCAAGACCGTACAGAACCTTCATCGATATGATGACCCATGTTACTCCGAGGATCTTCATACTCTTTCTGGGGACCCAGATTTCCCCCAGTCCGAAGCCAATAGCTGCTAGGACGACTAGTGAAACTCCAGCCGGAAGTGGATCCATTACCACTCCGATTTGCACTCCTATTGCGCTGTAGACTAGTATCATTGATCCCATTAAGGCCCAATTTATCCTACGCTCGCCTTCCACAGCTATTTCGGTGACCAAGTCTCTTTCCGGTGCCGACTTTACACTGCCATCGGAACTGACAACCCCCGGAGAATCTGAATCGGGCTCAGAAAAGGGGTCGAATATTTCTCCGATGGCCTCGTCTTGCTCTTTCTCAGGGGGCGAATCGCCCCCCACGCTAGATTCATCTATTCCCTGAATGATGTCCCCTATCTCTATCCGGTCACTAATTCTGAATGACCTCTCGCGGATGACTTCGTCATCAGGGCCATCGCGCTCCATCGCCCTCCCGAGGGGCATTACTGGAATAACCGCATCCCTAAGCCCCCACTCTCAGCATATTTTTCTCAATTCCAGATAACCGTCATAGCCGTAACCCTTGAAGGGTAATTGCTATCGTCGGAGGACATGGAGGGCCCCACCATGTCGGCCCCGCCCTCGAATCCATCAACCCCCCTAAGCTCTCATGGACTTGAGCCAAGCGGGAAGGTCCATTGGAACCTTGGATGGGAGGAGTTGCATAGTATTGCAGTAGACAGGGGAGAGGCCACGCTTACTTCACACGGCGTACTATTAGCCACAACTGGGGAGAGAACCGGCAGGTCCCCCAATGACAGATTCATAGTAAATGAACCTGGAATGGCTGACGATGTTTGGTGGGGCGACGTCAACAGGTCAATCTCAGCCTCATCCTTCGAGAGGCTACTCGTGAAGACCCGGAATCATCTAGATAATGTAGACGAAGTCTTCGTTAAGGACGCATTTTGTGGTGCCGATCCAAGATACAGGATGCCAGTCAGACTGGTTACTGAGAAGGCATGGCATGCCGCCTTCATGCACAACATGTTTGTCAGGATAGCCCCGGAAGAGGCCACTACACACCAACCACAATACACAATTCTTCACGCACCCGAATTGCGGGCTTCTCCATCTAGGGATGGGACAAACTCTGGCGTGTTTGTAATATTGGCATTAGACCGTGGCTTGGTGATAATTGGAGGAACACACTACGCTGGCGAGATAAAAAAGGCAATTTTCACAATAATGAATCATATTCTACCAGCCGATGGGCTACTTCCCATGCACTGTTCGGCCAACACTAATGAGGATGGCTCAGCTCTTTTCTTCGGCCTCTCCGGAACGGGCAAAACCACACTATCCGCAGACCCGAATAGAGCACTCGTGGGGGATGATGAGCACGGTTGGTCTGATGAGGGAGTATTCAACTTCGAGGGGGGTTGCTATGCAAAGATGATCAACCTCTCAGAAAAGGACGAGCCAGCAATTTTCGCTACTACCAGAATGAAGGGCACAATTCTAGAAAACGTGGTATTGAACGCTGACGGAACACCTGACTTCTTCAACAGCTCCCTAACTAAGAACACCAGGGGGTCATATTCGATCGAGTCAATAGAAAACAGAACCCCCGACTCAATGGCGGGCAATCCTAGGAACGTGGTATTCCTAACATGCGACGCGTTCGGTGTTCTCCCTCCACTATCCCGTTTGACTCCTGAGCAGGCGGCATACCACTTCATGTCCGGGTATACCGCAAAGGTTGCAGGTACTGAGATGGGTATTACTGAGCCCCAAGCAACGTTCTCCACATGTTTCGGCGCGCCATTCATGCCACGCCACCCTTCAGTATACGCGGACCTCCTCTCGAACAAGATTCGAAATAACAACGCCAAGTGCTGGCTAATCAATACTGGCTGGGTTGCAGGGGGGTACGGTGCAAGTAGTAGAATCAAGATCAAGTGGACGAGGGCATTGCTTAACTCAGCATTAGATGGCGATTTGGACGATGTTGTTTTTGTAGAGGATGAGAGGTTTGGTTTCTCAGTACCAACCACATGTGAAGGAGTTCCCGATTCGATACTGCAGCCGAGGGACACTTGGCATGACAAGAAGAAGTACGATGGCACTGCCAACGTCTTGGCTCAAATGTTCATAGAGAACTTCGAACAATACTCAGATGCTTGCAGCAAAGAGGTTCTGGCCGCTGCGCCTAAGCCACTTTGATCCATCAGAGTTTTTGCCAGTGGTGTCTCTGAGCATCCACGGCGCAGATAGCAGCCATGTGAACAACGTCTCTCACACTATCTCCCCTCTGTAGGACGTGCGCCGGCCTTGATAGCCCCTCTAGAATTGGCCCGGTCATTTCAGCCCCTGCAACTCTCTGAAGTAGCTTGTAGGCGATATTGGCCGATGCGAGATTGGGGCAGATGAGGACATTGGCCGGACCTTCGAATGACATGAATGGGTAGTCCTTCTGGATATCTGGAACTAAAGCAGTGTCTGCTTGCATCGGCCCGTCAATTGTTAGTTTAGGATCTAGCTCCCTGGCAATCGAAATAGCCTCCTCCAATCTGTCCGTTCTAAGCTCTGCGGAGGTACCAAAATTGGAGAATGACAGCATTGCAACCTTTGGATTCACACCGAATCTTCGAGCCACCTTCGCAGTCTGAACCGCTATCTCGGCCAGGGTTCTTGAATCAGGGTAAATGTTGATGGTAGCATCCCCTATGAACATCAGTTCCCCATTCACGGTCATCATATACATCCCAACTATTCTATGTGAGTCAGGTTCAGGACCGATAATCTGCAAACAGGGTTTGACAATATCCGGATAGTGATGAGAAACACCCCCGAGATAGCCATCGGCGTCTCCCATGTGGACCATCATTGGAGCGAAGTAGGTAGTGTTCTTCATCAGTCGAACTGCATCCTCCACAGTTACGCCCTTCCTTCCTCTCAGGCTGTGTAGCTCGTCAGCATATTCGCCACGTCTCCTGGGATCATATCTGACATCGATCTCCTCGCAATCGAAGCTTAGGCCCAACTCTTCCTTCACCGCCTCAATCCTCTCGACGTTCCCAAGAAGGATGGGTTCGCAAATCCCTTCAGCTATGCATTGTGAAGCTGCCTTGATGATTGTGGGGTCTTCGCCTTCACAGAAAACGATACGCTTCTTGTCTCTTTTTGCCCTGTTGATTACTCTCCTCATAATTGACCTGGTTAGGCCGAGACGAGCCTCCAGCTCCTCGCGGTATTTTTCGATATCGAAATCTTTCGCCTTAACTCTGGAAACCCCCTCATTTACTGCAGCCTCAGCAACTGCGCTAGCCTCCCAAATCAGCACCCTGGCATCGAATGGCTTTGGAATGATGTATTCTGGGCCGAATTGAATTTGCTCACCGTCATATGCGGACATGACGTCATCGGGAACGGGCTCCTTAGCCAGTTGGGCAATGGCATGCGTTGCAGCCATCTTCATCCCTTCTGTAATCTCTGTTGAACGTACATCAAGGGCCCCTCGGAAGATGTATGGGAATCCTAGTACGTTATTGATCTGATTTGGGTAGTCCGAACGGCCAGTGGCAATAATGGCATCGTCCCTTACAGAAACCACCTCGTCTGGAAGTATCTCTGGATCAGGATTTGCCAGAGCGAAAATCAGCGGACGGGAGGCCATTGAGGCCACCATCTCCCCGGAAACGATACCTCCCTTGGAAAGGCCCAGGAAAACATCGGCGTCATTCATGGCAGACGACAGATCACCATCGGGAACATCCCTGGCGAACTCGGATTTGTATTGATTCAAATCGCCTTTCTTATCCCTGGATGTGGTGAGAATTCCCGTTGAATCAACCAATACCAAATTTTCGAGTTTCACTCCTAGCCTCACATAGTGCCTCGCACAGGAAATGGCAGATGCTCCCGCGCCAGATATTACCACCTTTACAGAACCCACATCCTTTCCTACAATCTCTAATCCGTTGAGCAAGGCAGCTCCTGAGATTATTGCAGTTCCGTGCTGGTCATCGTGCATCACGGGAATATCGAGCTCCTCCACTAGCCTCCTCTCTATCTCGAAGCATTCCGGGGCTTTGATGTCCTCCAAGTTGATTCCACCGAAGGTAGGCGCTATGGCCTTCACAGCCTCGACAAACTCATCCACATCGGTCCTGTCAACTTCAATGTCGAATACGTCAATATCGGCGAATGCCTTGAACAGCAGACCCTTTCCTTCCATTACTGGCTTTCCCGCTAGTGCACCTATGTCACCAAGTCCGAGAACCGCTGTTCCGTTGCTTATGACAGCCACCAGATTTCCCTTGGAAGTGTACTTGTATGCATTGTCGGAGTCGCTCTCAATTTCCTTACATGGGTAAGCGACACCTGGTGAATAAGCTAGGGAAAGCTCGTGGGCCGTACCGTGCGCCTTGGTCGGCACAACTGTGATCTTTCCAGCGGGCTTTGCCGCGTGATATTCCAGAGCCTCCTCGCGGAGCATATCCTCAGTCAAGCAACCACCTCGGAGATATCCGGCCCATGCACCCCTCTTTGATGCTATCCTATTCCGTCAAAATCGATTATCAGCCGTCATACAAGCGTTTGTAGATTGTCAATCCAAGTCAGAAAAGCGTATTTTCCACCTACGGTGGACTGAGCAAAAGCCACTCAACGACCCCCACCATTCAATATAGAAGTGGAATGCCGAGGAACCGTGGATATCAATTTTCGAGGCAGGGCCAACCTCGCTCAGAGGAAGGCGATTCTCCTAGTGACACTCATGCTCCTCCTCCCCTGGGCCTCCGTAGACAGCCCTGAACTTACTTCCATAGATGAAGAATCTTCCACCGCTGCTCGGACTTGGGGTGCAATGGGGAGTAATGATACTGGCTGGGTGGATATCGTAGCAACAGGGGCCGATCCAGCAAACCAGACATTCGCTTATGGTGACCTTTCCTTGGACTTCGCGCCGGGTGCCGAGATCTCCAATTTGACCTTTGAGATATCGGTAGATGGCTCTGATGGATATTGCATAGAGGAGCCCCAACTCACTCTATTGGAGACCCAGACACCAATACTGGACTGGCGGGATCTTGGTGGCCTTGGATGCCAAGACTCCTTCACGAACAACCCACCCACTCTAGAGAATGGAATTCTGAGCACCCGTCTTCAGCCCAACACCATTAGCGATGCAGCTTGGACACTGCCTGCAGGAATCACCATTTCCGACTTAGTGATGGAGGTGCTCACTCCTTCTGATCCAAAAGTCTCCTTCTCGACACTGGACGTTGTCGTACACGACAGTGCGGTTAACCCACTAGACGGCAGACTCTACATACTCTTGGACGACGACCTAATCCACCTTGACAGCGATATGGCAGAGTCTTGCGGATGGAGGTGCCCCGGAATCATCCATATCGATTCAGATGTAGAGGGGAGGAGCCTAATAGTGGACGAATCAGGAAACAGCCTCCTGATAGGAAAGCAAGATGGCTCAATTAGCTCACAATCTCTCCTTGACTCATCATTCAATCCGGACTTGCTACCGGCAACATCGGATTCAGACCCCGTATCTGCTATGTCTGTGGATCAGTATGGAAATATATGGGCGGCATCCGGATGCAGTCTGAAATTCCTTCCGCTGAATGGCGCATGGTCAGATTTCACATACTGCCCCGGTCCACCTGAAATTCCCGTTGACATGGAATCGTATGGTGACAAGATATTCCTAGCCACTCAGAGTACGGGAATCCACCACATAGAGTTCACTTCCAACAGTACAAACATTACAATCGCCGGGACCACTCTATGGGACACCAATAACTTCCTTTCAAGCAACTCAATTACAGATTTGGAAATATCATCGGACCAACTCCTGATTTCAACCCTCAACGCAGGAATCAATCGAAGAGACCTATCTACATCATCATGGCTCTCTAGGTGGAATACCAACAATTGGCTAGCCTCCAACTCCATTGTCGGGACCTCTTCCACAAGCGGCTGGATTCACATCGTAGCGGGGACAACGCTTCACTCATACGACACAACAGCAAACGTCTTCCGCTCCCAGAGGCAAGTATCACAGTTAGGACTTCTGAGCTCAGCAACATCAGTCTCTTCATGGCCTTCGGGAATCGGACCAAGGAGCCCAGCCGACGGGGTCGTGCTCCTGATTGACTCCACGGGAAGAGCGGGAATGCAGCACGCGGAGACAGTAATAGGTGCAGAATCACTGGTCAGCAGCCCAGTATCAAACCCGATGAGGGTCGCAGCCATGATCGATGATGGCGAGTCTGGACAGATTTGGGTAGCTGGGGACACCACAATCGATCGATTCGACGAAGGAGCGAGGATTTGGCAGGCACCAATAGATGTCAGTGACTACGCCGGCCAGCAACTCCAAACAATCACATCAATAGTTCAGGATTCCAATGACAGGGTATGGGTTGGTACATCAAACTCCGGGATTCTTAGATTCAGGGCAGACAACGGAGCATATATCGGCACAATCAATGGAATTGAGGACCAGGTAATCTCCATGGCTCATGATGATACCACGGAAACCCTTGTCGTGGGTCACCCATTCAATGGGCTGTCTCTAGTCAATACATCCACAATGACCCTAATCGACGTACTTGACACAACCGACGGACTGGATTCCGACTTGGTTACAGATGTTGCAACCAGATATGGAATAGCATACGCAGCGACCTCTGACAGCGGGCTGATGAGAATAGATCTGATGGCCCTTCAGATACTGGGGTCTTGGCAGTCACTGGGTGCAGACAACCTCGAGGCTACCCCCATAGCCGTGGATGAAGACGTAATTTACCTAGGACTCCCTGACTTCGGAATCCTACTTCTGGACAGGATGAACGGGGACATCATCGACTACTGGGAGCCAGGGGGCAGCAGCGGACTCCCGGACGACGACGTACTTTCCCTCCACATGTTCGGAAGCGAACTGGTAGTCGGATCGAGAGTATCCAATACCGGAGCGCAATCAAATGGTGGACTGGCTATCTGGGACGGGGCATCTTGGGAACAGCTTCCGACAAGCATCCAAGGATGGAACAATGACCCCTACGTCTTCTACGATATTACTAGTGATGGCAGCGACATATACGCCGGATCAAACCGGGGCGCCTGTCGATGGGCCGTCGATTCCAATGGTGCATGGCAACTAGATGTGTGCGTCGACCAAGGCGATGGAATGCCATCTAGGCAGGTTTACTCAGTCCACCTAATCGGCTCCAACACCCTCTATGCGGGTACTGACAACGGCGCAGCCGTCATCAACACCCTCAATGGTTCAGTAATGGAGGTCTGGAACGCTGGAGACGATACCCAGAGAGCTAGGACCTTGAAGATTGACGATATACTATACCTGGGATTCGAGAACACTGGAATAGCCAGATACGACTTAATCAACGACCAGTGGCTGACAACCTGGGACGGCACACAGGGCTACATCGATGACGACGATGTCACGGCATTGGTAGAGGGAACGGAACCTGGGACAATGTGGGTTGGTGGCGACTTCGGTCTCACACTAATCGATGTGGTCAATGACCAAGTCCTGATTGACTGGGCCAGGGGGCCCAACTCAGGAGGACCAACCCTCTCCACCCAGATCCCAGCCGACATTGTGATCATGGGGGATGTCTTGCACTACTCTACACAGAGAAGCAACCAGTGGTGGGCAACGAATGACGAGATCACCAGAATAGCCCTGAACAATAACACCTCCCTACCCAGTCTCGAAGCTGGTACCCAGCTAGGATACGATGGCGTGGTCTATGGAATGGGCGAGGTAGGAGACGAACTCTGGATAGGAATCCGCCCGACCCAGTACTGGAATTACGGCGATGGAACAATCGTGAGATGGAACACGATAAACGAGACTTGGTCAGACAACCTAGGCACCATAGGAAACGTACTCAGGGTCAATGCCAGGCTTCTTGGGGACTGCTTCCCGTTGAATTCGAGCTCCTGCGAGATGTGGGTGGCATACGGTGACAACATCATGCGACGCTTCAACTTCTCGTCAATGACGCTCCTCAATGAGTGGTCCAATATTGACGGACCGATAAGGGGGATGGTCGAGTTCAACGGAGAGTACCTATTCGCGAGCATGAACGGCATACTGAGGTGGAACCCATCCAACGAGACTTGGCTGACTCCTTGGACAGCGACCACCGACCTCCCTAGCAATGCAGAGGAAGAATTCTACGCAATGACCGTGATTGGCGACGATCTATGGGCTAGCTCCATGGAATCCTCAGGTTGGAATTCCGACGCACAGATTTTCAGGAAGAACGGAACCACTGGAAACTGGACCGCATGGGACCTCGGTACTGGTGACATACCGGATGGCTACGGAGCCGACATCGTCCTCTGCGATGACATTGTACACGTCGCAATTGGGAGGAGATTCTGGTGGGGCAACCAAGGCGGCGTCGCTAGGTTCGATTTAGCAGACCACGACTCTGATGGACAGTCAGACGAGTGGATTTCCCCCCTTACCGAGGGAGGTACCAACGGCCTCGCCAATCCAGATGCAAGGGCCCTAGCCTGCGACGAGTCGAACAGAATCCTGTACGTCGGCTACGACGAGGAAGGAGTAGGATTCGACAGGATGAACTACAACACAGGGAACTTCCTTACAACCCTGACATCAGCTGATGGCATTTCGGAGGACAGAATATTCCCAGGTGGGATGCTACATGACGGAAACGTACTACTGGCCGCCCACCAATTCGACAACACAGGGGGAATTTCTAGAATTGTCACATCTGGGACATCGGCCTCCAGCGGACAAGTGATAGATCCGGGCATGGACGGGTGCTCAATCGTAAGAGTCCCATCGACCTCAACCCCCGTTTACGCGGTGGGACGCTCAGGACAGACAACGGGACTGAACAGAGTTGACAGACTGGATAGCACAGGGCTAATTGCTGGGGGGTTCGACGAGTTAGCAGGGCTATCCAGCGGAAGGGTCGTAGAGTTCGCCTCCAATTCAACCCATGTCTGGGTGTCCTCGACACTGAACGAGGGGTCGTATTACGGCTCTTCCATACTACAGGGCGAGATACTGCAGAACGGCTCCGTAAGATGGGAGGACGGGTACAGCCTCCTCGGTCAAGACGTCGTCAACAGCATGACCCTGCAAGACGAAACCATGTGGATAACCACCGCTGGTAGGGGGCTCTGGTCAGTGGACCTCTCTCAGAGGTCATTCTCACCCACACCCGCAGCGCTCCACGTCCAGATGGATGGCATGGTCCTTGAGGACGACGGCACGATGTACGTCGGTCTGATGGGATACCAGGGATCCGCTGCCGGCTTCCAAGAGTTCGACACCAACACAGGCTCCTGGGGCTATGGGAGCCTTCTCGCAGGACTTCCAAACGACCGGGTCAGAGACTTCGCAGAGGTCGACGACAAAATCCTGATTGCCACATGGGGCGGAATAGGTGTAAGGAACACAACTACCTCAGAGTGGGAAGACCCGATTACCACAATAGACGGCCTCCCCATGCAGATTTACGAGCATCTTCTTGTTCTCGACGACCCAATTCAAGGAGATGGGCACATCCTAGCAGGTGGGCCAGCAGGCCTGACCGTGATGTCCACAAACCTCTCGGTAATCACCACTCTAAATTCCGGAGACGGACTAATGGGAGAGACTGTCTCTGGACTAGTCTATGCCCCCGCGACTTCTAGGACAGTGGTCAATGATGACGGTACGACGACAATCCTTTACCACGATGCTTCAGTATTCATCTCGCACAATGGGCAGGGCAGTACTAGGCCCGGCGTAGTGGCATGGGACATAGCCACTGACAGGGCCAACGGAACATACCAGATAGACAAGATTCCTAGCAATGACGTTCGAGCAATAGCGACCGACTACTGGGGAGTCCACATTGCCACCGATGTTGCACCAATGGTTCACTGGAACGCGACCACGTTGAATATGGAATCGGGGTCACCGTCAAACACACTTCAGTCATGGCCGGCAACAGAGCTTGTCTCTGACGGCACACACCTGGCGATGATTAGCCCGGGTGGAATCGACGTCATGGAGGTAGAGTCCAACCACGACGTTGTGGCATCTACCCAGATAATTGGTCCCAGGGGCGCGCATCTGCACTCCACTGGATTGTATGTCGTTTCCGATGAAGGGCTGCACCACTTCGATCCCGTGAGCTCCCTGGTACAGAGGCAGTCCGAAGAACAGAGGACCGCCCATCCCCTGAGCGCGATATACTCTGGACGGATATGGGAGAACGTTCAGGAGACAGCTAGACCGGGTATGCAGACAGTGCTGATAGATGACGAGGAACCAATGGAAATAGAAATGGCGTCAGAAATCCCACTAGCAGGCAGGCTGCCAATGCACACAGGGGCATTGACACTGACGTCCCCCCAGTCAGGGGCTTGGATTTGGGCCGAGTCAGCACATTTGAACTACTCCGGAATATGGGACATGGCAGCAATGAACCCTGGAATTCAACCAGCATTCCAGTCAGCAATATCGAGCGTCGGCCCTGGGTCGACAAGCGCTGAGACAACGATACAACTGCAATCTCCTCAGGACGGGCAGATCAAGGTCAGGGTGACCTATGACTGGCAAAGGATAGAGGTCCCAACGACACTGACCAACCTCTCTGACCGACCCAATGATGGGGGTGGCGTCCTTGAGGCAACATGGCTGCCTGCTGAGGACGCTGCTTGGAGTGGCTACAGGATATACGTCTGGGACGCAACCGGAAAGGAGCAGTGGAACCCCAATGCAGACGAACTCAGCGACTTCACAACATACATGCAGATACCATTCTGGTCCCAGACATCCGCCTTAGTTACGGAAGCAGACAATGACGGCACCCCGGTGCCCCTCTCTGACAACAGGGTCTACAGGGCTGCGATTGCCATCGAGTACCCAGATGGATCAGTGGGGGATGCAATGGCATGGCCGGGAAGCGTCTCCCCCTCCGATGAAGTCCCATCACCACCGACTTGGTTAGTCGCTGAGCCAATCTCAGGCGGTTCTGCGGGTGCGATTGTGCTCGAGTGGTCTGCTTGCGACGAGCTAGACCCGGACAAAACGAGAATATGGCCCGTGCAACAGGAGATTACCAGCGCAGTCGCTCTGACAGGGGAGATTGACATCCCATTCTCTGCAGGTAACACTACAGTGCTGGACTTGGAGCCTAACTCACTCTACTGGTTCGCGGCCGCTTGCGTAGATGAAGCCGGCCAGTTCAATCCCAACAACGTCACCATTTTCGGTCCGGTGGTCACCGCCGGAGGTCTGAATGATGGAATTGCTCCCTCACCAATTACAGACACGTTCGCCCTAGATGTCCCAGGCGATGAGGGTGGCAGAATCCAAGTCACATGGACGCCCAACTCCGAGGAGGACTGCTCTTACCACACGGTCTATGCCCTACCCGCATCCGGATGGCAGCCACCTAGCACTGTCGATGGATGGCCAGTAGCTGCCTATGTGGACGACTGCACCACGGGAGAGGTAATCATCGACTCCATTGGCTCATCTCCCCTGCAGGACGGAGTAACGTACTGGATAGGCGTCGTCGCCTCGGATGACTGGGGCAACGAGAATCTGGATGCGGTCCTTGTCGTCGAGGCCACTCCAACAGCTGACACCACGGGATCAGGAACCGCTCCCCCTAGGGTGGAGGGGCTCATTGCTTGGGACCACCCAGACGATGATGGCACGGCCATAGACATCGTGTGGGACCGTTCCACTGCCCCTGACTTCAGCCACTACACTATTTGGGTCTCGGACTACCCACTCAATGACCTCACTGGAATCAGCGAGAAATGCGAAAATTCCAATTGCAACCTCATAGAGGTTGACCAGAGGCAGATCGGAGGACTTTTGCAACTACAGATAACGGTAGAGGAGGCTCTTTACGGGAGCACCATAGGGGAGCTCACTCCAGAGCCAATAAGGCCAGACATACCCCTCTATGTCACCATTACAGTCCATGATATCAAGGGCAACGTTTTCCTCACTGATATGGATGAACACATGGTCCTTGTATCGCCAGTAGACAACAGGGGCGACATCACCCCTCCAGCAAGACTAGCTGCACCCGTGTTGGAGGACAGGAGTCCTGACGATGGAGATGGAATCATCGTCACATTCCCCGAGAGCGAGGCATCTGACGTAACCGAGTACTGGGTGTTCTCCGATGTGGTTCCCTTCACTGACACCACGTCAATGCAACCAGTGACCGTGGTAAATCGGAATGACCCAATACCAGTCACAATCGAGTCTCTTTCAGATGGGAGGCCACTTGCCCCCTCAATAATGACATGGGTCGCTGTCGCGCCTGTCGACTCGGCCGGAAACGTCTGGCTCACCAACCTCAAGCCATCATCCATCGCCCTTGTGGACGAGAATAGCCTTGATCCGGGACTCCATCTCGACGAGGTCACTGGGGTACGAGGCTACTGGGACAGTGCAGGAACGAAGATAGATGTGACCTGGGACCTCAGCTCGGACCCACAGATCGAGTCCTACCGGGTTTTCATCAGCGTCGATCCGTTCGAAGACACCAGGAACGCAACCCAGGTCGGCGGAGAAATCGAAGGAACCCTCCTGATCCTCAATGACTTCAATGGCGAGCCCCTGAACAACGAACTGTCGTACTGGACTGTCGTAGTAGGGTACGACGGCGAGGTACACAGGCTCGCCGTGGACCCCCTTGAGATACTTCCGTGGTCGGAGAGCTCATTCGGCTCCATAGGGGGAGACGACTCTGAATCAGGGGCATCGTGGATAGACCAGCTCCTCAGTGGTGACATGAACCAACTGATTGCTGTCGCCTCTGCCTTGATGATACTGGCCGGGGCCCTCCTCTTCATCAGGCCAAGGAAGGACGAGGCACCGCAGCCATGGGAGATGGGCGCACTGGAGGTCGAGTTGGAGGAACAGATGATGCGCGAGGCTTCTGGCCTAACTGGGGACGAGGAGTTCGGAATGGATGAGATGGAGACATCAGCAGACTCATTCGGAACAATGGCCGACGTTCCTGCTAGCGCATATGACGGCATGAGCGAGGAACCGAACGCCCAGCCAATTGGTGGTGACATGCCCGAATCCACCCCAGAGACAGATTCGGATGTCGTGGACGAGCTACTTGGAGAAGAGCCTGAAGAAGTAGATCTGGACGACCTTGACGACCTCGCAGACGACCTAGATATCGAAGACTTAGACGACCTCGCGGGTGACTTGGGTGACGAGGACGTGGACACGTCCTTCCTGGATGACATGCTCTGATTGAACGAAGGGCTTGAATCTCCAACCCCCTATCGCAAGCCATGCCCAGTCCAGCCGACCCCTATTCAGCGGTCTGGACAGCAATGGGCTGGGACGGCGAGAAAACCCTGGTTTCAGCTGAAATGCACTTCGCGAGAATACATCGGCATGCCAAGATACTGGGAATATCGGTCCCGGAGAACTTGGTGGATACAGTGTACTCGGGGCTGGAGGGGCTAGAACACCCGGGGGAGCCAAACGAAAGCCCAGACCAAGCAAACTTCCTCCTCATCGTGGAGGTTTCCTCAGAGGGCGAGATCCGATTAGAACCGCTCACAATCCAGAAGTGGTCTGATAGGCCACTCTCAGCAGTTTCTCTACCCGCCCCAAACTGGGAGAAACCAGTTAGAGGCACAAAGCATGGAGACTACGAGCCACACAGGACAGCCAGGAAAATAGCAATCGAGAATGGCGCAGACATAGGCCTCCTGTTTGAAAACGAACTCCTCATCGACGGGGATCGATGTGCCCCCATTTTGCTGGACAACGATGGTGTAGCATACCACCCCAGTCACAGTGATGGAGCACTTGACTCCGTAACCATTCAAACCATCAAAGCTGGGATTGAGGGAGCAGGGATACCCGTCAGGCCGGCAATAATAACTCTGAACATGATTCTCAGGGCATCTGAGATGGTGGTTTGTGGTAGTGGAATGGGAATTAGGGCACTTGGCACGATAGATGGGAGGAATATCGGTACACCCAACGGCCCCTTGTTCTCTGCTGCAAAGAAATCCTGGATGGAGGAGATATGATGCCCAAGGCTTTGCACATACGCATTGGAACCACTGAAATCAGAGAACCCATGATTGCCGCGCTGGTCAACCTGAGGAAATCGGGGAAACACATCAGCGACGAAGTTCTCCTAAACTCTACCGGACCAGTCACAGACTTGTCGAGGAAATCCCTCCTGCCATGCTTGGATAGTGTTCGAATCTTACTGATCGAGCCGGAAGAAAGCGAAGACCACGCAGATAACTCAGCTCTCGATGGAGAGGTTAGAATTTCCAAGCCCAACCCCCTGCATCTCCTGATTCAGGAGGTGGTGGATGGAAGGTGGCATACTGTAGAAGAGCATCACCCGAAAACTCTGAGTGATGCGTTGAAAATCGCTGAGGAACTAGAAATCACCCCCACCTTTGATGAAGGTATGCCAATAGTTCCAGGTGGGTTCACGGGGATACTAGGCTACGACCTCTCCCGATGGACGGTGCCAGTGTCTCTCTCCAACAACCCATCTCCGGGCACCATCCTGGGAATTCTATGGAGAGCAGACGCATGGATGGTTCATGAAAGGGAGTCTGGCATCCTAAGCATCGTAGCATTGGAAGGTCACCAGTGGTGCACCAACCCTCCGATGCCAGAGGAAGTAGATATCTCTGCCCAAAATATAGCTCCTGGAGTCGTACCGGAGAGTGAATCCGATTCGGATCACGCTCGAAAGGTCTCCTTGATTAGAAAAAGCATCACTCAGGGGAACTTGTATCAGGTGAACTATGGACGAAGGTGGAGGGGAGAAATGCCCGGTAGCCCGTGGGACGCATTTCTCAGGCTTACTGACTCAAATCCAGCCCCATTCTCCTCTTGGATGACAGTTGGGGACTTGGGATGGGCGGTCGCATCTTCCAGCCCGGAGAGATTAATCGAGGTAGAAGGGGGAATCGTAAGAACCAGACCAATTAAGGGAACTAGAAAGAGGGGCAAAGACAACCAGACAGATTCCAAACTACGACACCAACTAGCGTCTTCGGAGAAGGAAGTGGCAGAACACCTGATGCTGGTCGATCTGGAAAGGCACGATCTGAGCAGAGTTTGTGAACCAGGGACGGTGAAGTGGTCGGGATGGAGAGTCGAGGCCCTTGCCAATGTCCAGCATCTTGTTAGCGGAGTAGAGGGCAGGATATCCAAGAGCGTGAGCATTGGACATGCCGTATCTGCAATGTTCCCAGGAGGCTCAATTACAGGATGCCCGAAAACAGTAACAGTGGCAGCAATAAACGAACTCGAGGAAGCGCCACGAGGTGCTTGGACGGGCTCTATGGGACATTTACACAATGGCGCAGGCATCGCGGATTGGAGCATCCTGATTAGGACCCTAGAAGCGCACTCAGGGCCCAATGAGTGGTATGGAACAGTACAAGCTGGAGGGGGCATAGTGATCGACTCATTGCCTTCAGAGGAAGTCGAGGAAGCTAGATGGAAAGCAGCTGCCCTGACAGAGGCAGCATGGGGATTCAGGACCGGCTTCTCTAGTGAGGACCTCCCAGAGAGAGAAGTTGAGATAATTCCAATTCCTCATGTAGAAGGGCCAATTGGCGAGATATCCCCTAGAACAATGGATGGAAATGAAAGTACAGGGAAGATTTTCAGGAATACAGAGGACGCCCCGAAGGGAGCAACCCTGCTGGTAGACAACTTAGACTCCTTCACGGAGAACATAGCACAAGAAATCACGATACTTGGATCTGATGTTGTTATTGTAGAAGGAAGGCCAGAAATTAATGAGGACCCCAGTGGGAAATTAGAAGGATGGTTGAATGAACTGGACCCATCTAGGATTGTTCTTGGACCAGGCCCAGCGAGACCAGAGGCTTCAGCGATAACAATGGAAATTGCCACTAGGGCTATCTCGGGAAATCTCACTCGCGACTCCAAGAACATCCCATTACTAGGCCTATGTCTGGGGCACCAAGCACTAGGACGGGCTGCTGGTTGGGAACTCATCGAGTCACCTCAGGGAGCCATTCATGGAAAACCATCTATTACAACCAATGATGGTACAGGACTTTACTCAAATCTTCAGAGTGAAATCATAATGATGAGGTACAATAGCCTCGTATTAGTTCCATCTGATGGAGATATAATACCTAACTCGTGGGATAGCACAGGATCTCTTCTGATGGGCCTGAGGCACAGAAAACTACCAGTTCATGGAATCCAATTCCACCCCGAGTCAGTTGGTAGCCCTATGGGAAGGAAGATCCTAAGATCATTCCTTCAGATGCCGAAGACAGACATCGAACCTAACCTACATCTAGAGCGACTCGAACCGTAGTGTTGAAGGAGAAACCCTCTCTGGTAGTGCCAATGCCGACGTGCAGGAGTTGCAACCAGACTTACGACGAGTCCCAGTTCATCGGTGGAATCGGACCACGTCACCTAATCTGTGCTCGATGTGGCGTTGAAGGTGGATTGGTCGAGGCAAGCGAGGCTCCACAATTCTTCAGTGATGACTTGGCCAAGGCTAGAATATCTCTTTTCAGCAAAAGATACAGGTTGCCTATGTTCGTCGGAGCGGGTTGGGTACTGTACCTAACATTGGGCAGGGGCATAGAACTCTGGTCGAACATTTTCCTAGGGGTACTGGTTATTACCACACTAGCAGCCCCGGTCCTCCATTTCCTTGGATCGACCCGTTTCAAAGCACAACTTTCGAGACTTTCCCCTTGAAACTACTACGGGAACCCTTGAAATAGGATTCATTCTACTCAGAATTCAGAGGGAACAGTGGGTTCCCTATGAAAGCCCGTGAGACCGGATGATAGGAAAGGAGGAACGATTTAGAGTAGAAAGCAGAACAGGGAACAACCGATACACGCTCAGTGTAGCGTTTAGCGAGTCCCGTTATGCACTTACTAAGTCGTCCCCAACTCCATTCCGCAACTCCCGGAACGATCGCCCTGCGCACGAACCAGCGCGAGCATCGTACGGAAAGAGAGAACAGCGGGTTCTCTAAACTGAATTTGGAGTATGATGAAAATGCAGAAGACAAAGAACGCGAGCATGCTAGTTGCACTTCTCCTTGTGCTAATGGCAGGTTCCGCCGGCGTAAGCGCCGACGGTTCCAACCCCCTGGACCCCTCTGATGGTGGTGCAGATTGGGATGGTGACGGCCTGACAAATGCTGAGGAGCAAGCTGCAGGGACTGATATGAACAACCCAGACACGGACAATGACGGTCTGCCTGATGGTTGGGAGGCTGCCTACGGGCTGAACCCCAACTCAGCCAGCGACGCCAATGCCGATCCGGATGGTGACGGTTTGTCGAACAGCCAGGAGTACGCCTCGGGTACCAACCCGAACTCGGCGGACACTGATGGCGACGGCGTCTCAGACGGATCTGATCCGTACCCGAATGACCCCAACGACGGCTCGTCCTCAGACTCGGATGGCGACGGTATACCCGACGCCTACGATCCGGACTTCGAGGGCAACCAAGAGGGCAACGGAGACGGCGGCACTGAAGGTGGCGGCGAATCGGAGCAGGAAGGCGAGGGCCAAGGTCAGGGCCAAGGTCAGGGCCAAGGTCAGGGCCAAGGTCAGGGCCAAGGTCA
>CAYLUC010000015.1:0-34029 GCA_964386765.1 uncultured Candidatus Poseidoniales archaeon | reverse complement strand
AATGGGCCTCCTAGGCGTCCGGCCGACCCGCTTCCCCTTTTTCATACAAACGGTGGTGCAATCGTCTTCCTTACCTCGATTACTCCTCTTCAAACTGGTTTCGTTCGCTCGATGAAAAGGCGAGACCTGCAGCGAGTATTGTGATTGCCCAGCCTCCCCAAACAAGATGACTTCCCTGAAGTTCATGAACTGTGACTCGTATTCTGTCGATGTCACCGGTCTGGTTCAGGAATAGGGATGGCATTAGGTCCTGGACTTGGAATCCGTCGAGGATCAGAATTGTGTCGCCGAACAATCCTACGTGCCTATCGACTTCTGACCTGCCCAATGCTCCGAACCTCAGGATTCCTGGCTCAAGAGTGTCCACCAACTCCCCGTCCTTGCGCATCTCGACAACTATGCCGAGGTAGGCGTCGCCCACGTCGAACCGGAAGTCATCGTGCTGGTCATCAATGGCGACTGTTTCTATCAGGACGTAGTCATAATCACCATGCCTAACTGGTTCGTCCTTGACTAGTGTGACCAAGTGGGACGGGTCTGAGCGATCTACTAGGGTGGTTGTCATTACGTGCCCGACTAGCAGCAATAGTATGCCCAAGTGGGCCAAGTGACTAGCTAGCAGCCTGATTCGAGGGGGGGAGAGGCTCCTCCTTCCTGCCTTAGAGACTGATTTGTAGGCGGAAGAGGTTGTTTTCCATGCCTGCCTTGATACCGGGAGGAATGAGAATGCTAGGAGAGTTAGCATGAAAGTGGCAAGTGCCCCTCTCGTTGCAAATGACGTGATTGGAAGATGAGGGTCACCTGGAAGGCTGAATTGATCGGAAAGATAGGCGAATGCTAGTGAAGATGTGACTGCTGCAAGTAGTAGCAGGTTTCCGGTTTTTGCGTCGACCGAGTTGCCCCACGAGTAAGCTGTTAGTGCTAGGGCGAGGATGCCGATAATTGGTGCCCCATAGAACTCGTGCGCCTCCAAGCTGGTCCCGTCTATCTCTACTGTGAGTATCATCCAAGTGAGCAAGAGGAAGGCGATTCCTCCGTACCACGGGAAGCTCTTGGCCGCGCGCGTGCGCGAGGACGTATCGTTTAGGATTCGCCATGACTCTTCTCCGTCTTCCTCGGCCATTATCCAGGGTGCGAAGAAGGGAACCATTCCTGCGAAGGCCTGGTACCATTCGGCGTTCCATGTCCAGCTTGAGAAGAGCATCAATGTCACTCCCAGGGCAACCCAGTGGGTTGGTGGCTTCTGGGCATTGCCCTCAATCAGTAGGATAATCGCCGAGAAGCCAACCAGGAATGTTGCCACTGAGCCTATCCAGAAGGAGACTATTACAAAGGAGGAAACCAATACTAGTGACAGATTTCTGTTTGACTCAAGGAGTGAGATATTTCCAGAGGTGCTCAATGCTTCTGCCTGTTGCCTCCTTAGGTGAGTGACTGAGTAGTAGAAAAGCAATAGTATTGAAATCACGTATCCCATTATCTCTGCTCCAACTGCATCCATTTCGACTATCTCTAAAACTCGCAAGTATGGATCCTGGGGTAGCGAGCCCTCTCCGTCAGAAACGAATGCATGCACGGAGGCCCATACCCCGTTGGCCCTAGTTACCAGGGTCGCATGGAATGCAAGCGCTCCCGCCAATATTCCTACGGCAGGTGAAGCCTTTGTGGCTGGGCTGTTGGTGTTGGCTCTGGCATGCAGAACTACTAGCAAGGCGAGCCATGGCAACAAGGATCCTGTCTCAACTGGGTCCCATGCCCAATAGCCGCCCCAATCTAGTACTGTGTATGCCCAAAGCCCACCGAGTCCAATTCCAATCGTCCCGACTAGAAAACCCGCTCTTGCCCAATGAAGCTGTGAACGGTGAATCTCGGTTGCCTCGTCTCCTCTGATTACGCCCGCCAGTGCCACGCTTGAGGTCGCGATACAGAACGAATAGAACGCGAATACTATTGGGGGGTGGATTACCATCAAGTCGGTCTGAAGGAGGGGATTGAGGCCTCCTCCGATTAGACCCGAGGCAGTCTCGAAAGGAGATAGCATCGCTGCTAAAGAAATCAGGAGCGCGGTCCAACTATGCATTATCCTAATTTCTAAGCTGGTTTCTGGGGATTTCCGGGACATTAGCCAAGTTACAGCCCCCATAATCCCCGCCCACAACAACAGCGGCCCGGATCTGCTACTCCAAACCGCTGAAACACGATACATCAAGGGCAGTTCTGATCCGCCATATCTGACGACGAGGTCTAGTGCCTCTGCATCAATGATGAATGCCACGGCCAAGAGGAGGAAGGGCGAGGATTGGGATGCCGCTGTGACCATTCTAACGAACGGGTCCGCTGACTTTTCTGGTCGAAATACGTGAAACAGGGAGGCGAATATGGCAGTCAGCAGGAGTAATTGCCCTAGAAGGGGAAGCAAACAGTCACCAACCGTAGAACTTGGCCCGACTGTAACCGAATGCCAACATTGCCGGGACTATTTTCTTGAGATATAGTCCGGGCTTTCGTAGAAGGATTCTCAATCCGACCATGGCCTTTCCGCCAGCGCCCATGTCGGACATTTCGTCTGGGAAGCATCTGGCCATCAAAGACATCTCATCGTCTGAGAGTTCGAATAGTGCGTTCTTTCCCTTCAGTATCTTGTCGTAGGGTGGGAACTCTTTCTTCCACAGCATAGGGTACTCGGCCAGTCTCGATGCGCTCAAATCCCCTTCCGAGATTGCCGCTGAAGCGGTCTGTGCTGCGAAAACTGCTGACTTCAGGGCGAGATGGGATCCTCCCTCAAAGAGTGGGGACGTGAATCCAGCAGCATCGCCCACAAGCATTAGTCCGTCTGAATGGGTGTTCTCATGCGGTCCGGATATGGGTATGGTCCCACCGAAGGCGGGGTTACCTTTCTTCTTCCAAGGGGGGAGTACCTGTTCAAGATCCTTGAAGTGGGTCTTCTCGATGAACTCGTCCAGGGCCTTTTTCGTTCTTGGCTTATCCTCGGTAACCAGCCCCACATTCGCTCTACCATCACACTTAGGTATCATCCACAAGTATCCCTTCTCAGCATATTCGGGCCATATGTAGAAGTCTAGGTATCCATCTGTTGGGACGTCGATTAGCTCGTATTGCATTCCAGCGACCACCTTACCCCTTGGGTTTAGTTCAAGAATCTTCGAAGCCACCGACGCGACTCCTGATGCATCGATTACAATCTTGGCCTTTATTGGGAACATGTCTCCCTTGCCCTCGCACATCCACCCAGAGAAGGACCCGCTCTCATACAGCTTACTCATTCCAGTAATCTTGTGGCCGAGACTCAGTTTTGCGCCCTCCTTCACGGCAGAGTCAGCGATCCACCTCTCGAACAGGTGCTTCTCGAGAACGTAGCCGTGTTCTGACAGACATTTCTCTGTCCCATCTGGAAAAACCACCCTTATCCCCTTGACTTTCTTGCTGATTACCTCATCGGGGAGGCTGAGCCCTAAATTCTGACAAGCTATATCGGAGATGCATTCCCCGCAATGAACCGGAGTACCAATCTCATCATGGTCCTCGATTAGTATCGTTTCGAGTCCCAATCTGGCTGACTGAAGGGCTGCGTTACCACCGCCTGGTCCAGCCCCTATTACGAGGACATCACAAACCGTGGCCGCATCGCCCATAGTGTGTCGGATACGGATTACCCAATGAAACCGTCGGTCACGCCGCCTACGGCGGCGAGCGAACCTTCTCATCCTGTGAGCTTGCCGGAGGGCCGTGGGCTGGCGCAAACTGTCACGTTACATCCGCGCTCTTGAAGGGTCTGGAGAGCTAATCAGAGTAGCTGATCCAGTCGATGTTGAGTACGAAGCAGGATGCTTCGCAGACCGTCTGGTTAAGAGGGGCGGGGGCGCCATTCTTTTCGAGCAGCCGAGGCTTCCCGATGGCAGCATCAGCAAGTTCCCTCTCGCAATGAACCTGTTTGGAACTAGGGAAAGGACGAACCTGGCTCTGGATGTTGATTCTCCAGATGAGATAGGGAACAGGATGGTGGCACTGATGAAGCCGGACATCGGTGGGATCCTGAAGGCCCCATGGAGAGGCCTAGGGCTTGCCAGAGAGGGAATATCGATGGCCCCCAAGAAGGTCAGTAGAGGGGCATGTCAGCAAATCATGATGGATTTCCCGGACATTACCAAGCTCCCCATTCCAAAGACTTGGCCTGAAGACGGGGGACGATACATGACCCTCCCGTTGGTTGTGACGGCTGATCCTGAAACAGGGGTCCACAATATGGGGATGTACCGAAGTCAGGTATTCGGGCCCAAAGAAGTTGGACTGCACTGGCAAGCGCACAAGCATGGGGCCGAACATGCGGAGGCATCTACTGGAAGAATGCCGGTTGCGATTTGCCTTGGTGGGCCCCCGGAAGTAATGTTCAGTGCTATATCTCCACTTCCTGACAATCTGTCTGAGTATGAGTTCGCTGGCCTACTAGGAGGTGGGAGGCTCAAGATTACTAAATGTCTGACGAATGACCTATGGGTTCCAGCGGAATGTGATGTCGTTATCGAGGGTTACATGGTCCCTGGAGAAACAAGGGTGGAGGGTCCCTTTGGTGACCACTTTGGCCACTACTCTCTTCCGGACTTGTATCCGGTGATGCATATAGAAGCCATTACCCATAGGAAGGACGCTGTGATTCCAATGACCATTGTGGGCGTCCCCCCCATGGAAGATGGCTATCTTGGAGAGGCGATTGGGGACGCATTCTTACCGGTATTGAGGTTTCAGCATAGGGACGTAGCAGACCTTTTCCTCCCGCTAGAAACCGGTTTCCACAACCTGGCAATAGTGTCATCGAAGCAGAGGTACCCACGACAGGGGAGAAAAACTGCACTTGGACTTCTTGGCGCTGGTCAGATGATGTTCCTGAAGGTGATAGTGGTAGTCGACGAAGAGCACCCTGTGAAGGATTTGGATTTCCTCTTGGATGCTCTGGACGTGAGAGTGAGCATCGCAGACGATTTGGTAGTATTGCCAGGAATGGTAGCTGACACACTCGCACATGCCTCCCCCTGGGAGAATGTGCACGACAAATTGCTGATCGATGCAACCAGACCTGTTGATGGGGATATTCTACATGGATCGGGGACGCCGCCCGGTTGCCCCGAGAGCCTGGAGGTTTCTGCTTCGGGCATTGAAGGTGTCGAGCAGGCTAGGCTTCTTCGCTCGTCCATGTTAGTTGTCACCACGGAGATTGAGGGGGGGCCCAAACCGAATGAGAGCGTTGAGCAGGTCAATGAGATTGGGGCTAGGAGACAAAGAGAGAAGATAGAAAATATCTGCAAGGCTATTTGGGAACTGGAAGGTTCGAGTAATCTCAGATGGCTATTCATCACGGATACGGATGCAGATCTCCAAGAGGAGGGTTGGAAGAGGCGCCTCCTCTGGCAACTCTTCTGTCGCTTCGATGTTGGCAGGGATCTTCATTTCGATGACAGCAGAAGCCGCGTTGCATGGGATGCAACGGCTCCCATCCCATCGAACGAGGGGTCATTGCCTGTACGCAGGTGGCCTGGAGTTACATTACATGACCCAGGGGTTCTGAGCAGAGTCGACTCGTGGCTAGACGAGGGTGGTTTCTGATGGGTTTCAGGGAAATCCTGGATTTCGTCAAGGTAGAGCACACACTGTTCTCACTCCCATTCGTTCTAATTGGCTACGTTCTAGCTCACAACCAATTTGTACACGAGCTTTCGTCACCGAAGTTCGGGGCCGACATTCTCTGGATCCTAATTGCGGCAGTGGGCGCCCGTGGCCTAGCTATGGCATTGAATCGCATCATTGACAGGGACATTGACGCTGCAAATCCCCGGACAGAAAATAGGCATTTGGTTTCTGGGGCCATGTCGATGAGCACGGCTTGGTCACTCTCGGCAGTTTTCCTTGGAATGCTTCTTTTCGGCGCTTGGCAACTTAACGAAGTAGCCCTAATGATGGCATGGCTTCCAGTACTGGTTTTCGTCATCTACCCCTATACGAAACGATACACATGGCTGTGCCACTCCTGGCTGGGGCTTTGCTTGGGTCTTGCGCCAGCAGCCGCTTGGGTCGCTGTATCGGCTGATGTGCATGGATGGGCCGCAATTACAGGTATGCATGATGGATTCACTGAATTCTATTGGTACCCCGAGGTGTTCTTCATTTCACTGGGGGTGGCATTATGGATAGCTGCCTTCGACATGAACTACGCTAGGATGGATGTAGAAAGCGATAGGGAAAATGGGATTCATTCGTTTCCTTCCAGATTCGGTGAGCAGGCCACAACCAGAACATCGATACAACTTACGCTTCTTTGGTTTGCATGCTTCGCCATTTCTGACCCGATGGACGAGATTTGGTTTCTTGCTGCAGCGGGAATCATGTCCATTCTGAATATAGCAGTCATCCTATCTAGAGAACGACTGTTGGACTTCCAAACTACCCTGTTCCGAGTTTCGATGCTCACTGGATGGGTTCTTCTAGCGGCCATTATGATGATTGATCCGTTGACGACCGATGGGATGTTGGATTGAGGTGCTGTGATGTTCGTCCTACGCTCTGACTACGGGCCCGCTGGGGATCAGCAACAGGCCATTGACTCACTGGTGGAGCAGATAGAGGCGGGGCAAGAAAGGTGCGTTCTCCTAGGCGTGACTGGGTCGGGCAAGACATTCGCGATGGCGAACATCATCGAGAGGTTGCAAATGCCAACACTGGTGCTCTCTCACAACAAGACCCTAGCTAGGCAGTTGTGGCAGGAAATGAGCGAGCTGTTTCCAGAGAATGCCGTTGAGTACTTCGTCAGTTACTACGACTACTACCAACCCGAGGCATACATCCCCGGCAGGGACCTTTACATCGACAAGGAGCTGCAGATGAATGAGAGGATAGAGCAGGAGAGGTTCTCCACTGTGGCATCTTTGGTCTCCAGGCCCGATGTGATTACCATTGGCACAGTCTCATCCATCTACGGGCTGAACCCCCCAGAGGTTTTCGAGCAGAATCACCTCAGACTGCAGGTTGGACAGAGCATTGACCCTCAAGACGTAGTCAGGGAACTTGTGGGGCTCCAATACAAGAGGACCACAGGAGGGATGACACGTGGTGACATCAGGCTCCGAGGAGAGGTACTGGACATCTGGATGCCAAGTAGGGATGACCCAATGAGAGTGAGGTTTGGGTGGGAGGGAGTAGAGAAGATCCAGATTTGTGAGGCCATTTCCTGGGAGGTATTAGATGAATTCGAGGAGGCTTGGATCCATCCAAGAGAATTCTACATGACTAGCGAGGAGAGTTTCAATGAGGCCCTTGAAGACATAGAGCACGAGTTGGATGGAAGGGTTGACTGGTTCCAAGGAAAGGGGATGGACATAGAGGCCCATAGGCTAGAGGGGCGGACGAGATTTGATCTGGAAATGCTAACAGAAATTGGTTCTTGCAAGGGCGTCGAGAACTACTCAAGGCATTTCGACAGGCGCCAGAAAGGGGAAAGGGCGTACTGCCTGTTGGACTTCTTCTCCACCAATGCAGAGAAGTTTCATGGCGGTAGTGAGAGATATCTGGTGATAATGGATGAGAGCCACGTGACCCTCCCACAAGTTGGAGGAATGCATGGAGGTGACTTCTCCAGGAAGAAGAATCTGATTGACCATGGATTCAGGCTCCCCTCTGCGTACGACAACAGGCCTCTGAGGATTGACGAGTTCCAATCCATAGTCCCCCAAATGGTGTATGTCAGTGCCACTCCGGGCGAGAGGGAGTTGCGACATCTGGCAGAGGTTACCGAGCAAGGGGTGCCCGATGGCCTCCTACATGTCCAAGGAGGTGGGGGCGTGTCAGCTCCAGAGCTGGCAAAGAAGGTGGGTTCTTCGACTCTTGAAGGAACCCTCTCAAAGATTGAAGGGGTCGTAAAGATGGAAATCAGGCCGACGGGGCTTCTCGATCCGAAAATTGTAGTGAGAGGGATAGAGGGGCAGGTACAGGACCTGATGTCCGAGATAAATTCCAGAGTGGAGAGGGACGAGAGGGTTCTGGTCACGGTGATGACTATCAAGTTCGCAGAAGAAGTGGCTGGCTACCTTGAAAGAAATGGCATCAAGGCCCACTACCTGCACTCTGAGATAGACACTCTTGAGAGGACCGAGATAATCAAGGCCCTCAGGATTGGTCACATTGACGTAATAGTGGGAATCAATCTTCTCAGGGAGGGATTGGACATACCAGAGGTGTCACTGGTTGCGATATTCGATGCAGACAAACAGGGATTCCTCAGGAACGAGAGGTCTCTGCTGCAAACAATAGGAAGAGCCTCGAGGAACGAGAATGGGGTTGTGATTCTGTATGCAGACTCGATATCGCCCTCCATGGAGGCAGCGATGAAGCAGACCACCACTAGGAGGTCCAGGCAGAAGAAGCACAACGAGGAGCATGGGATCACACCGAAGACCATCCAGAAGCCACTACCTGTGATGGGACAGGAGATAGGGGACCTGTTGGCTGGAGCGGCAGGGAGGGCAAGTGGCGGTGGAAGAAGACTGGTTGCGAAGGCCCCGGGGAAGAAGGGGCTAGAGGGGCTGGCCCAGAAGTTCGCACTGGGGGCCGGCATGTGGAATACATCTGATTCAGTTCTGGACAACGTGAGTCAGCCAGAATGGGCAGAGGCCCCATCAGGAAATATTGACCTCGAGAAGGAGGGCGACTTATCCAGGGTTGTCGAGAAACTGGAGAAGGAGATGCGTGCTGCAGCTGCAAGACTTGACTTCGAGAGGGCGGCATCTATCAGGGACCGAATCATACAACTTCAGAGTGCGACCAATTGAAGGGGAATGAGCGACGCGGACTGGTGTGGCCGGATACTCGCGCGACGACTTCGACGTCCCAGTAGAGGACTATGACTTCGGGTCTGTAGACAGTGTTGGGTCGTTAATCGACCAGATGTCGAGAGCTGGTGGTTTCACAGCAACAAAGCTTGCATTCGCAAGAGACATATTGCGTGATTCAATGGAAAAGGTCGACGGAGAGGGAGTTCTGAATTGGCTCTCATTCCCTGCATGTCTATGTGCAACGGGAACTAGGGGTTTCTTCCTAGAGGGGCTGAAAAGGAAGTCTTTCAACGTGGTTGTGACCACATGTGGAACTCTCGATCATGACATTGCCAGGACATTCAGGGAGTACTTCCACGGGGATTTCAGTTTGGATGATATTGCCCTGGGAGAAGAGGGGCTCAACAGACTGGGCAATGTAATCGTCCCGAATGAGTGCTATGGAGAGATACTGGAGAATGTGGTCCTACCTTGGCTAGATGAAATAGAAGCCGAAAGGACGGAGGCGTCCCCGGACAATCCGTGGCTTGGTTTTGGGTCGGTTGAGCTGTGTTGGGCCCTAGGAGACAGGATAGATGATGAGTCATCCCTACTCCACTGGGTCGCGAAACACCGCATTCCCATGGTCATCCCCGGGATAACCGACGGATCCATCGGAGCGCAACTATTCATGCACAGGCAGAAGAACCCCCAATTCTTTGTTGATCTGATGGCGGATGAACAAATCCTCTCTGACTTGACTTGGACGGCAGAGGAGAGCCATGCGCTAATGGTAGGGGGCGGCATTTCCAAGCATCACGTCATTTGGTGGAACCAATACAGAGGAGGATTGGATTCGGCCGTCTCAATAACAACAGCGCCTGAATACGATGGTTCGCTCTCTGGTGCCCGTCTGCGAGAGGCTGTTTCTTGGGGAAAGGTCAGACCAGAGGCCCCTCAAGTGGTCGTAGAAGGCGATGCAAGCGTCATTTTGCCCGTTCTCGGTGCTGATTTGTTCTCCCGATAGTGGGGGCAATCGCGACTTGGTTCGTGAAAACGGCTAAGAGCGGTCTAACACCGGGCCTGCGTTATGTCCGTCGAGAAGATGATGCATGATATGATTGAGATGCTAGAAGACGCCGTGGGTGACGCAGTCAAGCACGACAAGGGGAACAAGGCAGCTGGTACCCGAGTTCGCAAGGCTATGCAGTCCGCCAAGGGAATGGCTCAGGCCATCAGAGTGCAGGTTCAGAACGACAAGAACTGATTCAGTTCTCGGCGTGAGCGAATACCTCCATCAGTGCTACTCGCATAGGGACTAGCGGATGCCATCCATCTGTTCCGAGTTCCCTCAGGGCTTCGTGCAGCGGCCCAAGATCGGGTCTACTTACTGATTCCCGGGATGATTCCGGAACTGGACTCGGGATAGCCGAAAGTGACTTTGTTGTGTGCGAGTGATTCAATGCATTGGTGAATCTGTCCCAAAGTAGTGCCATTTCCCCTAGAACCTCTTGGGGCTTCCATGCGCGTCTCCCAGACATGTTCAGCACGCCATTGGGAATTGTATCAGCCATTATCAACAATGAGAGTGCATCGGTAGCGTCCCTGACATGCAACCAGTGTCTGGATTGCATTTCAGGGGATTCGTTTTCCCCTTCCATGATCATGGATGACCACTCGTGGATATCCTTTGGGCCCCAATCACTGGGGGACTCGGGAATCAGCAAGTCATAGATTCTAACGATGAGCGTGGCTTCCCCAATCTCCAGGTTTCCTGGCACTACAGCAACATCGCCACTAGAACCGGGGCCTAGTGAAACAACAACATCAGCATCTTGCCTGTCATCAGTAAGTATGGCTCCCGCACGGGTAAGTCTGTCAGAGATTGCATCAAAGAAGACGTCCCTTCCACCCGCTATGTGGACTTTCTTTCCCATCTGATCACTCATGCTGGGGATTTCGCCTTGATTTCCTGGTCAGCTGACATGAAGTGCTCCAGTGCCTGCCTGAGGATGTCGACTATCATGTCTATCTCCTCAGATGTTATGGCGAAGTGAGGGGTGAATCTCAGGGCGTTTGAGCCTCCGTGAATTACCCCAAGACCGTTTCTTCGGCACCATTCCTCCACGCTTCCGAATCCCACGACTGGGAGTGTTTCTGGATCGAGTTCGGCACACAGTAGCAGTCCTGTTCCCTGAACATCAGTAACGCTACTGGGATACTCTTCCATTAGGGCTGTCAGTTTTCTCTTGAATTCCAAACCACGCTCTCGTATGTTGGCCCTGAGCTCAGGGGTAATCCTACCCAGTACTGCTATCGCAGTTTCGAGTGCCCGTGGATTGGTCGTCATCGTATTGCCATATACGCCGACGACATAGGTCTGAGCCGCCCTCTCACTGAGTCCAACCACTGAGAGTGGATACTGGCCTGCGCTAAGTGCCTTTGACCATGTTTCCATGTCGGGTGCCTCGCAGTTCTCGAAGCCTTCGTAGTCAACTATGCTTAGGCAGCCCTGACCACGAAATCCTGCTTGTATTGAGTCGACTAGTAGGAAGCTTCCGTGCTCCTTCGTTAGACGACGTGCCTCATCATAGAACTCCCTTGTGACGCACTGGCCCGGATTCCCTTCCCCCATCACTGGTTCCATAGCCATCATTTCGATGAAGAATCCCTCTTTCTCGGCCTGTGCGAAGGCATCTCTCAGTGAATTGACATCATTTGAAGGAACGAACATTACGCCTTCCTTGTCACTGAATGTTGCCAGATGCTTCTCATACTTGTCTCTGCAAGAGTCTGAAATTTGTGCTGGGCGCTGTGTCCTACCATGGAACGCCTGCTCGAGTGCCAGCAATTTCGTGGGCTTCCCCTCGTGAGAGCCCCCTGGCCCAGTTTCAATCTTCGAGTTTAGATCGGCAATTCTCATTGAGATGGCCACTGATTCTGAACCGCTATTCAGGCAAACGAATTTGTCGAATGGGCAGTTTCCTCTCGATCGTCCGACTTCCTCCCTGATCTTATCTGCCAGTCTTTTCTGGCTAAATGAGGGAGTCATTACATTGGCCATAACCCAATTCTGCTGCATTGCGGTTATCACATCATCAGGGCCATGCCCCATGCCTAGCATCCCATATCCACCATTGTCGTGTAAGACCGCACCATGGGATGTGACTATCCATGGCCCTCTTGCAGATATTGCCACATACGGATTTACTGTTTCAGGTGCGTAGAAATTGACGAAGTCCGACTGGACCTCTTTGACCATGTCATCCTCATCCATCTCCAACATTGAGGCTCCTTGATCGGAGCAAAGGTTGTCAAAATTGATTAGAGATTCTTCGATGGCCCTGGAAAGAGCGGGGTCCGTTTCAGAAAACATCTGGATGACCTCGTCAGGAAGCCCGGGGGTTAGGGACTTCCCAGTCCTTTCGCGAATCGAGTTCAGGAGTTCCAACGCGTCTGTCATCGCATGTTGGAGTGACGCGACGCACATCAAGGTTCTCTGTGAACGGGTTGAGATCTGCTCTCCAGAAGTCCACGAGAAACGATGAAACTCAATTTCTGATAATCATACAAATAATCAAACACACTTTAAATTATCAATAGGAAAATTAGGATATGAGTGAAATTTCCAATTGGATTATCAGTCTTGTTGTACGTATAGTATAAGTGCCAATCAAGTGTCTGGAACATTGGAGAGAAGCGCGGGGGATGCACACTCAACAACAATCGGTGAGAAAATGAATGATGATTACAGGATACAGGAACTACTGCAAAGGGACGTATATGTCGGAGACACATTCGTCGGTGTGGTCACAGGTGAGAGGTTTCATCCAAGGGACGAATGTGTACAGTCCCTTAGGTTGAAAGTTGTCCCTGGAGTAGCGGAAGAATACATGAGGAAGGCAGCTGAAAGCGCACCACTATCGAAGGAATTGGTGCATAGCATTAGGCCCGACGGCGCAATTAAGCTTTCAAAGTCAATGCGCGAACTCCAGAGGAGGTGGAGGAACACAGTGAGAATCTCAGAGGAGTTGTTTGCTCCGGATGAACTTCTAGATCGTGCAGTTCTTGACAACGATGGAATCGACATAGGTAACGTTGTTGGCATGGTGAAGATCAAGAGGACCTACAGAGGAGTTATCGTGACACCGCACTTCATGGTCAAGAAGAAGCATGGAATTGAGGAGAGTTTCATCATTCCTGTCGGACAACTAGCTAGGACAACCTCGAGGCTTGATGAGGTGATTCTTAGATGCTCTCTGAAGAGGCTTCTGACCCTACCAAGTTTCCTGAAGTTGAACAGCGAAGACGACGAAAGTGATTTCGACGATGTTGAGTAGGTTTCAAATCAGTACCCAATCTCGGACGGTTGCTCAAGGGCGTGTAGCTTAGTTTGGCTGGAGCACCCGGCTGATAACCGGGAGGCCACAGGTTCAAATCCTGTCATGCCCACCAATCAAACCCTCTCCCACAAGCGGTAGCGTCATGAAGGAGGCTCAGGTCGCATCATCGTCACATGCCAGTAGTTAGCGGCTCGTCCGGCCGTGATTTGGCCATCTCCCTAGCAGAGACAATGGGCATGGAATATGTCGAGCTCGAGAGTAGGAAGTTCCCTGACGGGGAGGGATATGTGCGCGTCCCCACTGATTCATTCGAGCTTGTCAGATCTGAGCCTGTAATCCTTGTTTCCAACACATATCCTGATTCTGGCATCATGAGAACTATACTACTCCTTGAGGCGATTGGAGGTGTTAGGAGAGGTGATTTGTCGAATTACAAGGGAGTGGGGCCTCAGAAGCTCGATGATGTTGGCTCGGGCATCTACCTAGCCATCCCCTACTACGGATATGCCCGCCAGGACAAGCGCTTCTCCCCTGGAGAGGCTGTTTCAGCTCGAGTTATTGCGGACATCATGGGGCAGAAATGCGACGGTATCGTGATTCTTGACCTGCATGAGCCCAAGGTCCTAGATGGCCTTGAGGTCCCAGTTAGATTTGTGAGCTCTATGCCAGAGATTGCTGATCTCCTCGGCAGGGAGGGCAATCCAGACTTCATCCTAAGCCCAGACAAGGGTGCAATATCTCGTGCCTCCGAGGTTGCTGAACTGATGGGATGCGAATTCTCATACCTTGAGAAGACCAGGATAGACGCCCATACAATCGAACACACTCCGAAAGATTTGGATGTTGAAGGGAAGATAGTGGCCATAGTGGATGACATGATTAGCACTGGTGGAACGATTTGCCGTGCTAGCGACGCCCTCAGGCGTCAGGGCGCTACAGCCGTATTTGCCGCTTGCACACATGGGCTATTCACCGGCGGTGCTCTTTCTAGGCTGGCTAATCACGTTGATGGGGTTTTCACGACTGATTCCCTGCCCAATCCACGTGCTGTGGTGAGTGCCGCGCCCGCACTGGCCCGTGGACTCGAAGACCTGATTGAGTGATTTCTTGGCCCCGTCGCTGGCGGCGCCCAATACGTTGCGTTTATATCAGCCATGTCCTGCGCCGGCTTACCCAACACGAGGAGATGTTCCAATGAGTGTTCACATAGCATTTGAGACCCCGAAAGACGTACAAGAGCAAGTTTACGAACTTGTGAAAGCAATAGGCAAGGATGGCAAGGGCCGAATTAAGAAGGGGTCCAATGAGGTCACCAAGGCTGCAGAGCGAGGAACTGCAATGATGGTAGTCATGGCTGAGAACGTCAACCCAGGAGAGCTTCTCGCTCACATCCCAATGATTTGCAATGAGAAGAAGATCCCATTCATCTACGTCGAAGACCAGGGCTACCTGGCCGACTCAGCTGGAATGGCAGCTGGAACGAGGACCGCCGCCATAGCCGTCTTGGGCGTCGACAAAGAGGCGCAGGATCGCTTCAACGAAGTGAAGGGACACCACGAGACTCTCTCAAACAACTGAATGAAGGAGGCTGGACATAGTGGCTCAAGAATCGTGGCCCGCTGAGGTCGTTGAAATTGTCGGCAGGACTGGCATGAGTGGCGAGGCCATTCAGGTCAAGGTAAGGGTTGACGATTCGAACAACCCACGAGACATTGGGCGAATTATCTCCAGAAATGTCCTCGGACCTGTTCGTGTCGGGGACATCCTGATGCTAAGAGACACTGGTCGAGAGGCCCGTAGACTGGGGACACGTTAGGTGAGTTAGATGCCGGAGACAAGAATCTGCAGCTTCACCAGCGAAGAGATAGAGCCCGGTACCGGGATTATGTACATCAAGAGAGATGGATCCGTAATGTGGTTCAGGGACAGCAAGGCTCGCAAGAACGCACTGAAGCTCAAGAGGAACCCTCGAAGGCTCAAGTGGACACAGCGCTATGAGAAGGGCGGCATCAAGTAACCGTAGCATTGAGCCCTTGCTCGATGCAAATTGGACTCGTGCAATGAGGTGGGTCGAATAGCATCTTTTCGCTCGGGTCTATCAGATCCAGCAGTAGGTTTGACGTCTGGCCCTCCTGAACTGTGACCACCGAGCTCGTAGAAGCCGGAAGGTAGTCTTCGCCGGTGCTAGAGAGGCTCAGCCTAATGGTATGGCCAGCTTCAACCTGGACGTCCATTGCAAAGAACTCCATCTTCGCATTGATTGTCTGTATTACAGGAAGCCATGTCTGCTCCTCGGTACCACCCTCGTGATATCGCAGATCCATGATGGCGTGGCCTATGTGGATGCACGAGCCCGTCTCGTCGCAGTCCTCGAGCAATGCGTAAATCTGTCCACCCACAGTTGCGGTATTCACGTCTATGTGGAGCCTAGGGAGCCCCGCGATCCATATGCCCTCTTCCAATGGTGCAGTCTCATAGACAGGGCCCGTTGAGCCAGTCGGTAGAATATTGGTCGTGCCACCGATATTTGACAAAGCCCCCCCTAAATCGAGAGCGAGTGTTGTCATGCCCTCGGGTGGATACCTATCCTCTAGGCGCCACTGCCCCTGGTTAGTTTGAATCTCAACCCAGAGGCCCGGCTTCTCACCCCCATCTAACAAGTAGTAATCAAACCACTCTAGTAGATCCTGCATCCAGTCAAATCTTGTCATCTGAGAAAACGCCTCACGCCCTCGGCCTTCCCCGGATCTGTCAAAGTGGTATGTGGGGCGATCGGGATAGTCGTGGTCCCACTGGCCGAATAGCCCCTTTGCCTCTATGCCGGCATCCTTGAGTTGGTTGATCACTGGAATGGCCATGTGAGGATCCACGTTCCAATCATGCATTCCCTGTATCAAGTACACCGAACCTTTGTAATTCTCAAGCACGCGATCGAGGAAGTACCTCTCCCCCCAGTAGTTACCTGCGGCTTCTCCCCCCCACATCCAAGCTGCCACCCCGGTGCCGGGTCCGATGATGTAGTCAGGGCATAGATTACCGATGTCCTCGGTATCGCCGTCTATGCCATACGAACCGTAGACTCCGTTGTGCATTATCGGTGCTCTTGCCTCGGAGGAGCCGTTCTTCCACATCAGCTCCATAACTCCGATAAGGCCAGAGATTGGTACGATAGTGGAAAGGTGCTCATTACCAAACATAGCTGCCTGCCAGGGGGTTGACCCGTCGTATGACTTACCGATCATGGCTACGCGCCCGTTTGACCAATCCTGCGTTCCGAGCCAAGTAACGGCGGCGTCTACTCCGAGCTGCTCTGCATTGCCCATCAGATCCATGCAATGGTTAGAACGTCCAGTTCCCATAACAGAGACCTGTGCGAAGGCGAATCCATGAGGCAGTATCTGATCGATTATCATGCTACCAAGCCAGGTTCCAGGCTGTTCGACGGGACCGGTTTCAACCGATACCTCATCGAAGTATGGCCCGAACTCTGCTATCACGGGGACCTTGACTCCCTCCGGGACATCAGGTAGCCAGAGTCCTAGACTCACTTTCCCATCGGGGGCTGCCCCTCCCTCCGAGAGAGGCAGTGTGAATTCGACAAAATGGTGTGTGGAGTTCCACTCGTTATCGGTCTCGAGAGTGGCATAAGGGCCTTGTTCCATGACGAACGAGTTGTTCTGGGATGTAATGTAGGGCCACTCGGCACGCTCCCAAACAGGTACTCTCTCATAGATTCCTAGATCCTTCTTGATCTCGTCCTTTACCTGATCGAATATGACTGATTGTGCTATAACGGCCAAGAGGAGGGCGACTATCGCCAATGCTCCTGCTGCTGCTAAGAGTCGTCGGGGGTCTGTCGCCCATGGCTCCGAAGGAGCTTTCGCCTCATCTGGAAAGTCCTCTTCCAGAAGCAACTCCGCCTCCAGAATAGGGGAATCTTGTACTTCCGAATATGCATGCGTGCGACCGTCCGTAGCGTGGTCGTGTCCGCAGCACTCTTCTCCCATCAGGCACGTGGAAGAATGGGTACCCCTTGAATCCAATCATCATAATCTTCACATTTCATAATAGGGCACTTTCAGCCTTAGGGCCAGCAATAACGCTATTACCTGTGTATGGAAATAGTTCTTGTTCTGTGATAACCTACTACTCCCCAAGCATAGAAGGAGCGTACGAGACTTACTGGAAGCTAGTCTTCTCGTGCATTATCGAGCATACTGGCATGCCGGATCCCGAGTTCGACGAGGAGAGCAGGGTCTGGGTTGTCTCGATACCCTAGTGAATTCATCAGACCTGGCAGGTCATGTCCAGGCCGCAACACATTGGGGACTTGATCTTGCCACATCCCTCTGGGCATCTTGCCACTGAGACCTCTCGTCCATCGGCCGTGGTTATGGTGTCTGGCACCAGTTCGCTGTTGCATGCTGCGCATTCCATTCCAACTACTCCCATCCCGCAGGACGAGCATGAATATTGAATCATACCCCGGCCACTCCCTTTCGGTGTATATTGGTTATGATGGGTTTCACGAAGGATGCTCCCCACACCAACCAATTACCAATTTCCCCCCTCTCTCGATATCGTAGTATATTCTCAAAGTTTTACTGGGATCACGTGATACTCCAATTTTCACATGCCTATTCATTGGGATGGCATATTCCCCATCAGTGACAAATCTGTCCTTGGAATCGCCATCAGCCACATCAAGCTCATTGAGCATGTCCTCGTAAGGCCCTGATCCCTCGTCTTTCTGATTCCATTCTATTGCTGCCTGAGCCATCATTGACAGCACATCCAGTGCTTTGGAGGGACGATTGAATGGGGAATCACGAGCTGACTTCTCAGCCTTGCCGACTAAGTCAATGATGTCATAATTGGCCATAGCCATTTCCAGGGCCTGTATGACGTCATTCGGCTCGTTTGCGACAATTTCTTCCTTCGGCTGTAATAGATCTATGGTTTGCTCCAGTTCAGCTATCTTTTTGTCCTTCTGTGATGACTTTTCTCTCAAGTGGTTAATCAGGGAATTCTCATTCAAACCCCTCTCTTCCCTCCTTTCCTTCGAAATATTGTCATGCCTGCCCTTCCACAGATTCACGCTCTCTTTGGCCGATGAGAGATTTTCTGAGAGTCCTTTGATATTATTTCTCTGATTGTGTACCTTTTTCTCCAATTGAGATATTTTCTCTGACTGTGCAATTAGAGTCTTGTCTCTGTTTCTTATTTCCCTATCTCGCAGCCTAGTGTACTGGAAAATTGGCCAACTCAGCATCCTTCTTATGATTGACATATTGGCCCTTGATTCGTACTTCTCGAGTTCGGAGTAAAGATTGTCTATCTGCTCGCTGATGATCCTGATATTTTCCTTTAGTCTTGAGTTGGTTAGTTCTAATTCCCCATTCTCACTCTCTAATGCTCTCAATATTGATTCGAGTTCTTCCATTTCCCTTTCCAGGGATTTGAGTTTACGAGCAAGTTCGGTGGACTGTTCCTTCTGATTGCCGATTGCCCTGCTTTGTGCCTCATTGTAGGCAGCGACTTTTCTTCTCAGATTCTCGTTTCTATTCGACATGGGCAAGACCGGCGGTGGAGAAAGCTGTGAATTGACGCATTTATCAAATCTCTGACTGATTTTCCCTAAACTGCTACAGTCCATCCGAACTCATCGGGCACTCTCCTCTGCTGGATTGCCGTCAGCTCCTCGTAAAGCTGCTTTGTGACTGGCCCTACTCCCCCTCCGCAGTATTCCACGACCCTGTCGCCATGCTGTATCTTCCCTATTGAGGAGACGACCGCTGCCGTACCGACGCAGAAGCACTCATCGGCATCCATGGCATATCCCACGTCCACCTTCTCCTCCCTGACCTCGTAGCCCCTCGACCTGCCTAGATCGATGATGGATGACCTCGTGACCCCTGGAAGGATGGTCCCTGTCAGCTCTGGGGTCGATATCACTCCGTCCTTGACGCAGAAGAAGTTGGCTGCACCCACTTCCTCGATGTACTTGTGGTTGGCAGCATCGAGGTAGATTATCTCTGAGTACCCTTCCTTCTTGGCCATCTTCGAGGGAATCATCCCGGGAGCGTAGTTCCCTATCGCCTTGACACCGCCGGAGCCCCCTGGGGCCGCTCTGTGGAACTCGTCGGATACCCTCAGGGATGTGGGGGTTATTCCTCCCTTGAAGTAAGGCCCCACGGGGGAGACGAACACTAGGAACGTGTACTCAGGAGCAGGGGCGACCCCGAGTATCGGACCGCTCCCCATGATAAGTGGCCTGACATAGAGGGTTCCCTTGCCCATAGGGGGGACCCATCGGAGGTTCTCGCGGACCGTCTGCTTCACCGCGTCCATGAACATCTCTTCTGGAACCGGTGGCATCCCAAGTCTTCGAGCTCCATCCTGAGCTCGCCTGGCGTTGTGCTCCGGGCGGAACAACACGATGTTCCCATCGGCTGCCCTTTGGGCCTTTAGTCCCTCAAACAATCCCTGTCCGTAATTTATGACGCCAGCTGCGGGGGACATTCTCAGATCCTCGAAGTCCCTCATTGATCCGGGGGACCATTCCTCCCCGATTTTGCACTTCGCGATGTACATCCTGTCAGTCTCGGTGAAGCTGAAAGTCAGAGCGTCCCAGTCAATTTCGGGTCGGTCTTCTGCCAAGATTACAACTCCAGACGTACGTCACGGAAGCAAGTCGGCTTTCAACGATTGCGCAAAGACCCCCTCCCGGCATCGTTATGGTCCCTCGCTGGGACATAGTTTGAAGGCAGTCAGTTACCTGCTGAGAGCGAGGCGAGCGGATGGAGTGGGAGGAGAGGATGTGCATAGTCTCCGGTTCGTACCAGTCTGTCGACTCGAATCCCCCCCGAACAACTGTGGAACTGTGGTGCCGCTCTCAAGCCGGTCACTCCGTGGTTCTTCTGGTCAACGGGCTCCGCCCTTACTTCGACATAGCACTGCGAGGGGCACCTCGCCCCAATGAAACCGTGAATCTTGACGGTGTCCGCTCCATTTCTGAGGTGGTGGACATAGAGGGGCCTGTCAAAAAGTGGACGAGGCACGGTGAGAAGAGGCACTGGAGAGTCTATGCCGACCAGCCTTACTCCGTCAGGAGGCTGAGGAAGAAGCTAGAGGATTGGGAGGTTACAAGTGCGGATATTCCATTCCAGAATCGTCTGATGCTGGATCTCGATCTCGGGCCCCACATCAGTGCAAAGGGAGAAGTTCTCTGGGCCGGTGAGAGAGCGCCAGATGAAGCAAAAAATAGCGCTACGACTGATAGTGGGTCAGCAGAGGTGGCTATCGCGAAAGCAGGAGGCGCGGGGATCTACCCCGTGGACATGATAGTTTCTTGCGAACTGGGGGGTTTGTCCAGAACTGAGCCGTTCCCGGCCCCGTTCGTCACTTTCTCGTTCGACCTGGAGACGAGCATCGCCACTAACCGGATACTGTGCGCTGCTGCTGTGGTGGATCGCGCGGGGGAGCGCTCGGAGCACGAGTTCAAGGGCGAGGAGCGGGAGATAATGGAGGGGTTGACCTCCCTTGTCAGGGAGTCGGACCCAGACTTCGTTACGGGCTACAACATCGATAATTTCGATCTTCCGAGGATGGAGGAGAGGGCGGAAGTAATCTGCCCCAGGCCGAAGTACAACAGAGCCCCCCTGTTCGGCTGGGGGAGGGTCCCGATGAACGAAGGAGAGGGCAAGCGCATATTCCCAACGAGGCAGCAGAACAGGGTTTGGAGGATTCCAGGCAGGATACCCATGGACGCATGGTGGCAAGCACGGCAGACCCTGAGGCCCCAGAGGGAGTCATTGAGGTACGTCTCACAGCTCCTCTGGCCTGACGACGAGGGGATGCAGAAGCTAGATGTCGATGCAAGCAAGATGGACGAGGAGTGGGCTGCGAGGCCCGATGTCGTGATGGAGTACTGCGTTAGAGACACACACCTCCCCCTAGACATACTTGGGCACCTGAAGGCGATTGCCCGGAAAGAGGCCTTGGCCTCGGTGTCCCTTACTGCGGTCGAGACTGCGGCCAATGGGACCACGAGTCAGTGGATCGACTCGCTTGTGATGAGGCTCGCCGACAAGGAGGGGATAGCCGTCCCAATGACCAACGCTGGTCCGAGGAAGAGGGACCAGATTGCAGGCGGTTACGTTCACGAGGTCGAGCCGGGTATGGAGCCGTGGGTGGTTGTTCTCGACTTCAAGTCGATGTACCCCTCAATAATGATCAGCAACAACATATGTTCTACCACTCTTGTGAGGGATGGCGAAGAGGACTCTTCACACAGCGTCTCGCCGACGACTGGAACCAGATACAAGTCGAAGGACGAAATGAATGGGCTTGTTCCTAGGCTTCTGGAGGATTTGATGTCAAAGAGGGACCTGTACAAGAAGGGAGCGGCGGAGGCCCAAGCGAGCAACGACCTGGTTGAGGCTTTCCTACTGGATCAACTCCAGTATGCGGTCAAGATACTCATGAATTCGTTCTATGGCGTCTTCGCATCTAGCTTCTACAGGTTCACGCATCCCGACTTGGGAGCAAGCATAACCGAGTGGGCCAGACACAACATCAAGGCGATAATCTCCCAAGTCGAGGAGGGCGGTAATGACGTGATATACTCGGACACCGATTCAATTTTCGTTAAATCGCCAGTGGATGAGGGGGCCCCCACGAACAAGCCTGAAGACCCAGCCGGGGCGGAAGTCTGGGAAAGAACTCGTGAGGAGACGCTGGAGTTCGGAGAGGGGCTCGCCCAGATGTTCACCCGGGAGGGCGCGGAACTCGAGTTCGAAACCGCCCTCTCCGCATTTTTCAGCCACGGGGCTAAGAAGAGGTACGTCGGAAGGGTGGTATGGCCCCGGGAAGAGATGCTGATAAGGGGCTACGAGGTAAGGAGGACGGACTCATTCGACCTTCTGTCAGAGACCATGACTAAGATGTTCGAGATGCTTCTGGACGGGGACACGGAAGAGGCCGTGAACATGACCAAGATGGCGATTGACGAGGTGCGAGCGGGGAATGTTGACCCGTCGAGACTGGTGATTAGCCGCTCTTGCAAGGGGAAGTGGAACTCGAAGAAGAACGAGTGGGACTTCAGTGTGTACAAGAACGAAGACGGGCTTCCTTACGTGAGGGCCGCGAAGCAGAGAATAGAGGCGGGTCTGCAGTTCACCCCCGGGATGAAGGTGGGATACGTGATCACAGAGCCCGATGGGGGCGACAAGAAGCTAGGGGTGAGAGCCTGGCTCGTCGATGAAATAGGGGGAAAGCCGCCTGAATACGATAGGAAATACTACGCAGGACGGCTGGCCAAATCCCTAGGACGAATCACCGAAGCATTCGGATGGAACGAAAAGGATCTGCTGGAAGGGACCAGGCAACAGACGCTATTCGACTTCTAACGGTTTATCGCAGGGTTGATTTCATACAAGCCTCCAGCGATGCACCATGAGAGGGGGCAAGGCTGCAGGCTCGATGATGGCCATGCTGATGATTTTCACTGCACTGGCAGGCTGCCTAGACGTCCTGGGAGGCAACAGCCCACCCACTGCAACCATGTCGATAGACCCCTCGGGCTCGGTAAAGGCGGGAGAGTCTGTCACATTCAGTGCAGTCGGCTCATCTGACCCCGATGCAGATCCAATGACTTTCTCATGGACGTTCGGGGACGGGAACACTGGTTCCGGCCTCACTACGAGTCACACGTACGCGCAACCAGGGGAGTACTCCGCAAAGCTGGCTGTCAGCGATGGAACCCATGAGGTAACCACTAGCATGACTGTGACCGTCATAGACTCCTCAGCCAGGGAGCCGAACGCGGAGATAGTAGCTGACAAGGACTCGGACTGCGAGGGGGAGTCGGCGCCAAGCGGTGACTTCGTGCTGGTCTGGGTGTGCGAGGACGACAAGGAGATTGACGACAGGCAAATCAGCGTGTCCACAACCGTGTCCCTGGATGGGTCGGCCTCGTGGGCAGGCTGCGATCCCGATGACCCCGAGTGCTACTCTGAGGAGTACATAGTCAGCTACGAGTGGGACTTGGACAGGGACACCGACTCAGATGGGGACGGAATCACAGACAATGACGTCGATGCCACGGGAGAGACCGTTGACTGGGAGGAAAGGCCGGCTGGTGCCTGGGACATACGGCTCACCGTTACCGACAACAACGGCCTCACTGACTATGACGACTCCGTTGTCTACGTCAACTACAGGGGCAAGTGGGTAGACTTCGAGATGGACAGGAGAATCCAGGAGCCGATCACGATGACCTGGGACTTCCCAGTGACCTACGACGAGGACGGCAAGGACAGGATACGGTACCTCAGGGTCAAAGTAGACTACCCACAGGAGGACGATGACCAAGCAGGAGGAGGAATCCCTGGGACAACCACTGACAACAAACTCGACATCTACCTCTACAACAGCACGGACGAGGAGATCTCCAACACCACGGGCATAGGGAACGACAATCGCAACGCTGGCGACTGCGGTAACAACGACTACTGCGTCTGGATGGTAGTAGGAGGATCTACCGTGAGGGGTTTCCTCCCTGGCGAGTGGACGGCTGACCTAGTGAACGAGGAGACGCACACTACCAAGGTAAACTACTTCATCGTCGAATTGCAGTACAGATAGTCGATAATTTGCCCTCTGGTGGCCATTATCGGTGTGCTGCTAGGAAGTGGGCAATTTCGACTAGGGGGAACGATTCATATACGCCCCTTCGGTCGGCGGGCCACACTTAGAGGTGAATAATATGGGTTCACAATGGGAAGACAAGAGCAAGCCGCACCTGAATATCGTGTTCGTAGGGCACGTAGACCACGGAAAGTCAACGACAGTAGGTCGTCTACTTCTGGATAGCGGGCACATTGAAGCGCACGTGATTGAGAAGAACGAGAAGCTAGCTGCTGAGTCCGGTAAGGCCGGTTTCGGTCTGGCTTACGTCATGGACGGACTGAAGGAGGAGCGCGCACGTGGAATTACCATCGACGTCGCTCACAAGGAGTTCTACACCCCTAAGTACTACTTCACCATCATTGACGCACCTGGTCACCGTGACTTCGTGAAGAACATGATCACTGGAACCAGCCAGGCAGACGCTGCAGTACTGAACGTTGCAGCCAACGACGGTGTCAACGCGCAGACAAGGGAGCACGCCTTCCTAGCACGCGTTCTAGGTGTAACTGAGCTGATTGTCAACGTCAACAAGATGGACATCAGCGGTGTTGGATGGGAAGAGAGCAAGTTCAACGAGGTCAAGGCAGAAGTCAGCAACCTACTGAAGGGCGCTGGATACAAGCCAGACGAGATTACCTTCGTCCCATGCTCGGCTCAGCTCGGAGACAACGTGTTCGAGAAGAGCGGAAACATGCCATGGTACTCTGGCCCGACCCTGTTCGAGGCTATCGACGCCATCGATATGCCAGCAAAGCCAACTGACAGGCCACTTCGCCTGCCAATCCAGGACGTCTACAAGATCAGCGGAATCGGTACCGTTCCAGTCGGAAAGGTCGAGACCGGTGTTCTACACTCCGGCAAGACCGTGGTGTTCAACCCAAGCCAGAAGTCCGCTGAGGTCAAGAGCATCGAGATGCACCACACAATTCACGAGAAGGCTGAGCCTGGTGACAACGTCGGTTTCAACGTCCGTGGACTAGCTGCCACAGACATCCGCAGAGGAGACGTCGCTGGATACACCGACAGCGCTCCTGTGTTCGTCCGCCATGACGAGAGCTTCGTGGGCAACATCCAGATGATGGAGATCCCCAAGGCTATCGGTGTCGGGTACACACCAGTGTTCCACGCCCACACCGCTCAGGTGGCTGTCCGATTCGTCGAGCTAATCAAGAACCTGAAGACCGGTGAGACTCCAGCCTTCCTGAAGTCAGGAGACGCAGCGACCGTCAGGTTCCAGCCAACCAAGCCAATGGCTATCGAGGTCAAGGACAACTTCCCTGAGCTCTGCAGATTCGCAATCCGCGACATGGGTAAGACCGTTGCCGCTGGAATGTGCATAGCCATCGATAAGAAAGATTGAGTGACTAAGGTGAACAGATGCCCGTCGTCACGACCATCAGACTGACGGGAGAGAATCACACTGATGTCAATCAGGTCTGTGACCAGATCAAGTCCATCTCGGACGAGACAGGAGTGAAGCTCCGTGGTCCCATACCCCTGCCTACCCGCAGAATAGTGGTGCCATGCCGCAAGAGCCCCGATGGAGAGGGCGCTGAGACGTGGGACCACTGGGAAATGCGAGTCCACAAGAGGCTTCTAGAGCTGGTGACTAACACATCAAGGGACGAGAAGGCCCTCAGGAAGGTCCTGAGGATTCCAATTCCCGACTCAGTGACCATTGAGCTTTCACTGCGCAACCTAGGCTAGGCTGCCCATTGGGTCCCAGGCATCGAGAACGACTGGCTCAGAGCCCAGTCCTTCGACCATCTTCTCCGTCAGGTAGTCCCTGGGGGCGGCGATCTCGAACATGTGCTCGTCATACCAGCTGTCATTCATCGTGTAGTACCCCTTCTGCCCCGAATCTGCTCCCCATGAGTTCTCGACTCTCCATCTCCTGGGCTTTCCATTGACCACATCTACGCCCGTGAACAACATCGCGTGCGTCATCATAGTCTGTCCGAACCGGAGGCGATCAGCCTTCTCCATCCCGTAATCCACCCCATAGAGCTCGTTTGTCTCGAAAAGATTGGCGTCCCAGAGGCCTCTCTTCCTCTCCATCTGCTTGCCTACGTCACAACCCATCCAAACAGGTAGGCCATCCTCCAGAAGCTTCTGGGTAATGTCCTTCATCTCCCCAGTGGGGACGTTTAGGTACACGACTGGCGGGCCTCCAGCTACATTCTGGAGGTAGTCTACTGTGTAGGTCCTGTAGTACTCGTTTCGAGGGTCGTTTACGATGCAGACGTAGTTCTCCCAGTCAATGTCCACGAACTCGCTGGCGAACTCCTGTGGCGTCATGCTCCCCTTTCGGTGGAACTCGTCGTCCTTGTCCCTCCACTGTAGGTCGAACTTCTCTGGTGGCGTACCAAGGTGGATGCACAGGACCCTCCAGATGTCCTGTATCCTCTTCTCCTTGTGTTCACGGGCATCTGATTTGCTTCCCCCAGAGTCGATTATGGCCCTCAGTTCACTGGCAGAGCTCCTCAGTATGTCCTTCAGAATTGCATTCATCCACCTCGTGGCGCTACTGCTCTTGGATTCGGGGTAAGCCGACTTTGGAACCAGTCCGTGCTTTCGAATCAGGTTCATCGCCATGTTCCACTGACCGCCGTCCCCAATTGGGTCCGAAAGGAGGAAGTGGATCGTTCGATCGTCCACAGGCCTGTCGGAAGTCTCGATTATTGCCTCCAGAAAGTGGTTGGAGCGCTCGAACTTGTCCCAGAAGTGTATGTGCGACTGACTGAACTCGAAGTTCTTGACGTTCATCTTCTTCATTGTGCCCGGCCTGAATAGGTTCAGCGTCGCGAAGAGCCAGCACCTTCCGCTATTCTTCTGGTTAGTTACCTTCCAGTCGTCTAGCTTGGTGCTGAATGTGGAGTCCATCTCCTGTACGAGATCCCGGCGCAGTGCAACATCCGACAGGGCATTGCTGGTTACCGCGTTCTGGGCTATCTTCGCTGTGGGGTCATCTCTGAACGCCCTCCTCATGTTGCTAATCTGTTTCTTTGTCACTGTCTTGCCCAATGGCTCACCTCTGATGGCCAGTAGTCGGAGATGGCAACACTAAGTCATTGCGAGGAACTAGAGGTCCGCGGCCTCCGCCAATCCTGCAGCGATTAGGGTATCAGCGATAATGGAGGGGCAGTTCTCGATGTCTCCTGCGGTGAGGGTTATCTCCGAGCCGTCTTCTGTCACTATGGGTTCGGTCATGTCCTGCAGTACGAGGATTCTCCTCATTTCGCTTATTGGTTGGACTGGGGTTGGTTCGGGTGGGGGAGCTGCTCCTGTGCCGATTCCGGGAAATGCGTCCATCTCCCTAATCCTGTCCTCCTCGTCGTATTCGGGGTCTTCCCAGTGGATTGGCTCCTGGGGCTGAGGGGATGGCTTCGCCTCTGGTTCCCCGGCCTTCTCATCCCCCGGGACGAACTCGGTCAGAGGGGCGGTGTGGGAAGGAGTCTCGGGAGGGGATGGTGGGGATTCCCATGAGCTGCGTAGAAGGGAGTTCAGTGATACCTCGTGCTTGTACTTGTCAACCAGGTGGCCTATTCCAGAATAGAAAGCCCTCTCTGATGGGTCGTGCCTGTCCCACTCGATGATCCCGGGACCGTTTGCTTCGGACATCGAATCTCCCTCGGGGGAGCGGAGCAGATTCGACAGAATGGCATGCTGAGTGAATGCATTGAGCCTGTGCCTAGTCAGATCGCTGACCTGTGTTCGTGTTACTCCTAGCTTGCGAGTCTGCAGTTGGGCCTTCGCTGTAGGTCCCTCGGTGCGCATGGTTTCAGCCAGCTCGGACTCCAGGTGACTCACCAATTGACCGACTGCAGCCCAGAAATTCGCCATTGGCAGCTCGACTGGGACAGCTGAAGACCTCTGTTTCCGGCTTATCTCCATCAGGGCCTTGTCGACTGCAATCAGCTGGTGTGAGTTCAGCCTTGGCATCTCACTATCGCCATCCATCCCAGACACCCGGAGCGAATGCATGCAAGGAGACTATTGAACAATTCCTCCGCATTAGTGGGCAGATGTCTGGAGGCGCGAGTATCAAGAGGGTGGTTACTCTCGCAATCGCTGCAGGTGTACCCGAGTGGTCAAAGGGGGAGGGCTCAAGATCCTCTGCATAGCGCTTCGCAGGTTCGAATCCTGCCGCCTGCACCAGAATTGGTCATATCCTGTCAATTAGTGCTCTGAGCAGTTCCAGAGAACCTTCCTTGCCATGGGCCTCGGTGACTGCGTCCGCGGCCTCTATGACGCTCGGGTAAGCCGAATTTACGCATACTCCGCAATCGACCATGTTGAACATCGGTATGTCGTTTGGGGCATCGCCACAGGCAATGACCCTCTTCGGGTCTATCCCGCGCTGCTCGAAAGCGAAACTCAGACCGGACGCCTTGTCATGCCCCGGCACTGTCAGATGGACGGCGTATCCCGTTGGAATGACCGCAATGTCCGACCATTCGGATCTGGCTATTGCATCTCTGACCTGCTCCCAATCGCCAATGTCAATCAGACACCACTCTGTCTCCCTCCATCGGTTGGACTCTATCCCCTCTGGGTCCAGTCCCTCGATCTGGGTTCCGAGCCACTGTGCCGCATCCCTGGTCCTAGATCCGTCTGCTAACGCCTTGATGGGGTGCCCCTGGTGAGAGTCCCAGACTATTCCCCCGTTCTCCCCTACAATGAACCCGGAGATGGCCATCGACTGATGCAGGGGGGTCAAGTTGGGGAGGGTTCGGCCCGATGCCAGTGATACTGTCATGCCCTTTCTTTCGAGCTCTCTGACGAGCGTGATAGTCTCTGGAATCAATCCATCTGCATCCAATATTGTACCATCTACATCGAAGACCAACATGTCCCACTCGCCGTCTTCAGGTAGCTCAACCATGAGTGCCGGGATGATGATGACCTGATGAATCATCTCCTATACACTAATCAGATTCAAGGCATTCCCTACTGTCCGAGGGTCATGGAGCAGGCGGATGGGTACTCCAGGTTGGCACCCGATGGTGTCCACAACTTCGAATGGGGCATCAGGGGGATGGACTGCCCGGATTGCGCCATGAAGGCAACCAAAGCGGTCAGCAGGCTGCCCGGAATTGAGTCTTGCAAGATTTCTGTCACCGAGGGAACTGCGAGAATTGGATTGGACGTGTCGAGAGGAAGGATTTCGAAGGCGTCCTCAGTTCTCGAGAGCCTCGGCCATAGCCCCGACAGAGGCTGGACGCAGGTAGTTGGCACCACTCCAAGGGAGGCTGCCAGCAGAATAGGCAAGGACCGCAAGGGCCTGAGGAACGAGCTGCTAGGAATTCCCGGGGTCCTCGGAGTTAGGATGGAGGACGGGAAAATAGAGATACAGAGCCTATGGATTTCGGAAGAGGATCTCCGATCGGTAGCAGAGTCGATGATGATGGCCATACTGGGTGAAGGTGTACGGTTCGAGCCATCCACTACGAAGAGGCTCAGGGATGACCAGGTGAAGCTGATCACCTCCGTCCTGACAATCCCAATGATCCTCGCGATTCTGATAGTGGAGGGCAGCGGGATGCCGAGCATAATCTCGTCTGTAATCGGTTTCGTTGGAGTCTCGATGGCTGGTTTCAAGATGTTCCAAGAGGCGATGGCAAGCATCCAGAACAGGATTCTCGGATTCCAAGTCCTCACTTCCCTAGCAGTCCTAGGGGCTGTTCTCCTAGGCGAGTGGGCAGAGGCATTGATGGTGGTCGGACTTGAATCTCTGGCCTCGCACCTGGAAGACCGTGCCCTAATCAGGGCGAGGGATTCGATGCAGGGAGGCCTGAATAGGATACCGAGGGGAGCCAGGCTGGTAAGCCCGCCCACTGAGTCCCTCTCCGGGGTGAGGAAACTCAACGTGTTTCAAAGGAGTCTCGCAGGGGATCAGTCCTGCGCGCAGCCGGACGTCTGCAACGATGACGACGATATGACGCCAGTAGAGGCGATCGGGGCAGGGGACCTGATAGAAGTCAGGTCGGGAGAGATAGTGCCCGTTGACGGGACCGTGGTAGAGGGAGCGGGCTCCCTTGACAGGGCGCCCCTCACCGGTGAGCCGGTTCCAGTGTCTATCGGCAAGGGGGACCTAGTGGAGGCTGGACTGACTCTCGTCAGGGGGCCTGTCGTTCTGAGCGCGGTTGCCAGTGGCGATGAGACGCGCCTGTCGAGTCTCGTTGACCTAGTCAGGGAGTACAGGGACAAGCCCACTCGAACCCACAGCTCGATAGAGACGTTCACCAAGTACTGGGTTCCAATAGTCATGGTCCTCGCTCCCTTCCTCGCCTTCCTCGTGCACGGGAGAAGTGAGGAGATGATCATGACCACTGCTCTGCTTTGGGTCGTCTCCTGCCCGTGCTCATTGCTTCTGGCCGCTCCCATACCCCATGCAGCGGCACTTACTTCTGCCTCGGCATCTGGCCTCATCGCCAGAGGCGGTGACGTCCTAGAGGCAGCGGCTGGAGTAAGCCTGGCACTGCTCGACAAGACTGGGACGCTGACTAGCGGTCACCCGGTTCTCACTGGAATCTCGGTATCGGGGGACGAGTCCGAGGACAATGTCCTGAGAATGGCTGCAGGGCTGGAAACGAGGTCGAACCACCCCTATGCGAAGTCAATACTGGGAGTCGCGGAAAGCAGGTCAATCAAGCCGATGCGAGTCTCTGACATCGCAGACGGGGACGCAGGAGTCAGTGGCTCCCTCAGAGGGCAGAAGCTGATGCTGGGTCGTGTCGACTGGCTTATGTCAGAGGGGGTCGAGATACCCGAAGATTTGGATTCGTCTCTAGCTGAGTATCGGAAATCCGGATTCGGGGCCAGCGTCCTGTCCATCGAAGGAAGGGCGATCGCTTCGTTCGGGTTCTCACATGATGACACCCGCGAGGGAGTGGAGGAGATGCTAGAGGCCCTAACGAGGAGCGGCGTCAGCGTCGAGATACTCAGTGGTGACGAGCAGTCAAGCGTAGAGGCGTTCGCGAGCAGGTTCGGAATACCAGCTAGTTCATGCAGAGGGGGAGTCGATCCCGAAGGCAAGGCAGCATGGGTCTCTGAGAAGTCCAAGGCTGGCAAGACGCTGATGGCCGGAGACGGCTTCAACGACGCAGGGGCCCTGGCAGCAGCGGATGTCGGCATCGCTGTCGGGAGCGGGGAGCAAGTCAACCTGGACGCAGCTGATGTGCTGATCCCAGGGGAGGACCCTCGTGCCCTATCGAGGTTGATTAGCCTGTCAAGGAGGACTAGGAGCGTCGTTCTGGCCAATATAGCGATCTCAGTTGGGGTCACCATTATCCTAGTCACCGCGGTACTCCTCGGGGCCGAGATAAATCTGGCAGTTGGGATCGCCCTTCACGAGGCGAGTGCGCTGCTGATAATTCTGAACGGCATGTGGGTAACGGGAACTGGCATGCAGAGGCTCACCACCCTGGTCGACCTCGCAAGGGACATAGGGAGCGACATCGTTGACTCGTTTGGGGCGCTTATTGGGCGTGATGGCAGTGATACCCTGCGACCGCTTGATAAATCGAATACGTGAGGGAAGGGCATGACGGACGTTGTCGAGGTGGAGTCGAGGCACGCTCCCCCGCTAGCGGAATGCGCCCACTGCGGGCACATGCTCCCCCAGGGGCTCGGCGAGATAACCTGCAAGGTTTGCGATGCGGTATGCAGAGTGAGCCACCAGCCGACGGTTGACGCACTGGAGGCGGAGACCCTCCCCTGCCCCCACTGCAACACCATAGTCGTGGCAGGAAGCCAAGAGAGGCCGCTGGACATCAGCTGCGCTGCATGCTCGGGACGGTTCAGGCTCGCCGAGAAGGTCAACAAGGTCGAGATCCAGTGCCCTGGGTGCGAGAGCAAGCTCAGAATCAAGCCCAAGCCCGGTACGAAGGAGCTGAACTGCCCTGCCTGCGAGGCGGCGTTCAACGTGACGTTCTGAGCCGTGCCTACGGCACGACCCCGCAAACCGCTGTTATCGGCCTTCTGCGACCCCCCTCCCTCAAATAGGGAGAAACGAGCGTCAGACTGGGGATGGGTACCCATGAGTGAGAGCAAGTCGCCAAGCAACGATGACTCCGAAGGAGTCGACGAGCTGGCCGCCCTACGAGCTCAGCATCGTCTAGCGACGTCCCCCAGCAGGGAGTCGATGGCCCGGGCAAGGGACCACCTCGACGAGGAATCCAGGGTTCGAAGCGGCATACGCAGAGAACGCAGAATGAGAATCGCGGAGATGACCGAGCGGCTATCTGGGATGCAAGGAGCGATGAGAAAGGGGTACGACATACTATTCGACGAGCAGCTGCAGCAGCTCGAGGCGGATCTGAGGGCCGAGCTCGAGGACGAGATGGAGAGGCTGGAGAGCGAGGCACTAGACAGGGAGGAGCGCTTGCTCAGGGAGGAGATGCTCCACAAGCTAAGGAGGGAGGAGAACAGGCTCAGGGAGCAATTGGACCTCGAGAGGGACAGGAGGCTAGAGGCCCACACCGCAAAGCTGCGCAAGAGGCTGAAGGACGAGATGGAAGTCGAGCTGGACAGGAGGAAGGCCTTCCTGAAGGAGAGGCTCGAGCTGGAGGCGTCCCAGGAGGCCGAGAGGATGCAGAGGAGAGTCGAGATGGACCTCAGGGAGGTCTCGGAGTCACAGATACACCGCAAGGTGGAGGCCCATAGGCTGGAGCATGAGATCCAGATGAGGGAGAGGCTCGCCGAGTCACGGAGAAAGCAGGAGGCCGAGTTCCAGAAGCAGCTTGACGAGGAGAGGGAGTCCCTCGAGTCAGAGATGAAGTCAGACGTCGAAGTCAGGATGAAGTCGCTGGAGGAGGAGGCCGAGAGGAAGGCTCTCTCCGAGCTGGAGAGGAGGTTCCGTTCCGAGAGGGAGACCATGGAGGCCGCTCTGGCACTGAAGAGGCAGGAGGTCGCCCTCGAGCTCGAAGTTGAGATGGAGCAGTCCGTAGCGGAGTTCGCGAAGGAGAGGGAGGCAGACATGCTAGCCAACTTAGAGGAGCAGTTCTCGAAGAGGAACGACCTCACCAAGAAGGAAGTGAAGGAGATCCTGAAGTCACTGAAGGCCGAGCTGAAGGTGAAATGGGAGTCCGCTCTGCTTGATGCAAGACAGTCCGCGCTGGAACGCGTGAGCACCGAAGACTAGCTTCCGGTGATGCGCTTTATCCTGCCATCCGCCTCTTTGGCTAGCTCCCAGTACACTGCGCTCCCGGGGTTCGACTTGTTGGGCTTCTTCGCTATCACGATGGGAGCTCCCTCCAGGGGCGCCTCGGCTATCGCGACGAGCCTCGGTATCTCCGTTCCGAACACCCTCTCCCCGAAGTGGCGTCTCGCCTGCTCCGCCACGGTCTCCCCCAGCCTGCTGTTGGACTGGACTAGCGTGAGGGCTATCCCGAACAGCTTGAGGTCGGGGTTGATGGTGCCCTGGACGTTCCTGATTAGTCCCAGAAGCTGGCTCATCCCCTCCAGCGAGTAGAACTCGGCCTGGATGGGTATGAGGACCCACTCGGCGGCAGACAGCCCATTGATCGTCAGCAGGCCGAGCGACGGGGGGGTGTCTACGATGACCACGTCGAACTTGCCTGTGGCCTCCCTGAGGGCCAGCCTCAGCCTGTGCTCCCTCCCTATCCTGGTTGCCAGGTCAATCTCGACGCCTGATAGATCCAGGTCTGCGGGGAGGACCCACAGGTTCCGGACCTCGATCGAGTTGGGGGGACCCCTCTTCCTGTCCGGGTTGTGCCTCCTCCACGCGGAACGCATCGCAGAAGTCAGCTGAGGAGGGCTCAAGAGGCAGTCGGAAAGGGGCACTGGGTCGCTGTCTATTCCCCCCTTGAACAGCTCGTTCATCGTCGGTCCCAGGGTGCTCTTGTCGATTCCGAAGGTCGTAGCGACGTTTCCCTGGGGGTCCAGGTCAACGAGCAGCACCCTCCTGGAGGGGATTCCCATGTCCGTGTCGCCCTTGGCCAGGGCAGCTGCCAGATTCACCGATGTGGTGGTCTTGGCGGTGCCACCCTTGTGGTTCACCACGGCGATAACTACCGGCCCTTGCGACATCCGCTCCGCTCCCTCGAACTGCAAGGGTGCTACCAGAACCGTGAATATTCCGAATCACTGGATCACTGGCACGGGGACCTCTGAGAGGATCTTCCTCATGATGTGGTGTCCCGTTACGCCTCGAA
>CAYLUC010000014.1:0-36245 GCA_964386765.1 uncultured Candidatus Poseidoniales archaeon | reverse complement strand
CGCTCTTTCAAACTGCCTCAGAGCCACTCGTCTATGAACTCCCAGCCATAGCAGCCCGTCTCAGCAGAGAAAACCTCGTTCTCTGCCTCCCATTCTCTTGTCTCCGCCTCCAGCCTCAGTCTGGCACTTTCTAACTCAAGCCAAACCCTCGAGGACGCTAGCCACTTCTCTAACATATTCTTTGCATCGTTCATGAAATCGGTGCTATCCTTCATTTCCATATGATCGACGAGAGACGCGGCATGGACAGAACTCAGGAAGGACCTATTCAAGACTATCGATAAATTATGCTAATCTTCCCAGCCGAATTTGTAGATGACAAGTGGAAAACCGACGAAATTCAGGATGGGCACTACGCAGAATATCAGCGAAATCAATCCCGACATCTCCACAGCGTTGGCGCGCCTCCAGTGGGCCGACAGACCCGCTATCCCAAACACCACAAAACAGTACAGCCACACTAGTAGTCCCGCTAGGGAGAACACTCCACCCACCCCCGCTCCTGCCGTTGAGCTAGCCATTCCAATCACGAACCCGAGAACGCCGCCGACCAGAGCGAATGGCACCATCACAAATGTCGAAAAGATGACGAGGAAGCTAATCTTGGATACCGACGCCCACCATGTATCTGAGTCATCATTGCCACTGAAATCCGCCATAGAGAGATCCAAACTGTCCAGAATCCTGAACGGGAACTTGACCCAGGAACGCTCATTCGAGTAGGCGAAAGCATCGGAACCGTCCCACACAAACTCCTTACTGCATTTCGGGCAGTCGTAATCTCCGGGCTCATCCGGCAGACTAAGCTTCTTCGAGCAATGGGGGCAGTTCGCAATAGGCATGCCTCTCCGCATCTTGAACGGCTATTGGTGTTTGCCACGAATTTTTCCTATTGATGACTCACTAATCTCAAGTTATGTTGGTGCAGAGGACAGGATTTGAACCTGCGAAGCACTACGCACTGGGACCTCATCCCAGCCCCTTTGACCACTCGGGTACCTCTGCTTGGAGACCGAGGGGGCACCATGCGTATTTCACAGTCACGGAACTACCGAAACTGGGTCCCCAACGCTCACTGACCCCTCCTCGACGACCTTAGCCGACCACCTCGACCAGCCACTCTCCCTGTCGTGGTCAATCCTTGAGAAGTTCTGGTCTACGAAAGAGTCACCAATCTTCCAGCAGGGGGCGCAGGGCTCGCTGAGCGCTATCGTCGCATCGCCGACCTTCAGGACCATGCCCACCTCGAGAGAGTCCCAGTCCACCCCCTCTATCGTCAGATTCTCACCAGTAGACCCGACTTCGATGGCATGCCCTTCTCCCTGTAGCTCGCGAATCCTCTCGAGGGAGAAGATGTTGACAGCCCTCCCTGGATCCCCCTCTTTCCTCTCAGTCCGGAACCTGTTGTGGTCTCCGTCTACGCCCTCGTAGCGAATTATCGCGGCCTTGACGGGAAGCTTGGGAACCCCTCCCTCTTGGCTGACGTTGACCGAATGTATCACTCCACTCATGCCCTCGCCCCCTCGGCTTCGTCCTCGGCCGTTAGCCCCTCTAGCTCCACGACTAGGTTGCCGACTAGAAGGGCTCCGGCGCCAACGAAGAACCAGAAGCCAACCTCGTCGTACCCCAGTGCCAGGCTGGCGATACCTGCCCAAACAGGCTCGAATGCGTAGATGATGGCAGCCCTGATCGGAGGAAGGTCCCTTTGGTACACGTTCAGTACCAGAAGGGCGACGAGTGACCCGAAGGCGGCGCACAGGAAGAGAGGGAGGAAGAAGTCCCAAGTCCCGAGAAGCTCCTGGAAGTCAGACAAAACCGTAGTCCCCTCGGAGCGGATCGGCAGGGCCGCCAGCATTATCGCGCCAAGCACCATTATCGTGATCATCATAGCTCCTGTGACCTCCACTGGGTCATTCTCCTTGGTGATCCTGTCTGTGGCGATGATATGGGCCCCGAACATGTAGGCGCTGAATATGGTGAGGAACTCCCCGAAGCCGAGGGATACCTGGGGGGGACCGCCTATCCACCCAGCCCCGAACGTCGCCAGCAGAACGCCGATGACGGTGGACTTCGTTATGCTCTGCCTCCCTATCGCTATGGCGATGAGGGCTGTGAAAACGACATACAGGCTAGTCAGGAAAGCGGAGACTCCTGGGGTCACGGTGGTAATCCCGATATTCTGGCTCAAGTAGCCAGCCGAGAGGATGACTCCCAGCCACATCCCCCCCTTCACCGCATCCGGGTCTGACAGTCCCTTCCTGGCTTTGGGCAGGAGTGCGAGGGTCAATGCTGTGGCAATGACGAACCGTGCTGAGAAGAACAGGACGGCTACCCAGTTCGCATCCAGTTCGGGCGTCGCAATCTCCGCAGCCTCTATGCCCTGTTTCATCCAGATGAAGGTCATCCCCCATAGGAACGAAATTCCGAATATGGCCAGCGCCGCGCGCCTCTCTCTGTCCACGACGAAACGCAGGCATGCGCGCATATGGCCCCATCGGTGTCCTTGGATTGAAGTGCGTAGACCTGGCCGCTAGGAGCAGTATGGCCCCGAAGTGGACCAACCTGTCCTACGCGAACGTCGCCACGACGTCCCCAGCCGCCCATAGGATAGCCTCTGAATGGGCCGATTCACTGGCTAGGGGCGGAGCGGCCGAGTTCGATGCAGAGGCCGAGAAGAATGGAATGCTCCCCCTCAGGAGGTCTGCTGCCTCACTCCTCTCATGCGAAGTCGCAGACGTGTGCTGCGGCTCCAGTGCCACAGCGCTCCTGGGCTCAGTGGCTTGGGCTGTGATGCCAGGCACTGGGCAGAACGTCGTATCGACACGTGCCTCGTTCCCATCCACCGTGTATCCATGGAGCAGGGTTTCCGAGGCCACGGGAGCCGAGATCAGGCTAGCTCCCCACGACGACAACCACTACACCGATCCAGAGGGGATAATTTCCCTCATCGACGAAAACACCGCCGTGGTCACGGTATCGCACGTCGAATACGCCAACGGGCAGAGGTACGATTTGGAGAGGATGGCCGAGGCCGCCCACTCCGCAGGGGCGTTGTTTGTGGTTGACGCTACCCAGTCTATGGGCATGGTTCCAATCGATGCCCCCTCATCCGGAGCGGATGTCATCGTCGCATCCGGATACAAGTGGCTCCGTGGCTCCTATGGGGCGGCAGTCGGATTCATCTCACCCAGAGTCAGAGGCGAGTTGAATCCCGGACTGATCGGATTCAGGAGCCACAAGGACATCTGGGACATGAAGTCAGACAGACTAACCCTGCCCGATGACGCCAGCAGATTCGAATTCACAACGCTCCACTTCGGGGTTTCCCAAGGGCTGGCCGCCTCGATAGACGAATTGGTCTCCATAGGCGCGCAAGATGTCTGGGAGCATGATTTGAGATTGGCTGACGCAGTCATCGAGGGAGCGGCTTCGAGGGGGATGAGGGTCGCATCACCTACCAATGAGGAGGAGAGGAGCGCAATCGTGAGCATATTCCCCCCGGAAGGGGTCGAGTGCTCAGAGGTGGTTAGGAGGCTGCAGGACGAGTTCGGGATACTCGTCACCAACAGGTCGGGGATGATCAGAGTGTCTCCCCACATCGACAATTCTTTGGAGCAGATACAGTTTCTATTCGATGCACTGGATGAGATACTTGGCTAATCAGAATAGCTCGGCCATCATCCTGTAGTCAAGCTCGTAATTTGGCCTCAGAGAGTCAACCCCCTCCGACATGTCCCTCTTTGAGATATATCTGAGCAGCCTCATGAACTGGAGCTTCTTCAGCATGTTTGCCATCCTCCATCCATCGCCGAATGTAGAGTGTCTGTCGACGCCCTCCATGCCAACCCAACCCAACGAGTCTCTCATCTCTGAAGCCAGGTCCATGTGAGAGGGGTTGGTGCTGAGAACTAGATCGAAACCCGAAATGGCTTCCAAGGCGGTCGAAAGTGCCTCGTCGCCAATGTCGGCCAAAGGAAGCTGCTCCTTCCTCGAGAACATGCGGGTGTAGTAGTTGTCAGACATGTGGACATTGGGCTCCACTGCGAAATCTCCCATCGAGGAGGCATCGGTGTATCCAGAGTAGTATGCGTAGTTGAAGTTGGACGCGCACCTCTTCACTGGGTCCCTGAGGCAGGTCACGAGAAATACCCGGGGGTCTTCTTTCAGAACCTCGTAATTAGGAGCCCCGTGCTCTGTTGCAACGAAGGTCACGCCCATTCTTTCGCATTTGTCGATGAAGGACCCCAGAGCCCCTTCGTCGTACTCCCAAATGGGTAGAAGAATGCCGTCCTCTCCCTTTGGATTACCGTTTCCGTGGGAGGGGTATGGCACCTCCCCGTTCCTCAGTGCCATGTTCACAATCAGAGTGCCCGCCGACTTGTGCAGGTGGTGGAACCAGACCAGCCTATACCCGTCAGAACCCCCTCCCATGAGATTTCACCGCCCGCCGTACTTTTCATACAGGCGGTCGGTGCCGCAACGCCGCTGAGTAGCCAGTTTGAGTGGGAGGACCGACAAATGAGCGAAGTAGATGCATTCATTGTCGGCGTCCCAAAAGCCGGTACTACGTGGCTTGCAAATGTGATTTCTCAGAATCCGGGAGTGGCCTTGTCAGACCCCAAGGAGCCAAACGTAATCGCGTCCCACAAAGGCACCTTCGGGAGGGACACACGAGACCCCGATTGGTCTAGGTATGACGAATGCTTCTCTGGAGGGGGCATCAGGATAGATGCCTCGATACACTCCTTCGCGTGCCCCTTGGCTCCAGCTAGGGTGTCATCCAGAATGCCGGATGTCCCCATGATACTCTGCCTCAGGGAGCCAGTATCTAGGACCGTGAGCCATTGGAAGATGATCAGGGACACTGAGGAGGATGTCAGAAACGGGGAGGATTGGGCGGACTTCTCAATTGCATGGGCGGATGACCGGCTCAGAGGTGACTCCCACTACGGCCAATCGATGCAGAGGTGGATGGAGCACTTCCCGCTGGAGCAGTTCCTGATTATCGATAGTCAGAGGATGAGAAGGGAGCCCGAGACGGTCCTGTCTGAAGTCGAGGCATTTCTGGGCCTAGGCAACCACTCGTACGACCTAGACCCCTCTAGGCATGCGAACAGTGCAACGGATAGAAGGCCTATCACAGCCATAGGGAGGTTGGTGAGGGCAGCATTCTCGTTGATTCCAGCCTTCGCCAAGAAACCGATAGTCTCCAGGCTCCAAGCTCGGGACATAAACATCTACGCAGCCCCCGTGATCAGCAGGAAGGCGGAGAAATTCTCTGCGGGGCCCGAGCACTACTCGATATGCGGCGACTCGGTTTGTGGGGATCTCAGGATGTTCGAAACCCTCACTGGGTTCGATACGAGTAGTTGGATAGAGAGAATTGAGTCTAACCGCCAGTGATCTTCCGTAACGCCGCTTTGGCCAGGGCGCGAGACCACAGTGAAAGCGACTCCAATCTTGTGAGTGGCTCCACACCGCCCCCCTGCTTCTGCCTCATGCCCTTCCGAGTGCTCCTCCAGGAACCGTCCTTGATGCTTGAGAACGAAATGGAGGCGGCAGCCACCTCGAGGTACTTGGACGGGTCGCACCTATACAGGAGCTGCTCGCTATCGAAGGCGACGCGGGGGACCCCTCCCCTGTCTGGGTGGTGAACCACGCATTCCGAGGACCACGAGATACTGTAGCCACGATTGATGACCCTCCATGCCAGATCAGTGTCCTCCCTGTGGATGAAGTAGCGCTCGTCGAAACCCCCAGAATCCTCGAGGACATCGCGCCTGTATGCCATGTTAGCGGTCTTGAAACGGTTCCAGCGGTCTTTTGGGTTGGGGTTCATGTCGCCCCCCTCTGTCGTAACGCTCCCCTCCATGCCATGGGCCTCTTCATCTTCGAAGTGCCTCTGGATTGAGGCAATCCAGTCTTCTGAGGGGACGCAGTCATCGTCTGTGAACGCGACTATTGGGGCCGACCCCCTCTTCCAACCGACGTTTCTCGAGTAAGCAGGACCCCTGTCATCCACGGAGTCATCTACCACCTCGATGGACGCGGGTGCGACTGTCTGACGCTCGAGCGCCTGCAAGCAGCGAGCCAAGGCCTCGGGCCTCTTGAAGGTGGGAATTACCACATCCACGCCAAGGGACACAGCATCTCGATGGGGCACCGAGTAATTAGGTAAGCGGCATCGTATTCAAGAACGACTTGCTCTTCCAACTGGCATGGTCGACCTAGCCACACCCGTCCTCGGGGGATTCCAAGACACCCTAGAGGCTGCATTTGGATCCTCGTGGGGCTGGGTGGCCGGGCATGCCATCGTCCTCGGAATAGCAGCATTGGTCGTGTTGGTAGTCAGAAACAGGGAACACGTGATGGCGGAATCCGGGTTCGGCAAATCGGACATGGCCGACGCAGCAGTGGTACTAGCCCTGACTGCATTGCAGTACGTTTTCTACACAGGCCCCTTGGAATTTCCCGAATCGACGTCAATCGTCCTCGGTGTGGTCGGTTCGCTATCCCTCAGGTGGATGGTACTAGTCCTCGAGTAGGACTAATCATCATAGCTGCCTCTGCGGGATCTCCGCATCAGAGTCACAGCCACGAAGACAAGCAGCAAGGCTCCCGCCCCGCCTGCGGCAATCTCTTTGTTCTCCTGCAGAATTTCAGAGAGTGACTCATTGCCGCCTAGCCCTAGGCTATCTAGCCCCACTCCCTTCGGCTCGACCTCGATTTGGAGCGAGCCACCATTCGGACACATGGATGGGATTGTATGAGTGGTCTCTATCACGAATACACACCCCTTCCAAACACTGTCCAGGTTCGAAGGGGTCATAATCTGGAACTGGCAGTTTTTGGAGGCGCCCCCCCCTTCCACACTAACCTCGCAATCGGGACTCTGATCGTCGAATCCTGAGGGCCACGAGCTAGAGCTAGACCCATCCTCTATCATAACTGCGCGGTAGGAGACCTTGTTGTCCGTGTTGCTCTCACAGGAAATCGACACCGAGAAGGAAACAACCTCTCCTGCTTCGAACGAGCCCCCTCCCTGTCCGACACTGGCGGTGCAGCCCGAATACTCAGCCACGACGATAGTCACCTCTGATGACTCGGGCGAAGTGATGAAACCAACCTGTATGCCGTTTGCCTCTGTGACCTGGGCCGTAATATTGGCCACATAGGAACCGGGAGTGTGACCGACGTCCCCTTTGAAAATCACCTCAAAGCTAACCTCGGAACCGGCCCCCACCGTTACGCTCGCCGGAGCCGCGTAGACGAAACCGCCTGCTTGGACTGTAATATCCACCTTCTCGCTATATATCGTAGGGTTCTCCAAAACACAATTGGAGATAACAGTTCTAGTCGCTCCTTCGTAGACTTCCATTTCAGGTGGGTCACTACAGGTTATGCTGATTTCTGGGATGATGTTGGTCTGTGCTGTTGAAACCGTGGCAAATACTCCCATGGGGGTGACCAATACAATCAGAGCCACCACAATTGAGGTCCTTCCCATGATGCCAGCCCCACCTTCAAACGGATAGACATTGTCTACCATTTCATCATTTTTTATTCGATATACGACTCAAAGCATTCATGGCGGCCCTTAGGCCGCCCCGGTCCATGAGCGACGGCGCCGGCAAGCCACCTGTGGTGATTGTGCCCGAGCAAACCAGCGTCACCAGTGGGGTCGATGTTCAGGAGAAACTCATCAGCGCCTCCCAGGTTTTCTCGAACCTCCTCAAGCCCACTTATGGGCCAAGGGGCCTCGACAAGATGCTCTACAAGACCGACGGTACCACAGCGGTAACGAACGATGGTGCCAAGATAGTTGCCGAACTCCTGGTGAAGCACCCAGCCGCGAAGATGCTGGTGTCGATGTGCGAATCCCAGGAGGAGGCGTGCGGTGACGGAGTCACCACGACCATGCTGCTATGCGGCTCCCTCCTCCAGGAGGCCAACACCCTGCTCAGGAAGGGACTCCACCCCCTGACATTGGTTGACGGCTACAGGATCGCCCTCTCAGCCGCCATTTCTCAGATGGACGAAGACTCGCAAGAGGCAACCGATGACAAGGTCCGCTCTGTCGCCGAGACCGCGCTGAGGGGCAAGGGTGCGGAGGCCGCCTTGGACCTGTTCTCTTCTTTGGCAGTAGAGGCGCTTTCTGCGGTTTCTGGAAACGGTGAGCCAGCGAGAGCCGAGCAGGTCGCCATGTTCAAATCGGCCAAGAACGGCCTTAGGGACTCCAAATTGATCAGGGGGATAGCAATCAGGAGGAGAGTCCCGTTGGACGGACTACCAAACTACCTCAAGGACGCACCCGTCGCAGTGCTCGGTGGCGAGCTGAAGGTTCGTCCCATGACCAGGGACGCCCAGATTCAGATATCGAGTGCCGACCAGTTGAACGATTTCATCGATGCGGAGAAGTCCAGGAAGGGCGAGATTGCCGAAGCCATAATCGCGACCGGCGCGGAGGTCGTGCTATGTGGGGGAGAGATAGACCGAGAGATACTCCACAGGCTAGCTGATGAGGATATTCTGGTAATAGGCGAGCTAGACGAGTCAGAGCTCCGCAACGCATCGGACGCGACCGGCGCGGAGGTCGTGGACTCAGTATTGGACATCTCTTCAGACGACCTCGGAGAATGCGGGTCACTCGTATGGGAGAGGAACGAGGCGACGGACATGGTCGAGGACATAATCAGAATAGGCGACTGCAAGAACCCCCGAGTAGTCACAATCGAAGTAGGGGGAGATGGCAAGGAGGCCACTGAGGAGGTAATCAGAGGAATCCATGATGCCCTAAGGGCCACTTCCCTGGCTTTGGAGGACGACGAGGTCCTTCCCGGAGGGGGGTGCTCTCATTCCAGGATGGCCGACGCTGTTCGAAGGGCCGCTGAGGAGGAGCCAGGCAGGGCCCGCCTTGCCATGGACGCCTTCGCTCGTGCATTGGAAGTGGTCCCTGCGACACTTGTCGAGAACGCCGGGGGAGATTCCCTGGACAGCGTGCTGGATCTACGAGCCTCCGCTAGGTCCGGCGAATCAATGATTGGAATCACCGCTGGTGGGAGCGTGGGGAGCGTCGACGGGGCATGGCACCCCCGTGCGGTAATACAGGACGGGCTGGAATCAGCTACCGAGACCGCAATGAGCATGCTCAGGATAGATCAGGTCATTTCTTCCAGGGGCGACTAACCGTCGAATCCTTCAAGGCCCGCCCACTAATCCCTCGACATGGCGTCACGCGCTCTCATCAGCGTATGGGACAAAGAGGGCATCGAGGACCTGGGAGCAGCCCTCTCGGACATGGGCTGGGATATACTCTCCACGGGGGGGACGTCCCGGAGGCTCAGGGAAGCAGGAATCGAGGTCATTGACGTCAGCGAGGCGACCGGGCATCCCGAAGTATTCGACGGACGGGTCAAGACACTCCACCCAGCGGTGCACGGTGGCATACTGGTCAGGAGGGACAGGGATGACGACATGGAGACCCTAGAGCAGCTCGGATACGGGACAATAGACCTGGTGTGCGTCAACCTCTATCCATTCGAGGCCACCGCGGCGAGGGACCCCCCCGCGTCAGACGCCGAGCTAATCGAGATGATAGACATAGGTGGCCCCACAATGGTCCGCTCAGCTGCGAAGAACCACTCGGACGTCATCATACTCACAGGACCCGAGCAGTATGCCCCAGTCATCGCTGCGCTCGTCGAATCAGGAGGGGATCCATCGGGTGTCTCCCAGAGTGCCAGGCAGGAGCTGGCACTGTCTGCTTACCAGAGCACCTCGGCATACGACTCAGCGGTCTCCAACGAACTGGAGAGGCGGTTCTCCACTCCTCATGTGCCATCTCAGATACACATCTCCTCCGGAGAAGGAACCCCACTGAGATATGGCGAGAACCCCCACCAACCCGCATCGTTCTATCCCGTAGCAGGCGGCTCTCAGGGGCTAGGGAAAGCCATCCAACACGGAGGAAAGCCCCTCTCCTTCAACAACTACCTAGACCTAGATGGGGCGCTCCGTCTAGCGAGGAACCTGGTACACTCGTGCTCAGACCGCAGACACGGCTGCATTGTGATCAAGCACACCAACCCGTGTGGTGCCGCCATCGATGAATCCCAGGAGGGGGCATGGCACAACGCACTGGCAAGCGACCCCGAGAGCGCGTTCGGGTGCGTGATCGCGTTCACCAAGCAGGTGGAGGTGGATACCGCCAAGGCGATCGGCGGGCACTTCTTCGAGTGCATGATTGCCCCCGGCTACGAGCAAGAGGCACTCGAGATACTATCGGAGAAGAAGAACCGCAGGATGCTCACCCTCGAGTCGATGGAGCCTCGCGAGGAGGAGGTCAGGGTCAGGCAGGTCGATGGGGGCTGGCTAGCTCAGGTCCAGGGCCCACCGGCCATTGATTGGGATATGGCAGAATGCGTCACTGAGAAGAAGATGGACGCAGGCGAAATAGCCCTTGCCAGATTCGGCTCAGCCGTCCTTTCCGAGGTGAAGTCAAATGCCATCCTGCTCGTCTCCAAGAGCGAGGGAGGGTGCTGCACCGTGGGTGTCGGCCCAGGCCAGACCAGCAGGGTCGAGGCAGTCAGGATAGCTGCCCGGAGAGCAGGCGAGAGGGCAAAGGGATCGATGATGGTGTCAGACGCGTTCTTCCCATTCAGGGACGGCATAGACTCGGCCAACGAGATAGGGGTGGTGAGCGTGGTACAGCCCGGTGGCTCCGTGAGGGACCAGGAGTCAATCGACGCTGCAAACGAGCATGGCATGTCAATGCTATTCACGGGGACTAGGCTGTTTCTTCACTAGCCCATGTTCATATTGGCGTTCTGAATCCCATCGCCCTAGCGACGCACCAACCGGTCCTCCCCTCGAACATCGCGAAAGCACCCCCTGCGACCGCCCCTCCCGGGATTAGCCAGAGCAGGCCCCATTCCACGCCCAACAGGAACAGTGCTGCGGACAGTACCAGGCCGACAACCACCAATTTGAACCCGAGCCTGAGCCGGTATGCCTTCCCACGAGCGTCGATGTTGCATTCGAAAGCCATCGATTTCCACCCTCCTACTCCGATTCATAAACCCATGGTAGCATAACGTCACTCCGGTCTCGTAGGCACCCTAATCCCGACGTACCAAATCCCGATTATACCCACCAGTATGGTGAATCCCGCCCCGAAACCAGGGTCCGCCCCGTCCCATGATGAGGGATCTGAAAGCACCCCGTCGCCCTTGGTTGAAACCAACCAGACGAAGTAAGCCGAACTGCTGGCCATGATCGCAATCAGTGAGGCGATTCCGTACTTCGCGTGCTTGGGAAGGGTCTTTCCAGTGGCGTAGTACTCGAAGATGGAGGGCCCGAAGTACTGGTTTGTCAGGGTCCACCTGAACAGCCTCTCGCTCGAGATGGAGAAGAAGTAGGCAGCAGGGACAGCCCAGGAAACGGTAGGCCAGCCAGGAACCCATATCCCGATGATCGCGAACACTATGAACACGCTCCCAAGAATGCTGTAGAAGCGACTTTTCGTGGGACTGCTAGCAACAGAGTACCTCTCGACGACCTCATCGATGCTCTGAAGCCTCTCACCCATGACCTCGGCGATTCGCAAGGAATTATTATCCTTTCAGACGTGAAGACGTCACTAACCATCAAGCCCTAGAGCCCCCTCCGCTCACCATGGGGGAGGGCTATGTCATGCCTAGGGTTGGGAGCACCGCCAACCCGCTAAGGACAGCGGTCCTAATCTCGGGAGGGGGGTCCGGTCTAGCCGCGCTACTGGAATACCAGGGCACGAACCCATGCTCCCACAGCACGAGTCTGGTGATTTCCGACTCCCAGGGGGCAGGAGGACTCAGTCATGGACGGTCAGCCGGGGTCAAATCAATCGCAATACCAATTCCAGAGGGCCCATCTGGTAGGAGGGAGCACGAGGCGATGATCCAGAAGGAACTGGAGGGCGAGGAGATCGAACTCATCGTTCTAAGCGGATACATGAGAATACTGACCCCGGAGTTCGTATCTACGTGGAAGGGGAGATTGGTCAACATCCACCCATCACTGCTCCCAGACTTCCCCGGAGCCCACGCCCATCGCGATGCGCTCGCCGCCGGCGTGAACGTTTCAGGTTGCACGGTACATCTAGTGGACGAGGGAGTGGACTCAGGCCGCATCCTCGAGCAGAGGGAGGTGCCGGTGCTTAGGGGGGACACGGAAGCGGACCTGCAGGAGAGAATCAAGAAAGTCGAGCACGAGCTCTACCCTCTTGCCCTTGATAGGCTCTCCACTGGTGGATACTCATTCTAGGTCAGATGGGCGATTTACGTTTCTGACCACTCTGGGAGACGCCTCCACTACCGAGTGGCGTGACTCAGTCATCTGAATATGCAGAGGGCGACGGTCATCTCCAATCATATCAGCGACCTCTGGCCTGACTAGTGCCAAGAGGGGGTGGCCACGACCTCCAGAGAATGGTAAGGCAAGAGGCTCCTCAGCGATGGCGTTAGCCAAATCCGAGAGCAACGAGGCCTCCAGCCAGGGAACGTCAACAGGGGCCAATTGGAGGGTATTTGCGCAAAGGGGGTCCTTCAGAGCCTCCAGAACCGCCTCTATTGGTCCTGCGTGAGGAAACGAGTCTACTACCCACTCCACCTGGAGTTCACTGTCTACGCACTCCCCGTACTTCTCTATGTCCTCGGCAGTCGCTACTGCTATCCTGATTGGTTCCAATCCAGCCTCAGCGAGGACTTTCGCCACTCTGTTGATGCAGGCAACACCGTCGACCTCCAGCAATGCCTTGTCCCTCCCCATACGAGAGGACCTCCCTCCAGCGAGAATCAGAGAACGCATGCAATCACCGCAATTCGTCCAATCTGACAAGCGCGTGCTGTATCTCATCCATCAGATCTAGTGCTCTATTCATGAAAATCAGGCGTTCCTTCCTACCATCAGATTCCTCCAACCAACGCATGAGTTGCCTGATGTCCTTAGAATTCCTCTTGACGGTCCATTCTAGGACGCTCTCGGAGATGGGGTCCTCCGATGGAAGAAGACGACTAGACATAAATCGACGGAAACCCATCAACCAAATTACTCCTACCCCCAAAAAACAACGTTTTCGCAATTTCTATGCCCTTTACAAACGATTCGAGCCCCATATTTCCATCAGTAGCGTTCTTGAAGGGGGCGCTTCTCGGCGATTCAAGCTTAGGCCCACTCGAGGGTGCATCGCACCCATCACCACCGCTGTTTTGGCGGGATTTGGAACGAGGCCCCGGAAGTGGGGCCTAGAGCGAAAGGAGAAATGAAAATATGACAAAAGAAGGAAAGTACGTGATACACGCAACTATCCGCACGGATGGCAACGTCCAGCGGAAGGACGTCGTGGGTGCAATTTTCGGGCAGACCGAAGGTCTGCTCGGTGAGGCACTTCAACTTAGGAAGCTACAGAGAACGGGTCGAATAGGACACGTCGATGTTGTGCTCCATCAGAATAAGGGCAAGGTCCAGGGAGAAATCCTGGTATCATCGTCCTTGGACCAAGTTAGCACCGCAGTAATCGGAGCGGCCTTGGAGACCATAGACAGAATCGGTCCATGCAAGGCAGTTATCAAGGTCAAGATGATCGAGAACCAGCAATCGGCGAAGAGGGACCACGTAATCGAGAGAGGAAAGCAGTTGCTGATGAAAATGGTCAACTCTGGTGTCGACGAATCTAAGAACATCCTAGACGAGGTCAGGGCAGTCCTGACACTCGACACAGAAACAGACTTCCATGGGATGACCGCAGGTCCCATGGTGGGAGAATCCGATGCTATCATCATCGTGGAGGGAAGGAACGACGTTCGAAACCTCCTGAAGTTCGGAATCAAGAATGCAATCGCTACAATGGGATCAGGAATCAAGCCAGAGCTCGTCGAGCTAGCCAAGAAGAAGAAGGGAGTGACCGCATTCATCGATGGCGACCGTGGTGGAAAGCTACTCCTGATGGAGATCAGCGGCCAGTTGGGCAAGGCCCTAACTCATGTCGCACTCGCACCACAGAGCAGAGAGGTGGAGCACCTTGAGGGTAAGGTCATCACCAAGCACCTGCAACAGAAGGAGGCTGCTAGCAAAGCAGTCACTAGAATACAGTCAGAGTTGAACAAGGAAGACGACAAGTCCGTGGGCCGAGGCAGCGAGTCTCTCGTGGCACCAGAGCATGTAAAGGAGTGGGCTTCACACCTTGAGGGTCTGAAGAAGAACAACGCGGTCATCATCCTAGAGGATGGATCCGGGACCGACCCAATCGGTGCTAGGGGACTAGCGAACGCAATGGCGGAATCAGAGAACGCGACCGGTCTAGTATTCGCAGGAAAGGTCAACGACCGAATATTCGAGCTGGCCTCTGGAGCGGGTATAGAGAACGTTCTGGGAACCTCAGTCGGAGGCGTCACCCGCAAGGGCAACGTCCAGGCATACTCAGCCGAAGATCTCTGAGTCCGAACCCCCTATACGCGGCGGGACTACGTCCCGCCTCGAACACACCTGTGACCCTGCTCGTTAGCAGAAGGCATCAAAAGTCCCATAGGTCCGCTGAGACCGATGGAACAGGCCACCGCAGGCATCCTAGCCCTGTATGGGCTATTGGGCGTTACAATACTGGCACTGTGGCTCAGGCATCAGTCCGTCCTGCGTCAAAGAGACAAGATGATGAACAGAATGGGCAATCTCCAGGCTGATCTCTCGGTAACAACGCAAAGGCTGGACCTCCTCTCAAGGGGGGTGGACACAATTCTGGGGGAGACGCCCCAAGTTCACAATCTCCTTGGTGTCCACAGGAAGCTCGAGAGCGCCGAGAACCTCCTCTTCGATCAGGGAGTAGCCGTAAGCTCCAGCGAATCATGTGCCATAGCCACCCACGCCGCCAAGGCAATACTCGAGAAGCACCCTGGACTGGACGCAGACGAGGCTGACGCAACGAGCCTGCCCGGACTGCTCCCCCTCGTAGGAAGGCTCGATGCAATATTGACTGAGGCTGAGATGAAGGCCGAGGATCTGGAGTTGAATGGGAATGAGCACAGACTACTCGGTGAACTGTTCCATGCAATCGAAAGGGGCGAGAGGGCGGCCGATTCCTACAGAATGGCGAACGAACTCGATCCCGAGAACGCATCTTCACTCAGGTCACTTTCATTGATTCAGAGGGAGTCCGGCGATCTCGAGGCCCTGGACAGGACATTGGAAAGACTACTAGCAATTGATCCTGATGACGTGGCAGTTCTCGCAGAGCAATCGGTCCTGCTCGTTGGTACTGACCCCGACAGGCTAAGGAGGAACAAAACCCGACTCATGGCACTCGGTGAGGAGGTCAGCGAGACAGAGGAGACTGCAGAGCTTTCAGAAATTGCAGTCAGAGCCCACGAGGCGAGGCTATCCACAGACCCGAGAGAACTAGATCCTTCTGACGCAGCCCGACTAGTGGAGAAGGCGGCTAAATTGTTCATGATGGGAGAAGCAGGTGCCGCCCTCGAGGCAGCCGCCCTTGCTGTTAAGGTGCAGGAGGACAATGGCGCGGCATGGCTGTTGCATGCCAAGATCCTGGCAGCTGGAGAGGGCAAGTCAAAGGAAGCCCTCCAGAGCATCAGAAGTGCGCACGCCCTAGGGGAGTATACTGTAATACTAGAATCGGAGATATTGGAGAACGAGGGACGCCTGGACTCCTCGAGGGCAGTACTGGAGGAATGGCTCGAGACTAAACCCGAAGACGCAGAGGCGAGATCGAGGCTCAGTCTCGTCATGATGAGGGCCGGGGCCATAGATTGGTCAAGGAAGGTTCTGGAAGAGGCCCCCCCAATTTGCTGGGAGCACACCTCGATGCACACCATGGAGGGGAGACTGCACCTTCACGATGCAGAAGCACATCGGGACTCGCACGGTGTACATGACCAAATCATGATTCTAGACGCACTGGTATCATTCGATGCAGCTATAGAACACGATAGGGAAAGTGGACTGGCGTGGTTGGGCCGAGCCAAGGCGCTCCGATACCAGGGGTCATTCAATGAGGCAGAAGTCGCGCTAGTCAGGGCTAGGAGGCTTATCCCTGATCATCCGTCAATCGCTTTGGAAGAGGCCCTTCTTTGCGTCGAGACCGGAAAGTTGGACCAGGCCAACGCACACATCGCCGAGGCAGCTACCCTGCTTCAAAACCACTCGGCAGTCCCCTTTGTCAGGGGGCTAATCGCCGCTAAGCAAGGTAGGCTGGCGGAGTCCCAAACACTGTTCTCCAAGGTATTGGAAATGGAGCCGGGCCACATTAGGGCCAGACTCAACAGATGCTCAGCATCCCTGTTGAAGGAGGATTTGGAAATGGCACTGGATGATGCTAATTTCATCTTAGCCCGGGCCCCGGACTTCCTTCTAGCAAGGCAGAGGAGATCCGAGATTTTGATGAATATAGGGGATTGGGCAGAGGCAGAGGCAGAGCTCCGCAGGCTCCTTGAAAGGAGAGAAGAACATGTCATGGCGCTCGTCCACCTCGGAACGTGCCTCAATGCCATGGACAAGGCAGAGCAAGCGGAGAGGCCATTGAACAAGGCACTCCAGATAGACCCACTGAACTCAGATGCATGGTATCAGAGGGGCTTGCTCTATCTCGACTTCGGAAGGGGCGACGAGGCACTTTCCGATTTCGAGAGCGCCGCCAAGCACGACACAAAGCACATCGATGCGAGGCTGATGATTGCTGCAATACATCACGAGGGGGACAACACAGAGCTAGCCACCGCCTCATGGAGGAAGGTTCTGGACATAGATCCGCAGCACCGACTAGCCAGAAGGCGCCTAGAGGAATGCAAGGACCAGAACATTGCTCGAAGCCACATCCTCCGGCCGGAGGATTGAATCACCTCCTTACGTCCCCCACGGCATGAGCCAAGCAATGGAGCCAGGTTCGTCCGCCCCAGAATTTAGACTTCCCAATGCAAATCCCAATTCTGGTACAGACTCAATGTCTCTAGCAGAAGCAATGGGTGAGAACGGATTAATCGTGGCCTTCACCTGCAATCACTGCCCCTACGTAGTCGGTTCCGAGCCTAGGATAGAGGCCATGGCAGAAAAGGCCCGGTCCAATGGCATGGGATTCGTGGGCATCAACTCAAACGACCCCGTGATGTACGAGTCAGACTCATGGGTCAACATGGTCAAAAGAGCATCCAAGGGGATGACTTACCCTTATCTCCATGACAGTACCCAAGAGACCGCAAAATCATATGGCGCAGAGAGGACACCCGAATTCTATCTCATTGGAACAGACTCAAGTATAGTCTACAGAGGGAGGTTGGATGACTCCCCGAGGGATCCCTCACATGCGAAAACTAGCGAACTGTCCGATGCCATAGATGATCACATCTCTGGATCGAAAGTCAGAATTCCCAGAACTGTCAGCATAGGGTGTTCGGTCAAGTGGAAGGCCTGACATTTCAACCACAATTCGGCCATTTTTCTAATTAATGGAAAAGTTGCGTTCAAATGGGACCCCCTCACTTGGAGTACCATGGTCGCGGAGGAGCCGATACACATGCTCCGCAAGCAGGAATACCTAGATGAGGTGTCAGAACTAGATTTGCCTGCATCATATGCAGCGTGGTACAACCTCGACGTGGCGACCCTTCTGGCGAGAACCAGGATTGTCGGACACGAGGTAGATAGCGACACCGGGCAGTCCCTGGTCTTCTTCGACAGAAGCCTGATGCTGTGCTGCCCTGAGTCAGGGAGAATGCACCACTACCCCAAGCACCTCCTCCATTGCTTCGTTGATGACAACAGGTGTGATTGCTCAGAGCACGATGGGGTGGTTTTCCGCGCGGAACTGTTCTCTATATCTCCAACTGGCGAGCAGCTATGTTGGGAGGCGAACTGCCGATCCGAGATGGAAGTACCCAACGTACAGTCGAAGGTCTCACGCTGGCTCAGTTGGCTCAATCAGTAGACATATCCTACGCAATCTTGAGAACAGGGTGGAAGGTCGGCCAATCAATGGGAACACGCATTACGCGCGTCCATGGGCGAATGGTCCTCGACTCCCGGGGCAATCCCACAGTAGAAGTCGACTGTCACACGGAGAGCGGCGCAATTGGTCGAGCAGCAGTTCCCTCTGGTGCTAGCACAGGCCGACACGAAGCTGTAGAACTTCGCGATGGGGGCCCCAGTTGGTCTGGGAAGGGGGTCGCTAAAGCACTAGAAAATGTCAACGGCCCAATAGCCGATGCCATCATGGGCATGGATGCCGCTGACCAAGAAGGAATTGACCAAGCCATGAAATCGGCCGATGGCACGGCCAATAAATCGAAGATGGGGGCCAACGCGATTCTCGGTGCTTCGATGGCCTGCCTCCGCGCGGCGGTCGGTTCCGCCGATATCTGGAAGCACATTTCCTCTGACAAACCATCACTACCCGTTCCACTGATGAACATCCTGAACGGGGGAGCACACGCCAATTCAAACGTCGACGTTCAGGAATTCATGATTGTCCCACATGGTTTCGGATCATTCCCTGAGGCCCTGCGAGCGGGAGTCGAGATTTACCATTCACTTCGTGGCGTTTTGAAGGGCGCTGGATTGCTCGGGGGTGTTGGCGATGAGGGGGGCTTCGCACCTGACCTACCAAGAAATGAAGAAGGACTCAGATATGTTGTAAATGCAATCTCAGCTGCTGGCTACAAGCCGGGTGAAGAGGTGTCCATAGCACTCGATGTCGCTTCACAGGAATTCCTCAAGGAGGATGGCTACCATATCGACGGACGAGTCCTGTCCGGCTCCGAACTTGGGGCCCTTTACTCAACCTGGCTGGATGGCTACCCCATCATTTCAATCGAGGATCCCTTCGGGGAAGATGACTGGGACTCATGGGTTGAGTTCACTTCCCGAGAGGGACACAGGGTCCAGATTGTCGGCGATGACTTGTACGTCACCAACGCAGACAGGTTCTCCAAGGGAATAGAAACCGGAGCATCTAATGCTATTCTCATAAAGCTCAATCAGATTGGGACGGTTACCGAAACTCTCCAGGTAATCCAGATGGCCAAGCAAGCCGGTTTTGGGACCATCATCAGCCACCGCTCCGGAGAGACCGCCGACTCGATAATTTCGGACATCGCTGTAGGTACGAATGCAGGCCAAATTAAGACGGGAGCACCAGCCCGTTCGGACCGTACCGCCAAGTACAACCAGCTTCTCAGAATAAGCGAGCAGTGCGATGATTACGCAAATATGCCGAACTACTAGTGAAGACTCGCTAGGAGCAGTGGCAGAACGATGGTCGCATCAGACTCAATCATGAATTTTGGAGTCCCGACGTCTATTTTCTCCCAACTTATTTTCTCATTGGGCGGGGCTCCCGAGTAGCCGCCGTAGGAAGCCTTGGATTCCGAAATCTGTGCAAACCATGACCACAGAGGGACATCCACTCCGACATCCTGTCTCAGCATCGGAACCACTGAGATAGCAAAATCCCCTGAAATACCCCCTCCTACTTGCAGTATCCCCGTTGGCGAGTCGTCTTCCCTATACCAGTCCGCTAGGGATTGCATCGCCTCCAAACCACTCCTCACTATCGAAGCATCCTTCAATGAGCGATCCAGAACTCTCGCGGCCAATATGCTGCCTAGTGTTGAATCCTCCCACCCCGGTGTGAAAATGGGGAGATTGGCATCTGCAGCAGCCATCAGCCAAGATTTTTCGGGGGCAGAGTCGAAATCCAAACTCCCATGCAGAAGCAGGTCGTACAGGTACTCGTGTGGGAATCGGCTGTCCCCTGCAGCCTCGGCATCCTCCCACAAGGCCATCAGTGAGTCCTCAAGATCCCGGAACGCCTCCTCAGGAATCGCGACATCGGTGATTCTGTTCATCCCTCGATCTCTGAGATCGGCATCATCCTGTGCAGTCAAGTCCCTCCAATTGCTAATCCCCTCGTACTTGGAACGAGAGACCAAGCTGAAGAGCTCCTCCTCCAGGTTGGCCCCAGTGCAACAAATGGCATGCACCTTCTGTGCCTTAATCGCAGGTGCGAGACTCCTCCCTATCTCCGCAGTCGACATCGCCCCGGCTAGAGTGACGATGAGTCTGCCTCCTTCCTCCAAGAATTCCCTGAGGGACGAGGAGCATCTAGCCAACTCCCCTGCGTTGAAATGGAGGTAGTGCTCTTCCATGAACTCCCTAATACTCATTCAATCACCTGACATGAACCTAGGGACACTTTCCCTCCTGATTAGACGAATGCCCCCGGCTTCGGCCTCGAGAGCGCTATTGATGTAATCAGCTACCTCCTCCGGAGAATCTTCCCCGCAGGTGAACACATCTATTGCTAGCAGCCCAGAATCTGAGTAGCAATGGGCCGTAACGTGACTCTCATCAATCAGCACCACTGCAGCAAAACCAGGGGGGCTCTCTACACCATCGAAGCACACGACGTGAGAGTGAACCTCTCTAATCCCCGATGCTTGCACTGCCTCCCTCATGACAGCAAGCATCCACTCCCCGTCATCTGGAACTGGAGAAGAGTACCCGACATAGTCTAGAAGGACGTGACTTCCTCTCGCCTCTTCACCGCTCATGTACAGACTGGGAGCATGCCGTAATTTCAAACTCACTCATCCAATAGCCAATTTCGCAGCCTATTGAGTCCTTCTGCAATGGCCTCTTCGCCAGTTGCGTAGGATACTCTGATGAAACCCTCCCCGCCCGTGATAAGGGAGGCAGGAATCAACTGAACACCAGCTTCCAATGCACCATCCGCGAACTCCGTGTCGCTCATCCCCGTCCCAGTTATGTCAGCAAAGATGTAGAAGGCCCCTTCCGGCTCTATGACTCTAATTCCAGGCAATGCCGACAGTCCATCCCTCATCATCACCCTCCTCTTTCGGTATTCCCGATTGAATTCCTCCACAGCGTCATCGCATGACAGTGCCACCCTTGCAGCCTCCATCATGAACGTGGGGACGTGGGAGGCAGAGTTTGCTTGGCTCTTCACTGCGGCCTTGACAGCATTACGTGGCCCGGTCAGGAACCCAAGCCTCATCCCAGTCATCGCCCAGGATTTTGACCACCCATTCACCACGATGGTCCTCTCTTTGCCCCCTGGGAGGGAAGCAGGAGACACATGGGGCCAATCCACCCACACCATTCGAGAGTATATCTCATCTGACACAATCCATAGATCGTGCTCTATCGCAATATCCAGGATGCCCTGTATCTCCTCTGGAGTGAAAACTGCCCCAGTCGGGTTACATGGAGAATTGAGCAGTATCATCCGCGTTTTGTCGGTAATCGCATCACGTATCGCCTTAAGGTCCGGATGAAAGTCCTCCTTTCTAACCGGGACGTGAACGGGGACCGCTCCAATGAACTCGAGCATAGGCTCGTAGGATGCCCACGAGGGAGCTAGCAGAATCGCCTCGTCCCCGGGCATCGTGGTAATCAGGAACGAGTAAAGCATGGCCTGCTTGGCTCCCGGGGTGACTACCACGTCCTCCGCTGACACCCCTACGTCATGGTGCTTCGAGAGGTAGTCAGCAACTGCTTGACATAGCTCCATAGAGCCAGCACCCCGAGTGTACTTCGTATTCCCCTCCGCAAGCTCCTTGATTGCCACATTGATAATTTTCTCAGGGGTAGAAAAACCAGGTTCACCGACAGTCCAGCGCACGACCTCGGGCCCAGGCGGCTGGAGATAGGGGGCGAAACCTACGCCCAGCCCATCGAACCTCGAGGATATCTCCGGCATGCACCCCACGAGTGGCAGGACACCCATCAAGGTATGGAGAGCTTCGGATAGCCTTCAAGAGAGGGCCGCGAGTCGCAGAGCTACTGCACGGGTGGCAGAGCAGCTATGCAACGGATTGCAGATCCGTGGACCCGGGTGCAAATCCCGGCCCGTGCTCCAATCATTCATCCTTCCATTCCATGTCGTAATGGAGGCCTATTCCCTCAATTTCGAATACGTCAGAGACAATCCTGAACCCACACCTCTCATACATCGTAATCGCCTTGATTCTGGCGTTGCACCAAATCCCCGAGCCATTCTGAGTTGCGTACTCTTGCAGCCCCCTGACCATCCCGGACCCAATTCCTTGGTTGCGGAAATCGGGCGAGACAGCCATCCCACGGATTCTGTATTTGCAACCATCCCTGCTATCCACCTGTAACGTGGAGCACCCAACGAGCTGACCACTCTCATAGGCACAAAGGAACCTCGTCCGAGGGTCCTCGTCAATCCCTGGGTAATGTTCGGTCCCGCGCGGGAGCCCCTCCCTGAGGACTTCGTATCTGAGATCCAAATGGGCGTCGTTGACAGAATCCTCCCAGAACAGTCCCTGCTTCATGACAATGCGGAGAGGGTAGTCGAGAAGAACTATTCTTCCCCTAGCGCCGAAAGACTCGCTTCCACGGCCGACAGGCAAGCTAGGATATCATCCATCGTCGACCTCACACTCGAGAGGTTGTCTGTGGAAACGACAATCCTCAACTCAGATGCACCATCTACATCCACAATCTCCCCCTGGAAGAACCCCGGGTCATCCGGCATTATGGATGCTAGGAGTAGCTCCGCTCGCTCCCGGGGGCCTACCCACACCAGCTCCGCTTCCACATCTCCCACGATTCCCGGAAACGCTACGCCCTTTTCATCCCAATCTCTGAATATGTTCTGTCTCTGCCCATAGAAATATGTGGTGAGTACCACATTTTCCGAAAAAAGGCGGCGGCCGAAGAGGAATGGTATTCCAATAACACTCATGAGCAAGCCTCCTCCCTCCGAAGTCATGGCAGAGCGGCTACCTCCGGCAAAGACAGCTGAATCTGTAACAGCAGGCCACCCCGACAAGCTATGCGACTCCATCTCCGACTCGATACTGGATGCCTGCTTGACCATAGATCCCAATGCAAGAGTGGCGGTCGAGACTTTGGTCAAGGGCACCAAGGACAAGTCCTTCATCGTACTAGCAGGGGAGGTATCTCTAGCGGGGGAAATCAGCGACGAGGAATACGAATCCATAGCTAGGAGGGCCGCCAGCGAGATCGGATATACCGACCATTCCATAGGGATGGATGCGACCAACTCAGAAAAGTGCGAAGTAACCGTCCTCATAACGACCCAGTCCCAATTCATCAGCCAGGGCGTGGATGGCGATATGGACTCCCAGGGAGCGGGCGACCAGGGGATAATGTTCGGCTATGCATGCAAGGAAACAGAGGGCACACACGGAATGAATGGCAGACTATTCCCGCTCCCCGCGGCCTTGGCCCAAAGAATATGCAGACGCTTGGACATGATAGTAGCTAGTGGGGAAATCCCGTGGATACGCCCGGACGGAAAGAGCCAGGTCACCGTGGAGTATGACTCCGAGGGTAATCCAAGCCACGTACAGACGGTCGTGGTCGCCGTGCAGCACGACGACGCACTGAAGGAACGATTCGGCGGGGATGTAGCCGCGGAGCAAGAGTTCGTTGAGGATCAGGTACGCAATAACGTAGTCGAGCATGCAATACCTCCGAACTGGCTGTCTTCGGGTTACAAACTGATAGTCAATGGAACGGGCAGGTTCGCGGATCCAGGTGGCCCCTACTCGGATGCTGGGCTGACAGGTCGCAAGATCATAGTGGACACGTACGGAGGGGGCATGCACGGAGGCGGGGCGTTCAGCGGGAAGGACCCGTCCAAGGTCGATCGAACCGCTGCGTATCACGCTAGGTGGGCGGCCAAGCACGTGGTTGCGTCGGGGCTAGCCGACCGCTGCGAGATACAGGTGTCCTATGCCATAGGTGTGCCACATCCCATCAGCCTCCTTGCAGACACCTCTGGAACGGGGACCATCCCTGACACTGAGCTTTCTCACAGGCTTCTAAAGGCATTCGACTGGAGGCCAGCCGCTATGATAAGGGACCTAGATCTCAAGAGGCCAATCTATAGGAAGACGGCTTCAGGGGGGCACTTCGGCAGATCGCCGACGAGTGAAGGACACTTCCCGTGGGAGCAGATTCACCAAGACCGGATAGATGCCCTCCATAACTCACAATAAGTGTGCAGAGCTACTACTGTTGGACATGTCCGGTACGCCTACTTTGGTCAGGTTCGCACTTGCCAAGGCATGGTTCGAGCCACCTCAGACGAAAGCAATAGAATACCAGCCAAGAAAAACAATGGCAAATCTCAGATGTCAGTTCTGATTACAACAATACTAGTAGCCTCTCTATTCGCTCCTTCGGTGTCACTGGGTAGCATCTCCCTCGAACCAGATCAAACCAGGCACCACACCGCTAACAACACCACCGATGAGGCGGCCACCCAAGCGCTCCTCTCGAACCTTAACACATCCAATCCGATAGAGGTCACCGGAATCATGGACGACCAAGGAAGAGTCCATCTGGTGTGGATAGAGAATGGCACTTCACCAATGCTACAGTATGCGTTGATTTCCACCAATGGAGTGGACTCCGTGCTGATTGCTAACACCCTGGTGGGCCAGAGCAACTACGCAGAGGTCTCGAGCCCATCCATGGTCCTCGACTCCGACAACAACGCGCACATCGTCTGGGCGATCACCGACGTCGAGATACTGTACTCGATACTGGATCCTTCCGAAGACGACCAAGACGGCTCGACGGGCGACGTGTACAACATGACGCTCACCAGCGAATACATCATCGCTGATGGAACAGGAATTCGCAACGACCCCGACATAGCAGTCGACTCGAATGATGCCATGCACATAGTCTGGGTCGACACGTACGACCCACAAGGCCTCTACTTCGGAACCCCTCTGATCTACTACAAGATGGTCGCAATGAACTCCACTGGAGGCGTCGAGGTCGTGATCAACAACACGCTCGTCACCCCCGCACTGGGGTACAAGGGCAACCCAGCAGTTTCGATAGGGGCCAACAACACGGTAATCGTGGTATGGGAGGATACTCGTGGAAGCCTAATCGAGTATGTCGGCCTTCTGGACACATCTGGTTCGATGACAGCAGAGTGGGAGGATATGTGTGCCGTCTTCTACGGAGGAAACCTGACCAGCGGCGAGTATTTTCAGGGCGTCAAACCGATGCTCGAAGCTTCTAGCATCACCGTACTCGAGACTCTCTACGCCCTGAGTGGACACATGGGTCATGCGTCTGCCCACAAAAACTGCGAGGACGGATACGCGACTGGCGGAAATGGTACCGCGGGCCCAAGGACCGACTACCTAGGTCAAATCCCAACGGACAACTCCGGTGGGATTAGGACGCTCACCGAGGTAGTCTACAACCAATCTGCTCTCAGCATTCCCACGGACTGGGGGTACTACAGCGAGATGTGGGGGCCTGGATCGACATGGGCTTGCACCTCATGGAGGGATTACTCTTCAATGACTCCTGGAAACCCCCCCACTTCCGCGGATCACGCTTGGAATCCAAATGCTACCAAGTTGATCATACCGGTCTCTGATGAAGGCCCGTTCGGCGGATCGGGTAATGGCAACCAAGCACAGGAGGCCAATGACTACCAGAGCATCAGCGAGGCCCACGACGCATGCGTCAACGCTGGAATCATTCCAATAGCTGTGGCCGGTACCCTGTCTTATGGCCCCAGCTCGATTTGGGGCAATGACACTCACGTACGCTCACACATGATGGATCTCGTGCAGTGCGCGGGTAACTCCACCGGTATTCAGGACAGGACCTGTGACGGACTAACCACGTCGACGAAGGATGCGGGTGGTGACATGTTCCTGTACCCATCCGACAACACGGCCAACTTCGAGGGCGACTTCGAGTCGGGATACCTCACCAACGGTTGGGGTTCCTCGAGCTCATCGGATCTGTGGTCTGTAGAAGCTGCAGACAACGGCTTGGTTTACTCCCAGATGAACCTATGTGACATAGGAGGGACCACAAACAACCCATCCTTCTACTCAGTTTCCTGCAACTACACGCATCCGGTCGGAGAGTCGGTAGAACTGACTGTGAATGTGGACAACTGGGCGTCAGAGTTCAGCATGGACGTCATCCTGCCCGATGGGACAGTCGCCTCTTTCAATAGCAGTTCAGTATACAACCATTTCAGCGGGGTCCTAGTGAGCTTCACTGGCGCGGGCAACTACACAATCTTCCTGAATGACACCTATGGGGATGGGGGCACATCAGTATCAGCCGACTACACCTACGTTTCAGCCACAAATCCCTCATCAACACCAATATCGGGAGCTTACTCCGCCCAATCGGGCGCAATAACGCATGGGGAGAGCACCAATCTAGAGTTCACTGATATCCTGGCCAATGGAACCATCAGCTTCTCTTACAACGTTTCCTCTGAGGCCGGCTATGACTTCCTCAAGTTCTACCTAGATGGGATTCAACTGGCTCAGTGGTCGGGATCCCAGAGCGGGAACTTCTCGACACCGGTTTCTTTGGGTCAGCATACGCTGAAGTGGACATACGTCAAGGATGGCAGCGTAAGCTCCGGAAACGACGCGGCATGGATAGATGACGTCACCATTCCGGTCGCGAACTACACGGAGGAGGTAAACGCACTAGTCCAATCCATCATAGCGCTGACGACGAGTAGCGGCTCGACCGAGACATACCTGTCCGTATTGGACCCATATTCGATGATTAGCAACCCAAGGAGCACTTGGAGCATGGGAGACCCAGGTCATGGCGTGGACTCAGAGACGGGGGAGTACGTGGAGGACACTGGACCGTCCGTAGACTACGTGTGGCAGGATGGAATAGGTTGGAGCACCATCGGCCATCTAGTGATAGTGAACGACACCCGTCTCACCAATGGACACGGTTGGAGCGTTAGCCCAGAGGTTAACAGCGACGACGATGGAAACGTACACGTCGTATGGGTCGACGGCCGCTCCGAGGAGCACAGCCGAACCGCCCCTTCTCAATTGCACTACATGCAACTAGACCTGTCTCGTGCCGGACCGTTCGATGGCGAGGCCGATGGCCTCGACCTCAGCACAGTTTCGGTTGTCACAGACTCACTCGTCCCGGGATCAGACATGACATGGGGGGCAAACCCGAGAGTGGATTTCGATAACGATGGCTCCGTTCACGTTACGTGGTTCGAGTCATCTCCCGACGCCGCTGATGGAGAGGGAGTCGTAGAACTCCGGTGGACCAGGATTACAACACCACAACTCGATCAAAACGGCCAATTGCCACTGGGTCAGAGCTTGGATGAAGCATACGGTGTAATCAACACCAGGATAATCGCCCAGAGCACAAGCAACCTGATGGGCGTGTTCGGGGATGGGATGAGCTCCGGCTCACAGCCCATTGTGAACTTTGACTGGCCAAACAGGGACATCGTGTGGACAACTCCTGACTGTGAGGAGTCAGAGGCCATCACAGAGGACCAATGGGACGTATGCATGTGGTCAGAGAACGTGTACCAGATGGACCTAGAAATGGCGGAAAACCAAGAGGAAGAAGTCACACTGTTCCCAGGGGGGGCCACCACGATCAACCTCGTACTGAGGGGAATAACCATCCCAGGCGGGAGCGACATAGTAATCGCGGATTCTTCGGGAGTAATGCCACACTGGTTCTTCGACATGGGATTCCATGGGAACTACCAGCCCACAACCACCCTGGTGGAGGGGATAAACTCGGACTTGGAACTCTTCTTGAGAGCTCCCAGCCTCAGGGATGTAAACCAAGACCAATCCTTCGAAGTCATGGTTTCGGTAACCTCGTCCACGATGGACCAGGCCACAACCGATATCGTAATTCTAGTAAATCTGGTTAACGAGGGAGACTGGGATGATGACGACATGGACGGAATACCCGACTGGGATGACGACTGCCAATTCGGAGACACCGATTGGACATCGAACTTCCAATCTGACCATGATTCCGATGGCTGTCGAGACTCCACCGAAGACACGGACGACGACAACGACGGAATCTCCGATTCGGAGGACGCCTGCCCGACCGGAGTCAGTGGCGAATACCTCGATGCTGACGCAGATGGCTGTGATGACCTAACAGAGGACCCTGACAACGACGGTGATGGTGTGGAGAACCACTTAGACCAATGTCCCAATGGGGCACAGTATTGGGCGGATTTCGCGGAGGATCACGATGGGGACGGGTGCAGAGATGGCGATGAGGACAACAATGACGACAACGACCCATTCGAGGACTCGGAGGATGAATGCCCCAAGGGGGAGGTCGGATGGCATGATCCAATTTTCGACAATGACCAGGACGGGTGCCATGACCTAGTAGAGGACAGGGACGACGACAACGACGGAGTCCTAGACGAAAATGACCTGTGCCCTCAGGGAATGACATTGTGGTTCTCCGAGCCATCTGGTGATTTCGACGCTGATGGATGCCATGACCTAGCAGAGGACACTGACGACGACAACGACGGAGTCCCAGACGAAATAGACAGTTGCCTGATGGGGATGTCTAATTGGGTATCAACTCTGATTACTGATTGGGATTCCGACGGCTGCCACGACGAGATGGAGGATGCGGATGATGACGGTGACGGAATACTGGACCACGCTGACCTTTGCAAGAGAAGTACCCCAATAGGCCCAGGGACAGACTTGGATGGAGATGGGTGCAACGATGAAACAGAAGACTCCGATCTGGACAACGACGGAGTGGAAACCTCCGTGGATAACTGCGAGGATGACCCAACCTCGGGATGGATATCTACGACATGGAATGACGTGGACCAGGACGGGTGCGTTGACACGGACGATTGGGACGACGACAACGATGGAGTCCCCGACCCAATAGACGACTGCCCTTCCACACAATTCTTGACGATTGACTTGGATCGGGACGGATGCATGGACGACACAGAGGATTTGGACGACGACAACGACGGAGTCCCAGACTCGAGAGACAGCTGCCCCGTTGGCATAATGAATTGGAACTCGGATAGATCAACAGACATCGATGGCGATGGCTGTATGGACTCAGTAGAGGACGACAACGTCCCCAACGCACTACTGGCTACTGTCACAGGAAGCGCCTTCTCCACTCTGATGGTGGGAAGTGCCGCTATACTGCTAGTGGCTGCAGCGGTGCTGGCTAGAAGGGGCCGAAACGCCTCTCTACGTGGCTTCTCAGACGGAACATGGGAGGTTGAATCAACCATGTCCGATGAGGACATAGTAGTAATCCATAATCCTGACTCGAAGGACGAAGGAATCAGGAAACTATCCGATATGGGGTATTCCCCGGAGGTAGCCAAGGCGATACTCGATGCCGAGGAAGGAGCTCGAAGGGGGCGTAACTGATTGCCGAGTAGCACCTATGAAGCACTTTCATAACCTCCACTACTCACTGAGGTGATGAGGATCTCCATGAGAGCAGTCAGGGTCGAGTGCGCCGCTCCTTCGATAATCCACGATCCCCGAGCCGCTACTGCGATGAAATGCATAAGCTGGGACTACAGGGGTACCCTGGGAATAGAAAGTGGTAATTTACGGGTAATGTGTGAGTGCATCACAGCCGACGGTGACTGCCCTCAGGCCGGGTCCAGCATTTCTGGTGTAACAATAGTAGAGATACTCGAGGAATGGCAGACTGACTACCTAACACACCATCTCGTAACAGTGGAGTTCTCGAGGGACTTCATTGGTCGCTTCTTCGAAAACGGAGACCTGACAATATTGGCCGGGTCGAACCTTACCAGCAACGGCCTCGTGATACAAGTAGCAGGAAGGCAGTCATCAATGGTGTCCTTCCTGAGGTCCATCCGAGAGGCCATCCCAATCGAGAGGGTCGTCAAGGCTAGGAACTCAGAAGGAATAGCCCAGAACGGACCCACGCTCCAGCAATTTAGAATTGTCAAGCTAGCATACAAGAGTGGATGGTACGAAGCTCCGAAGAAGATATCCATAAGGGGACTGGCAAGCAAACTCGGGCTATCCAAGTCGACAGTAGCAGAGCAACTAATCAAGGCAGAGAACGAGATAGTTGGGGACTTCCTAGGAAAGTCGAATTAGAACGAGTCCAACCTCGTCTGAACTCCCCTGTTTACGAACCACGACTTACTCAATTCTTCAGGCGAGGAAACCTTGCTGGAAATGAACTGAACCGCCTCGCCCAATGTATCGAACTTCCTCCCCTCGCCCTTCAGAGCATCCCTCACGGTCTCTCGAATCAGCCAGACTCCAACTGGTGCCCAATAACCAGGACCAATGTCTCTCCAAACCAGACAAGACCCCGATCTGCCAACTGATTCAAGGTACTCCAGTACGCCCAGCCTCGCCGAGTAGTAAGCGCCCGTCACCCTGCTTGCATACTTGGTTCTAGGCCGCCCCTCTTCCCAGTCCCCTAGGACACTCCCGCCGTCCGACCAAAGAGAACCACCCGTCCAAGCCTCCATCATGTGGAATGCCCATGCACCTGGAGTGATGACGATGTGGAAGTGATTGTCAAGGTAGCTTGCTTCAAAGACAAGCACCTTGTCCAACGACGGAAGGTCGCGGACTCTCTCCCATATCCTCTTTCCTAGAGTATCATCCGTCGCAGTAATGCTCCACCTAGTTGGAACCAGCTTCCTGCCCTCAGCCCTGCCCAATAGTCCGGATGACAACATTCTGGAGATTTGGGCTTCCCCTGTGCCTGATTCGACCAACTCACCCATAGCATCTGAAGCTAGAACGTCGACTTCGCCTGCTATTGAGTCTATCTTTCTGGAGATATTGGCATGACCAACCACTTCTGCCCTAAGCACCTCTCCTGATGGGCCCAAGGGGGTACTCATGCTGTCGAAGGTCGGGCTTCCGCCGATTGCAACCGGTCTAGCGAAGTCAAGCTCCACATCCACACTGCAGGAAGACTTGGCGATTAATTGGGTTGCCTCTAGGACCAAATCTGGGGAAACAGCGCTAGAAACCCTCATCCTCCTCCCTCCGGTGACAAGATTGGCATGCCTTGCAGCAACTTCTTCCAATGGTCTCCCAAACAATTCAGCAGGATCCCCAGTCGAACCAGTCGAATCACCATCATCAGGAGCTATGGAAGCGGTGAGGCCCGCCCTCACATCAGGATACCCGTACCTTCCAACGAACAGGGATGGGGGACTCGGACCGACCATCTCAACAACTCTCGAGGCCTGTGCGTCGGGAAGCCTACTTCTGACTTCAGCGAGTAGGGGGCAGGGGTCAATTCCACACATCCCCTTCGTGCCCCTGCACTCAATGCATTCGGAGAACATCACTAGGCAATCAAATCGAACGCTCTTAGCGATAGCGTTTCCTGAACAACGGTGGGACGGGATTGAAAGGGGCTTCATTTGTCGCAGGTCCATGACAAAGATACCCGCCGTGATTCTCCAGCAGTTTGTGGGGATGGGAGACTATGAGAGGACACTTGCCATAGACAGGGCCTCAAAGGAACTCAACATGTCCGTGTCTGACATTCTATCCGAATTGAGAGAGTTCGAGAACGGACCGGTCAAGCCCCCACAGACCGCACCTCCATCAATCCCAGCTCCCGAGCGGAAATCTAAGTTCAAGGAATCAGATAGTGAAGGAGAGGGCTCCCCGAGATTCTTGCATGACACCCACAAATACAGATTCACTTACGACCCTAGTCAGGCGGGAAAGAAGAGGCAGGAGGGAGTGGACCAGGCGATACTGTGCCCCCATTGCAATGCAGCCTTGGGAATACCATCAACCCGACCAATCAAGGTGACTTGTCCATCATGTATGATGGACTCCACATTCGAGAGCTAGACGCCGTAGAACTGGTTGTCCATGGGGCCATCCTCGTCCTCTGTCAAAGACTCCACCATTACGCTTAGCAGGTATCTCCCCAATATGGCCAAGACCGGAAGAGACCAGGTATCCGAGACCGATTGTACACTAAGATTCAGATCCTGCCCCCCGAGCATCCCTAGTGCGACTTCGTTGATGGCAGAAATCACAAAGAAAGCAACCGCCCCTGTGGCTAGCAGCATAACGCTCTGTCCCGTGAAAGACCCCTCCTTCCACCTGAGGACCCCAAGTGAAAGGAAGAGGGAGAAGAACGCTACTAGGAACCACGAAAGGGCATTGTCGATCGCAATAACCCAAACCGCGATGTCATTGTTCACCGCCCCCACATCGAATCCCGTGGAGTCAGGGAGTATCGACGTTGCCCACTCCTGAATCTCCGCCGAGGTCCCGTAGAACACCTGAATTACCGTGACAGCAGCAATCATCAGTGAGACCAGTGCTAATGCCCACAGCAAAGAGGTCAGCAGGCTCCCACTGGCAGCCGCCCGCATGTCTCCAAGCAACCTTTCGAGCTGCTGCTCCCAACCAAGCCCCTTAGCCAGAACCCATATTCCGAAAATCAAGGGCATTGCACCGATAAGCTTGGTACCATTTGGAATAATCAGCCCTAGACCAAGGATAATCATCACAGCCGCTATGGGGACAAGTAAGCGAGCACGCCAGCGCGGGTCTTCGATTGCCTTGACAACGTAGTAGTAAGTGCTCTCTATTCCCTTTGATTGTCTCACTATCACCTTCTCGACGTGGTCTACTCTCACTCTCGACGTGATAATCGGAAGAGCCACTTCGTCATCAGCACCATCGGTTACCAGAATTGCCCTGTCTGGCTGATATTCCTGTATAACCTCATCCAGTTGTACGGCTATCGCCCTGTCACTACGGGCCCCCACACGGACATCCCCAGTCAGAAGCGCAATCTGAACCTCATCATCGCCGACAATTTCCTCGTTAAGCTTGTCATGCCTGTGGAGGGCACCGAGAATCGCGTTGGTATCCGACTCTTCCGGATCTGCAAGACCCAGCCTGAGGGCCGCTGCGAGAGTCGCCTTCCTGCCTATTACGGGTCCCCTGATGCCAGCCTTAACTCCGAGGTCGTTGTCCCTGTCAACAGTTAGAACCAATGTTCGGACCACTTGACCACTCCCCCTCGTCAGCCGATGAAATCGACGACGCTATGAAGAATTGCCTGAAACGCTCCCTGTGGGCTCCGATTCTTGTGTCGCGTTATCTTCCGAGGTCGATTGGAACCTCCTCCTTTGCTTCGCTCTCAGATATTTCAGTGGATGAGTCATCCACTCTTGGTCGCACAATCTATCGTCACCCATATTCACAGGGCATCTGGCTGAAGTTTTGAGAGAAGCACAACCATGTGGCGTGTACTCTCTCTCATACACATGAGCGACTTGGTAGGAGGTTGTCTCCGCATTGTAATCCGGAGCCCCTGAGAAGAAAGCGCACGTTTGCTCCTGGGAATGACCCAAGGACCTGGAGAAGGATGCTAGGAAAACTCTGCCGACATGATTCACGTTGACCCCTTGATTCAATTCAGAGACAGCAGACTCGAAACAGGGAGGCCAGTCCTCCCTGACCGCTGCAGACATCGGCATCTCCGCACTAACCCTTTCAGAAAGCAACCCAGTAATCCTCTCAACAGGTTCAGAGAACAGGGCGGCGAACTCATCATCCATTCTTTCCATCCTCTCTCTGCAAGATTCATTCAGGTACTCTCTGACCCTCTCCTTCAGAAGTCTAGAGGTCCTCTGCCTGCTATCCTCTCCTGCGGATGAGTTCATGCACACCCAACCATCTCTAAGGGGGCGATTGGCCAACCTCCAGTAGTTCCCCGATATTCTGGGGCACAGCTCGATGAAGTCGGACATGGGGACCCAGTAGGTCACTTCTTTAGATCCGCTCTGACGCTCTTCCTTCAATCCGGAAATGTATGAGGTAGCTATACTGTCGAAATTCCCAGAGTCCATCCCAAATAACTGATCGGCCCTGCTGGCCTCACCTTCGACCCACCTAGCTAGCAAGCGTTCGTCGAAGGATGCACACACCACCAACATGGCGTGAAGGAACGATAGGGCCTCAGTCATCCTCCCGAGGTCGGTCGAAAGATCCACCACGGTAGCAGCGTCCACTCCATCCCTATGCATTACAGACTCAAGGAGTCGAAGCCTGCCCCTGTTTCGCACATCTTCCAACCATGGAGCCTCAATAAGATCCTCCACAGAAATTCCATTTTCACTCAGGACATCTCTGATGTGCCCCCTCCCTTGGGGAAGCATCGGGTATCTCGAGAGTAGGCCCAAGTCTACTATCTCAGGAGGGTTAAGTGGCATCGGCACAGTACTCAGTGGGCGAAGAGGGTTCTTCAACACTCACCGAGTCCTTCCACTGGAGAGCCACAAGATGAAGAGGCCAACCGACCTTACTCCCGTCGATGACAGGCTGGTGGCAATCCAGGATGAAATCAGAGAACATTTTGGTTGGGAGGTGGAAGAAGATATGAGCAGTGCACAGAAACTCCTCGACTCCGTAGAATCATCGAATGTGGAACAATGGTCGAGATTCCACAGGGCATCTACAGTTGCCGGGATACAACGTCGAATGGTTCTGCGTGAGCAGGAAGTGGCAATACTGGGTGCGGCAATAGAGGTCGAGGAACTGGTCGATGTTCTCGAAGAACCCGTGCTTCTGGTTGCAGCCGATGGAGCCACAGGCGTACTATCCCTCCTACCAGAGACTACTTCCGAGAGGGCATGGTCAAGGCTGGCTTTCCTTGTCAGTGATGCGGATGGTGGTGAGGGGACAACATCTGCAGTAAAGAGGGGGATTCCGGTTTTTCTGCATGCACATGGGGATAACGCGGACGATTGGAAGGAGCTGTTGTCATTGGCGGCCGAATCAGCAACCCCGCCCACATTGGTTTTGACACACCAGACCCCCCTGGAAATAGACGGAATTCACAATCCCGGCGGATTTACCGATGGAGATAGGGCCGCTTGCATTGTCAGGTCACTTGGTGTTCCCGTTGAGAGGATTAGGATGCTGGGCACGAGAACAGACGTCGTTGGAAGGTGGTCCGGGAAAACAGACACAGGACAGAAGCTAGAGAAACTCGGTTGGATGGAGAAAGTCCTAGATTGCCTAGGCCTAGATTTCTGACTAGATGAAGTCCTCTAGAGTCATCACGGTGACCGAATCATTGCTGAATAGGGAGTCAACACTCTCGGACATCCAGCCAACCCTCTGTTTCGTGTAGTCGTCCACCCCATAGGTATCCATGACCTCCTTTGTCAAATTGATGTATTTTCTAACAGCTCCCTCTGAAACGGTGAGTACCACATTTCCGTTGCAAGAAGACTCGCCATCCCCCGTCCCCGAGAAGCCCACTGATCCAGACACCCTCTGAACGCATTTGCCTGCCAAGGGCATCCTCCTGTAAGAATGACCACATTTCACACAACGAACCTTCTGTCTGGTGAAGGCCATCATATTACCTCGCATGTCAGGGAGGAAATGTGACTCAATCACTTGTGATGCTACCCTCCTGACACTAACAGATCTAAGACGACTGCCCAAGGCGAGCTGCTCCGTCATCTTATCATTCATGGTCTCCAGAGTTTTGTAAGCAGAGTTTTCCGGACCAGCATCCAGAATTCCCGAGTCATGAGTCCATCCATACCCCCTGATATCTCCAATACTGCCAAGCCTATCGCTAACAAGATCCACGAGAGAAGAGGTCTCGTTGGGATGGGGCTGTGACTGTGTAGCCTCGTAGAATGATCTGGAGTAGCTCCAGGAGCAATCCACGTTGAGGGCCTCTTTGTCAATCTCCTTGGGGTTCAGACGAGTAGTCAGTACAAGGGGGGCATCCATCCTTCCTCCCCTTCCAGCCGGAAGTATCTGCTTGGAGAAGTTCAGAAGACCATCAAGAAGCAGCATGATGCTGTCTTCATCACCATCACAGTTCCTCCTCTTCGCAGCATGGAAAAGTGGGTGCGCATAGCCTGCCGAGGAAGACGTCCATCCGATTATTCTGCAAAGTACCCCCCCGGATGTGTGAGGAGCTAGGCCAATTGCAAGCTGGCCCACTAGGTCCGCCTCGCTCGATGCGTTGTAGAACGGCTCCATCCCATAGAATCTCACCAATAGATCATCGACGAAATCACAAGTAGACAGTAGATGACCAATCGATCTAGTCGAGGGGACGAAATCTTGTGGGAGGAGCTCTAGCATTTGTTCATCTGAGGAAAGCGGCTCACCGAACATGTCATGCGTGTAACCCAATCCTGAGAGGACCTTCCAGGGAGTGCCAATCTCGCTCGGCTTGAAGTGAGTGATGGGCACGTCACTCATGTCGTACCTTGCGGTCCCATCTCTGAAGACTGACACGCCGTGCTTGGCCCTCAGAAGGCCCTTTTCCAGAGGCTCTGGTGTCTGGTCTATCGAAATCAGCCCCTTCAC
>CAYLUC010000013.1:0-38430 GCA_964386765.1 uncultured Candidatus Poseidoniales archaeon | reverse complement strand
CCCATCTGCGTCGATTCCTGTACTGTGGTGCGAGAGCCCACGGGAACGTTCGTCGTTGTGCCTCTTTACTTCACCCCGGGGCGCCCCAGTACTATCTGGGGCGCCCTGGACCCCGCAACTCACATAGTAAGAATCACAAGTACCTCTGCGGTCAGGAATCTAAGGGATCGGCATGGGAATCTCAACAGGCGACGTTCTTGGGCACAGTCAGGTGGGTGTCTACCTATCTGTTGTCGGTGACGTTTTGTTCCACCCTCACTCTCTTAGTGAGGATGCCAAAAATGAATTACAATCTTCATTTGAATTGGAAATGTATCCATTCATGGTAGGTGGCTCTTCTCTGATTGGCAGTCTACTAAAGGGAAACCGAAAGGGAATTGCTGTAGCTGACATAGCTACGGAGGCGGAATTGGACGAATTGACTAGTTTCGGAGATGTGGTTGTAATGCAGAGTGGAGTTAATGCTGCAGGAAACTTAGTCGAGTGTAATGATATTGGGGCAGTAGTGAGTCCCGTAATCCCGCCTGGGCCAAATGGTTCTGACATGATTGGAGAGGTGCTGGGAGTCAACGCAGTTAGGAGCAAGGTGGCCAACCATGACACTGTTGGTAGCATGCTGGTCGCCAACTCAAATGGAGTACTGGCCCATCCTGACATTTCAGCCGACGAGGCTCGTGTGATAGAGGATGCATTAGGAGTTCCATTGATGGTTGGGACCGTGAGCTTCGGTTCCCCCTTCGTGGGGGCCGGGTGTACGGCTAGTGATAATCACGCCATGGTCGGAGAAGGCTCAACTGGCCCTGAATTAAACAGAATCGAGGATGCTCTTGGGCTAATATAGTCAAATCGCAGTTGGAGCAACGTGATCGTCTCCTTTGCCATCTGTCGACCTAACTCTATTCCAAACAGACTTCATTAGTTCATCGTGATGTTCCCCGCAATAGTGAAATCTCTTGTATGCCTCTCTGAATGAGTAAGCCTTGTTTCCAGTAGCTACCAGAAAACCCTCGGGCGAAAGTCTGCTAATCTTCGTACCATCGACTTTGCATCCGGGGTAATCACAGGTTGGCACAACACTCCCCCAGTATAGTCACTATTGAATCCATACGTTCAACCCCCATCATTTCCAGCATCGATGACAACAAGAGGGGAATTAGCCTCAATCGTCTCACCAGGGGAACAATTCAATTCAGTCACAATCCCCCCAATGGGCGCTTGAATCTCATTCTGCATTTTCATCGCTTCGAGTACCATTATGACATCCCCCTCGTTAACCGTATCTCCTACTGAAAGATTGATGGAAACAATCTTCCCAGGTATTGGAGATGAAACAACTCCTGAGGACTTACCCTTTCTAGAATTTCTAGGCCTTCTGGAGACCTTCCCGCTATTGGGGACTTCACCCATTTCTATAGAGAATGTCCTACCTCCCACTTGGACACTCCATAACTCCCCTTCCCTATCAATCACAACTTCAAACTCTTCCCCATCAACAGTGACCTTCCTCCTTTCAGACATCAAATCACCTAGTTGTGCTTCTTCTACTTCTTGCGCGGAACAGATTCCTTCTCCCAATCAATACCCTTCGGTGATCCATAGACCAAGAATCCCCCTTCCCCCTGGGTGTAGAAGGAGTGATTACGTCCCCAACGTCAATAGAACAAATTACTGCTGCTATTGCTATAGCGAGAAGTTTCTGCTCATCTTGTTCCGAAGTCATTTTTCACCTCACAGGGGAATGTTGCCATGTTTACGAGCAGGCCGGATTTCTTCCTTCTCTAGAAGAGCACCAAGCGCCTTTGCCATAACCGCCCTCGTCTCTCTGGGCTGAATCACGTCATCCAAGTAACCGAGAGCGGCAGCTCTGTACGGATTTGCAAACGTCTCGGTGTAGTCATCGACTAGTCTGCCCCTCTCCTGTTCTGGATTGCCAGATGACTCAATCCTTCTTTTGTGGATGATTTGAACGGCCCCCTCTGCTCCCATCACAGCCAGTTGTGCAGTAGGCCAACCTACGTTGTAGTCCCCCCTGATATGCTTTGAAGACATGACGTCGTAGGCGCCACCGTACGCCTTTCTTGTAATGACTGTAAGTTTAGGAACAGTTGCTTCCGCATACGCGTAGAGTAACTTTGCCCCGTGCCTAATTATCCCGCCCCACTCTTGGCTTGCTCCAGGTAAGAAGCCAGGAACATCAACGAATGTGAGCAGGGGTATGTTGAATGCGTCACAGAATCTAACGAATCTTGCAGCCTTGACCGAGGCATCAATGTCCAAGCAACCTGCTAGAACTTCAGGTTGGTTTGCTACAACTCCTACTGTATGGCCCCCCAATCTTCCAAAACCAATCACGATGTTCCTCGCAAAGTCCTGTTGGACCTCTAGGAAAGCCCCATCGTCTACCACCTCAGTCACTGCTGTCATAATATCGTAGGGTTTCTTGGGGTCATCTGGAACCAACTCCTGCAATTCCTCACTCTGCCTACCTATTGGATCAGATGTTGGAAGCGGGGCCGGTTTCTCTAGATTGTTTGACGGCAATAGCCCGACCAACTCTCTGACAACATCAATTGCCCCTTGGTCATCATCCGTAGTGAAGTGTGTCACGCCCGATCTACTAGCATGAGTATTGGCCCCCCCTAGATCCTCGAAACTAACTTCCTCGTTAGTGACCGTTTTGATGACCTCTGGCCCAGTGATGAACATATGCGATGTCTTGTCAACCATTACGACGAAGTCAGTAATTGCAGGTGAATATACCGCACCACCAGCACATGGGCCCATAATTACTGAGATCTGCGGAATAACGCCACTTGCTCGAACATTCCTGAAGAAAATCTCTGCATACGATCCTAGACTTGCAACCCCTTCTTGTATCCTCGCCCCTCCACTGTCGTTAAGCCCTATGATGGGAGAACCTGTTTTGAGTGCCATATCCAATATTTTACAGATTTTCAGGCCATGCATTTCCCCAAGAGAGCCACCATAAACCGTGAAATCTTGAGCGAAGCAGTATACCGTCCTCCCATTGATGGTTCCGTGGCCACATACAACCCCATCACCCGGGATTACATTCCTATCCATGTCGAAGTCCCTACATCTGTGTTCTACAAGAGGATCTACCTCCATGAAAGAACCCTCGTCAAGTAACTGACCAATTCTTTCCCTGGCAGTCATCTTGCCCTTCGAATGTTGAGCAGCAATCCTAGCTTGGCCCCCACCAGCTTCTGCTTGCGCTTTCCTCCGTCTGAGGTCCTCAATCCGAGCTTCGTCAGCAGGCATTACAGTGCCATTACGGAGGAGGCCGTCAATATGCCTTCCTGAGCGAAGTACGACAAAATATCGATACTGCGGTTGCTTGAAGACATGTCACCAACTCGCAGATACGGAGTCAGTATGCGAATAGTGGTTGCAAAACCCGGTCTCGATGGTCATGACAGGGGTGCTAAGGTAATAGCACGGGCCCTTAGGGATGGTGGCCACGAAGTTGTCTACACGGGCTTACGTAAGACCCCTTCAGAGATAATCAGGATAGTCACAGATGAGGATGCATCAGCACTTGGGCTTTCTACCCTGTCGGGGGCCCATGATGTGTTGATTCCTAAGATATGTGAGGGGCTCTGTGAAGCAGGACTTGGAGATGTCATGGTTTTTGCAGGGGGGATCATCCCTAATAGGGACAGAGAATCCGTTTTTGAACAGGGAGTCAGGGCAATATTTGGGCCAGGCTCTAGGACCGATGAAATTCTAAGTTTCTTGGAAGTTTGTAGTGACCGTATTGAGAATGGTGAACCGATAGGGGTCGGTCAGTCGCCAGGGTGGCGTTGGGAGTGACGCCCCTGGGTGAACAAATCGAGTCCGCGCTATCGGGCGATCGCAGGTCTTTAGCCAGACTTCTTTCCAAAATTGAAGATGGGGAACAACTGGAACTTCCCGACGTGGTTCCTTGGACATTAGGGGTAACAGGGCCTCCGGGAGTCGGAAAATCCACACTAATAGGAAGATTGGTCGAGCACTGGATTGGCAATGGAGAGAGAGTGGCAGTCCTAGCGGTGGACCCTTCCTCTCCAAGAAGCGGGGGGGCCCTTCTTGCAGACAGGATGAGAATGGACTCAACTGATTCTGGCGATTCTGTCTTCTTCAGATCCCTAGCGACACGGGGTCACCCCGGGGGAGTCTCTCACCTCTTGTCCCCGATGATCGATTTACTTTCTTATTGTGGATGGTCAAGAATAATCGTTGAGACTGTCGGCTCTGGCCAGGCTGAGACTAGGATAGTAGCATTCGCCGATAGAGTTCTGATGGTCGATGGCCCTGATAGGGGCGACATCATACAAGCTGAGAAGGCAGGGATAATCGAACTTGCAGATATTATTGCAGTCAACAAATCAGATAAGCCGGGCGCCAAAAGGGCAGCTGACTCAATTCGTTCATCGCTTGAATTAGGTAATGATAAGAATCCCCCAGAAGTACATCTCGTTTCGGCACAAAACTCACTGGGGATTGGGGAGTTAGTTGTGGCAATTGAGAAATGTACTTCTCCAGATTGGAGAAACAGACTCAGAATTACTGAAAGGCTACTTTCCACATGGGACTCACGGCTAATCCTGTCAGAGGGACTAGATGATGTCCTGAAAGATTTGGAAACCGGAAGTATAACACTGGATGAGGCATTGGACAGATTACTGAGTTGACTTCGGTGGTAGCATGACTGAGTCAGAAGTTCCTTTCGATATTGATCACGTCAATCATTCAGTAGGGGGATTCGGCGGTCACGCTTTCAGAAGATTCACTCACATTGCAATGTCGCTAATCCCTATTCTATTCTACACAAAGGGGGAAGAAATGGGAGAGTACATCTCAGTCTCCTCGAGAGAATTAGTAAGCGTTATCGTGATCCTGATTCTTTTTCTGGAATTTATTAGGCTAAGGTGGGGAATTGTGGTAGTCGGCCAGAGAGAATATGAGGCTAAACAGATTTCCGCCTTTGCATGGGGCGGAATTGCCGTTGCTTTGGCATTACTAATCGCCCCTGAGGGGGATGGTACTGGTGTTGAGAGGGGGATTTATGGAATACCTCTAATTTTCGGATTGACGTTTGTAGATCCCGTTATGGGCGAGGTGAAGAGAATAAAGAAAGACCTCAATTTAGCAATTCTTGCTGGCTCAGTCGTCTCATTCTCTGTGTGGCTGGGTTGCCACTTCTGGATAGGCACCCCCCTGATTGCCTCTCTGGTACTGGCTCCATTGACAGTATTGGGTGAATTGCCTTCTCTCAAGTACATTGACGACAATGCAACAATGATTCTGATACCATTGGCTGCACTGGTAATCATGTTGCCCTTCCTGTAGTCCGCCGGGTTAGATTTACAGCCTTCATTACTCTCGACAGGCCATGAGTGATGGTAGCAGCGGGGAGTTGAGTCAGTCCACATACATCATGGCATGGGTCGTAGCATCAGTTGCATCATTGGCCATTATCATAATCTATTTCTGACCTCGGCCCGAGGTTTTATCGCGCCCTCTTTCACCAACAGTGAAATTTTCGCCAAAACCCCTCCAGAAGCACTGTATCCACCAATTTCCCCGTTTGAGTAAATTACTCTGTGACAAGGAACATCTGGGGCATATGGGTTTCTAGCGCATGCATTAGCCACTGCTCTGGATGAATTCGGGTGCCCTATTGATTCTGCCACTTCCTTGTATGTCCTAGTCTCCCCTTTTGGAATCTTTAGTAACTCCTTCCAGACCAATTTTTGGAACTCAGTGCCGACTAGGGGACTCTCCAAATCTCTATTGGTTTTCTTCACCTTCATGATCCCCTTTAATTTCAAACGAGTCTTCCATACCAACGATTTCGTAGTTTGATGGGAATAGGGCAATTGCGACACCAGCAACCATACACCCAAGGCCAAGTAGGAATTGACCAGTAATCATGAATTCTAATGCTATGGCACATAGAATAAGGCCCCCTAGGTTGGAAACCCAGACTAGGTTCTTGAACGTCGATAGGGACACTCCAGTCGTTCTTTCTGTTCTCTTGGGTCCAAATTCTGCACCGAATCTAATTGGGTCATCACTAGTCATACCATCACCTATCAATCATCAATATCGCATCCGTGGGGCATGCAAGTACACATAACTGGCATCCTGTACACTCTTCCCGTAATATCTTGGCCTTTCTGTTTACTTCAATATCCATTATTGGGCTAGCTAGTGGGGCATCATACAAATCAATCGCATCATCGTCGCACACAATCGTGCATTGGTCACATCCAATACACTGCTCTTCTTTGACCCAAGCAACGGCATCTTCGCCTCCCTTGAGTTTGGCTTGGTCCTCCGCCCTCATTGCATCGAGCATCATCCTGATCCTCTTCTGCTCGGATGACCTTCTTGCCTCTAGGTCCGGGATGCCTGTCACACCTATCCCTGTTGGTCATTGGTTCTCAATTCTGCGGTCGTGAACCCAGTCATATTGATGTCATGCACTCTCTGCGAATGCCATGGAAAGTGAACACACACCTTGGTATATTGACTCACTTTCCTTATTGGGACTATCTCAAGGAATTCTAATCTGGTTAGCAATGGTTCTCCTCTTGACTCCCGAGGTGGCTTGGATTTCATTTGCCTGTGGGGGCCTGATTGGATTCTTCATTTGGCTTACCGCCCTAGGGTATCAGAACTATAGGGTAGCAAAATTCACAATTATTGGAATATTGCTTAATGCCACTCTTTCAAGCTATTCAGCATGGTTAGCGTTCACCTAATCCGACTTACCGGATTGAACTTGCCTAGCTAGGAAACTTACAACGTCTAGAATCTCGAAATCGTGCCTGGGGTCCCCTTCGAACTTCAGGCACTCAAAGTGCGAAACACACTTGGGGCATGATGTAAGCATGATGTCAGCCCCCGTGGCATTGACTTCATCGAAACGCTGCACCCTGAGGGCCCTACTATTCTCATTGCAACTCATCATGCTGGAAACGCCACAGCACAATGCGTCCTCGCCATGGTGTTCCATTTCAACCAGACTCACCCCATCCACACTAGAGATCAAGTCTCTTGGCTGGTCATAGATGTTCATTTGCCTTCCTAACCTGCAGGGGTCGTGGAAAGTCACAGTAACGTCTTCTTCTGTCTTCAGATCCATTTCGAAACCATTCTCAATCAGGAACTCTGTTGTGTGCATGACCTTCATTTCATCAAGCTCATAGTCAAGAGCGAAGGTCCTGAAACATTCTGCACATGAAGTCACTAATGTGTCGACCCCGCTTTCCCCCAGTTTCTTCTGGTTGTATGCCTTTAGCTTCTCAAACACCTCCGTCATGCCTTGCCACTTCTGGTCGTGACCACAGCACTTCAGGAAATCCCTACCAAGGTAAGTCACCTCTTCTCCCATTTCTTCGAATAGAGTGAATGCAGATGTTGTTGCATCTCCCAAGTTCATTGAACCCTCATTCACATGGCTGAAAATCATCTCTTGGTCAAGGTAGTCTACGCAACCCGGGTAGTAGCCGATATTGGAATCAATTGGGTATTCATCGACAGAGATGAAGTCAGAATCGGAGTCCTCCTCGGCCTCTGCAGCAAGAACTGCTTGCAGGACGGTGTGAGGAATTTCCGATGCCGGTGGGCCGCCCACTATCATGTTCCTCCTGATATCGACATATGAGTCATAGTCGACCAATTGGGGGCATGCGTTGGTGCAAGCAGAACAGGTTAGGCAGGAGTAAAGGGGAACCCCGTCATCCTCGTTGTTCCATGTGTTGTAGATAATATTCAGTTTGTCTCCAGCATTGAATAGTCTCACGGGACAAGCATCATCACAAAGGTCGCAGCCATAGCATTTGTTCATCTCATATTCGTAGCCCCTGGCCATGCTACGCATCAGCATGAATACTATGGCACCGACTCCGAGACAAGGGATGAAGAGTGAGTAAATCAGTTTGGCATCCAGACTCTTTGGATTCTTGTGGTAAGTCGGGTTTTCGACAGAGAGGGACGATAGCTCCGAAGAACTTAGATCACTCTGTGAACGTACAAGGGCGGTTCCATCGTCATCCAAGAGAAGGGGTTGGTAAGCCACTGCAGAGAAACTGGTTATCACTTCCACGCTCTCATTGATTCCCGAGGATGTCACTGAGAATGAAATTGTATATGTCGAACCAGAACTGACGTAAACTGTTCCAGTTTCACATGAGTCGTCATCATTCTCCCAGACTATATCTCCATTAGAATCGCTCATTACAAGGCTCTGGGTATGCTCACCTGCCCCCCTCTCCGTTGTTCTGAATAGGCACCCAACATCTACTGGCACCGATGCAATACCGAGATCTTCAACCTCGAATACAGACGACTCATCATAGCTAATTTCGACTAATGAGGGGTCGCCAAAGTATGAGGAAGATCCTTCAGCTGCATTTCTTCCAATGGTTGGATCTGCATGCCCGTTAGCACCAGAGTAATCGATCAGATGCAGTTTCGTCGGCTGGTAAAGTCCCCAATCGACCCAATTCTCGGCAGGAATCACGCACCAGTCATCCGGGTCTTCTTCACTTCCTAATCCCGACCATGCCGCTAGGTATGAACTGTCGCCGTAAAGCAGACATTCACTTTCCCACTCTTCCCAAACGTTGCCATGTTCATGATGGACTAACGTATCGGAAGGTTGCCCCCTCATTCCATCAAGGTCTTCAACATCGTCCATCGCTCCAAGGCCACCATAGTCCCAGAAGCCACCTTCGTAGATGGGCCACGTTGCAACCGAAATCAATACCGCTGCAATAAGTGAACCTATGGCGACTTGCCTTCCGATTCTTGGAGTCACCCTAGAACCAACTGAGTTCAGCAAGAATTTCCTAAGGGGGAAGAAAATGATGGCGAATAAGAAAATTCCAGTAAGTATCCACGGTATTGCATTGAATACTTCAGCAGACCATGGAGATTGCCTGCCACATAGGAACTCTCCGTGAGTCCCAACAAAGCAGAAGTCCGAACGGTCCTTTGCATACAGGTCAAGGAAGATATTGATGGAGAAGACAGAGATGAACCACACGTGTGCTAGGTACACGGCTCCAGCAGTGGCGAACCAAGGGTCCTCCACGCCTCTTTTCTCCCTCCCTGGGAGGAATGGCGGCAAGGCTAGGATTCCAACAGGAAGTCCAGTAATGGCCGCTCCCCACCAGGCAGAGTTCCAATTAATGACTGGGGATCCGAAGAACTCCCCAATTGGTCCTGCTGGGATAACGAACTGTGGGAGGTACTCGCCCCACCTGAGATATCCGTAAGAGAAAAGAACGTACCAGTCGGGAAAAACGAATCCAGCTTGTGCGAAAGGGTCAGCTGCACTGTGAAGGGGAGGGGGAATTAACCACGAGTAGAATGCTATTACCATGACTATGGATGCCAGTATGATAGTATCTCTCAGGACCTCTGTGGGCCAGAAGGGGTGCCCAATGAATGTCCGCCTGCGCTCAGTCTCGGCTTCTATGAGTTTGTCGCGTTCGCTGATGTATGTATCAGCAATTCTACCAAACCTCTCTACGATCCCCATAATAATTCCTCAATGCGGCTCCGCAATTCCTTGGGCCCAGACTATGAACAGGTGAGCAAGAATTAATCCCGTTACCAACACTGGCAGTATGAAAACATGGAGGAAATACATCCTCGTTACAGTCTGTCCAGATAATGATGTCCCAGCAAACATCGCATTTGCCACCCACTCTCCAATAAGGGGGGTACTCATTGCCATGTTGATTCCAATTGTAGCCGCACCGAAAGCCAAACTGTCCCAGGGGAGCAAGTATCCCGAATAGCCGAAGAAAATTGTGAAGAACATTAGTGCCACCCCAATTAGCCAATTCAACTCTCTTGGATTCCTGTAAGCCCCTGTGAAGTATACTCTACACATGTGTAGGAATACTGCTGCAACCATGAAGTGCGTAGTCCAATGATGTATCGAGCGAATGATGTACCCGAATGGCAATTGTGTCATGATGAACTCCATGCTGCTGTATGCAGGGGTCGGATCTCCCTCTCCCCCTGGAACATAATACAGCCCAAGCACAGTTCCCGTAATCACTAGAATGACGAATGCTAGGAAAGAGATTCCTCCGAGACAATATAGGGGATACCAATACCAGATTATCCTGAGTTTGTATTTTTCAGCATGTGTCATTGGCATTTGTCTATGCATGCCATAGTAAGCATCCCTGCTCATCCCCCAATAGTCCTGAATTCTAAACCTAGTGTCCAACCATGAGAACGCCCAAAGAAACGTTTTTTCTGCCAGCCCCATACTGCCCGCGCTTGTTTCTACGGCCCTCAAGATGTCCTTTCGCGGCATCTCCTCTCGTTCCTTCCTAAGAGTTAGTGCGACAATTACCACAACAATAGCGATGAACAGCCAAAGGAACCAAAATTGAATCATCTTTACACCTCAGTCACAATATGCATACCAGTCTTTGAAATCAGGAAGTGCCTCAATCATATCACCATTGAGTATGAATGGAACCAGTGGCATACCGACGGGAGCGGGCCCGCCCACCCTCTTGATGCCAAAGTATTCGAATTGGGCACCATCTGAACGATTTGTGTTTCGGTTCTTCTCAATGACGGTGGGATCAAATCTCGAAGAATGGCATATGCAGAAGAGTTTGTTGCCACCTGAATCAGTACCGTTGGGGAACCATTGGTCTGCTGTGAACTCATTGGCGACTAGCTGCCAACCAGGTATACAACACAAGTGAGGGCACCTTGAGAAAACGATGATTAGGTTATCGTGGATTCGCAGGGGTTCGTATTGTGAGTCATCATCCATCTCGAACCCAGAACCCACGTACCCGCCATCTACTGAGTATCCATCAAGGAACTGGAATCTGGGCTTATTCTCAACGAGGGCCGCTGTCTTATTTTCATCATGAGGGACATAAATCGCGTTGATTGGCATACCCGACCATACCCCTTGGGCCGCTGCCATTCCAGTGGATGAACTCGCGGCCGCATCGACGAATGACTGGTAGGTCATAGGTTCTAGGTGACTGTCGCCGTACCAGACTGTATCCTCTGCACCAGTCGGGACCCAGTATCTGACGGCCGAATCTCCTCCCGAAGATTCCGCCTGACCCATTAACAAAGAAGCGAATCCAACACTGCCCAGGCTAGCCACTGTTATTACGCCAGCAGCAGTATTGAATGAGTGTCTCATGAACTCTCTTCTATCTATGAAGGGCGTCTCATCAGTAGATTCATATTCATCTCCCACAATGGGTCTGAGTTTGAATTTCCTGGCCATAATCACACCTTGTATTGTTTCCAGGAATCAGGGTCTTTCGGAGTTATGTACTTCCCTCTCCGCTTCTTGACTATGAGTATGTCGGGCATTACGTACTTCATGTACACAATTCCCATTATGATCACTGTCAAGAGGAGCATGCCTAGGAAAAATGAAAGCAATTGCTGATCCCAGTGGTTGTAAAGCCCATAGGACAGTGAGCCAGCCCAATATAGTGACCAAACAATCCCCCACAGGCCAACCAATATAATCAGCCAAGAGTCCCCAGACGGGGAAACGCTAGCCCTTACAATCGAACCAGGAGTGGCTTCGTTGAAAACTCCGTGATTCACAGCAGACTCGTAAATTTCTTCGCTAAGGCTTACCCCTTCGAGTGCTTCCCTAGCATCATCCACACTAACTTCGCCTGAAGCTACCTGTCTCAGCATCTTCAGAACAATATCGTCCTTCATCACTGATCACCTCTCCTTTGGTGTTTAATTCGTAACCTCAGTAGATTGCTCCTGCCCTCGTAGTGTCTGGAGAATCCGTACCTGAGCATCAATCCACAGAAGATTATCACGATAACTACAGCTGCGAAACCAAGGAGCCCTAGCCAATGTGCCCTCAATCCTGCTCCCATGTGATGGAGGTCTATGCTTCCTTCTACAGGAGCCGGTGGCTCTATGTCCCCATTTCCCGCGAAAACCGTTCTAGTGCCACTGCCCTCGCCTTCATCTATGGTTGTGCTAAGCCTATTCCACCTGTCCAACTCTGAAGGGACCCCATCGCCATTAACCGAGTTTCCTGCTAGCCACAGTGAAACTATTCCAGAATCGGAGGGGGGAGCCGTCCATGAGATGAGCCATGTTCTGTCTGCCGTCTGTGAGCCCGGATCAGTGTGAGTTAATGTTTGGAGGTCGCCCTCCCAGTTTTGCACCAAGGTTCCAGATCCTTCTGATGCTCCAAGGGTTCCAGCAGATATTCTCATTGAGAAACCCCCGGTTCCAGAAGAAGGGTCTATGTCGGGCCCGCCAACTATCTGTATCTTCATGTCATAGGTGACACCTGGTTGGTATCTGTAAGGCACTTCAGCCAGAATGAGGGTTACGGAGTTGTCTGGTTCCGCTGAATGGCATGTGCAACCTGCTATGGCCACATCCCCGTCCCCATTTGCATCCCCTCCGACACCAGTGTGGAAGGCCTGAACACCCCCTGCAAGTAGTAGCGCGACAGCACCCATCACGAACAGTCTTCTGGAGCTTGTCAGAGTGGACTTCACGATGAACCCTCAATGGACGAGTTGGCCCACCTGAAACGAGACTATTAAAGTTCCATACCGTCAACTTGTAACTTGCCCCCGAAACACACATTTAGGACCATCCCAGTTACTCGCCAAACTAATACGGAAAGGACCCCTAGGGATGTCATGGCGAATCCCAGTTGGCGTAATCTGTATCGGCTATCCGAAACTCAAGTTTCCCTTCTTGATTCTGCTGAAGACAAGATGGAGATGATGGATATTTCAGGTGCAGAGGAGATACTACTTTCTATGCTCGAAGAGGATCCCGTTTGTGTTCCAGTCCTCAACATCCTAGGACACATGAACGGCAGACACCTTTCTGATTTCGAGGCTGCAATTGGTTACTATGACAAGGTTCTGGAAATTGAACCCGACAATGCCTGGGCAAGGGACGAGAGGAGAAGATATCAGAGATATCTCTCTTATGACTAGCACACTCTAAACACTAGCCATACATGGCATGGCCATGGATGAGGGCGCCATTCTAATTGTTGGCGTAGGGGGCATAGGCTGCATCTGGGCCAGGCAGGCACACGCGAGTTGTCAGGATTTGTCCGAACTTCTTCTAATTGACGCGGACGAGTCTTCATTTGAAGGCGCTAACACTGCTAACTGTTTATTTCTTGACGCAGGAGGGGAGGGTAAGGGATCAGCGGCCCTCCCAATGATGGCAACTCACAGATTGAGGGAGGGGTTAGACTCCGTAATGCCCCTAATAGAGAGGGCGGAAATTATGATGATCCTTACTGGTCTGGGAGGTGGAATGGGTTCGGGGGCATCTTCGGAAATTGCCTCGGTCGCAAAACAAAAGGGCTGCATAGTTCTTTCAATTGCTGGACTCCCCTTCGCAGAACAACCTCTGAGGTGCTCAATAGCCAACGAGGCCATATCTGGATTGGATTTCAATTCCCATGTCTGTATCAGGGTTAGCATGGAGAGGCTCGCTTGGCAGGCGAGGCAGCGTAAGACGGATTGGATCACTGGATCCGGTTGGATAGAGGAACTGATTGAGGGGCTGGTGACAACTATAGCTGAGGTAGGCACAATAAATCTGGATTTGATGGACATGCGATCGATAATTGAAAAACCCGGAAACGCCACTCTGATTGTGGGAACCGGGACGACCGAGACTCCCGATAAGGTCGTAGAAATGGCACGCAACTCTCCTCTTTCCGAAATGGAAATCAAGGGTGCCAAGGGGTGCCTCGTTCAATTAGAAGGGGGTCCTGACATGACTCTCGCTCACTTGGATCAAATCACCGATGCCTTCGTCTCATCTATGGATCCAGATTGTCAGGTCATTATGGGTGCGAGGACCAGTGATGACATGGTCGGCAAACTAAGACTCGTTGCTGTGGTCAGTGGACTCGATTGATCGATAACCCATCATGCGTTAAGTGAATGCCCCTTCCGAGCTACCGTGTCGAAGCAGGGAAAGGCTTCCAGGGGCAAACACAGGTGGATAGGATTCCAAGTGACAAAAGTCGTACCAGACAGAAAGAAAATGGAATCCTTCCTCAAGAAACCGCTGGGGGAAATGGAGTGGCGACTCTATGATTTTGAGAACTCCAATAATCCAGCCCTCTGTATAGTTAGGGTAAAGCTATCCGACTCAGAGAATGCTGTTTCCATCCTAAACTCTGTAAAATCGATATCAACCTTGGCTAAATCGGGCAAGATTAGACTAGTGAGGGAAAGGATGGGCCTTGAGAGACCCCCTAGGAATCGTTAGGGTAACTCCACACAATTTCATCCACATCGGTTACGATTGATACTTCTCCCCCGGCCTCAATTATTAGCCCCCCATTAATATCCAGCCCTACAACTCTCTTCATCCCGCTCACAGTTGAGGGAGACGCCCCTTCTGAAATGGATGCGGAGATGCCCCTCCATGAGAGTTCGAGGAGTTCCTCGCCATTCATATTCGGTAATCCCGGTATGCTCTCCAATATTCCTGAGAGTGCGGCATCTACAATTCCGAAAACAGTATCCTCACTAGCTTCACCTAGTGTCTCTGACCAGCCCGAGGCATTGTTTCCATCAACTTCCCTGGGCGCTGAGTTGATGCCAACTCCAACCCTCATCCCTTGCTCGTTGCTAGATGTCTCCGAAATAATCCCGCCCAACTTTTTACCATTCTCGCTTACCAGGTCATTTGGCCATTTCACCCTACACCCCATGACGTTGGATATCACACTACCAGCTGCTGTCTGAATCAATCCATGATTAATCCCCAATTGCACATTAACAGGTATTCTCCAAGTGGCAACCATATCACCCACTCTCGACTCCCAGGTCGAGCCCCTTCTGCCCCTTCCACCTAGTTGCCTATTAGTTCTGATTCTCTGCCACCCAGATTCTGGAAGATTGGACGCCTCATCCATTGTCGACTCACATTCATCGATGGTTACAGCCCCAACCCCAAAACCTGGCTTCCAGAATGCAAATGCGCCTATTTTCTCATCCCCCATCCTGAGGCTCAATATTTCTCTGCACGACCATCCATTTGCCATCCAATCCTCTCTTTTGCTCGGACTATCCGGGTCAGTCCTAATTAGGAGAACTACAATGAATCCACTCATCTCATGCTCTTCGACTTGCTTCATTAGTTCAGCAGACCAGCCACCATTCGGGATATCGACCATTGAAGCCTCTTCAATCGGCTCGAGAATTGGTGGGTCGTACGCTGGCTCCAGATAAGGAAGATTCCAAATCAGGAGTTTTGCACCTCTTGGTATCGACCAACCATCCTCCCCAACGCCTCCTTCAAACACAGTCACTCTTTCCGATAGTCCGTGTTCTTCGACATTCGATCTTGAAGAAGCTACTGCATAGGGATTGATATCGAACGATAGGACTTCCCATCCCAGTTCTGCTAGGATGATGGAGAGTGCACCTGATCCACACCCAATTTCGACTGCCAATGATGGATCAATATCGAGGGAATACAATGCCTCTGCCAGAAGTCCTGTGTCTTCTCTTGGCGGATATACTGTATGTGGGATGATAAGTCTCCAGGGGCCGTTCACTCCAACACTGAAATCAACCACCTTGGAGTGGCTTGATAATCCTCCATTTGGACTCGATTTCCCCATCTCCATCCCCTCAATTCGGCAAACCTTTATGCGGACTGGCTCCAACTAGCGTCTGCTCCCCCGGTCCCCCAAGGGAGCTCAGCCGGTCACGGTCCAGCGTTGCCTTTGCCGGTAGGTTCAAAAATACCCCTACGGTCCGCCAATAGCCCAGCATCAGCCATGGGCCTGTAGCTTAGTCAGGTAGAGCACCGGGCTTTTAACCCGGTGGCCGGGGGTTCGAATCCCCCCGGGCCCTCTCCTGAACGGAGCACTGGGCCCTTGTTTTTGTTGGAGGGGGAGTGCGCATGGCAGTCAAAAGTTCAACCAAAAAGAGACTAATAGAACTCGGAGTCTCCGAGGAGCACGCCCACAAACTCGCCGACGATGCAAATATGGATGCCATCAAGAGGATGACAGTCGAAGAAGTCGCCAAGAAAACAGATCTTGAGACCGGCTCAGCCGAGATCGACAATATTATGGGAATCATTAGGGAGCAACAGGCTTCCAGGAGAAGGAGCAGAGCAGGGAGGATTACAATATCTAGGAGTGCCCTTCTGGATGAGGACATCCCCGTAGGAGATGACAGATTCAACGTTCTAAACCACCAGTTAGTTCCCCATCACGATCTAGTTCCAGAGGATGACGAGGAAACCATCCTTTCCCCCTGGGGGTTATCGGAAGAGGACAATGCGGGAAACAGGCGATTGGCCAAGGAGCTACTCCCCAAGATTCTAATCACAGATCCAGCTGTACAGGCCTTGAAGGAAATTGAGGAAGAAAAGAGGCGGAAAGAGATAGCAGATGGAGATAGGGAAGACGACTTCCCAGCGGGTTGGCTTAGGAACCGGGTCGTGAAAGTCGTGAGGTATAGTAGATCGGCAGGCGCTAGCACTGCATACCGCCTAATTGTGGAGAGTAACTGAGGTGCAATAGATGAAGGAGATAGTAGAGAGTTATTTCGCGCACAGAAGCATGGTCAATCACCAACTTGCATCCTACAATGACTGCATCCCCGGAGATGGCCGCGCCAGCAGGATGGAGAAAATTGTCAGGGGCATCAGAATTGGTAGTGATGACCCACTCTCGGAGGTTCCCGGAGGGGAAGAATCCGGAGGAATGATCAAGCTCGACGTCCTAGACAAGGAGATTTACATTAGGATGAAGGCGATTAGACTAGGGGCACCCACAGTTCGAGAAGCGAATGGTGCAGAACATCCAGCAACACCCCTTGAGTGCAGACTAAGAAAACTAACATATTTCTCCCCCATTTACATGGATTTCAGAATCTACAGGGATGATTTGCCCACTACCGAGGGAGCAGACTTGGGGTACATAGAGGAAGAGGGGGTCCACATAGGCAACCTCCCAATTATGGTCCGTTCAGCCAGATGCAACCTTCATCCAGATCATATCGCCGGAACTCAAGAGAAGTCCCGCAAGCTATCTCCAACAACCATCCCAGAAGATGCAGATATCCTGAAGCAACTTCTGAGAAAGGCTGGCGAGGACCCTCTGGATCCCGGGGGCTACTTCATAATCAACGGAACTGAGAGGGTTCTAATTTCGATGGAGGACCTAGCCCCTAACAGAGTAACCGTTGAGAAGAACAAGAAGTATGCACACGAGACAGAAGTGGCAAAGATATTCTCTCAGAAAGATGGCGTCAGGAAACCCATCAATGTCGAAAAGCGCAGAGATGGAATGCTGATGGTCAAGATCCCAAGTGCCGGAACAACTGCAATTCCAGTAGTATTGCTGATGAGGGCCCTGGGGATGGAGAATGACAGGGACATTTTCTCCGCTATAGCCGGACCCGTGGAGGCAATGAAGTACACCGTAGCTAACTTGAACGATGTCAAAGACAACCCCGAATACGGGGTCGACAATACCGAGGAGGCAATGGCTTGGCTGGAGAAGAAATTCGCTGCAGGCCAGCAGAAAGAATACAGGGAATCGAGAATCCAGAATCTCCTTGACAAAGAACTCCTACCCCACTTGGGCTCCAATGATGAGGTCAGAACCAAGAAGGCGATATTCCTTGGAAGGATAGTCCGCCAGGTTCTTGAGATGGCCATCACAAATAGGGATCCAAACGATAAGGACCACTATGCGAACAAGAGGGTGCGTCTAGCAGGAGACCTCATGGAAGATCTGTTCAGAGTCGGAGTACAGGGACTCGCGAGGGATCTGAAGTACCAACTCGAGAGGCACCACAACAGGAAGCGGGAACTCAAAATCAACTCCTGCCTCAGGCCCGACGTCCTGACATCCAAGATAATGCACGCCCTAGCTACCGGAAACTGGGTAGGTGGAAGATCCGGTGTGAGCCAACTTCTTGATAGGACGACATACCTAGCTTCCCTTTCGCACATGCGCAGGGTTACCAGCCCACTAGTTAGGAGCCAACCACACTTCGAGGCAAGGGACTTGCATCCGACCCATTGGGGCAGACTGTGCCCCAACGAAACTCCCGAGGGGCAAAACTGTGGACTCGTGAAGAACGCGGCCCAGATGATCGACGTTTCGGAAGAAGTTCCCGAAGCAGAAGTAAAGGAACTCCTCGTTGAGGCAGGGGTCAACCCGAACCCGGAGGGTTGGGCAGACGGCTCTAGGATTCACGTCAATGGAGACATCTTCGGACTCCACAAGAGGCCAAACAAACTAGTCACACAATTCAAGCGCCGACGCAGATCTGGAAGAATCAGGCCTGAGGTCAGTATCAGGCATGACACTCAAAATAGGGACGTATACATAAATACAGACAGGGGTCGAATTATGAGGCCACTTCTAGTATTGGAGGATGGCACCTTAACACTCTCAAAGTTCCACTTGGAAGGACTAGAATCAGGAGAGATAACCTTCTCGGACTTAGTCTCATCAGGCGTTGTTGAATGGGTCGACGCAGAGGAGGAAGAGGATCTGCTAGTTGCTCCAAGGCCTTTCGACCTCCCAGAATTGTCACCCAAGAATAAGCGTCCTATGGATCCTTCAAAGGTAAAGTGGCTGAACCTCGGTGACGAGGAGATTTCCAAAGCCAAGCTCTCAGTAGAGGTGAAATTGCCAGATGGCACCGCAGTTACTGAGAAGTTCTCAGTTCCGTTGAATTACCACCAGAGTGAGGTAGAGACACTCAGGAAGCAGGAGAAGAAGGGCAACACCGTTCTTGTATACACACACGTTGAGATTGATCCACAACTCATTCTGGGTGTCTGTGCAGCATTGGTGCCATACCCGGAACACAACTCCACTCCAAGAGTCACAGGGGGTACTGCGATGGTGAAGCAGAGCCTAGGTCTGCCAAGTGCGAACTACAGACTAAGGCCCGACACAAGGGCCCACATAATGCACTACCCTCAGAGGTCACTAGTTGGAACAAGGGCAATGGACACTACCAACTTCAACAGCCGGCCAGGCGGCCAGAATTTAGTTGTCGCAATTATGAGTCATCACGGTTACAATATGCAGGACGCAGTCGTAATGAACAAGGCCTCAATCGAGAGGGCCCTGGGGAGATCTACCTTCATAAGAACATACAATGCCGAGAATCGCAGATTCCCAGGTGGCCAGGAAGAGCGAATAGAGGTGCCCGGGACCGGCCTTGATGAAATAAAGGGGATGAAATCATTCGATAGCTACTCTCATTTGGAGAGGGATGGACTGCCTGTACCTGAAGAGTTCCTGACAAGTGGCGGTTCTGACTCAGCTGTATTGGTGGGCAAGACTAGCCCCCCAAGGTTCCTAGAGGAGGCACATGGCGCATTCCTTCAGGCCCAGGAGAGAAGGGAGTCATCGATGATGGTCCGCCATGGGGAACATGGCTGGGTCGACAACGTGTTCGTCACTGAATCATTGGACTCAGGGAGATTGGTAAGAATCACCCTCAGGACAAACAAGATTCCAGAACTAGGCGACAAGTTCGCGAGTAGGCACGGCCAGAAGGGAATCATCGGCAGGATAGTCGAGGAATCTGACATGCCCTTCACAGCCGACGGAGTGGTCCCTGACCTAATCATCAATCCACATGCTATCCCATCTCGAATGACTGTGGCACACGTCCTTGAGATGATAGGCGGGAAGGTCGGCGCCATGGAAGCAAGGAGGATTGACGGAACTGCATTCACAGGGGAGAAGGAGGAATCCCTGAGATCAGGACTTCTAAGAAACGGATTCAACCACACAGGAAGAGAGAGCATGATTAGCGGGGAGACTGGAGAGGAATACCCTGCAGAGGTTTTCGTCGGTGTAATCTACTACCAGAGACTTCACCACTTGGTAAGTAGCAAGCTCCATGCCAGAAGCAGAGGAAGGGTCCAGATTCTCACCAGACAACCAACCGAGGGTAGGGCTCGACAGGGAGGACTCAGATTCGGGGAGATGGAAAGAGACTGCTTGATTTCTCATGGCGCGTCCATGGTGATCAAGGACAGGCTTCTGGATGAATCAGATGGCTGGCCACTGATGGTGTGCAACACACCCAGATGCGGGCATATCGCATACTACGACTGGAAGAGAAGGACCACCGTTTGCCCCTCCTGCGGAGATAGGGCCGACGTTCACTCCGTGCAGACTTCATACGCGTTCAAACTCCTTCTCGATGAGATGAAGAGTTTGGGAGTCGCTATGAGACTCGAACTGGAGGACCGAAGATGAGTGCTAGAGATGCAGCAAAGATCCCGAAGAGGATTGAGGCGATTAAGTTCACGCTGATGGACCCAAATGAAATTAGGAAAATGTCGTCCGTAGAGGTGAAAACCGCTGATACGTACAAAGACGATGGACATCCATACAAGCAAGGACTAATGGATCCCAAGATGGGAGTCATCGACCCCGGTGTGAGATGCGAGACCTGCGGGAATAAGCACGATGAGTGCCCCAGTCACTTCGGCCACATCGCACTAGAGTTGCCAGTAATGCACATTGGTTTTACGAACCTAATCAAGACTTCTCTAAAGTCCACATGCAACACATGCAGTAAGATTCTACTCCACGATAAACCAGAAACTCACCCCGTAGATCCAGAAAAGTCTGAGCAGAATTACTACGAGGAGAGAGTAAAAGACATAATGATCAAGCATGGGGTCGGGTCTAGCGAATTCAAGAATGTCATCAAAGACATAGAGAAGGAGTGCTCCAGCAAGAAGAGGACAATCTGTATGCACTGCGGTAGCGAACAGGGTAAGATCATTCTGGACAAGCCATCGACATTCAAGGAGAAGAAAGAGAACAAGGGTGAGCATAAGCTCAATGCCCGGGACATCAGGGAGTGGCTGGAAAGGATTCCCGATGAACATCTCATTTTCCTAGGCATGGACAAGGATGCAGCGAGGCCCGAGTGGGTCATAATGAAAGTGCTGCCCGTCCCGCCAATTACAGTCAGGCCCTCAATCACCCTGGACAGTGGGGACAGGTCCGAAGATGACTTGACACACAAGCTAGTGGACGTTCTGAGGATTAACCAGCGCCTCAGGGAGAACCGAGATGCAGGAGCGCCCCAGTTGATTGTAGAGGACTTATGGGAGTTGTTGCAATACCACTGCACCACATACTTCGACAACCAAACCAGTGGAATACCGCCCGCAAGACACAGGTCCGGAAGGCCACTGAAGACCCTAGCACAGAGGCTCAAGGGCAAGGAAGGACGATTCAGGAGCAACCTCTCAGGAAAGAGAGTGAACTTCTGTGCGCGAACCGTGATTAGCCCCGATCCAAACTTGGGGATTAACGAAGTCGGAATACCCACTCAGACGGCCAAGGAACTCACCGTTCCCATACGTGTCACGAGTAGGAACAGGGAGCAACTAAGGCAGATGATTCTACGCGGCCCAGATGTCCACCCCGGTGTTAATTACATCATCAGGGGCGACAAGTTCAGAGTCAGGATAACTGATCGGACTAAGTTCATTTGGTCTGGTTTCAGGTGCCTAAACCCAGAGTGTCACTCAGGTAGTGACGACGAACCATATACTGGATACAGGCCCGACTTGAATGAAGTACTCCCTGCACCCAATTTCCTACCAGGTCTCGAACTAAAGAGGCAAATGAGGAGGAACTCAATCGGAGATTTAGAGGAGGAATGGGGAGTCGACTTAGATTCCACCCTTAGGAATCTCAGAGGAGAGGACGAGAGGGGACTGCCCCTGGCTGAGGGGGACCAGCGTGCCACTATACATCAGAGGTGGAAGTGGGAAATGGAGAATCCGGGAGAATATCTCCCTGATCATCTAGAGGCTAAGTGCCCCCATTGTGGAAGCCCAGAAATTGAGGATGACTATGGCAATGCATACAGTACTGACGTCGAGGACAGACTCAGTACTCATGACTTGGACGGGAATCCCAAGCCCGGCGTCATAGTGGAGAGACACTTGATCGACGGCGACGTAGCCCTCTTCAACAGACAACCGTCCCTACACAGGATGTCGATGATGGTTCACGAAGTCAGGGTCATGCCCGGAAAAACCTTCAGATTCAATCTAGCAGACTGTACGCCGTACAATGCCGATTTCGATGGCGATGAGATGAACCTCCACGTCATCCAGAGCGAAGAAGCCCGTGCCGAAGCTAAGATTCTGATGAGGGTCCAAGAGCACATTATCACCCCAAGGTACGGTGGAAGTGTAATCGGTGGAATACACGATCACATCTCAGGCGCTTACTTGCTCACACATGGCGACAGAGTCCTGCCGAAAAATCTGGTGATGCAAGTCCTAGGCGACACTAACTGGGACGGAGAACTGCCTCCTGAGGTAGAGGAGAATGGAGTGATTGGATACCGGGGAAGCGATGTTCTGAGCCTCATTGTTCCAGAAGGCTTCAACTTAGACTACATCAGCAGGATTGGAGATAATGTGAAGGTCACCAAGGGTGATGTTTCGGGAACTATCGATAAGAGGGGAATTGGTGCTGAGGATGGTAGGCTACTGGATGCCGTGGTACACACACACGGCCCGGACGCCGGTGCCGAGTTCCTAGACAGGATGACCAGGATGACAATTTCAATATGCACATCAATGGGATTCACCACGGGAATTGATGATGAAGACCTCCCACCAGAGGCGAAGTCTGAGATTGCAAAGATCAACAAGAAAGGAAGTGATGCCGTGGACGAGGAGCTAGCAAAGTTCGGCAAGGATGGCAGGAAGTATGAAACGAGGCCTGGCAGGACTCCAGTGGAGACCTTGGAAGAGAACATACTGATGATTCTGGACGAGGCGAAAACCGAATCAGGAAACATAGCCAAGTCATACCTAGGATCCGATAACGCAGCTGTCATGATGGCAACCTCGGGAGCTAGAGGCTCGATGGACAACCTAGCAATGATGGCTGGATCCATAGGTCAGCCAAAAGTGAGGGGAAAGCGCCTAGAACGCGGTTATCAGGATCGAGTACTGGCCCACTTCCCCCGCAACGCCAAGGGTGCACAAGAGAAGGGCTTCGTCGGGTCTTCCTTCAAGAGAGGGCTGGAGCCTACCGAATTCTTCATGCTCTCTGTCTCTGGAAGGGAGTCGCTAGTCGACACCGCGGTCCGTACAGCAAAGTCAGGATACATGCAAAGAAGGCTGATCAACGCCATGGACGATTTGAAGGTCGCGAATGACGGCATGGGATCAGTTAGGAATACCGCTAACAGAATCATTCAGTTCGAGTATGGGGAGGATGGAATCGACCCGGCACGAAGCCGAGGTGGAATGCCATTCGACGTTTCCAAGGTTCTGGACGATGCATTGGGAGGTGTTAACTGATGGTAGTCAAGAGTGCAACCAAGAAGAAACTGATGGACCTCCAGATAGATGAGGAGTATGCTCACAAACTCGCAGATGACAGGAAGTGGGATGATGTCAAGGTCCTCACAGCAGGACAAATAGCCCAGATATGCGGCATCGACTCAGGAACCGCTCAGAGGATACATGACTTGATGGCGGCGGCTTCCAAGTCATCTAGGGCCGCCGCTGCATCGACAGAGAAAACCGTCGTACGAAGAAAGTCTGCAGCTTCACGCCGAAGGCGCAAGTCGATGATGCCACTGCAGACCTATGATCCAGAAACCAAGATGGTGCAGGTCATGAGGGACATCGATCACCATGACGAAATCTATGGCCAACTCGCCTCCGCTTGCGAGAAGGAGGACATCGTCTTGACCCCTCGAATGCTCACAGACCTAACTGAGGGAATCAGATCACGCGGGGAATCCAAGATTACACCTGCAAAGGCAAGAAAGGTCATACAGTCCGCGGGGATGTCCCTCAAGAGGTCCAAAGCTGATCCTCACGAGGCCGTGGGCATCACTACTGCCCAGTCCATAGGGGAACCCGGTACGCAGATGACAATGAGGACGTTCCACTATGCGGGTGTCGCTACTGTGAACGTAACACAGGGTCTCCCAAGGATCATCGAGATTGTCGATGCCCGAAAGGTCCCTAATACCCCTACAATGAGAATTTTCTTAGAGGAATTCAATTCCAAAGGCAAGCCACTCCGAACCAATGAGAAGCTAGTCAGGGGCATCGCCGCTGGCCTAGAGGCGACAAAAACCAGCGACATAGCGAACATCGACGTCGAGGTAGCCCAGCGTTACCTTAGCCTGAAACTAAACAACTCCAACATGAGATTGAAGAATATGACTGGTGCCGAAGTTAGGGACAAGCTGCAGAGGGCCCTCAGGCTATTTATCCAGGCCGATTCAGATGATAAACCAAAGGAACTGAAGATAATCCCAGGCGTCTCGAAGGAGGGTGACTTGGAGACCCTTGCCACAGACCCTCCGACATACACCGATCTTCTGCAATTGGAAGATAAGATAAAGAAACTACAGTTGAAGGGAATCAGAGGCATAGAGAGGGCGAATGTCCAGGCAGGAGAGAATGGGGAGTATTACATCTCGACAATAGGGTCCAACCTTGCCAAGGTGAGTGAGTTCGCGGGCATAGACCGCGGAAGGACGTACACCAACAACATCAACGAAATTCATTCTTACCTTGGAATAGAGGCAGCCAGACAGGCCATTATCAACGAGATGAGTGACACTCTTGAAGGAGCAGGACTGGATGTTGATGTCAGACATCTGTTGACGGTCTCCGACGTTATGACAAGCGAGGGGGAAGTGAGGGCGATAGGTAGGCACGGAGTAAGCGGAACCAAGCACAGTATTTTGGCCCGCTCGGCCTTCGAGGTTACAGTCACCCACCTACTAAGAGCAGGAATTATTGGGGAGAGGGACGAACTCAGGGGAGTCACTGAGAACATTGTTGTGGGGCAGCCAATAGCACTTGGAACTGGTAGTGTTGACTTGTTCTACATACCAGATGAGGCATAGAATAGGAGGAATCAAGATGGACTTGGCTAGAAATCTAAAGCAGAGCTTGAACACTGGGAAGATAGTGTTCGGCCAGAGGGAGACCATGGGGGCATGCGACAAGGGAGAGGCTAGATTGGTAATCGTGGCAGCCAACTGTCCAGAGGATTTCATTGAGAATATCTCCGAGAGTCACCCTGGGATGACGGTCCACCGGGTAAGCCTGGTAAACAGGCAACTAGGTGCTGCCTGTGCAAAGCCATTCCCGGTCAGTGCTCTATGTATCGTCGACCCGGGCCAGAGTGATCTGCTATCGCTGCAATCAAATCTCTGACCGGTACCTCCTCATCGACGTAGTTTGTTACCGCCTGTGATTAAGTCATACGGTACTGTTCAAGCGTATCACCCCTCCCTAACGACATGGAAGAAGCGGTTCGCGCTCTACTATCATCAAGGGGCGTGAGGCTAGAGCCCCCAAATGTTAGGATGGATATTCCGGATTTTATCCTGTTGGGAATAGCTGAGAAGGCACCCGAGATCGGCGGTGGAAAATCAGAAACCAATGTACATGTGTGGCACATTGAGTCGGGAATGATGCCATTGTCAAGGGCGGATTTCGAAAGGTGGTGTGTAGATGCTCCAATTGGTAAAAATTGGATTCTTAGTGAGAGGGAACTGCCTGATGGATGTCATAATGACGCTCCCCATGGGGTCGAACTGGTAATTTGGGGGCCTGAAGTACTATCAAAGTGGATTGGAGATGCAGTAATTTCAGGTGAGCTTGTGGCCAGAGCACCAATTTTCGAGTCAGGGGAAAAGCCAGATTTACCTCCCGTTTCGTCGGGGAGTGAAGATGAGAAAACCCTTGTGATGTCACCAATAGTGAACCTTGACTCATGGCTCATACAGTCGGGAAGGGAGGGTTCCCTGACATCACCAGTGCTCCTCAAAGCGGCCCTCTGGACAATAAGTGGGATTCTTATTGGACCAGATGGTGCAAAACTAGACTCAAATTGGGAAGTAATCGAGGATCCATGGGCATCATCTTTGAGCGTTAATGAGAAACCATTAGACGACAATAATATCCGCATTAGGACCATCGACCCACCCAGTTCAAAATGGAGGGAAGAATCTTCTCTGTTGGAGGAGTTGCCGTCCATTCTGGATAGGAAGATTCAGGGTGGCGACGAGTCGATAGAAGGGCCAGTTAGGAGCATCATGCTGGAATGGTGGAGAGCAGATATTGATTCATTGACCAAATCTAGAGTATTCATTGGAATACCTGGGTGGATTGTAGAGTCACCAGGGAGGGGAAGAGTGGTTTTACACAGTGGAAATGGCAGGACTTATCCATTCAACTAATTCCTCTGTAGGGCCATTAACTCATCAGTTGACAATGTGTCTCCAGACATCAGCCTAGACATCAAGTCAGTGACTTCAGTTTTGCCTCCACCGTCCTCTTGGTCTCCTTCTCTGGCGTCAATAGCCTTCAGAAGATCCTGCATCGAGTGAATGCACCTTAGTGAGACAATATACAGATTGTGAAGGGCATCGGCTTCCTTTTTTGACTTGGTAAGGCCTGAGTGCGCGGAGTTGGCGCGTTCCCTCAACCGATCAACTTCATCGGACAACTCAACCATGAGGTCGTGCGCTTCTTGAGCTTCCGAAACAGCCCTCTCCACTTTGTTATGGGCATCTTCTTGTGACCTCTCGGCCTCCCTAACTTTTGATTTTAGATCCCCTAATCCACCACTAGTCTTGTTCCTCTCGCGAGCCTCATTCCATTCTTGCTTCAACCTCTTCATTTCTCTGAAGAATTTTTTCTCGCTCGCTCCCGTGAAACCCCCTCTTTCATATTTCTTTTCCATGGCATCCATCTTGGCCTTGATCTTTGAAGGTGGTGGACCAGAAGGGCCCTTCTCACGTTTTCCGTTTTCTTCGGCCTCCGCCAGCATGGATCTCAATGCAGTCCTCACGACTTTCAATTCATCGGATCTTTCTGACCTAGTGATCTTCAATTCTTTTACCTTTGAGTTTGCTAAGTCTCTGACTTCCTTCTGACTCCTAACCTCTGAAATTAACTCTTTGACTTGGCGATTGACTTCATTCCTACTGTCCAAGTAAGTTCTCACTTTGGCATTGAACTCATCCCTGACCTCCTTTCTGCCATCTAGATCAGACTCCATTGATTGGCACAAAGGCTGGAACAACTCACGTATTTCCGAGTATTCCACAGTATTTCCTCCATATTTCCGAAATTGAGGCTCCATATAAGGCCATAGCAGGGGGTAGTTTCCTAATCCTCCCTCTTGCTGGCGAGGTTTCCCTTTCTCGGCCCCCTCCTCGAAACTCCTAGACGCCTCTTCTTTCGCCCGGTTTGCCTCGATTCTGGCCTCTCGTCACTTGACTCTGTTTTCGACGAAGCAAGATCGGAAAGACTTCCTGAGCCCAACAGTGCATCGAGTTCAATGGTGCTGAGAGTCCCTCCTGATTTCGCCTTGTCCTTTATTTCCGAGAAACGCACCTTTCTTTTTCTTCCACCGGTTATTCTACGGTAGGCTTTCACCCTTCCAAGCTCCTTTATGAGCTCCCTTCTTTCAGCATCTATACGGTCAAGCCTCTTGTCAATCTTTGAAATCCTGTTACTCGTCTTTCTGACCTCTTTTCTCGAAATTCCATCGACGCCAACGCCAGAATCCTCGGAGGCCTTGCTTGTCACATTTCTGTGGTCCTTCTTACCCTTGTCTAGTTTCAAAGTAAGATCCTTCATCATTTTCACGCTACTGACGTATTCTGAATGGGCGGCTTCCGACTCTGCCTTCATCACTATGGAAGCTTGAATCTCAAAGAATCTCCTGAATGCATCCAATTCCCTTGGAAGCGTCGGAACAGCTGTTAGGTCATTGTCAATTGTTGTCAGCCTCTTGTATGTCTCAGAGAGCCATTCTTGAAGGACATCGACTGGTGGGGGGATAAGCACGTTAACCTGGTCTCTCTTGGTCCTGGACCTATCTGCTGATTTCCTGATCTCATGGAACTTTCTTAGCAAATCCCTCCTCTCGGAATTCGCTCCTTCAATTTGCCCCACTGCCCCTCGGAGGATCTTGACTTGGCTCACTAAATCTGAACGCTCTTCCCTAAGGTCCCTTTTCTGACTCTCAAGTGAACGAACTCGCCTCTCAAGGTCACCATACATTTCCTGTAATTCATGGCCGTCCAATTCTTCAAGATCTTCAAAGGATAACGACTCAGTAGGGGCACTCATTCCTCTTCCCTCCCTCTGATTACAGATTTTTTCCTTTTGGAGAAAGACGAGGCTCCTCCAGACATCACCCGATGCATGTCCGCCAAGAGATCGTTATGCCCCGTTCCAATCTCTCCAAATCCCTCATCCAGAAGCCTTTCCCAATGTTCAATTGCCCTAGATGACTGTGACAACAGTTCCTTGGCCCTGTCTAGTTGTCTACGCACGTCTCTAATTTCACCTTCAAGAACTGTTTTCTTCTCGTAGAGTGGCTGTGCCTTCTTCACCACCTCCAACATTTTTGTGTGTGCTTTCTCGGACTCTCTGAAATTTTCTACCATCTCTCTCCTAGCTTCTACATAATTGGCCATCTCGGGATTCGCATCCTTTCGTTCTTTCAGCCATTTCTCGTTCTTCTCAATCAGTTTCTTCCTTCGGGAAATAAGCTTTCCTTCTGACTTGTGATCAAGCGCGGACGTCTCGATTTGAGACTCAATTTCCTCAAGTTCTTCCAATAGCTTTTCCTTTTTCCATCCCGGATCAAGATTGACCATACCACCTGACTCGGATAGACTATCGCCGAATTTTCGAACTTTAGCAAGTAATGATCTCGCCTCCTTTTGACGGGAGTTCCTTTCCATCTTCAATCCTGAAACAGTTTCATTGGCCGATTTATGCGAACTGAATGCCCTTTCAACCTTGGGAGATAGGGAGTCTTCTTCCGCTTCAAGGTTCCTGATGACTCCGGGGAGTTGTTCATCAAGGACTTTCCACCTTGCAAGTAGGCCTCTGGCCAGCTCCTCGGGTTTGACCCTCAATAGTCCCTCGACGTCCATAACGAATCCGTGCCAGCCGGGACAGTCGGTTAAAGGTCACTATGTGACCTTGACAGGGGTTTGATTGATACGGCCCCTTTTCTGAGGTAATACTATGGGGGAGTGGCCAGAGAGATACATTTTCAGCTCCCTTGGCACAATATTGGTCGCGTTATTGGCCACATCGATGTTCTGTTTCCATCAAGCTAGCGGATTTGATGGCCAGGACCTAGAGCCTCTTACAAACCAAGCCAATTATTTATCTGGCCATTCAAATGACTCAGAGACGGCTTCCTTCACACCAGCAGGATCTGCAGATGTGGCGATAGTGGGCGAGCCAGCACACGTGGGCGACTCACTAACGGCCTCTATACTGGTTCATAATCAAGGAAACTCCTCCGGGGAAGTATCAATGTCCCTTTCTTCGGGAAACTGGAGTGCCAATATTTCCGGCGATGGCGTTACAATTAGCCCAGGATCAAGTAGAGAGGTTTCTGCTGCATTTTCTCTGAACCAATCTGGACACATTGAGATTCAGTGGGAAATTATGAGCCCTGGGAATGAGGTAAGTGGGGAATTGTCGGGGACACTGTCGATTGAGTCACTGCCGCCTCAGACTCTAGGAATCATCACCTCCAGTGAGAGCTGGTCTCTATCAGAAGGCCTGAATGTGGGTATATCCGTGCTACTTTCCGATGGCCCGTCCAGAGACGTCGAGATAATGGCCGAGTTACAGGACATGGGTGTGTCAAGAGGTACTCAAGTCCACTCTGCCACTCTTTCACCTGGTATCAGGGAACTCTCTTTTTCCTTCGGAAATCCGGACGCCGACTCAATCATATTCTCCATTGTTCCAGTTGGGTGGACGACCCTTTCCGATACAGATATTGAATATCAAGTTTCAGCCCCGGTCGTCTCGCCCTCTGTTTCCTCCTGCTCAACCACGCCTGAAATAGCAATTCCTGGACAGTCACTCATCATTGACTGCATTATCGGAAACTCGGGAAACTCAGAATCCCTTGGGGGCTCAATTTCGGCTTCTAGACAATCTGACGGACTAATTCTCGCCAGCTCTCAATCACTGCCCATTTCCGCTGGAAGCGAATCCAGCTACTCGTTGTTGGTTACTATGTGGCCAGATGACGGCGACGCCATAGTTGAGGTAGTGTGGATCTCTGGTGACTATTCTGCTATTCAAAGCATCCAGATACAGACAGAGGAGCCCCCACCAGATTCCTTCACTCTACCGTTTGACACATCTGCGGCATTACTTGGCTCCGTTATTGGATTGGTCGTGGTTATGGTTGTTCTAGCATTGTGGAGGGTAATCTCAGAGAGGACTCCCTCGACGGAGTCTGAGGGAACTTTCCAAATCCGCAGGGAATCCCGAATTGAGAGGAGGCTCGAGGTTCGTAAAAGAGAGGTCTCTTGCCCATCATGCGATCAAATGCTCAGTGTTCCGGCAAGTCATGTAGGGGCTGTAAAATGCCCTTCTTGCACTACCCAATTCAGTGTCGGCGAAAGAGAAGTTGAAGACTTGCATGACAGTGCAGAAGAAACTCCTTCAGGTACCACACATGAGGAATCCCAACAACCTGAGAAAGTACCTGAAATACCAAACTCAATATCCCTGGGAGAAATACTAAGCTGCCCATCCTGTGAACAGAGGCTCAAAGTTCCCATCGAAAGGAGACCAGTAATGTCCAGATGTCCTGCTTGCAGGACTGAATTCATGGCATTGAGTGAGGGGATGTCTAATGATTGAACTGAGTGAGTTCGAGGAAATGTATTTGAAAAGGATGTTTGAGTTCTACGACTCAACGCCTGACGCCATCCTAAAAACTACACAATTAGCTGAAATGCTTAGTGTGAGTCCTGCATCAGTATCCGAGATGATTCAGAGGCTTGCTTCCAGAGATTTAGTCACTCACATTCCATACAAGGGCTCCAGGTTAACCACCTTGGGTTTCCAACAGGCAGCCAGAGTAAAGAGGAGAGAGTGTCTTCTAGAGATATTGCTTTCAGAAGTCATTGGATATTCAGGAGACATTAACGAAGCAGCATGTAAGATGGAGCATGGCATGGGTCCAGAGTTAGAATCCGCTATAGACAGGATGCTTGGATACCCTGAGTTCACACCCACTGGAAAGAGAATACCAATAATCGAGAGATCGGTGGAAACATCCAGGGAGGGGCTTCTTCTGCCAATTCAAAATATTCCCCCTGGGACTGAATCTGTAGTTGAGATATTGGCCTTCGACTCAACGGAGAGAAAGACGTTGGAAGGACTTGGGGTAACTATTGGTTCCGTTATGGTTATTTCAGAGTCAGGAATCTTGTGCAACGGATCCCCAATTGAATTATCTGAGTCGATTTCAAAGAAGATACTTGCTAGAGTCAGGAGGGCTAATATTGATTGACGAAGAAACTCTGGACGACCTAGCGGATGAGATTAGCGATTTCCCGCCCCCGGCTCCAAAACTCGAAACTCAAAACCCCGCTCATGTCAGTGGCAAAGGCGAGTGGAAGGAGAGCGCCCTAAGAGATAGGGAAAGCTCCCTGATTACTTTGGACCGGGTTCTTGTTAGTGGAGGTGCTAGATTAATCCTGCTTCTCCCACTATTTGCGGTGGTTCTTTTCGGAGTAGCCCAATCATATGGCCAAACCGATAATCAGTGGTGGGATGACCACCTCAGGGAAGCATCAGGGGGGCTGAGCCTTGTTACCGCAACTCATGCATTGACCCTCCTGATAATTATCGCAGACATCGCATTACTATCTTCCCTGCTTAGGATGATGTCTTATTCCCGCTCTATATTCCACCTCGAGGCAGAGTCTCTGACCTCCTCGGGAATCACTTTCAGGAGTTCCCATGGATATGCCGAGATGAGGGCAACAATTGATGGTTCCATACGCCAAATTACCGCAACCTCCTCCTTGATGATGATTTCAGCAATTCTTCTGGGGACCAGCCTGTGGCTATCTAGCGGTGAGTCGGGGATGCCAGTGTTGATTTCACTATCAACTGGATCTCTTCTTGCAGGCCATGGCGTCCATCTAATTTCTCACCGATCCAGATTCAATGCTTCAGAGCCTTGGGGGATGCTTGAGGCGTTCTCTCCCCCAATACATCCAGCCCTCCTCAATAGGCCATTCAATGATGTCATCAAGGCACACATTGACCCCCTACTGAATATCAGAATTTCCGAGTACCTTAGAACTGTAGGAGTGGGGTTGAAAGAAGGTGTAGAAATATCGGACCTTCAGGAATCGCTCCTGCATCTCTTACATTTACGTAGGTCTTCCCTTATTTCAGAGTCAGAGTTCAAAGACTCTCTGGGGACGATGGTCGAGGAATCGGCTATCGACGGACTTTTCAACCACCCAGAGCTTGGTGAAGAAACCTGGGATAGACTGTTGATGCATGCAAGGAATGAATGTAAGCCATTCTTTAGGCTCTACGACCGGATGAGGATGAGAAGGGGCCTGAGCAAGTCTGACGGTGGCTTCTGGTTTGATGTTGATATGGAGAATCTAGTTGTCGGACAGGCCAATCTCTTCGCATTCGTCCTGAATAGGGGGAACGAACCCTGTGACTTATTCCTGAAGATCCAGACTCCCGATTTCAAACCCAATGAATGCGTCTACAAGCTAAGGTCAACGCCGCTATCTCACTCATTCGATCCAATGTCATCAACTTCACTTTCCCATGAGATGCAGGAAATGATAAATCATACAGGCATTGTTTGGCAAAGTCTGCTACCATCAATTAAGGGCGAGGCAACAGTCACAGTTAGGCTTGAGGACGACTCTGGAAATCTTGTTTCTGGAAGGGTTCTGAACGTACAGGTGGGAAATGATCTGATTACTAGGGTCAGGAGAACCGTTGGAGCTATGTTCATGGCTGGTGCAGCAATAGTGGTGATGTCCCCAATAATTCCGTTTGCCGGCTCCCTATTGGGATTCTGACTCATAGTTCCATTCAATAGTGAGCCCCACCTCGACTGCCCATGCAGGGAGAAGAAAGTGGTCCTGATGATGACCTGAGGACCAGACTCCATGCTATGGAGACAAGACTGAGGAGGATGAGGGACCAGAGGGCATCCCACAATGAATCAGCAAGGAGGGCCGCGGACTCAAGGGACTCAGTGCAAGAGCAGGGTAGGGAACTGAGGGCCTCAATCGAAGAGAAACTTGCAGAGCAGAAGGAAGTCAGGTCTAGGGCGAAGGCCCATCAGAACCAGAGGGACGCAATCCAATCTAAAATTAGAGAAATCATCTCAAACAAGAGAGGGAGGAAGGGCGAAGAGGGGAAGGCCAAGACCGGTGTAGTTGCGCTGTCCGAGACAATTGCAAAAATTAGCATCATAGAAAATAGGCTGATGACCGATGGCACACTCACACTCAAAGCAGAGAATAGAATCCTTAGAGAGCTGAAAACACTTATCGCCAGAAGGGACGAATTACTGCCTGCGGCCGCCGAATTCGAAAGCATCAAGATAGATTTGGGTGATCTCGAGAGCACAATCCAGTCACTCAAGGCAGAGGCTGATGCCCAACACAAAGCCATGACAGATGCACACAAGGAGGCAGACGGAATTTGGGAGGAGGTAAAACCCATGCTCGAAGAGAGGGACTTCCTAAGGTCTGAAGGGGACAGGCTCCATTCCCTGTTTGTGGAGTCGCGGGAATCTGCAAACAGCGTACATTCGGAAATTGAGATACTCTTGAAGGAAGTCAATGAAGCCAGAGACGAAATGAAGGCGAGGAAAGAGGAGAGGGAGAGGGTAATCAGGGATCATAACCAGTCAGTAAAGGACGCCTTGAAAACTCCCGACCAAGACGAAGAGTTGGCCGACTCCCTAGCAGAAAAACTCCTCAGCCAGGGTAATCTAACTCTGGGTGGCTCAATGTCGGGGGACGCCCAAGGCTCCCCCGCTGCAACTGAAGACAAACCAAACCGCAAGAGAATCAGAAAACCCAAATCATTCAGGGGAAGGGGTAAGTAACTACCATCCTCTTTCTTCTAGCCTAACGTCCAGTGACTCTATTTCTAGACCCGGCATTGCATCTCCAACCATTTTACATGCCTCAACTACGACTGATGGGTCTTCGAAGTGGTGCGTAGCCATCACTATGGCTTCTGCTGTGTTTGACGGGTCCGAACTCTTGAAGATTCCAGAACCAACGAATATTCCATCCATTCCATGACTCATCATTAGTGCAGCATCTGCAGGGGTGGCAATTCCTCCTGCTGAGAACGTCACGACTGGTAATCTGCCAATATTGCTGACTTCTTCCAGAACAGAAGAAACCTCATTCCTAAGGTCTTCCATTTTCCCAAACGGCGAATCCGTGGGGGCGATTTGGAAATCCGATGCCCCATCCATCCTTCTGTAGCCCCTCATGATAATTTCAATCATTTCTTCCCTTTCTGAATCCCCAGAATCCATCGCATGAGAAATCTCAGATTTTACTAGTCTTGCGTGTTGAACGGCACTGACTATGTTGCCTGTACCCGCCTCCCCCTTGGTTCGTATCATAGCTGCTCCCTCAGCTATCCTCCTTACTGCCTCTCCAAGATTGGTGCACCCGCAAACAAAAGGGATGGTAAAGTCATTCTTTGCAATGTGGAAGAATGGATCAGCTGGGGTAAGGACCTCTGATTCATCTATCATATCGACTCCAAGACTTTCCAGCACCCTGGCCTCTTCATCGTGGCCAATTCTGGCTTTCGCCATTACGGGGATGCTCGTGGTTTCAATGATTTCACTAATCATATCCGGATGGCTCATTCGGGCTACTCCCCCCATAGAACGAATGTCTGCAGGGACCCTCTCCAGCGCCATTACAGATACCGCACCCGCGTCCTCTGCTATGTGGGCCTGTTCAGGTGTCACCACATCCATGACAACCCCGCCCTCTTGCATTTTAGCAAAACCCCTCTTGAGAAGCTCCGTGCCATGACGCATTCCACCGAGGTCGACTGTACGTGACATGCTAATCGCCCCGAGTCATTTCTTCAAGAACCTATTTCTTGTTCAGAAGGTGGGAAAATGCCCTATGCCAGAACGGGAGAGTCGCCTTCTGCAATGGGCAAGTCTGCTGCTTCCACCTCATTCCTGTCAAGCCACTCTTCAAACTCGTCAGGAAGATCTGTATCCGCAAAAATGGCCTCAACTGGGCATTCTGTCACGCATGCAGCGCAATCTATGCATTCATCCGGGTCTATGACGAGATAAGAGTCGGCCTCTCTAAATGCCTCAACGGGGCAAACTGCGACACAGTCCTGATATTTGTGATCAATACAAGCACTAGTAACAACGTGCGTCATAACTCTCATATGTGTCTCATCAAGGGAGACATTTGAACTCTTGCTCACACACAATCAACATTCAGCTTTCTGAACATAATTCAGAAAGTAACCGAGAAGCAACAACGATTGGCTCATCCCCTGGATACGACTCAATCTTGAACGTGCCCTTTACAGAGGAATTTCTACTCCGGGAGTCGATAACTGATATGTTGCCTCTGCAGAGGTCAGGAAGGGATATCCTCACATGAATCGTTTTCTCGTCGTCGACCCTTTTAGCAATACCTTCTTTCCGAAGGTCATTGAGGACGGAAGCGCCAAGCCTGCTGAACCAATCCCTTGCAATCTTCTTTTTCCCAGTTCTAATTATTGCAACATGTTGAGGGGATCCATGAAACGACTTGCCCCTTTCCCATGAGACATCACAACAATCTCCCGTGAGCCACAGTAATGCTTTCTCAATCACCTCGAGATCGTCTACTCCACTGGCATGGACCCTCCAAGTCGCACTCAGTAGGCCCATAATGGTCCCAACAGCAGGTATTTCTTGAAGCCTCGTAGGGGATGCCATCTATTTTCCAGAGGCTTTGCTTCAAATAGTAAGGGCAGGTCGGCACGCCTAGCGAGCGGGGAAGCCCCCGAGGTACGAGGTTGTTGTCATGGCAAAGGGCGCAAAGGCAAGGGCAGCGGCACGTAGGCAGAGGGACAAGTGGAAGTCCAAGAGATGGTTCTCAATCAGGGCACCTAGAAATCCTTGGTCATTCAGAGTAATCGGTGAGACTCTGGCTGAGGAGCCAGAGATGCTTATCGGTAGAAACTTCGAGATTATGCAGAATGAACTAGATGGGGATTTCTCAAAGATGCACGTGAAGATTCGATTCAGGGTAGTTGATGTTCTAGGTGCAGACGCACTTACCGAGTTCATAGGCCACCAAATGATGCAAGACCACATCAGGAGGCAAATTCGCCGCGATAGGGGAAAAATTGACGATACTGTGGACATTGTCACAGAAGACGGATATTATGTTAGATTCAAGCCTCTAATTATCACCAGAGAAAGGGCAAAATCAAGCCAGAAGAACGAAATTAGGACCATTGCTAGGAATATAATTCTGAAGACTGGAGCATCATCGACGTGGGTCGATATGCAGAAATCAGTGATGGATGGAGAATTAGAGGCTAAGATCAAGGAAGGAGCATCAAAGATTAGCCCGATTAGGGCAGTTATGATTAGAAGGACACAGTTGATCCAATCTGGAGTAGTAGTCGATGACGGCCCAACTCTGGAAGAGATACAAGCTCAGGAGAAGGCGGACGCAGCTGCCGTAGCCGAGGAATCTGATGTCTTGGCCGCCGCTGAAGCCTCTGCAGAAATTTCAGAGCCATCGGAAGATGGGGCAGATGTTGAGGCCACAGAGGAAGGGACAGACGTTCCACAGGAACAAGAAAATGACGACTCCAAAGTTGATTACTCCTCCCTGAAGGTAGCGGAACTGAAGGAATTGCTCAAAGCCGCTGGAAAACCAGTTTCAGGCAAGAAGGCAGAACTCATAGCCCGTCTTGAGGAGTGATATTATGGCCCGCATTGCGGTGCTATGCGGCACGGGAATGAGTGCTCTATCAGGGGAGATGTCAGCCTCTGGTGGATTCGAGACTTCACACGTAAGGATAGACACTGAATGGGGCCAGGTGCCCGTGGTAATCGTATCCACTGACACAGGGGACATCGTAATTATTGACAGACATCATGGCGATATGGAGTTCCGAACGCCACCTCATATGATAGAACACCGGGCTAACGTACAAGCGGCAGTAAGCTGCCAGCCCGATATCGTAATGAGCATCAACTCAGTAGGTTCGATAATCAATAATTTTCCCCCGGGCATTGTAGGAATTTCAGGCGATGTACTGGATCTTTCAGTCAGGCCATGGACTTTCCACGATGACAACGCCATTCATGCCGACAGAACATCGCCGTTCGACAGAGCTGCCTCGGATGCATGCAAGGAGGTATTGACATCATCACAGAATCACGTTCCAGACAACCTAATTGTTGCCCAGTGTGTCGGCCCACAGTTTGAGAGTCCAGCGGAGATTGACGCCTTAGAGAAGCTCGGGGCGCACGTAGTTGGAATGACTCTAGGCCCAGAGTCAAGGCTACTCTCAGAAACAGCAGTTCCGCATGTCGCACTTTCTTGCTCTTCAAACTGGGCAGCGGGGAGGGAGCCTGGAGACCCATCCGCGAAGATTGATCACCATGCAGTCGACGCTATGGCGTCATCCATGAGGGCGAGTATTACCCAATGTCTATTGGCGATACTCAATCTATACGATTAATCGCTGACTGCGCATTTCTGAATTATGTTGATGTGCGTCCCCCTTCTCGTCGGCATATGGGTAGAAAGAAGAGCGTAGAAGATTGGATTTCAGTGGTGGGAGCTTCGGCGCCCGACGGATCGTGGTTGACGATGATGTCAAGAGTAGCGGCCTTTCATCACAAGCACTCTTTTTCTTCCGAAGAAAACCATGGCCATGACATGGGATATAGAATAGCTTTGACAGTTGAGGAATTGGGGGAACTATCCGCTGCAATTACAAAGGCCAAGCCCCATTCCGAGGCAGCAGAGGAGTTAGCCGATTTATTGATACTAATATTGGGTCATTCCCTAGCGATGAAAGTTGATTTAGAGTCAGAATTTCACAAGAAGATGGACAAAATTATGCTGCGAAAGGCAAGAAGGGGGAAATTGGGCATCAGAGTTACCGAGTATGAGTCAGGAGATTGACCACATTGCTCACACTATGGCAAAATAAATGCCCTATCCCCAAGTCGAAGCACTATGCGCACAGGTGCTGTAGTCATTGCACTCTTGATGGTGACTACTACTATTTCGGGATGCATCCATCTGGATGAAGGGCCCTCCGAGGTTGGCGATGAGGACGTTCCCGAACCACGATTCTTCGTCACGGGTCCTAGCGGCCTCCCGGTCGATGTTCCTCCCTTGCCCCTAAGTTTCGTATTCAGTGATGTGGGAGAGACTGGTAAGGAACCCAGTATTGGAATAACTTCGAGTGGTTGTATTTTCTTCATCGCCATGGAGAAAGTGATGAGGTCTT
>CAYLUC010000012.1:0-49091 GCA_964386765.1 uncultured Candidatus Poseidoniales archaeon | reverse complement strand
CACCACCACCACCTCCGAAGAAGGCACCACCACCACCTCCGAAGAAGGCACCACCGCCGCCTCCGAAGAAGGCACCTGCTCCCAAGAAGAGGCCAGCCCCCCCGAAGAAGAAGGGACGCAAAGGAAAGAAGGGGCCAGCCCCTTCGAAGAAGGGCCAGCCTCAGAAGAAGAAGGGACGCAGGATCAAGATCAAACTACGTCTAAAGCAGACCTCCATCACAGAAGATGACGACTCATATCAGGACCAGGTCGGTTGGACTGTCACGCATGACGAGATGGAGGACTTCGCCGAGGAACCAGTGAATAAGGAGCCCGAGATAGTGGACCACCAATGCACCATGTGCGGCTCGATGATGAGAATACCGAGGCCAAAGAGGGACAGGTATACCGTGATATGCGCTTATCCAGAATGCGGCCATAAGGACACAATAGGAATCTGATCAGACCCAGAGCCCAGCCACACCCAGCACCCTTCTCGTCGAAGCGACAACAAGCACCACCACTAGGAATGCCCTGACGTGCCTTTCCGACGCTATCGAGGCGCCATACCGGCTTCCGATGAAACCACCAATGAGGACGGCCAGTGCGAAGGGGGCCAGGGACGACAACTCAACACCCAAGCCGTTGGACATACTCGAACCCACCAGGCCCGCTGCTGAGTTTACCCAAACGAAGACAGCGGCAGTAGCGGCAGTGGCCTTGGGTGAGCCCCACTTCTTCAGAATGATGACCGGTGAGAGGAAGACCCCCCCACCCAGACCAACCATCCCACTGGCGAAACCAATCCCTCCCCCGATCAGGTGCAAGTCCTGTCTGAAACCAGGGGTTTCGAAGGAATCCAACTCGTCATGAACAGTCGTCTCAATCAACCTCCAAGCAGCAAAAAGGAGCACGAAGGAGAGAAGAATGTCGTATACCGCACCATCGACGCGCATGTAACTCCCGATTATCACCATCGGGACACTGCTGACAATGAAGGGGAGAGTGAGACGCCAATCATGAAAGCCCGAATTTCTGTAGTGATAGAAGGCAATCGACGAGACTATCAGATTCAAGCACCAAACGTTCTGCTTGAGCCAAACGCTCTCCATCATCCCAAAGGAGGTAAGTGAGAGCACCACTAGGTAACCGGAAGCCCCCCCATGCCCTATGCTAGAGTAGAGAATGGCCATGAGCATAAGGCCAAACAGTATCATCGGCGATGTGGTCGAAGTCGAAGCGAAACCGACGTCGAACACATCCGTACCAGAGTGGAAGAACACTTGAACCCCACCGCGCATGAGCCCCCATGGAGGCACGCGTCACCCCAGAGAGGGCCGTCACAATCGCACTCACAAAGCCCCTGCCTCGGAAGACGGAGACTCTGCCCCTCGACCGCGCCACGGGCCGCGTGCTGTCCGAGCCACTCTCGTCGCTGGTCGACGATCCGAGGTTCGACAATTCAGCTATGGACGGCTTCGCAGTCAGGAAGGAGGACTGCGCTGGCCGTACGACTCTGCGAATAGTGGGTGTGAGCAGGGCTGGCGGCGGCGAACCGCCAAGGGTGGGCGTAGGGCAGGCCTGCAGGATAATGACGGGCGCGAGAATGCCAGAGGGCGCCGACGCGATAGTTGTAGTCGAGGAGACGAAGGAAGACGGCGACAACGTGGTAATCATGGGTGAGCCGAGACCGGCCTTCATCCGTCGTAGGGCGGAGAATATCTCTATCGGCCAGGAGGCGCTTCCACTTGGTGCCGCCCTTGGCCCCTCCGAGATCGGTCTGGCGGCCACCATGGGCCACGTCCGGATACCCGTCGTCACTAAGCCAAGGATAGCCATAGTCTCCACTGGGGACGAGTTGGCGAAACCGGGCGAAGAACTCGCCCCTTCCGAGATTTATGAGTCGAACTCCTATGCCCTGGCAGCGATGGTCGAGGAGATGGGTTGCACCGCTGTTCGCCATGATGCGGCACCCGACACCCTCGGTGAACTGAGGAGAGTGCTGGATGACCTGTCCGAATGCGACGCGATACTCACCTCTGGCGGGGTCAGCATGGGTGAGTTTGATCTAGTCCGGAGGGTAATGGAGGAGGAGGGCGAACCCCTCTTCTGGAAGGTAGCGATGAGACCAGGTGGCCCTCCTATGTTCGGGGCATGGAAAGGAACCCCCCTATTCGCCCTCCCCGGCAACCCCGTAAGCAGCCAGGTGGTGTTCCACGTGCTGGTGGTGCCGTGGATAGCCAACAGTCTGCAGTACCACGAATCAATGGGCCCGAGAATGGCTGACCGGGTCAGGGTGCGCCTATTGGACGATGTGAGGGGTGCGCCAGGCAAGCTGTGTCTGAGGAGGATCAGGATAGAGGCCAGTGAGGATGGGCTTGTCGCCACCACACACACTCACCAAGGGAGTGGAAATATCCACAGCATGGTTGCCCACAATGGCCTCACTTTACTTCCACCAGATACTGATGGTAAAGCAGGCGAAATCATTGATGCACTCTGGCTTCGGTAGAAATCTATCATTCATCCCCAAAGGGCACACAATCACATGAAATCGTTACACGCACATCAAATGTAGCAACCCCTTTCACTTCCTGGATTATGACATCACCTGCTCCACCCGCATCTCCTGAGAAACTAATTCGCCATTCATCAGATTGAGCTGTGTACACATAGCCCACATATGTGTAACCTTCAACATACAAAGATTCGTCCTCCAAACCTGGCGCACTATCACAAGGGACATCTGTAGAACAAGGATAGAAGCGACTCAAATCGTCGCCCCCAACTAATTTCACAGTAGCAGACCGCCCCTCTTCAATAAACACAGGATAGTATGAGGTTGAATTTAGAGCCCCCAAGTAGCTGCCGTATGTGCTACCACTCCAAAGGCCAGATCCCGTAATAATGGAGGTGGTATTGCTCCAAGGAGGGGTATCACAAGAATACGGGATATCAACATAAACATAATTCCAACCAGCCTCAACTTCTCCCACTAAACTAGCATTCACAACACCGAGCTCCGTGAGATTGGAATAGTAGCCAAAATCACCACATGCATACCAATCCCACCCATCCCTCGTTGTAACCACAGACACAGGGAAATCATTGTTTCCGATTACTTCAATCTCTACATCCACGGGTTCACTAGGTTTGAAGGCACACTCGAATGGAGACAACTCCAATTTGTCCACCACTCGATTATCAAAAGAAACCACTGCGGTTTCTTCACATACAACATCGACATACTCCGGCTCGGATGTTCCGGAACACCCCGGCATAGATAGACACACCATCATTACCAAAATCACCCCCACTACAGATCTCATTGGTATCGTGTTCCCACTTCTTAGAATAAATAATTCCCCGACATATGTAGTAAGGAACCTTAGAATCCATGAATTCAAGGACGACCTCTCCCACGGTGAGGCGTTGCGCGGGGGCTAATCATGAGTGGTAGAGGTAAGAACGGCTTCTCAGCGGATGAGTGGATAGAGGTCAGGGGAGCCCGGACGCACAACCTCAAGAATGTCGATGTTAGCATACCACGTGGCAAGTTCGTCGTGATTTCAGGGGTGTCCGGTTCTGGGAAGTCTAGCCTCGCATTCGACACGCTGTACGCCGAGGGCCAGAGGAGGTATGTCGAGAGCCTCAGCTCGTACGCCCGACAGTTCCTGGGCCAGATGAAGAAGCCAGACTGCGACAGTATCGAGGGACTCTCCCCTGCCATCAGCATAGACCAGAAGCAAGGCAGCCACAACCCGAGGTCGACAGTGGCGACGGTCACCGAGATAATGGATTACCTGAGGCTCCTTTGGGCGCGTGTGGGCCTTCCTCACTGCCCGGACTGCGGCCGGCAAGTGGCTAGGAGGACGGTTCAGGAGATAGTCGATGACGTCCTATGGAGGTTCGAGGGCCACGCGATTGCCATATGGACCCCTGCTGTGAGGAACAGGAAGGGTACCCACGCGGACCTGTTCAAGGCACTGGTGGAGCAGGGATACCTGGTCGGCAAGGTGAATGGCCGCGAGGAGGAGTTCGAGGATCCGCCGGCCTTGGAGAAGAACCTCAGGCACGACGTAGATGTGAGGGTGGACAGGCTCCTTCTCCACCTGAGTAACAGGCAGAGGCTCACCGAGGCAGTCGAGGCCGGCCTACGCATGGGCGCGGGCACCGTTGCGGTGGAGAGCCTCAGTGCCCCGAAACCGGGCAAGGACAACAACGACGAGCAGAGATTCAGAACCGAGGAGGGAGAGACCATCCCCTACTCGGAGGAGTTCGCATGCCCCGAGCATGGCGCGTTCTTGCCTGAGATGAGCCCACGGGTCTTCTCATTCAACAACCCCCTCGGCGCCTGTCCATCCTGCCAGGGATTGGGGGTCCAGAGGTCATTCTCCTACGATCTACTGGTCGATAGGACTGCGACAGTGGAGGAGGGCTGCATTCGCCCGTTCCGTCGTTCGATGATGTCAGGGTGGTACAGGAGCCAGATGACACAGACCTGCGAACACTACGGCATACCCACGGACATCCCCTTCGGCGAGATGTCTGAAGACGACGTCGACATACTCATGCACGGCTCAGGCAGCACCCAGATAAACTTCGTATTCACTTCCCAGAAGGGCTCCAGCTACCGCATGATGAAGCCGTGGGAAGGAGTGTTTTCCCGTCTACAGAGGACATACACGGACACCTCCTCCGACAGGACCCGCTCCCGCCTCTCCTCGTTCATGACGGACGAGCCGTGCTCGGAGTGCGAGGGCAGGAAGCTCAACAGAGCGGTCAGTGGGGTCACCGTTGGCGACGTATCCCTCCCAGGGATATCTAGTTGCAGCGTCCTAGAGGCGCTCGCCACGGTTCAGAGGTGGCGTCTGGGCCATCTGGATGACACATGGGAGAGGATAGAGAGGGAGGAGCCGGACGAGGAGGCCGCCCCCGCCTCGAAGCTAGACGAGCGGTCGATGTTCATCGGGCGGGAGATCATCAAGGAGATCGAGTCACGACTCAGGTTCCTCGCACTGGTGGGCCTCGATTACCTGACATTGGACAGGAGGGCAAACACGCTATCAGGGGGGGAGTCGCAGCGAATCAGGCTCGCGACTCAAATTGGAACCAGGCTAACCGGGGTGATGTACGTCCTCGACGAGCCGAGCATAGGGCTGCACCCCCGGGACAACGGAAGGCTGTTGGAGACCCTCAGGGAGCTGACGGACCTTGGTAACACCCTCATAGTGGTCGAACACGACGAAGCGACCCTCAGGCAGGCAGACTGGCTAGTCGACATAGGCCCCGGAGCAGGCAAGGAAGGGGGCGAGATAGTCGTGAGCGGATCTCTCGATGAGCTTCTTGACAACAAGGAGAGCATCACCGGCGCGTACCTCTCCGGGATATCCTCGATACCCCTCCCGGAAGACAGGGCGGAACCCGACGAAGACAAGTGGCTCACCATCAGGGGGGCGAGGCAGAACAACCTCCAGGACATCGATGTGAGCATACCCCTGGGCTGCATGGTGGCGGTGACTGGGGTGTCCGGTTCTGGCAAGTCGTCGCTAGTCACCGGGACAATTGCACCCATATTGATCAGGGAGCTTCAGGGTACGGACGAGACACCAGGCAGCCACGACTCCGTGGAGGGCGCCGAGAACATCGACAAGGTGATCGTGATCGACCAATCGCCGATTGGCAGGACACCACGCTCGAACCCAGCCACCTACACCAAGGCATTCGGCCCCATCAGGAAACTGTTCGCCTCCACCCCGCTGGCCAAGGAGAGGGGGTATGAGCCAGGGCAGTTTTCCTTCAACGTGAGAGGGGGTCGTTGTGAGGCCTGCCAGGGGGCAGGCTCCACGAAGCTTGAGATGAACTTCCTCCCGGATGTTTGGGTAACTTGCGATGTTTGCAAGGGCAAGAGGTACACAAGGGAGACACTGGAGGTCGAATGGAGGGGCAAGACCATCCACGACGTCCTCCAGATGAGCGTCGAGGAGGCCTGCTCGTTCTTCGAGAACCAGAGGGGCATACATCGAATCGTCTCTACGATGAACGACGTCGGATTGGGCTACATCAGGCTGGGGCAGCCCGCCACGACCCTCTCCGGTGGCGAGGCCCAGAGGGTCAAGCTTGCCACCGAGCTCCACAGACCACCGAGGAATCACACCCTGTACGTCCTCGACGAGCCCACCACAGGACTCGCCATGTCTGACGTCGACCAACTAATACAGGTCCTCCTCCGCCTCAGGAGGAACGGCCACACTGTGATCATCATCGAGCACCACCTCGATGTGATCAAGTGTGCGGACTGGGTCATCGACTTGGGGCCAGAGGGCGGGGAGCTCGGCGGGCACGTCGTGGCCCAAGGCCCTCCCGACCAGATCCCAAACGAGCCCAATAGCTACACAGGGGCGCATTTGTCCTCCATGGTATGAAAATGAGTGCCAACCCTTGAGAAGTAGCGCCTTCTGAGCAAGGCCATGTACCGCTCCGGGAATCCAGCATTGAACGACTCGACCTTCGTCAAGGAACACTACCCTGAACAGAACTGGTGGGACTCCCCCGAATCCAATATGATGACGATGGAAGGCGTGACTGAGAAGACAGGGATTGTGCTGATTATCACAGCAACTGTCGCTTTGGCAGTAGCCATTACCGCGCCCTACTCGCTCCCCCTGATCCTCATCGGCATCCTCTACCAAATTTTCGCCATCGTAATCATGTGGTTCAAGCATGAGATGATGGCAAACCCCGTCTTTGTGGTGGCATATGCTGTCAGTGAAGGACTCGTCTTGGGCGGCTTTACTTGGGTTTTCGAAGTGGGCTTCGACCTTCCCGGAATCGGAATTATCGCCGCACTTCTGACATTCATGATTCTCGGAGGCATGCTGGCGATTTACAGAGCAGGGCTTATTGAGTGGAACAAGAATATGGAAATTGCAGTCTCATCGGCCCTTTTTGCTATCATTTTCGTCTACATGTTTTCACTTGCAGGGGCAATAACCGGGTGGTTCGAAGTGCCATATATCCATGGTTCGGGTCCAATAGGTATCGCATTCTCACTTTTCGTGATAGGCATTGGGGCCCTATGCTTAGTCGCGGATTTTGACTTCATAGAGAGGGGCGTCGAAATGGGGGCTCCCAAGGAGATGGAATGGAGGGCGGCATTCGGACTCCTTGTCACACTTTGCTGGTTGTACTTTGAGATATTGAAACTCCTCGCAAAAATCGCCGCTTCGAAGTGAGAAAATGGATTTCGATCTCATAGCCTCATTGGCGTTCGCGGGGGCGATCCTCGGTGTCGTCGAGGGGATTAAGCCAGGGCCATTGCTGACCATGGTGATCCGAGAAACTCTCTCTGGAGGACTCCGTGCCGGCCTTTGGACGGCAGCAGCACCGATATTCACAGACGGCCCGCTAGTTATTTTCAGCCTCTTCGCAGCTGCATGGCTCGCAGAAGATCAAACGCTATTGTTCCTGGTTACAGTGGCGGGGGCGGGTTTCCTTGCTTGGATGGGAGTACAGTGCTTCTACCTAGAGCCCCCTGATGTCAACGCGGACGCCCCACCACCCACCGGTTCCTTCCTCCGAGGGGTGATAACCAACCTACTCAATCCGAACGTCTACGTTTTCTGGTTCCTGATAGGAGGGCCACTGATGGCTTCCGCCATCGAGGAAACCATCATCGCGCCCATCGCATATGCAGTGACGTTCCTCGTTACGATAATGCTGACGAAGGCGGCAATCGCATATGCAGTCCATCGAGCCGGGGGCAGCATCTCCCCAGTCGCATATCGAAGACTACTGGCGGTTTGTGGCGTCGCGATGCTTTTGTTCTCAGCCTCATATGCTTGGGACGCATACAACATGGAAGGGGTATGGGACACCCTCTAGAGGGTTCCAGGGCCACCCAAAGGAATATCTGTCAGGGTTCCGTTACCACGTAGTGATGGCCCGATAGCCATAGTCCCGAAAATCCCGATCTCTCCACCCACGTTATGCGCTAATCCGAACCATGCACGACCATGCTGATCTATGATTATGTCATTGAAGTCCCCGAAACCGCCACATCGGTTGAATCCGCAGTCCGCGCTCGTGTCTAGGGGGTCACCCCAGCCATTTACCTGAACCGTGGTCATCAGTGGCATGGGGCTGAAAGCATCGGATATCACAGTCAGGTAGCCGTTCCACGTGTCTCCTCCGGAATCCCCCAGGTAACCAAGAGCCACCTGCCCCGGGCCCCCTGCAGTGATTACAGGGAATCCGGTACCATTCAGCCCGATAGGCGGTGCGACCATCATCGGAGGGCTCCACGTATCCCCCTCGTCCATTGAGTAGGAGTAGTATGGCATGTTGTCAGACCCCATCCACATCGCGTGGACATTGTCCTCCGAGTCGGGGTAGACCTGCGCCTCCTCAAAGTTCCAAGTCTCCGCAGTCCCCGTGGTTTCAGTCGGTAGTGGGTGCTCGGTCCATGTTAGGCCGCCGTCGGTGCTTCGGTAGATTGAGTACCCCTCTCCACCATTACACCCCCTGTTCCCCCTGTAGAAATTACCGTTCTCGGAACCCATGATGTGACCTGTCAGCCCACCACTGTTACAGTTGAGAGGGGCCCCTGGGACCTGCTGGGTCCAAGTTATTCCTCCATCAAAACTCGAGGAACAAAGTGGCGACTGCCAATTACCATTGATACAGAATACCCATGTTGTCGGGTGAAACGGCGTCGGATAAGGCGAGGAGGCTATCGTCTGATGGTCCTGAACCGAAGTGCCTGTAGCAGGGGTTGGGAGGAGGGACCACGTTTCTCCTTCATTGTCCGATGTTTCAACTGTCATCGCTGTCAATGCATGCATGTCGAATTTCATGATTCGATCAGTCCACGGGTCCACGTAGACATACGGGTCATTGGAATTTACAACTGGAATTAGGGGCGGCGCGTAGACATCAACACAATCATAGTCGCTAATGTTGGTCATCCCAATCAAACCAGAACAACGGATTATGGCAGTCGAGCCACCAACCCCATTTCCGTAACTAGACATGTACAGGTTATCAGAAGAAGTTACTCCTATCGTTGGCTCGAATGTAGTCATGCCAACCCCGTAGTAAGTGCCTATGGCGCAGGAGGGGGCGTTGTTGCCAACCAGAACCGAAGTCCCGTTAAGCTCGCTGGAGACTTTCGTGGCGTCCGTGGCATTGGAGTAGTGATACCATGTGTTGTTGGCAATCCCCTCTGGGCACAAATAAGCGAAATCGAAACCATCGACCTCTCCTGGCCCCTCAACCTCATCCCCGAAACAGCCGCTTAGTGGGGCCGAAACCATCAGCAGCACCAATGCAGTCGCGACTGAACGCATGACCTTCGGTGGCATCACCCCATCTTGAGCGTTGAGTTCCCCCCACTAGGGAGTGAATCAAGGGCAATGATATCCCCATAGAGCGCGGGTCCCTCGGTCAGAGTCCCGATGATGGCCTCCTCGAAACCGGCCGCGTTGTGCGCCAGTGCAATCCAAGGACGCCCTGCGTCATCCAACTCAACATCGATGAAATCGCCGAAACCACCACACCGGACATTCCCGCAATCCGAGGTTATATCCAATGGGTCATCTGGTGAGTTGACCACAACGCTGGTGATCAGAGGGCGCTCCTCGAAGGTATTGGTCATTATCGCCATATATCCTCCCCAACCGACCCCCCCAGTCGCGTTTTCGTTGGCGATATCATTCACCTCACCGATGTATCCGATTACCACACGCCCCTCGTCCCCAGCGAAGATAGTCGGGAAACCAGTTTCATTGACCCCCGGGGCTGCGACCATCATGGGCTCGCTCCAAGACAACCCTTGATCCCTCGAGTATGCGTACCACGGCATCATGTCTGTCGAAATCCAAGTCGCGTGCACGTTCCCCCCTTCATCAACCGCGACCGCGACCTCGTGTGAATGCCAGCCCTGCTGCATGCCCACTTCCGTGGTTATCGTGTGCTCGCTCCAAGTGTACCCCCCATCGTGAGACGCGTACACCGCAGGCCCCTCACACGAGGGATTCCCTCGGTATATGGAACCATCAGACCCTCCGGCGACGTGCCCGTGAAGCCCGGAGCACTGGTTTCCGAAGCTCTCAGTCGGGTACCCGATCTGCTGGGCGTCCCACGTATGCCCCCCATCCAAAGATCTGGAACACTGCGCACCAAGCGCTGGCGACCCTGTGTTGATGCAGTAGACATAGACCACATCACCCACTATCGCATTCCCATGAGGGACGGACGCTATGCTCTGGTGGTCTTGAGGAGCGTAGTACCCCTCGACTGGGAAGGGAGTGCTCCAAGTCTCGCCATCGTTATCAGAGTACTCGACGAACATAGCCGTTAGGGCGTGCATGTCGAACTTGACTAACTTGTCATTGAACTTGTCAACATAGAGATAGGGGTCGTTCGAGTTCGGAGTTTGCCCCTGGTCGTCGGACATCCCGAACGGGCCTACGTCCTCCCACGTTTGCCCCTGGTCCCTGGACCTGATTATGTGCGTCCCATCTCCTAGGCCGTTGTAGTTGGTGAAGAAAATAGCGCCAGAAGAGGTGACGCCTATTGTCGGCTCAAACGTGTCCCACCCCGTTCCGTAGTATGTCGCGTTCGCGAAGAAGGGCGAGTTCGAACCGGTGAGGTTCGCTGTGATGTTCGCCGATGCGACGACTACCGGATCGGTCGCATCTACCGCCCAAGGCTCTGTGACCGTCCCGGGATAGTGGTACCAGGTGGTATCAGGAATCGGCTCACTGAAGGCGAAAGGACCGACCTCCGCCTCCTCCATGGAACCATCTTCTTTCCAGAAGAAGCAGCCAGAAAGGCTGGAGCCTAGAAGAAGCAAGACGAGCAACTGTGCCCCGACTCTCATGCCCCTCCCTCCGGTGCGCCCCCCTTCTCAAGCAGGCCGGGCACGGATTCGAGAACCGACTCCTTGGGGGTCTTCCACGACATCTCCAGCTCTCGTTCAGCGGGTGTTGCATCCCAGTAGAGTTGCCTCTTCAGATGCTGCCTTGCCCACGATCGCGTAATCCGCCTGTCGAAGAGGGACCCGAAAGCCAATGCAATCAGGTATGGAACAGTGAACCTCGGGCTCTTCAGCTCCGGGTATTCCTCCCGTAGAGTCCGCGAAATTTCGGAAAATTGCATGTCCCCACTCACTGTGAGGTACCTCCCAGCATTCTGACCCATGGTCAGGGCCCTCACATGCGCTTCGGCCACGTCCCTAACATCTACAATGTTTATTTGAATTGGAATTAATATCGGTATTTTCCTCTGAACTAGTGCGTTTAGGAAAGAGAGCGAGCCACGAAGATGAATGCTGCTCATCGGGGGTCCGAAGACGACACTCGGGTGTATCGTAACCATCCGTGGTTTTCCAACACCCCCTCCCTCCGAATGCCACTCTCTAACAACCCTCTCTGCTAACACCTTGGCCAATCCATATGGGTTCCCCTCGAGCGTGGCGTCGTCCGCCCATGTATCCGTAGTCAGGGTTTGGCCATCTTTCCATTTCATTGGCCTGATGGCTGCAGTTGAGGAAGTGTGTACGAACCTCTCGACGGTTCCTGCAGCATCAATCGCTGCAACTACATTGCGGGTGCCAATGAGGCTAGGATCGACAATCTGCCTCTGTGGGTCCTTGGCGCTTATCCTCACAGCAGCCGCGGTGTGTATCAAATCTGTACACCCCTCTATAGCTGCATTCACCGATCCTGCATCTAGTAAATCCATTTCGACAATCTCCAGTCCCCCTCCCTCTGAAATAGGGAGGGCTTTCAGATGGTCAACTCGAACAGGGTCACCAATGTCTCTGACAGTGGCCCTGACTAATCGGCCACGTGACAGTAGATTCGCAACCACGTGGCTGCCGATGTAACCGCTTGCCCCGGTGACAACGACCGTGCCATCTCCCATAGCCAACCGAACCAGCGGTCGCGCTTTGACTTAGCGCCTATTCCGAGTCCTCTTCAGGCGCCGAAGAAAGCCAACTAGGCGCCCACCAGTTCAAAGAGCCCATCAATCGCATCGTGGATGGCACAACGAGGGCCCTGACGATAGTGGCGTCAACAGCAACACCGAGAGCCAGCATCAATCCGAATTGCTTCATCAGGGAGACCGAAGAGAGGCCGAAGGCAGAGAAAACGGTTACCATGACGAGCGCTGCTGAAGTGATGATCCGCCCACTCTTTTGCAGTCCAACTGCCACTGCTTGCCGATTGTCCCGGCTACTCTCCCACTCCTCGTGTATCCTGGATAGCATGAGGACCTCATAGTCCATGCTCAGACCGAACAGTATGGCGAATATCATCACGGGCGTGGTCGGGTCAATGGGTTGTGGCGTGAAATTCAACAACTCAGCGCCGTTACCCTCTTGGAAAATCCATACCAGAACGCCGAAGGAGGCAGCAACTGAAAGCACATTCATCACAAGTGCCTTGAAAGGTAGAACCACAGATCTTACCTGAAGGAATATGAGGATGTAGCTCGATATCAGAATGAAAGCCATCGCCATTGGCATGTTCTCAATCACAGCATCTAGTACATCTTGGTTGTAAGCCGCCATGCCTGCGACGTAGACCGTTGCATCACCACCGAATTGCACGTCCTTGCTTCCAAGCGATCTGATGGTGTTTACAACTTCTCTGGACTCCTCGCTAGTCTGGTCTCCCTCTATGCCCACGACAACCATGACAACACCGTCGCCCACCGTGTTCTCCAGGTGAAAACTCCGTAGGATAGAAGTCATCTGAGCCTGCTGGGCAGACATCTCACCATCATCGGAATCATCCCAGAAGTCAATCACCTCATCTTCGCTCATCCCCTCGTCGAAGTGAGCGTAAGTGTACACATAACCTGCGTTTTCGATGTCCAGGACCTCCTTGGAGAAGGAATGCAACGATCTAAGGTAGTCCTCCGACAGGAAATCCACCCCGTCATCTATCTCGAACACGACCAAAGCAGTGTTCGCAACGTCTTCGGGCCAGTATTCATCTGTGAGCTCCATCCCCCTTCGAGACTCGTCGTCGGGACTCAGGGACCTCCACGAGGTGATTCCCCATTCTGCTTGCAGGAACGGAGAACCAGCGAGCAGTAGGACGATCATAGAGGGAACTAGGACGGACAATGGACGCTCCATGACTCCATTGGCTATCCGTGACCAGAAACCTGAGTCACTGGTACGCGTGCCAGCGGAGAAAGGGACCTTCAGGGAATTCACCCTCTCCCCCATCAGGGAAAGCAGGGCTGGAAGCAGCACCATTGACGAGGTCAGAGCGACGAATGTGGCGCATATCCCCCCCCAGCCAAGGGAGGGCAAACCGGTATTGTCGAAGAAAAGCATCCCAAGGAGGCCGGCGATAACAGTCATCCCTGAGAAGAAAATGGCCCGGCCCGCTGTAGCACTGGTCATCGCCACCGCCGTTCTGCGATCACGGCCCTTGTCCAACTCCTCTCTGAATCTGTTGACTATGAACAATGAGTAGTCAACGCTCAAACCAATCCCTAGCAGGGATACGATATTATTGGCGTAAACTGTGATGTCATCGAAGATGAAAGTCAGCCCAGTCACTATTCCAACAGCGGCGACAACAGTGTACACCCCAGTCAGCACTGGTAGGCCAGCCGCCACCACACTCCCGAACACGAAGAGCAGGATGAGTAGGGTGAGGGGCGCGGAAATCAACTCCGCCTCGACAAGCTCCTCCTTGAGAGTCAAGTCGAAGGTAACGTCAATCGCGAGATTGTCGGTTACCCATTTTTCCATGCCCTCCGGGGCGGTGTCAGGGAGGTGCAGATCATCTATCACTTCCTTCAGAAGCACCTTCGAATCATCTCTATTGAGGCTAATCTCCACCCTTATTCGCGACCAAGACGGATCGACCGTGCTGACCAGCTTCGATCTGTTTGCCTCGTTGGTCAGCCAGGGGTACTCGAGAGATACCTCCTCTCTTTCTGTTAGGGCCTCTACCGTGGATTGCATCGCCTCTGTTACTTCTTCATCACTGGAACTGAGGCCCGGGTGGTGGAAGAGCACGTAGAAAGACATCTTCTCGCTCTCGTTCTCCGAGCTGAACCCCATTCTAACGGCCTCCCAGCCGTGCACGGACTCCAGGTCTCCTTCCCCATACCCCTCTGCATACTTCGGCTCCAGAGTCATGAGGCTACCCAGGCCCGCACACAGCAGTAGTGTCAGGACGAGCACTACCTTCGCGTTGTCATATACCAAGAGCCCCATCTTGTAGTACGCTCTGTCTTGCATCGCAAGAGGGACGGCAGTCTCTTCCACGCGCCGCCGGAAGAAGCGCGGTATTTCTATGGCTCGGTGAGCATGACCTCACTCGGTATGCCCACAAACACCTTACAACAAAGACGCCACCGAATCGACGACGAGGCTAGGATTCTGGGGGGCCTTCTCAAGATCTACCAACGTGGCCTCTCCACTGAGGACCAGTATTCCATGAACGCCTGCTCTGTCTGCCATCTCCATGTCAGTGTAGAGGCGGTCACCCACCATAGCGCACTGTTCAGGCCTCAGCCCTAACTCCTCTACCTTGTGGAGTATCATGCCTGCGTTCGGCTTACCGCAGACATGAACAGGCCTGACCCCAGTAGTAGCCTCGAAGAGGTCCATGTAGGCGCCAGTGTCAGGTAGGCCCCCCTCGGGGGAAGGGCATACCATGTCCGGGTGGCTGGCCACCATCGGGACCCCGTTGTGCAGGTGAATTGACGCAGTGCTCAGTTTCTCGTAGGTAATCTCGGTGTCGTAACCCAGAACCACGTATTGAGGACTCTCTGACTTGGTGTTGACACCAACTGCTTCCAACATCTCCCTCATACCCTCGGTCCCAACCAGGTAAGACTCTGTCACGCCCTCGCCATCGAGCCATGAAATCAAATCATGGGTGGAGAGTAGGATGTCCTCCTCCGCCGAGGGGATGCCCAGTGATTGGAGCTTCTCTAGGTATTGTCCCACGGACTTGCTGGAGTTGTTGGAGAGGAAGAACCTGCGAATACCACTGGCCTCCAGCCTTCCGAGGAAATCCACTGCTCCGTCTATCAAATCCCCGCCGAGGTATATCGTCCCGTCTAGATCAAGGAATATGGCCTCAATCCCATCCAATGAACTGTCAAGGGGCCCTTTCATCGATTCACCTCATGAAAGAATCAGCGTCTTGAACAGGAACCACTTGCTCCAGAGCTGCTTAGAGGCCTCTTTGTCAGCAATCATCCCTGTCATCATGTCAGCGAGCTCCTCGCTACGGCCTGCCTTGCCGATTACCCAGTTCATCAGCCACTTCTTCTTGGCCCACCTCTGCAGCTTGAATGAGTTGGAGAGTTCGGGCCCTAGGGTGCTCCACAGCTCCCTCATGTAGCCATCCGCAGCTTCTTCTGGGAAACCACCGGCATGAGCGTCCTTGTCGAAGTGCTTGGAGGACATCTTCGCCGACAGCAGAGCGTTACCTATCCCTTCTCCCGTGAAAGGGTCCACCAAGCTCGCTGAATCCCCCACGCACATTGCTCCAGCCGTTGCAGACCTCCTGGGTTGGTACGGCTGGCCTCCCTTCCTCGGCGAGCCGAACGGAAGCTGCCACCCTTTGCTAGATCCCTTCACAAGCTTGGCCTTCTCGAAGCGTTTCTTGAACATCGGGTGCTTGTTGATTACCCACTCTTGCATTTTCTTGAGTGATTTCTTGTCCCCCACCTGCTTCCTCTGCTCTGCGAAAACCATCCCAACGCCTACGTTGACAACTCCCTCCTTCACTGGGAAGAGCCAGAAGTAGCCAGGGTTGAATTCGTCAATGAAGTGAATTTCAATGGGGCCCTGAGAGCCGCTGAAACCGGACACTCCCTCCCAATACTCCCTGAAACCGCCGCAGTAGTGCTCGTCGTCCCTCATTGGCTCATTATGCATTACTTCAGTCACGGTCTTTGCCACAGGGCAGTTGTACCCCCCTGCTCCTATTGTCAGGGGGGCCGAGAAGCTGAGCTCTTCCGAATCCCCCCTCCCTCCGACCTTTCCACTCACGCCAGCCACTCTTCCGTCTTCGACTCGCACGTCTTTGACGGTGAAGCCCTGAATGGTCGACCCCCCGTTCTCAATCACAATCTCGGAGCACCTTTTGAACATCATGTAGTCAAATTGTAAACGAGGCAGGGAGTACCCAGCCTCCTTTTTCTCGAACTCCTCTTGAGGAAGCATAACTCTGACAGTATTCCCCTTCCCGCTCCCGAAGATTATCGAGTCAACGGTGAAGTGGGGGGTACCCTCGATCATTTCCTTGACTCCCAGTTCCTTGACATGGGAAAGTGACTTTCCCCCCACCGCATCACCACAAATCTTGTCTCTCGGCCACACTCCCTTTTCGATTAGTAGCACTTTACACCCATTCATGGCGTTGTAAGCGGCAGCGGCCGAACCTGCTGGCCCACCACCCACCACAATCACATCGAATGCAGAACCGTTTTCCGGGACATCCCCGGTATCGATGGGCCCTTCCCATGCTTCCATGCTGCTCGCCGTTTCCCATGGAAGCCACGTCACTCATTCAAGGTATGCCATCGAATTGATGGCAGGATGCTCCTTCCCAGTATTATGGATAACACGGTATGGATTGTTCAGACCACCCTTCCCGGCGAACTAAACGAAGCGGAGGTGGGGATGTGGGCCCAATCAATAATTGACTCGGAATTGGGTGCCTGCGTCGACATAAAGAGAACGACCTCGATTTTTCGATGGGAGGGAGAAATTCAGAGCGTACCCGAATGGGACGTACAAATTAAGACTGCGGAATCCAATAAAAAGCAATTAATTTCGAAAATCAAATCCGAACACTCCTATGATATTCCGGGGATTGTTTGGTGGCCAGTTGAATCCACGAAAGAATACTCTGATTGGGTAAAAGGTGAGTGAAATTTGTTCAAACTAGCCAACGAGGTCCCAACGACAACCTGGAGCTCCGACAATCCTATGTCGGTAAAGCCACGATTGTCCACGCTAGCGATTTTGGTCATTGGTGAGTTCATTTTTGGCTTGGGCGACTCATTACTCATAGCTGCAGGAATAGGCAACACCCCCTGGACAGTTCTGGCTGAAGGTATTTCTTACTCTATTGAGACCACAATAGGAGAGGCCACATTCCTAGTCAGCGTCGCCGTTCTGCTTCTTTGGATCCCCCTCAAGGAGATTCCAGGGGTCGGGACGATACTGAATGCCATCATCATCGCATGGACAATCCACGTCATGGTTCCAATGATACCTGCCCCAGAAAGTCAATTGATGGCCATATCAATGGCGGCCCTTGGAATAATCCTCGTAGGCATAGGGAGCGGCATGTACCTGACAAGCAATCTCGGCCCCGGTCCCAGAGATGGGTGGATGACAGGAATCCAGAAAAATACAGGAATACCGATTGGCAGAGTTAGAGCAGCAATAGAGGTCTCTGTCGTCCTGGCCGGCTGGTCATTGGGTGGAACGGTCGGCCTCGGCACGGTCGCCTTCGCGTTGTTGATAGGGCCCGTAGTCGCGATATGCCTGGGCGTCGCGGGACGAATCGGGCACGTTCCAGAGGCAAAGGGTGATTGACATGCAGAGGTGCGGGGTCGAGGAGATATTGAAATCCCTGGATGAAAATGAAAACATCACCCTAATCCTAGTGAAGAGAGGCGCCAAATCAACCAAACTAGAACAAATCATCTCAATCGCCGAGGAAAGAAACATCAAGCTCATTCAAGGATCCGAGAACGACATCTGGAGAATGTCAAGGGACAACGAGAAGGGAACGCCGGACGCCTTGGGCCTAGTGGGGAGGGAACCAAACGCCACTCTAGAGCAAACGCTATCGAAGGGTGGCCTGATATGGCTTCTCGCTGGAGCAGCGTACCCCGTCAACATAGGTTTCTGCATCCGAACCGCTGAGGTTTCGGGCGCAGACGCGGTGATTATCGATGCCGACCTAACCAACCAAGAAAGAAAGTCTGCGAAGCGCGCTTCAATGAAGGCCCACCGGTTCATACCGGTCCATTGGACGAACGGCCTAGAAGCTGTCCGAGAGGCCAAGAAGGCCGGCTTCAGAATTATTTCACTAGAGGACGTGGGAGACACCACTCCATGGGAATCTGATTTGACCGGTGACATAGTACTCATAGTGGGGGGGGAAAAGAACGGAATCCCAGAGGGCATTCTAGGGGAGTCAGATCAAGTAATCCGAATTCCAATGACCGGCTTCGTCCCGTCTTTCAATTTGCAAGCGCCTTTGAGTTCCGTGGCTATAGAGGCACAGAGGCAGAGAAATCAACCAGTTCGGAAAGATTAGCACACCCCCCTACGCATTATTGATGACCCAAGGGTATGTCCCAAGGGCATGCAAGGGGACGACACCGACAAGGGGTTTGCAACAAAGGCAGTGCATTCTGGAATGCAGGACGTAGAGGGGTCGGCCACAACCCCCATCTTCATGACTTCCACATACAAGCTGACTGACGAACGGTACAAGGGGTGGGCGGACGGCGCACAGCACACACTAATCTATAGTAGAATTTCAAGCCTAAATTCAGAGGTTGTTTCAGCCAAGATTGCCGCTCTAGAAGGAGCAGAGGACGCAGAGGTATTTTCCAGTGGGATGGCAGCAATTTCAACCACTCTCTTCACATTCCTGTCCTCCGGGGATCACATTGTCGCAAGCGCCGATTGCTATGGCGGGACATATGGGGTGCTTACCGAGATACTGCCGCGTATGGGCGTAGAGGTGACTATGGCCGACCTACGAGACCCCTCCTCTTACGAGGAGGCAATCCAGGATAACACGAAGGTACTCTATGTCGAGACGATGACAAACCCAGTCTTGAAAGTGTGTGATCTAGAGGCTATGGCCGACATAGCCAAGAGGAAAGGAATAATTTCCATAGTCGACAATACGTTTGCATCACCATGGGGCTGCAACCCAGTTGGCATGGGGTTTGACATAGTCCTCCATTCCGGTACGAAATACCTCGGTGGACACGCAGACCTAATCGCAGGATTGGTAGCTGGGAAGAAGGAACTAGTCGCTGATATTTTCTTCAATAAGATACACTTTGGAGGAGCTGCAGACCCTCACATGTGCTATATGTTGGAGAGAGGAATGAGAACCCTTCATGCCAGAATGCCAATCCATGCCGCCAATTCAGCCGAACTCGCCAAGAGGTTGGATAATCACGACATGGTGGAAAGCGTAAGACACACCTCGCTGCCCTCGCACCCGGACTACGAGGTCGCAAAGAGGATAATGCCGAAGGGAAGCGGAATGTTGGCTTTCGTGATCAAGGGAGGGGATGAAGCGGCCCTCAAATTCATGAGGTCGTTGGATATGATCTTCGAGGCAACGAGCCTAGGTGGGGTGGAGAGCCTAGTCGAGTGTCCATTCAATTCCAGCCACATGTTCGTTCCCGAGGACGTTAGGAACGAAGCTGGCGTGGTCTCCGGCTTCGTCAGGATGAGCGTGGGGATCGAAGACGTCGAGGACCTTTGGAAGGACATAGAAAACGCCCTGATGGCTGCCAACGAATTCCTAGAGGCAAGAGCCTGAGGCGTCCAAATGGACACCGAGCTGCTAATCGCCACGTTGGCGTTCATCGTCCCCATGTGCTTCACACCCGGGCCCAACAACGTCCTTTGCGCGGCCCACGGCTCCCAACATGGGTTCCGTGGGACCCTCCCCCTGATAGCCGGCATGGCAATCGGTTGGTCCACACTGGGAATTTTCGTTGGCGGCGCGACGGTTTTCATAGAGGACAACAAGTCTGCATTTGATCTCCTAACTTACATCGGAGCCGCCTACATCGCCTATCTTGGGTACAAGGTAGCAGCCTCTCCCCCTCTGTCCTCCGATGAGTCCGAGGACGACCGACTGGGCCTGTTGACTGGAGTGACACTGCAGGTGGTCAACGGAAAGGCCTGGATACATTTTCTAGTTTTGATGACCGCTTTCGGCGGACTATTCGGTCCAGGGTTCCAAGCGAAGGTGGCGCTGGTTGTGTTGAACCTCCTCTTCGGCCTGCCTGCGGTGATGTCGTGGGCTGCGTTTGGCTCTATACTTCGAAGGGTATTCACAACCCCCGGTTCAGCAACAGTCCTGAATCGAGTCATGGGTGTATCATTGCTAGCAGTAGCGGTTTGGATAGCAATGCCACATTGAACGTCATTCTGGGCACTTTGAACCACTCGACTCCGCTAGCCACTTCATGGCATTCCGGTAGTCCTCCACCGCATCCCCATTGTCATTGAGAAGAAGGTCTTCGGACGCGTCCCAAAGGGCCCTCAGGGCTGGGACCCAGTCTCCTCCCTTGTCCCTGCTGGACTCATCAAACCTCCAAGCATCGGACTCAGTCCGATCGTGAACAACCAACCAAGCCCAGCCCATCGCAGACTCGAGCCCCTTCCCCTTCCTTGCGATTGAAACAGTCGATGCTACCCCATCGTCAACGGCCTTCCGAACCAACCTATCGGCCATACCGAGTGGCACTGGGAGAAGGCTTGGCTCCCAAGGCAAGCGATCAAGCCTCTGTGCGGTATCGAGATCCTCGCCCAGCTCCCTGAGGAATGCGCCGAATCCCTGCTTCCTCTTCTCTTGTCTGGCTAGGATGTTCTCGGCCTCCTCACCACTGAGCCCGTACATTTCATTGAGGACCTTGATTCCATGTTCCGACCAAAGTGAAACCAGAACGGGATGACATGAGGACTCCTCCAGTCTGACTACATCATCCTCGATGCCCAGGGCCAATCCATCGGTTCTCACGTGGATGCCCCCTTCTAGGGAATCGAGAATACAGGCAAGGGCCCTCTTCTCTTCGAGCGTCCCTCCCATGTGCTCTAGGAAACCGTCCCTATCGTCTTCTGCAAACCAACTATTTCCCACAACATAGCCATCAGAGATCGAATTGAGTACACTGGTTCTACATGCTCTGGAAAGGGAGGCATCCTCCAAGGACATTTTCAGCCATGCATCCAGAGCCTCTCCCAAGCGCTCTTCGCCCTCGTCAGGAAGGGGGCGATCCTCTGGCCAGCCATCTGGCCTCCACATCCAACTAGCGTCACAAACAGCACCGAGTTTGTTCGGAGGCATCATCGAAATGGCAATGCTCTGTGCCAATGGAACCTCAGTTTTGGCTAGTGAAGAGGTTGAGATGCCAACAATGGTTCCATCCTGAAACTCCAAACGAAGCCACCCGCTCTCTGTGTTCTGCCCCCCTGAAACAACGTCCTCGCTGAGGCCGACCGTCCATCTCACTTCCTTGCCGCTCAAATCCACGGACGATTTGTCTAGAACCCAATTGATCCATTCTGGGGGCGCTTTGGCTTCTGAGCAGGTGCAGACAAAACCACCGTCCCATGAGAAGAAGAACTGTCCCGACTTCGCATGGCCATCCCACACAAGCAACCTTAGTTTTGGATGAGTGAAGTTCTGAATTCCAGCTTGATGGCTCTGTTTGCCGTTACCCCTCCTCAGATAGCTTGCAGTGCCATACAACGGGTGTTTGAATACCGAGACAGTTGACAAATCCTCCTCACTTGCAGCTAGGAGACTTCCTGCTAGGGACTTGCATACCTCATCCCCACCTTTCTTCACCATTCTTTTTCTTAGCCACCTTGGGTCATTACGCTTCGCCGCCACGACCTCGATTTCCTTGAGAGTCACCGCGAGCCTGTCCTTCGAACCAAAGAAGGATATCTTGCCCAACTCCCCCGTAATCTCTGGAACAAATGCCTCTGGGTCATCCATCAATCCTTCTAGGTTGTTCTCCAACCTTTTCTGGATTTCCTTCGATGCCTGCTTTATTCCTCTGACCCTGACCTTCTTCCTGCGGTTCCTGTCTCCAGGGAACCTTACTTCTGCTGGTGGCTTTGCCATTTTCGAGTCCCCCTCTTACCTTCCGAACATAACCTGACCCATCACCTATGCGGTCTCCGGCGTTCATAGGCCTCTCGTTCCATCCCCATGAATTTGGCAGGAAGGATGAGACAATGAATTCGCCCACCATCGATGGCAGAAAGCTCTTCCAATTCCCCAGAAACAACTCGTTGCTCACTAGTGCCCAGATCACTCAGTAATATCCCGTCCCAGTCCCCAATGGGGGTCACCATACTTTCACGAACGCCCCCTTCGTCCTCCACCAATTTTTCGTACATTTTTTGCAACAAATCCACTGCTTGCGAAGGACTCATCGGTCGCGGGCTTTCTACCCCCATCCCAGTCGGGTCTAAATCCAACAAAACCAAGGTGTGTAGGTTGTTTACAAAGTTCGTATCAATTAACTCAAGGGGGGAGGTCGGAAGGTATTCCCCGTAGGCAAAGGGGAGAGTTACTTGTCTGCCGAATCTATATGATTGCATACCTGAAACAGACATTGCTAGAGAGGTAGCCGAAATACCAGGAACAATTGAAAAATTGATGCCCTGCTCAGCACAACGACTCTCCAAATCAATATGGGTTGTAGCTTGCATGGGGTCACCCACAATCAACAATGCCACAGAAGTTTCCTTGGCCGTCGCAAGTATTTTTTCAGGGTTCTCAACCATGGGACGCATAACTCTCTCCCAACTCCCGACCACACTTTCCAGTCGTGCCTCCTCTTCATCCGGGAGGGTCGCCGTATAACCCTCCAGAAACCGATATTCGCAGCACTTGGCACACTCTATTGCATCAGCAGTCATCAGCCCCAGATCGCCGGGTCCAAGCCCAATCAACCACAACCCAGTCACCGGCCGCTCATCCGTCATTGTGAAGCGTCCTGCCCCGCTGCCCGTCATGAACGTGATGCGACACCTCAGAGTACCGAACGGAAAGGTCGAAGCCACCCTTGGGCGCATGAAGGCCGAGCAGTGGCTCGCTATTGGGTACAGAGTTATGCCCGATGAGGAAGGACAACACAGATTGATCCCTGTAAGCCCCGAAGCACCCCCTATGCTCGATGGACTGGCCTCCGACTACGAGGTGGTAGATGTTGAGGGACGGCCCGACGATAGGCCCAGCACGGACTGGTGGAAGTACCTCACGGAAATCATCGGCGAAGCAGAAGTCGCCCTACATGGGGAGTCATGGCCAGCGAATCACGAATTCATAGGAGACATGATGATTGTGAGAATCGACGAATCGATCAGGGAGCACACCCAAGCCATAGCGAAGGCGAAGATGCAATCCCACCCCCACGTTCGTTTGGTATTGGAAGACAGGGGGGTACAGGGCGAGCTCAGGATTCGAGACATCGCCCCAATAGGATGTAGAGACGGCGAAACTGTCCTAACCTCGGACCTCCCTCCCCACCTCCTTGAAACCAGAGTGATGGTCAAGGAGTCGGGACGCAGCATTCTCTGCGACCCCACACGGGCCTACTTCTCCACCAAGTTGCAGGCAGAGAGGCTCGAGACCCTCGCATTGGCCAAGGAACTACGATCCTCGCTAGACCGCCCACTTCGTGTTTGTGATCCGTTCTGCGGGGTAGGGCCGGCACTGGCCACGCTAATGGGGGAGGAAGATCTAGTCAGTGACCTACTCGCATCAGACCTCAATCCCGACGCCGTGGTGATGTTGTTCGACAACCTGCGTCGGTGGGATGACAGGGACTACCCAACCGAGACAAAACCCATCTCAAGGATCTATGAAGACAGAACAGCGGGGGTGGCCAATGCGATTGAGTTGCACGAAGACCCCAATATTGCAGGGGCATGGGACCTACTACTGGTCAACCTGCCCCATCGAACCGTCGAATTCCTCCCCTCCTTGGTGCCCCTCCTCGATAGAACAGATCCCAGCATGATTAGAGGTAGGGTTATCGTTGCCGAGTCAGACATCGAGGGGGCTAATGAGGAGATTAGAACGGCCCTCCCACCTAGGTTGCAAGGGACTCCCGAACCAACTCTCAAAATAAAGCGGGACTACAGCACCACGCTTCGGCTTTGCTCGTTCGAGGCATGGATAGCCCCTGTGGAGTAGCGACTCATAATTTAGTGGCGCCCCGACCGGGATTTGAACCCGGGTCGCAGCCTCGACAGGGCTGCATGATAGGCCACTACACCATCGGGGCTTGGAGACCTACGACAAGGGTTCTCTTTTTCAATCTTTGAGGGGGCATTATTCATCTCCCTCCTGCGTAACGAGGGCTCATGGGGGACCCCAACCTCGTCATTGACGTCATAGACAACGGTGGCCAGTGGACGCATAGGGAGTGGCGAATGCTCAGGTATTTGGGCGTGGACACGAAGATACTCCCCAACGACACGCCAATTTCGGAGATGAGGGACGTAGACGGACTGATTCTCTCAGGAGGGGCGGCCCGTGTGGGTCTGACAGGGCAGCTCGGGAACTGCGCGGAGTACCTCGGAATGCAGATTCCGATACTGGGGATATGTGCCGGCCACCAGTTCATGGCAGGCCACTATGGTGGAGAGGCCAGGGAGGCCCCGGCGCCCGAGTTCGGGGCTGCGTCCATCGAGCTGATCGACGGAGGGGGACCGCTCTTCGCTGGAACACCCGATACCCAGATTGTTTGGGAGAGTCACAATGACGAGGTTTCAGAGGTGCCGGAGGGGTTCAGAATCACCGCCAAAAGCGAGTCCTGTGAGGTGCAGGCGATGCAGAACGACAATGGAGACAGGTTCGGCCTCCAATTCCACCCGGAAGTCAACGACTCTGAGTTCGGAGGGCACATTTTCCAGAACTTCGTGGACATATGCAAACGAGCCCGTAGGGCTCTGTGAGGTATAGGACAGGTTGAAGAAGGGCAGGCAGGTCGCCGCCCTGATGGCAAAGGACGCAGAGCACACGGTGAACCACAAGTGCAGGAAGTGCAATCGCACAGACAGGAGGCCCTGGACTCCCACGGACCCACCTAAGTGCAGTCACTGCGAGTCATCGATGGACCCCCTCGAGATTCGATACAAGTGCCTCCGATGCGGCCATTTGACATGGATCGAGGCTGGCTCCACCGGCAAGTCTTGTCACAAGTGCGGCTACAGAGTGTTCGCTAAACCTCGAAGCCAAGGAAGGCCACACAAGACTCTGAAGGCAATTTGAGGCGCGGAGTTCAAGTCCCGCCGCCCCGACGCTAACACGTGGCTGGCTGGCTAGAGTCCCATTCTCCTAGGACATTCGAACAGCTAGCGGTGCCAAGTACGGCCCGTGAAGCCCTACTCTCATCCAGCATCAGCGCTGACCCTCCCCATTTACTCATCACAGGGCCTGCTGGGGTTGGCAAGACAGCCGCTTGGAAACTCGTAGCAAGACAGGTGCTTGGCCCAGGATGGAGGTCCACCACCCACGTTCTGCAATGCAGAGACCTCGCACGTCAGGCAGGCGCAATGGCCACCTTCGAGAACTTCCTCCGTCCAGGGGGATCGGTCGATACCCTAGCAGGACGACTCAGTCTTGATGCCTTTGACAGGGGCATGGTTTCAAGCGACGACAGCCCCCCTCCCGCAGGAGCAGAAGCCCACCTGCCCGAAGGGACACTACCAGTTAGCAGATTGATTATCTTGGAGGATGCCGATCACCTGGGCTCAATAAGGCAGGCATATCTCCGGAGAATGCTCGAAACGGTTGGAAACGCCTCCAGATTCATACTAGTGGCAAGGGCCCCCTCTAGGATAATTGACGCCCTGAGGTCAAGAAGCCGCATGATCAGGATACCTGGAACAAGCAAAGAGCAGGTTATAGGCGCAATGAGGGACATATCCTCCAAAGAAGGATTTGAGCCGGCCGAGGGTGTTTTGGAGGATATTTCGTACATATCCGAAGGAAACCTGAGAAAGGCGATTTTCACATTAGAGATGCTTCGACTCAGGGGACTAGAGGGCGACAGGGCCGCTGTCCACAGACTGGTTCAATCAACCACCCTTCAAGCAGGCAGACATGTGATGGAGCTAGCACTGAGGGGAAGGGTCGTCGAATGGAGGTGGGAAAACTCAGGGGGCCGTAAAAAGAGGGTCCTCGCCGGGGCCATCGCTGAAGTTGACAGCCTGATGAATCACCATGGTCTCGATGCCGAGGACGTAGTATCACAGCTGCATGATGTCCTGACGGGAAGAAGACTATCAATTTCTGACAAACTTCGAGAGGAGCTTCTGAATGCTCTCGCAGAATGCGATACGAGCCTGAGAAAATCAATGCAACCGAGAGTCCCTCTTGAGAGGTTTCTCCATCGAGTATCATCGGCAGGAGAGAGACACGGACTGGCATTCAGTTAGTGGCGGGCGCGGCAGGATTCGAACCCGCGGTCCCTGGCTTAGGAGGCCAGTGCATTATCCAGGCTATGCTACACGCCCGTCTCCCGCAAAGCCTCCCCCCCAAGAAGCCTAGTGTTGACAAACCCTATTTTCCAACCCCTCTCATCCGATGCCATCAAGCACCAAAACAACTCCGAAGAGCCGTGGATGATGGAAACCCCCTACCCACCCCCTATGGCGAGGGCAGTGGTTTTGTGCCAGCCAATGATAGGGCGCTGTCACGCGTTATTGCAAGAAGGGATGCGGCGCGGAGGTTTTGGATTTGGGCATCGACCCTTTGGCCCACACCCAGCATCAGGATGATGCTATCCGCGATAGCCACCATTTCATCTGCGAACTTGATCGTGGGTTGGAGGTACTCATCGATCGAGCTCTCAATTACCAGTTTCGTCCTTCTATCCGCACTTTACATTCCAACAAATCTAGCGTCATGGTACTCGTCTATGGTCGCTAGAGACAGACTCAGCCTCCGTGTTTTTGGCCATTCTCCAAAAGGGTCATACCCCGGCTCGGAGAGGATACTGAACACGCTCAGGGATAGGGTTGTCAGAGAGCGAATAAGACTCCTTTCAGCAATGCTTGCCGCATTCTCTCTAAATGCCGTTTGGAGTTTCAATCCAGGAGAGGTCCTCGCCCCCTCATTGCTCGCAGCAGCAGTTTTCTGCGGCGTAGTCTGTGTCCTAAACTCATTGAAACTAGAAGGATCCGTGCCAATGCGCTCGAACGACTTCACCCTACTTTCGTTACATGCCCCCACACTACACGACAGCACACTCGACTCAGTTCTCACGGGCCTCCTCAAAGCACACCTCGATCCACAGACAGCAGGAGAGTGGGATGAATGGCTGGACTCATTGGAAGTGAGAGTTAGGACATCCCATACCCCTATTTCTGCGGTCGAGCACGTGCTACAGGCGATTCACTTGGAACACAGGGGAATAATCGATAGAGAAGGATTGCATTCAGAGGTCAGGACAGTATTCAAGGTAGCAGCAACAGACTCGCTATTCGATCCAGAATCAAAATTCAACATATCCTCTCTGAGAGCGCTCCTCGCTCACACGAGAGCATGGGGGCCAGGGATGTTCCGACTCATAGACCGATTACAGGAGTCCCTCGCAACCGAAAGAACAACGACAGCAGAGCCGTGGAGACTAGATCTTGACCTACCGCCTCGGTGCTCGGAAGGCCAGGGCGACCTCTTCGTTATGCTTCACAACCACACTGGAACAGACTCTACAGTGGAACTCGACATATTGGTCGCACAGGGTGAGCCAGCGTATCAGAGCCTCAGGATAAAGGCACCATCTTCGAGTAGACAAAACTGGGGTGGCCCAGAAGGCGTATCCTCACTCGGGCGATTATTGGACAACGCAGTGGTTCTATGGATAGGATTGGCGTGGCCAGACTCGGAATACGGGCCCCATCCCGTCCAAGTCACACTAAAGGGAGAATCTGGAGAGACCCTCTCCTCCATCATAGTACAGACCACCCTCTCTTCGGGGGTCAATCCAGAGAGTGCCGCTGCTAGGATGACCGACGCCGCTGAGGCCGTGAGAAGAATAGCAATTCCAATCGGCGAGTGAGCAGCATTGTCCTAGGCTCCCAAGCGTCACGTTCTTGGCACGTCCCCGCCTCGACAACTCCGGTAACTATGGAGGCATGGGGCGTCATCGTACTTGGCAGAGGCCCCGCAGCTCTCCGAGCAGCGATTTCCGCAGCAGATTCAGGGGCAATCCCGATAATCATAGATGGAGGGTCCATAGCATCTGGATCGGGAGCCGCGCCGCTTTCGGGAATAGCCGCCTCATTAAACGAAACAAGCCCCTCTTCGCACATAGAGGACACCATTTCCGCAGGCGGAGACACGACCGACAAGGCCGCCGCTGCTAGGATATGTGACAAAGCAGTTGGAACTCTGGCTGAACTCGAGAGATGGGGACTGGTACTACGAAGGGACGACAGCGAGCTCCCACACCTCTCCCAGGTCGATGGCCACAGCGTAGCCAGATTGGCGGGATGTGGCGACAGCACCGTTAGAGATGTCACTAGGGTCCTTGAGGAACAGGTAATCAAGAGGGGCATCACGAGAAGATCGGACATGCTCCCAATCTCCCTCGTAATGGACAACGGCCAGACTAGGGGAATAGTGGCCCTGGACATCGAGTCTGGAGAGATTGTCGCCCTGCAATCAAAAGCTGTAATCTTAGCCTCTGATGGATATCAAGGACTTTGGTCCGATCCAGCTAACGGCGCAGGTACAGGAGTGGCGATTTCTGCAGGCTCTGGAGTAGCACTCTCTGGGATGGGGCACGTTCCCATGCATGCACTGACAGTAAGTGGCACCGACCTTTCGATACCAATGGAAGTCCTCGGCTCTGGAGGCAGAATTAGGAAGGAGACCGGCGAAGACGTGGACACGGGAACGGCACTGTCAGGGGAGAACTGTGTCCTCGATTTGAGGGCCATGGAGAAAGCCTCCTCAGAGTGGTTCACCCAAACCGCTCACAGAGTTAGGGACAGAACCGGGCTCGACATCTCATCCCATGTACTCCCACTATCCCCCAGCATTTCCGCAACAATCGGAGGCGTTCCCGTGGATGAGAACGGAAGAGCGGTCTTTGATGGTGGCAAGATGTGGCACACAGGACTCTATGCAGCGGGGCGATCGTGCCACACGGGCATGCACGGCTCCAACCCCCTACCAGGAAACATCCTCCTCGAAGACCTAGTCACAGGAGAATCGGCGGGGACTCATGCAGCCTCTTGGTCTGCAAGCGCCTCATACGGAGGGCAGGATTCGGTTTCCTCGGCCAAGGAAGCCGCGGCGGACAAGATAGAATCGATGTTTGGCAGCGATGGCAGCCCAGTCGGACAAGTATCCAGGGCACTCTCTTCCGTAATGTCAAACATCGACGGAAGCGGCGAGGAATCTTCCTTGGCCATGGCCATGGCAGCCGTTAACGAGATCCGAAACTCAGGGATCAGAGTTACGGACCCCTCTCGGTCGATGAACACCGAACTCGTAACCGCCCTCCATCTGGACGGCCTTCTGACTATAGCAAAAACCATCGCGGATTCCTAGGTGTTGTGTGTGGATAATGAAAAGTCAGTCTTCACCAGAATCATAGACGGTGAACTGCCCTGCTACAAACTATACGAGGACGAACACGTAATCGCGTTCTTGGACATCCAGCCACTAACGAGGGGCCACTCACTAGTGGTGCCCAAGGAACCGGCCCCCTCAATCGATCAACTCGGTCCGGTGTCCGCCGCAGCCCTCGGAAGCGCACTCCCCACAATCTGCAGAGCAGTCATGGGCGTCACCGGCGCAACGGCCTACAACCTAATCCAGAACAACGGCCGCGAGGCAGGAATGTCTGTCGCCCACGTTCATTTTCACATTATTCCAAGGTACCCAGAGTCCACCCATTCGTTCGTTTGGGAGTATGGCGAAATAGACAGTACGGATGCTTCGAAACTCGCAGAAAGCATTTCAGACGCCATGGAATAGAATCGGTGCTTTCTCAACCATGGCCCTTTCTGCCATACGCGTGAGGGACGTCCAAGTAGCACCGGACCTCGACCCCGCGCTGTCAAGCGGAGCAATGAAACTCAACCCGAAAAAACTCGAGAAAGTCCCTTGGGATCATAGCGGAAAACACCCGGGGAGCAAATCGTTCTGGGCCGTATTGCTATTGGCAGTCGACATCGCCTGGTCGATAATATTCAGAAAGGCTCACTTCGATCGCCCCCCTGCGTCAGATGGGGGCTCTGTATTTGCCTCGATTCACATCAATGGCCTCGTGGATCCGTTGGCTATAGTGAAATCACAGGGCAGGCCTTTCGTCAGCATAGGAAGGCACGACATAATGACAATGCCCGTAATTGGCTGGATGACAAGGAGGATGGGATCACAGCCAGTAATCAGGAGGGCCGAGCTAAAGGGAGGAGTCAGCAATCCAGATTTTGCGGCCAAAATAAACCAAAGAAGCATGCTCACGATGGCAAACTGCATCGCGTCTGGACACCCTGCAGTTGTGATGCCAGAGGGCAAATCACATCAGGACTCCAAACTTCACGCACTCAGGACAGGCACCCTAAGGTTCACTCTCAACGCGGCAAGCATAGCCCAGGCGAAGGGACTCCCCCTGCCTGTAATTCAACCGGTCGGCCTCCATTACAGACGCCATTATTGGTTCCGTACGGAGGCATATATCGAATTCGGGGAACCGATAGAAATACCGCTGGTCGAAGACCCCCTCCACAATTCCAAACTAGTCGGGGGCGAGTGGGCCGAGCCTCCAGCCGACCAAGTCATACCCCTCCGCGACGAATTATTCGAGAAACTCTCGCTCATCACACCAAACGCCCCCGATTGGGAGACGTATAGGGCATGGCACCTCCTAGGTCACCTCTCGGCGAAAAAAGAGGACAGGGAACTCACCTCTTTCAAGGACGAGGTATTGGCTGCAAGGGAGGCTGGAAAATCAAACCCCCCCGAAGCGATCCTAGATAATGCGAAGCAGGCAGCCGAAATCCTCCACTCAAGGGAACTAGATGCCACGGCTCTTGACCACTCCGGGCAACTAATCAGGAGGAAGGCATTCTCAAGCGGCCTAGCAGGACTAATCCTGATGCTAGTAACAGCGCCCATAGTTGCTGTTTCTTCAGGGCTCCAAGCATTAGCTGGGTGGTATCAAGGAGACCACTCGGATGAAGGAATAGATGCTAGGACCACCCACCACATGATCGGAGCAATACTCTCTCCCCTGTTATTCTGGCCCATTGCCTCCTTGCTATTCACATTCACATTTTCATTGGCGAACCCACTCGTCGAATTTGCTGTTGCATTCCTGTCCATATTGTTGTCAAATTTCATATTCCTCAGGGGGTATGATTTGTGGGTCGATTTCAGAACCTCCCTAAAACGCTCCAAACTAGCCGATTCCGAGAGTGGCAAGAGGCTTCAGGAACTCATCGCAGAAATAGAACCAGCACTCGTCGTTCTCAAATAGGGCCTACTGCCCCATCGGGACATGGACAGGGGAGAGGCGGCCTCCTCAATCAAGGAATGGCTTCAGAGCGAGAGGTTGGAAGCTAGAGACGTTGAGGACCAACAGGCAACAATCCACCTCCATGTGAAATACCCGCCGACCAAGAGGGGGCACCTATTCAATATCGTAATTCCAAAGAATAGAGAACTCGTTCTGATATATTCAGTGACTAGGGTCGACGAGGGGCAACAGAACGAGATGGCGAAACTATCAAACAACGAACCACAACAATGGAAGGACTGGCTCCACGAGACAAGGCTAGACCTAACTAGGGCCGATTTAGACTGGGTTCTCCATGTAGGGGGGAAGGCTGAGGGGGTCTCCGGCCCCCTACAGGCGTTCAACCTCTCCAGGCCAATATGGATAGACGGGCTATCTCAGAATGAATTCATGCACACAATGCGAAGAGTTTGGCTGTCGAAACTTTCCTTAATTCACAGAATCAAACACCATTTTGGAACTGGATCAGGAAAGCCCGGCCCAGTGGATGATTGGGTTAAGAAGAAATCCAGAAACGGCCCAAGAAGCCAAAAAACAACCCCCGAGCCAAGACCAGTCGACATTGACGAGACGGGCGGCTTCGGAAGAGACTTCGATCCTGCGGACTGGGCTTGAAGTGCCATTGTTGCCATTATTCATGCAACACCGGTAAGTGACCGCTGGCCGTCGGGGTTAAGTATTGAGAAAAGACCAACGATACCGTTACAGCACGGTCTGGTGAGCAAGATATGGACAGAGCAAAGTCGAGAAGCAGCATAACAATGGTACTACTGATGGTATTGAGCACGTTCGTGGGTCTGGGTACTCCCGCAGTCACGGCAAGCGAGATTGTACTGACCGACGCAATCGAGATTACCCCAGGTGGAACGTACAATGACAGGATGGTGTCGGTGGACGCAGACTCACTGGGAAACACCCATTTCGTCTGGAGCAGGAACACCCAGCACCTCTACTACAAGATGCTCGATGCAAGGGGAGAGGTCCTGATTGACGACACGCAAATCTCCGATCCCGGGGCCCACAGGGCTTGGCATCCCGACATCAGGGTGGACCATGACGACATGGTGCACGTCACTTGGACCGACAAACAAGGCCAGTGGGCAATCATGTACACCCTCCTTGACCCTTCACTCGACGACCAGAGCGGGGACTCTACCACCGATGCAGCAATATCCATCATCGGGGATTACGAAGTAGCCCTGCACCAGCAGAACAGGGACTGGCCTGCTATCGACATTGACTCCGAGAACGATGCCCACATAGTTTGGCAAGACTCCTATGAGCCACTCGACATGTACTACCAGCAACCACAGATTTACTACAAGATGTTGGAGATTGACCTAGTCGCTAGAACGGTGATAGTGGCAATCGATGAAACCCTCCTGACCCCCATCATAGGGCACAAGGGACATCCAGATGTCGCAGTTGATGCTGATGATTTCGTCCAAGTCGTGTGGGACGACACGAGGGGAGGAAAGGTGGAGATGGTGTCCCCGATCGACACCTCCGGCTCGATGAATGCTGAATGGGCGGACATGTGCGCTGTGTTCTACGGAGGGTACTTCGTCAGCGGAGGGTACTTCGAGGGCCTCAAGCCAATGCTCGTAAGGGCCAACATGACTGTCTACGAGACACTATACGCGCTTAGCGGCAACTGGCCCAGCGCCTCTCAGAGCGGCAACTGCGCTAACGCCTACCAAACGGGTGGATCTGGAAGCCAGGGCCCTAGGACAACACCACTAGGAAACTCGCCCGGCGACGACTCAGGCGGCATCAGGTACCTCACTGAGGTCGTGTACAACAACGGAGCCGTTAACCTGCCTCAGGACGGCGGATATTACAGCGAGTTCTGGGGACCAGCATCAACATGGGCGTGCCTTTCTTGGTATGACAATGCAGGAAATGTGCCAGGAAACCCCCCTACCACATTGGACCACAAGTGGAATCCCAACGCAACCAAGATAGTCATCCCTATCTCTGACGAGGGGCCATACGGAGGAGACCCCGCACAGCAGGCAGACGATACACAGAGCATCAACGAGGCGCATGACTCCTGCGTACGCGCCGGGGTCATCCCAGTACCTCTCGTCGCCGCTGGCTTCGGCTCGGCATCATCTGACGTCGGGTCGCATATGATGGATCTAGCTGCCTGCCCGAACGGATTCGTTAGCCTAAACGCCAGATCTTGCCCCGGTTCTACAACTAGGCTGACCCATGCCGGAGGGCAAATGTACAGCTTCCCAACCTCTTCCAGCAACTCTGCAGAGCTCCAGCTCATGGTCGAGGCCTTGGTGTATCTCGCAACTAACAACTCGAGAGAGATATTCATGTCTGTACTCGACCCCAGAGCACTGCTCGAAAACCCATGGCCCGGCTGGACAAAGGGCGACTCAGGAACAGAGGTCGACAACGCCGCGGACAGGTACATCCAGGACATAGGACCATCACTGGACTACCAGGGCTACGGCCACCTAGTCGTAGTGAATGACACTAGGGTGACACTGAACGACGCATTCAGCCTCCACCCCGCGATCGCGGTAGACACCTCAGGCAACACGCACGTGTCTTGGATGGACGGTCGAGCATACGGATTCGACATCGATGTAAACTACGAGGTGTACTACACCAGGCTCAGACTCAGGGGCGCTCAGGAATGGGACGGGGTACCAGAGGGACTCCCATCCTATGGGATTAAGCAGATAGCAGACGCGGCAATTTCCACCGTCGAGGGACCCGAAGGAATAACCACACAAAGGCCATTCGGAGCAAACTCCCACATGCCCGCCATCCTCACTGACTCCTTTGACAACGTCCACCTGACATGGCTTGACAACGGAAACGAGTCCCAAGGGGAGACGGTAATGTATGCCAGACTCAACCACACACGCGACTCCCATCCAAACGGATTCCCCATGAACTCCATTGCCTCCTCCGTATTGGATCCATGGGAGAGGATACCAATCACAGAGTGGGAATCGGACAAACTGGGCCCCAATTCCCCAGCGACCCCCGATCTAGGGCAACCACCAGCATTTGCCAATGACCTTGGAAGTGGTGCCCACGTCGCTTGGTCTGACAACTACAAGTGCGAGGACGTAAACAACGGTGGCAGATACACCCTCTGTTACGTGCACATCCTGACGGGACTGGTCGAGGTTGCACTCGGCGAGACCGAGACATACTACCACACCATAGAGCCAAGCGGACAGACCATGTTCAACATGAGCATATCCAACCCGACCCCTGGGCCCGTAGAGCTTGTCTCTGACACGTTCTTCGTATCCATGGAAGGAGTACCGAACAACTGGAGCGCGACCCTCTTCTTCTCCACCAACCACACACCCATCTTCCCATCCACCCCCATATTCCTCAAGGGAGGCGAGTTGGTTCCGATATACATGAGGGTCAGGGCACCTACAATTTACCAGGCCCATGAGGATGAGTTAGCGACAATCATCATCTCAGCACTTTCCAACAAGGATCCAGCAATCAGAGACGAGCAGATAACTCTGACCCTGATGGACGTAGTCCATGGAATAGAGCTCGATACGAGCCACTACCAAGCCGACGTCGAACAGGGGCAGAATGCGGTCTTCTCGATTTCGGTGACGAATACAGGAAACGTGTACGACACGTTCGCATTCTATGATCCAGCAACCCTGGAAGGTCAGACTGAATGGGCGTTACCGTTCGGTTGGGGAATCAGCTTCCCCACCTCACTTTCCTTGGACCCGGGCCAATCCGTTACAAGGAACCTCCAAGTCAGCGTCCCGACATCGCAGGAGCCCGGAACCTTCGTGATATACCTCAAGGGGTGGTCTACTGGGGAGCCAGTACTGTCCATCGACAGAGGTACCTTCGACGTCCTCGAACTCTGGATAAACGTCTCCGTCAAGACCACGGGCAACATCGTGTTCAACCTCGGTGACACGACTCAGCATGTTCTACCAGGGGAGTGCTCATCCTTCGACATATCGGTTACCAAGCACTTCACCCCAGGGCACCTCGTATTCACGACCCCAGGAGGGCCGGACGAGAGGCCCTCGGAGATTTCCGAGTCTACCTGGAGGTACAACAACTGGGTCGTCGATCTCGACTTCGAGAATGCACCGGGGGGCAATGGGATAGCGGATAACGCACCGAGGTATTGGACCCCCGTCGACACCCCCTATACTGTCACTGCGCTGATGTGCGCTCCCTACAACGCCACAGCAGGCCTCGGGGAATCGGTCACTGTCAGGGCGCACTTGGACGGCGCGCCCCAAGTTAGGGACACAGTGGTACTGGTCACCAACGTGAAGCAGGTTTACGACCTGGAATCCTCTGTGCCAGAGACTATACTGTCCCTCCACCCAGGCCAAGAGTACGAGATGCCGACCACAATCGATAACATCGGAAACGGTCCAGACAGGTACGACATTGCTATACAGTCGATAACCGACTCATTCGGTGCTTCCCACGTGTGGGACGTCTACATCCCAAGGATACTCTTCGAAGAGCTGGACAGGGACGAGTCGCAGACCGTCCCAATAGTGGTCAATGTCCCTGAGAAGACCCTTGCAGGGCAGTACACCATGGTGCTCCAGGTCCTGAGCGAGGAGTCATACGAGGGAACCAGAATAAGGGACATAGTGACCCTGCAAATAGAGATAGTCGAGTTCCATGACATGAGAATAGTACTGGATCCAGCAGTGGAGAGCAAGATCAAGACAACTGCCCCCGGTAGAACGGTAAGGTTCGTAATGAACGTCACGAACTTCGGCAACGTCCCAGACCAGCCAACACTCCACAATCACACCCAAGACGGAGCAGGATGGGACGAGCAAGCGGGCCTTAACGCGCTCGAGAACTGGGAGATTAGGTACGCCATGCTGGAGGACTTCGAATCGGAGTTCCCCACAGAGGTGCTATGCGGGGTACAGGAAACCCTCAACGACCCAATTCCCAGTGAACCATGCTACAAGTCAGCTGCAGAGGTACTCATGCTTCCGATGATGGAGGCCTACACCACCCTGAACATCGTAGTGATCATCGAAATACACCCAGAGGCCGCGTTGGCCAACAGAGAGATAGGAATCAAAGTGCTCTCTTCGCACGGATCCAAGGAAGCCGGAGGGGACCATGACGAGACCCCAATATGGGACGACTCATGCACTATCGACATGAACGGAGACGGACTGCCTGACAACTACCGCCCCAACTGCGATACGAATGAGCAGATCATAGAGCTCAGGCTCAGGGCCCCCGATCTGGAGGTGCTGACCGCCCGTGCAGAGGTGACGAAGGGAGACGTGGGAGACATGCTCTCGGTGAACGTCCAGGTTAGGAACGTAGGCAACGCTCATGCAACAGACGTCAACATAGTCCTGTGCGCCGGCCAGACCGAGAAGAGCATAGAGGACGATGGGTGCAAGGAGGAGAACATAGTGTACAGGCAAGTGATCGAGGCCATAATGCCGAACATCGATGACGAGGACCCCCCCACCATCACCCTGCTCTACATGGTAGAGGCAGGAACCCATGACGTAGTGGTCGTTGTAGACCCCGACAACATCATCGTCGAGACCAATGAGGACAACAACGTGATGGCCGTACAAGACGGAAAGATGGGATCAAATCTAGGATTCCTAGACGTAGGGGTCGAGATAATTGTACAGTACTCCGTACCAGGTATAATCGTCATCGCGACCTTCTCACTCTTCGGAATAGTCGGCGTAGTCATGTATGGAAGGAGAATGGAGGCACTGCAGCGCTACCGAGAGAAGAGCAGCCTGATGGCCAACATGAGTGATGATGACCTTCGCTTCTAGGCCTACTTAGCCATCCACCATGGAAGGGGGGTGCCCTGCGAGCCCGCTACGAGGCTGCCTCTTTGCGTGGCGAAGTCCCTGAGGAGACGCTCCCTCAGAGAATGCATCATCTCCTCTGCGTGGTTCGACTGGATCCTCATCGACTGTGCGAAGATGTCCAGGTCCAAGGGCCTCCTCGGCTGAGTCATCAGTGAGTGCGCTAGATGCCTTTCCTCGTAACTGCCTAGCCCCTCATTCACACTTGGTGTGACCTTGCTCATCACGTGCTGGTGAAGTGCGATGACCGCATCCCTTCTCTCATCGATGCGCTCGAGACTCGCATCCAGCTCTGCGAGAATGTGAATCGCCTCTGCCATCGGCAAACGACGCCTCGTCCCCAGCTGTCCGACTATCTCATCAAGGTCCTCAGGAAGTTTGTTTGAGAGCCTCAGTGGACCTCCGCGAGGCATCGTACGGTGCTCGGCCCTGAATAGATCAGGGCCAAGATCGAGGCGCAGCGAGAATGACTGGTTCACAGTGTAGACCTTTCTGGGAGGCCCCCCTCGCTCCGAAGGGATTTTCTCACTCTCGACGAAGCCCGACTCCTCCAGGACTCTCAGGTGCTTCACGACCGCCTGCTGGCTCACTTCGAGCAATTCGGAAAGCTGCAGGGGGTAGTGAGGCTCCTTGACTAGGTACTTCAGAATCTGCCGCCTAGTGGAATTTTCGAGCACGGACATCGCCTCTTCGAAGCTCACCACACTTACCAACTCGGAGTTGTCTAGTAAACCCCCATCTAAAAACCCAACTTGAGCATAGGATAATAGCACACGGTATGATGAAAGCTCCATGGGAACCGCGGGGACCGTCTTGAAGACTGCATCAGTGATATTCGGGGCCCTCATTATATTGGCGGCATTCGGGGCTTCGTTGGTCGTTTCATACTACGACGAGAGGATAGCGGAGGATTGTGACGACACGGTCGGCACCATCGGGCAGGTTGTAGGAGCCGACGAGGGACAGTGCCAAGATGCCAGGGAGCAGAGAGACGTCCTGGACTCACTAGTCATGCCACTCTATGCCATAGGAGCATTGCTAGCCATACTGCCGATAGTCAGGTTACTAACTGGAAGATCAAAGGAATAGATCAACCGTTGTCCCAGTTCTCCCATGAATCCCCATCCCCCTCACTCTCTACTGGCTCTTCCGAGGGCCCCTCATTAATTGGCCCGGAACTGTTTGTGAAAGGATCAGGAACCGCGCTTTCATCCGAAGCGGCCCTGTTGTACTCATTGTAGACTTCCTCTGTTGTCATTATTGGCGCCTGTGCGACAGCCTCCACCCCCGGCTCGCCTCTCTTCGTCCACCCAATTATTGCCAGAACCAATGCCACGATCCCGAAAGGGGCGCCCAAGCAGCATCCTACCACCATCAGCAGGACGGAGGGACTAGCCAACATTTCTGACTGCGCGGCATAGTCGTCGACTATCCACACTCCTCCCTCACTCGCATCATTGTGCAGGGTGTAAGTGCCCGAGCCATCAGGGAGGTACAATCTGACTGTTTGGTAAATCGGCCCGTTTGGGGAGGTCTGCCTGTCTACACTCAGGGGACCGGGCTCCTCCCACGGGCAATCGTCCCCTTCAGAATCGATCAGACGGATGTCAATGGGTGCGTCCTCACCATCATCTGATGTCCTGAGAGCCAGATAGTACCTGTCATCAGATAGGTTGACTGTAGAGCTACCACCCGCCTCGACGAACGCCTCGTTGAATTGAACCGGATCCAGATAAGGCTCGGCATCATCCAGAGCACTGCTTGCTGACATCACGGATATTAGCAGTAGCAGGAACGAACAACCAGAGAATATCTTGGCCCATCGCAGCACCCCACTAGCCATGATACCAACCAAACGTCATATGATTTCACAATTGGGTTCTGAAGGTCATAGGCGCCATGCTGCCACATACCGTTCTATTGTAGGGGTGTCATCATCCACGAAAACAGTGAAACCAATTGGTTTCAGACCTTCGAAACGACCTTCTAACCACGTTCTTGAGAGGGGCCATGGAGGAGGAGGCTCGTCCGGTAAGATACTACCAAAGAGGCGACCAATGCAGAGAAGGTGAGCTTCTGGGCTCAGAAATAGTGGCAAATTGTCTGCTGCCCGATTGCGAATTGCCTCTGGGATTGCCTGCAAGATGTGAATTTCAACGATGATATCGAAATGTCCCATCCACTCTTTTGGGGGGGACAGCAGATCAGCGACGCAGTAATTCACGGACGAATCTGGGAACCTCTCACGGCACCATTCTATGGAGGAGCGAGAGATATCAAAGGCAGTGACATCGAATCCAACCGAAGATAGCCACTCTGCATCGTCACCCAAACCACAGCCAACGACCAGAGCCCTTCCTTGGACGTCCGGTTGCGAAGCCACCCACTCCACCATCTTCGGATGGGGCTCCATCCGAGCCCAGGGAACCTCATCCGGATTCCTGTCAGCGATGTCATATAGCTCCTCGAACCAACGGAGAGGGTCCCCCTCTGCTTCAGCGACTTCGAACAGCCTAAGAAGACGAGCCCTCACCTCGGCGAGGTCATCATCCATCCATTCCACTTCACATGTGCTCTACTATGGCTTGGCCGAATTCCGAACACTTGAGTAAGGTAGCCCCATCCATCAAACGCTCAAAGTCGTAAGTTACAGTCTGGGCACTGATGGCCCCCTCCATTCCCTTTACAATCAGATCCGCTGCTTCGGTCCACCCCATGTGCCGCAACATCATTTCAGCACTCAGGATCAGACTCCCCGGGTTTACCTTGTCCTGGCCCGTGTACTTGGGTGCGGTTCCATGGGTCGCTTCGAAAATCGCGATTCCTGTATCATAGTTGATGTTGGCCCCTGGCGCTATTCCTATGCCACCGACTTGAGCGGCGAGGGCATCTGAGATGTAGTCGCCATTGAGGTTCATTGTTGTCAGCACGCCATATTCTCTTGGCCGTGTCAGGACTTGCTGCAGCATGGCATCAGCGATGACGTCTTTGATTGTGATTTCATTCCCCGTCTTCGGGTTGGTCAAAGTGCACCATGGACCACCATCAAGCAATTCGGCACCGAACTCGTCCCGAGCTAACTGGTAGCCCCAGTCACGGAACCCCCCTTCAGTGAATTTCATTATGTTGCCCTTGTGGACTAGGGTGACGCTATCTTTGTCATTCTCAATCGCATATCGAATCGCAGCACGGACAATCCTCGCAGTCCCCTCACTGGAAATCGGCTTGATGCCGATTCCACTGGTGTCGGGGAATCTTATCTTCTCGACCCCCATCTCATTTTGTAGGAAATCGATGACCCTTGCCACCTCTGGCGACCCAGACTCCCATTCGATGCCGGCATACACGTCTTCGCTGTTCTCTCGGAATATGATCATGTCAACAGCGCCCGGGTCCCTGACTGGGCTTGGGGTTCCGGCGTACCAACGCACTGGGCGCACGCACGCAAACAAGTCTAGCTTCTGACGAAGGGCCACATTGAGGCTGCGTATCCCCCCTCCCACAGGAGTGGTCAATGGCCCCTTGATGGATACCAGGCCATTCCTCATGGCATCCAAAGTAGCCTCTGGCAACCACTCGCCAGTGGCATCGAAGGCCTTCTGTCCTGCAAGCACCTCTCTCCAGTCGATCGAGCGAGAGCCACCATATGCAATGCCCACCGAGCTGTTGACGACATCAATCATGACGGGGGTGATGTCAATTCCAATCCCATCTCCCTCGATGAAGTGAATAATTGGCCTGTCAGGGACCACTAGCCCTTCCTCAGACAGTGTGATTGGCGACCCGTCGGACATGTCCCTCAGACAGCCGACCCGCATGACATTGATGAAGCCAACCCTTCAAGGCCGATGGCTTTGGTGGACCACCCATGAAGGGCGAGGTGAAGTGGACCGGCGATGGCGGTTATGTCGGAACCACGTCCAGGGGGAAGGTGTTTGGCATCTACGGAGATGCTACGCCGAGCCCCATGGAGATGGTGCTCCACTCCCATGCAGCCTGCTCCTTGATAGACGTCGTAGACGGACTCAAAGACAGGAAGGAAAATCTAGAATACGCCACGGTAGAAATCGAGGCCGAGAGAGCAGACGAAAAACCGAAGGTTTTCACGGCGGTCAACATGAACTACATCATCAAGGGAAACGTTCCCGAAAAACTAGTGAGGCGGTTAATCGAGAGTAGTCACGAGAAGTATTGTAGCGTCGGAATAATGATTACAAGATCGGGGGCCACACTCGATTGGACACTGGAAATGGCCGAATAGAAATATCACAATTCACAGTAATTGTGAGATGTAAAAAATCGCAATTTTCCACTCGTCAAACTTCTCTTCCTCCTCTAGCATTAAGAACCCCCCATCAAGAAGACGGAATCCCTTGCGCGCTCGGATGTGTGAGGGGCCACGCAGACACAAGGGAGGCGATACCGAATGCAACCGAAAATCAAGGACACCGCCGAGAGCTCAGACGCGGAGTCAGGCATGGTTGTAGAACGCCGCTTCACATCATCCGGCAAAGACCCCTTCGAGAGTTTTGAATGGATTGAGATGGACGCGGAAATACGCAATCCAGATGGATCGATGGCAGACACGATACTGGGGGTAAAGCTCCCATCTGGATATGCTGGGGTCCCTGGCAAAGTACTCGCCCAGAAGTACCTTCGAAAGGCCGGCGTGCCAACCCACTTGAGGAAAGTCCCCGAGGAGGGGGTTCCCGTTTGGCTACAGAGGTCAGAGCCCGACACAGAGAAACTAGATCTCCTAGAATCCGCAGATAGATTTGGGGGGGAGAGGGACGGCAGAGAGCTGTTCAGGCGCCTCGCCGGAACGTGGACCTACTGGGGTTGGAAGCACGGCTACTTCGCAAGTGAGGCAGATGCAAGAGCGTACTTCGATGAGATGTGCTATCTCGTTGCCAGCCAGAGATCAGCCCCCAACAGCCCCCAGTGGTTCAACACAGGCCTCCACTGGGCATATGGGATAGAGGGGCCAGCCCAAGGGCACACCTACATCGATCCAGTAACTGGAAAGTTGGAGTACTCGACCAATGCGTACGAGCACCCACAGCCACACGCCTGCTTCATCCAGTCTGTAGGAGACTCGCTGGTCGGCGGCAAGGACTCCATAATGGGACTATGGAATCGGGAGGCGCTCCTCTTCAAGTATGGCTCCGGGACGGGTTCCAACTTCTCCAAGATAAGAGGTGCGGGGGAACCCCTCTCAGGAGGAGGTAGCTCCTCCGGTCTGATTTCATTCCTGAAGATAGGAGATAGGGCCGCCGGCGCGATAAAGTCAGGAGGAACCACCAGGCGGGCCGCGAAGATGGTCACCCTCGACCTAGACCACCCTGACATAGAGGAGTACATCGATTGGAAGAGCAGCGAGGAGGAGAAGGTGTCCGCCCTGGTCATAGGGAGCAATATTCTACAGAAGCACGCTGACAAACTGATGGACGCCATTTGGGAGGGGGACAACGATGAGACAAGGTTTGACCAGAACTCGAACGAGTCACTGCGAAGGGCGATGGTCGGTGCGATAAGGGACAGTGTCCCACAGCCACACATCCAGAGAATAGTGGATCTGGCCAAGCAGGGTTGGAAAGGGGTCGACTTCGATGTGCTTGATACCGACTGGCAGGGCGAGGCCTACTTGACGGTGTCCGGCCAGAACAGCAACAACTCTGTGAGGGTGCCGAACTCCTTCATGCAGTCCGTAAAGGAAGGCGGCAATTGGGATCTACACTGGAGAACAGAGCTGGACAAGGCAAAGGCAGAGGGCAGGGAGCCCAACGCCTGCAAGACGCTAGATGCAGGGGAGCTGTGGGACAAGGTCGCATACACCGCATGGGCATGTGCAGACCCCGGCGTGCAGTTCGACACCACAATCAACGAATGGCACACCTGTCCTGAGGCTGGCAGGATCAACGGCTCAAACCCATGCTCTGAGTACATGTTCCTGGATGACACGGCGTGCAACCTAGCCAGCATCAACCTACTGAAGTACTACGACTTGGACACTCACACATTCCAGATTGAGGACTTCGTGCACAGCGTGAGGCTCTGGACGCTCACACTCGAGATAAGCGTCCTCATGGCGCAGTTCCCCTCAGAGGAGATAGCCAGGGGGTCCTACGACTACAGGACGCTCGGGCTCGGCTACTGCAACATAGGTTCGCTCCTGATGCACATGGGGATACCGTACGACGACGAGAGGGGCTACGCCATATGCGGGGCCCTCACCTCGATAATGTGCGGCGAGTCATACGCGACCAGCGCGGAGATATCATCGGTCCTGGGCCCGTTCCCCGACTACGAGAGGAACGCCGACCACATGCTGAGGGTCATGAGGAACCACCGCAGAGCGGCATACGACGCTCCTGCCGAGGAGTACGAGGGACTCTCTGTTGCACCGATGGGGATCAACTCCAAGAAGTGCCCGAAGGACCTCCTAGAAGCAGCAAGGGGGGCCTGGGACACGGCGCTCAGGGAGGGCGAGCAACACGGCTACAGGAATGCCCAGACTACCGTAATCGCCCCGACTGGAACCATCGGGTTGGTCATGGGTGCCGACACGACCGGCGTCGAGCCGCAGTTCTCCCTGATCCAGTACAAGACCCTCGCAGGAGGGGGCTCCCTCCGCATAATCAACCACGGGGTTCCCGCAGCCCTGAAGAGGCTCGGATACTCGAAGCCCAAGGTCAAGGGGATAATGGAGCACATAATGGGCACAATGAGGCTAACCGGATGCCCCCATCTCACCTCTGACAGGCTCAGCCAGCTGGGCTTCACCAGCGACGTCATCTCCAAGATAGACTCCAGCATGCCGGACGTCTTCGGAATTAGGGGAGCGTTCGCCCCGTCCATCCTCGGGGGGGACTTCTGCATGGAGGCACTGGGAATGAGCAAGGAACAGTGCGATGACCCGTTCTTCGACGTACTGAGCCACCTTGGCTTCTCATCCGATGAGGTTGACGAGGCCAACGACCACGTGTTCGGAAGAGGCACCATCGAGGGATCCCCCGGCCTGAAGGAGGAGCACCTGCCGGTGTTCGACTGCGCTACCCCCTGCGGCAAGTACGGTGTCAGGGCGATAGACTGGAAGGCCCACGTCCTGATGATGGCCGCTGCACAGCCATTCATCTCGGGAGCCATATCGAAGACGATCAACATGCCATCGGACTCCACTGTGGATGACATCAGGGCGGCATACGACCTCAGCCACGAGACGATGAACAAGGCATGCGCGGTCTATCGAGACTGCTCCAAGCTGTCACAGCCCCTGATGAACCAGCTCGTCGACACCTCCTCGCTGGAGGAGGAGGAAGCAGACGAGGCGGTCTCGACCATGGTCAAGCAGGTCGTGGAGACCCTGCCCGTTCCCCAGGAGGTCGCCGCACCCGTAGCAGAGTCCTTCGTCAACTACATCGCGACACGCCGACCGCTCCCTGACAAGAAGAAGGGTGACAACGTCAAGGCCAGGATAGGAGGCCACAGCGTCAGGCTGATCACGGGCGAGTACCCCGACGGGAAACTCGGTGAGATAATCCTCGTGACCTCGAAGGAGGGAGCCGCTTGGAGGGCGATGCTGAACCAGTTCGCGATAGCCGTTTCGATAGCCCTGCAGCACGGAGTCCCCCTGGAGGCGTTCGTCAAGGTGTTCACCTTCCAGAAGTTCGAGCCCAGCGGCATGGTGGAGGGCGGTAGCGGGCGAGTCAAGATGGCATCCAGCCTAGTCGACTGGATATTCCGCGAGCTCGCTATCGAGTACGCGGGCAGGGACGACCTCGCCCACGTGGCAGCGGAGGACCTCGACCCATTCACCATCGCCAAGCCCGAGATCACCAGCGAGGGGGTAATGAGGACGAAGGGCGAGACCAGGGAGGTGCAGCTCACGCTGGATGCGATACAGCCTGCCGAGACCTCCGAGGCGAGGACCTACAGGCTAGCTAGGGAGGCGGGGTTCACAGGCGACATCTGCGATGACTGCGGAAGCAGCCAGATGGTAAGGAACGGGACCTGCCTGAAGTGCAACTCCTGCGGTGCGACAACCGGGTGTTCGTGAGAGGACTACCCAAGATAGTCAGGCAAGACACCTTCTTCCGGCGGGCCTTCTGAGTACATCTCCGTGAAGTAAGCCAGCATATCTTTGATTGTATCCCTGGTCCTCATTTCCTTGGCCAGCAAATCATCATGATTGGACGCCTTCTCTTGCAGTCCAGAAAGTGTATTGTTGTCTATTTGTATGGAATTATCCGAAATCTGCTTCTCTATGCATAGACGGACAAATTGAGAAATCGATGCCGAAGGCATGTGCTTCTCTTTCCACTCCTGAATTTCATAATACAAGCCAACCGGGATTTGTGCGCCTATCGTCCTGAACTCTCTTTTGTCCTTGGAGCATCTGGTACAGAGAATTGTCACGTTTTCCGCAGAATCTCTCCCTCCCAACGATCGGGGCGTGATTCTGTGTAGGGACCCCCTGTCCATCATCACCTCCTTGCAAGACGCGCATTTGTGTTCCTGCCTCTCCAGCACCTCCTCTTCATGCTTCCATATTCTAGTCTTCACCTCGATGTTACCGATGTCACCCATGAGTGATCCTGAGGGATTTATTATTTGAGTCTTTTTAGATTAAGAATCACAATTATGGCTTAAGCGTTAAATTGAGAGGATTGGGATTAAATAGGGAAGGAGGGTCGCCGACCTGTGATCGGATCGGCCGTCGTGAGTGTGGAAGCACCCAAGACAGGCGTGACCATCATCAAAACGAAGGAGTTGCAAAAATGGACAACCAATGTAATTGTGGAGGGGTGCTCGAAGACACCGAGGACGGAATCCGCTGCGACAACTGCGGAAAGGACGAGCATGGGGAGTACCCATACTGACCCCGAATCCGTAATAGAACAGAAGAATGCCAGAGAGGATGACAACCTCTTGAGCGGCGGCATTAGCCGCTCAGATAGATCGAGCTTAGTCAAGCTCCCACTTTCCGGAGTGGAGATTACCGGAGAGGTGATTAGGAATGAAAGTATAACCAGTGCGGACCTTAAGGCCAATCTAGAATGTCTGAGTTTATCCGCTGAAAATATCCGTCCAGCACAGAGCAGTCATGCAGAATTAAGGGACGAAGAAGGCATCTCGGTAGGAAAATTGGAGATCAACAAAGAAGTTGTTTATCCAGACTGCACCCCGAGCTCTGCCTTACCACTACGAACTACTCAATTCGGTTTCGGAGGCGTGAGATGAGACTGAGAATGGCAGGTCTGGGCCAAGGTGGAGGCACCCTGCGTTTCCTCGGACCCTACCCGCAAGGCGGGCGAAGTGGCTTCAGAGAGAGCGGGCGTGCCGTCAGCGTCGAGGCCCCCGGACTCGTTCGCTATGACGCTGGCTACGAGGTCGCTGACAACGCGGGCGGCTCCAACGCGGGAGCGAGGAGGCGCGCAGGCACGGCGTGCGTCTTGCAGAACCAGCTCGTATCCGCCTACCTACTGCCTCGTCCTGCGAACCACCTTGTCGCCGGTTCCCCCAACGTCCCACCGGCCATCTCCGAGAGAGGATACAACGTCGCTCAGATATCCGGTGACGATGTTCGCGATGTCGACACGATAACCGCCGACAGGGTAATCGTCCACGCATCCTCGTTGACGCTGGGCAACCTCTCAAGCCCCCTCTCCCAGCAAAGCACCGTCACACTGCCGTTGCAGATGCGGGAGGAGCAGATACAGGCTCTGGTCGTCACTACTGCGGATCCTGGCTCCGAGTGCTACCTGCAGGACTTCGACCTGGCAGGCCGGCTAGATCAGATTCGAGGCCCCGACAACCTGCGCGACGGCACCTCCATCCAGCTGAGCCGTCAGCTCAGGGTGGACCTCACTGAGTTACGCGACGACTACAACCCTGACACCGACCCGGTCAGCTACTTGGTTGCACTGTGGGATGGTCGCATCGAGGACAGTCTAGAGCTTGCCCTCCCCGCCGAGGCTCAGGCCCCACCGGCTACGATGGAGGACCTTGAGGCCCGAAGACAACAGCGTGCCGCTGCTTCCTTAGAACGCCTTCAGGCTGGTGGAGAAACCGAACGTGTGGTGAAATCAGTACAGCGTTTGGAGCAGGGTGATCTTCGAATCCTAGTCTGCGGGCCCCTTCCTTCTGACCAGGTTACGTGCGTGCTATGTGGGCGTGTTGTGCCCAACAGGGGGGCCTACATCTGGGCGGCCCACATCAAGAAGAGAACTGAGGCGGAGGCGCACGAGCTCTTGGATGTGAATATTGGCGCGGCCATGTGTAAGGTGGCGGGTTGTGATTCATTGTACGAGGAGGGGGATGTCATCGTCGACGAGAACGGCGTCATACGAGCAAATGAGAAGCAGAGCAACGACAATCCTGCCATCAGGGACGTGATGGCGGCTCTGGACGGCAGGGACTGCATCAACTTCAACGCCGACAACGCGCAGTACTACTCGTGGCACAGAGAACGGCACACCGCGCCCTAACTGGCAATTGACAAGACAAAAGGGGGTGAACGGCTGTCCAATACATGTAATTCCTGTGGCGGTAGAATCAGAAGATTCTTCTGCTCTATCGCAGGTAGATTCTTGCGAACCTGTACCAGGTGTGATTGAGTTAATCTCAATCACTATCCCAGTTGATAATGACTGGATTTCGGGCTAACTGCCCATCTTACCTATTGGGAGGGCGCCTTCGGGCGTCCTCCTTTTTCATTTTATATCTGCTAATTTTGGAATACATCGGAAAGGGAGACATCCCTTCTGACAACCCTCTCTTTTAGATCACCATATGCTTCAATATCCATTTCTTTGATTATTGACGAGGCCCGTATGAAACCCTCCCGACTGATTTCCGCCTGTTGAACCATCAAACTAGACAATCTGGATCTCCCGCCTTCACCAGATGACATCCAGGCCATGGGGATCAGACCGGCCCTGTCCTCCGGATTCATCGATAGGTACTCCCTCATGGCAGAATCAACAATCCTCTGAGTCATTCGTTTGTCACCTCTTCCAAGAACCACGGAGGCCTTCTCTGTGAATAGCGGCAAATCCGTTCTGACTAACGAAGATAGGTACGTCGTGGCTAGAGTCCTGACGTCCGTGTCGATATCCCCCAGTAGTATGTCCATCAGGTGGAGAGCGAAGGACACATCCTCCGACGAGATTCTCTGCAACGAGGAAGAAAGCTCCCTCCTGGCATCGTGGTCAGCGTGCTGGGAGGCTGCTAGGAGGATGTCTCGCGACTCACCCGGCCACCCTGCCATCAATTGAATCGCCCCCCTGACGAGAACCTCGGTGTGCTTGCCCGAGCCCCTTTCGAGACTGGCCATCAACCTGTTTGGTACATTCAGCAGGCTGCATAACTGACTCATCACAGTGAGTCCCTCCAGCCAATGTGGCAGGATTTTTGTTTGAGACGAATCACCCATCGCCATCGTATCCAGTATAGCAGCAGCAGCTAGAATACCTGAGGGATGGGGAGACCTATCGCGATGCACCGAGACCTCCGGATTCCAAGCCATCTGGTGGGGGCCTGTCAACTCTGACGACCACGAGCCAGGGGGTTTTGCCATGGCTATCGAAGTAAGGAGGTGGAAACCATCTCTCCTCGCCACATCCGAGCCACTGAGTGAGAAACCTATCAGCAGGGAAACGGCTAGGTACCACCTGTCGGTATCCGGGGAATCCTCGTCCAAAGCGGAGGAGAGCCAGTCCCAAACCATCCGTGAAACCACTCTCTCGGAAAGGCCCTGGACGTTCTTCGCCATCCACTTCTCCCTTGCTGAATCCGGATCTATGTTCCTATCCACATAGTCAGGCAAGACTCCCTCGACGATTGCGGACAGTCTCTGGTTGAAGCCTGCTCTGTCTATTGAATAGAGGCCGACTGCCTGTTGCACTAGGGAGTCCGAGCTAGTGGGTTGGATAGCGGGGA
>CAYLUC010000011.1:0-51501 GCA_964386765.1 uncultured Candidatus Poseidoniales archaeon | reverse complement strand
ACGATGCCCACAAAGACCGTATTTGAGACTTCGCCCAACTAGTACTGTGATAATCATGATTTTGGGGATAAATATGATGGCGGTTTGGTGGACCCGACCGGATTTGAACCGATGACCACTCGGTTATGAGCCGAGCGCTCTAACCAACTGAGCTACGGGTCCTGCATCATGCTGGCCCGCATTCAAGTCATGAACCTTGCCGAAGACCTTGTCAATGGATTGCTCTGTCACGCACAACCATCAAGCGTCGCCCCCGTCCTTGACAGGGTATGACGAAGCTGTGGGTGATGTTCTTCACGTCGCTTCTTCTTGTCTCGGCTATGAATTTCTATGCCGTGATAAGGGAGCCTGATATGATAGAAATTGATGAGATACGGAACTTCCCGAGGGAGACCGTGAAGATTGAGGGGGTGTTGACCAGTTATGTCCGAGACCCGTATGGCGAGGGAGCAGATAGGATCGACCTGCAGGTCCAAGAGATTGGGGGTCACTCGGTTGCAAAAATCCGATGGAACATAGATTGGAACAATGAGGTCCCTCCAATAGGTACAGTCGTTACCGTTGAAGGGGAAGTTTCGGAATGGAATGGGAGAATATGGCTGCAATCTAATGGTTATGGTGCTGTAATCGCCCAGGGAGAATCTATTGAGTTCACTGAGACCAAGCTGGTCGAGGTCGGTCAGGATCCGGATAGTTTTGCCAATTCATCCCTTATGATTGATGGATGGCTGAGTGAGTCACTAGCTCCGGACGTGACTTACCACTCACTCTACCTTATGGACAACCAAGTGTATGGGGGAGCTGATCACCTACTGTACATCCAAGTTGAGGGACGGGTGATAGAGTGGGTTGAGTCTGGAAGTCACGTTAGAATGAAAGGGTGGCTCCAGTTTGATGAGCGCTCATACCGGTGGAGGCTGTTAGTCCAGGCAAGTGAGGTCGAGCTTCTGAACCAAGGAGAAGTCGCATATGTTAATTGGGAGGCGGAGGCGTACGCATTGACCTACGATGTGGGCAAGAAGGTTATCGTCACGGGAACCGTTGGATTGGACAATGGTGAATGGTACGTGAAGGGGCCCGCCCCCACAGACAGGTTGTGCCTTCTGCCTTCGGACAGCGATCTGTCGGATTCAGAATTTAATGGCAGATACGGGGACTGGGGGGGAAGGTTGGTTTGGGCACTGGATGAAGCGGCAGTCTGCCTGGAAAGAGAGGGTTACAATGCAACTGAGGGAAGAGAAACGGGCGAGTTCGGGGATGAATATACAGAACTGAAGGATGTCGCCACTGACCCATTTTCATACATTGGAGGGGATTACACTTTCCAAGGCTGGATTACCGACCCCGTCTCGCCCGACTATGACAAGGGCTACGTTGGTGATGGAGAGGACTACTACGCCAGAGATACCAAACTAAGGATTGAATTCGTGGGTGAGCACTCTGAATTCATAGAGGCTAACCAGCAGATTAGGTTCAATGCCACCGTTCTGTGGTCTGTAGCTGATGGCAGGGTAGTCCTAGAAGCCAGGTCATGGATACTTGGAGATGCCCCGCCCGCATCATTACTTAATTGGGGGGATGGTTACAACTCCTGGAGATGGGATCTAGGCAAGATAGTGCAAATCACGGGAGAAGTCGTTGCAGATGAAGACGGGGACCAATGGATTTCCAGATCCGGTTCGGATGAGCGTGTCTGCCTACTTGGAGATGGAACTGAATACCTCGACCAGCTGTCCATAGGGGAGCCTGTTGAGTGGATTGGCAGGCTAAGCATGGAAGAAATTGGAACCGATAGTTCAGCTATGTTCTGTATCGATGTTCGTTAGGTGATCATATGGACCCGGTGGTAGTCGATTTCGCATGGCTGATAGCCTCCTTCGTTTTTGGAGTGGGCTTGGGGTGCCTAACTGGATTGATACCCGGATTCCACGTAAACAATGTAGCGCTAATCGCATTGAGCCTGTCCCCTGTTGCAGTTGGAATAGGAATCCCCCTAGACGCCGTGGCAGGAATTATTGTGGCTTGTGGGACCGTCCACACATTCCTCAACTACATTCCAAGCGCCTTGGTTGGGGCGCCTGATGACAACATGGCCCTGGCACTTCTCCCAGGACATAGAATGCTGATTTCGGGTCAAGCGGCCCAGGGTGTCGCCTATTCTGCGAGAGGTTCCCAAATGGGCATGTTGATGTCGATCCCCCTGCTAATTGTTGCGAGGCTTATGTTCGGAGAGAATCCCGGCCTAGGTCTGTATGAATCGAGCAGGGACTTTCTGCCCTGGCTTCTACTGATTATCTCGGCATTCCTAATTCTCACCGAAACGACGAGGCTTCCCTGGCCATACTGGATGCAGCGCGCTACTAAAGACCTGAAGTTCCCACTACCGAGGCCAATCAATATTGACTTGCCAATGGGAAAATTCCGATTCAGAAGGAAGTGGGAAAACCTAGACTTGAGCCTTGGGCCCAGCTCGAGGACGGCAGGCATACTAGTTGCCACTGCGTTCTTCCTACTCACGGGCTTCTATGGCTGGGCAGTTTTCGAGTTGCCCGGCAGGTCTCCCGTGGGAATGCCTTCTGCGACCCTACTATTCCCCGGCCTAGCAGGACTGTTCGGAATTGCCAACCTCATTGACATATATGTGACGACCTCGGAAATACCCCCTCAAGAGCAGAACTGGGAGATGCCTGCAATGAAGCCGCTGGCAGTTCCGACCTTTCTTTCTGCAGTTGTTTCTTCGGTTATGGCCATTCTCCCGGGCATGACCGCAGCCCAGGCCACTGTCGTGGTAATGAGCGCTAGAAACATGTGGGGCAGGTTGACTGATCCTAACTACATCCCCGCAGACTTCGAACATGGCATTCAACCCGGATTCAATCCCATGCCTGTGACAATAGACTCTGCGGATCTGGATGGCCTGACCGAGGAAGAGGCGGAGTTGTTTGGATCTGCTCTCGAGGAGGCTGGTGAGATTAGCCCTGATTTAGACCTGAGTGCTCAGAGTCAGCAGCAGGATCTAGAGGTCATTGCGGTTCTCTCCTCAGTCAACACCGCGGTTACGGTAATGGTCCTAGGATTCCTTTACATGGTTGGAAGGCCCCGAAGCGGGGCAGCATTGGCATTGAATATGATGTACCCAATAGACGCGTGGAATGCGGTAGAGCCACCTGCTGACTTCGTGAGGTTGCTGGGCATTACCATTGCTGCAGGTCTGTTTGCAGTTCCCGTGATGATTGAAGTCGGCAAGGGGATGCTGAAGATGCACGAGATTGTCCCGCTGAGAACTCTGGTGTTTTCTGTAGCTGGATTTGTTAGCGTCCTTGTATGGTTGTCTACTGGCTGGGTCGGTGTCGGAGTACTGATTGTGGGCACCGGGCTTGGACTCATGCCACCTAGGATAGGAATCAGAAGGAGTCATGCGATGGGCATTATTCTAGTTCCCATCATGCTTTACACATTCGCGCAAACCTTCGATAGTTTCGGATTCATTTGATATGAAATACGGGCAAATACGTGATTTCGGCGAGTGGAACGCTTATGTCTTCTACATGAGTGCGCCGGTAGGAGAGTGACAACAATGAGCGGAAAATCAACCATAGCAATATCAATCGGAGCCCTGCTCCTGCTTGTGAACATAGGAATAGCTGTGACGGGATTCGTTGATGGCCAGATTGAGAGCGGAGTTCAGACCCAGGTCGCAGAAGGCTACGATGGACTAGATGAGGACGGTAACCAGGACTGGAGCATTGACTACGATGAGGATTGGCACGTTTCTACCTCTGAGAGAGTTTACTACGCGTACAACCTGGACACCGATGTCGCTAATGCTACGGAAGGGGTATGTGGAACTGACTGCTTTGAGAAAATGGGGCCCTTCGTCTACGAGGTGACCACCACTAGGGAGATCCTCGACTTCGACTACAATGCGAGCACGATGACATACTCTGAGTACGATGTCTTCGAGTGGTGTGAGGATTGCACACACAACGGAAAGACGTCAATGTCCGAGCACACCAACATCACCCAGGTCAACATCCTCTGGAACACGCAGAGAATTGGTGGAATGGGAGATGGCATAGAGTACGGGGAGATTTTCGCGAAGGGAATGTTTGCGGCTCAGATGATAGAGTTCGACTTATCCAACAGAGCACCCAGTATTTGGGCTGCAGAAGACATCTCCGGAATGATCGATGCTTTCGCTTGGAACCTTCAGAATGACATGGGCATGGACGAAGATAGCGCGATGGACATGGCTCCCGCTGGTTTACTCTCTGGAGCTTACATGTCAGCAAATGGGGGCAGTACTGATGGAACTCCAGCATACGCAGACTACGACGACTACATCATGTATGATGCAGTGGACCCCTCCACTGGAACATGCATAGCACTTACCTGCGACCTCGGCCCTGTGGTCGTCGCAGGAATGGGGGCCCCTGATGGGGGTGATGTGACTCAAGCAAGAGCGGCACTATACGGGTACGGAGATGCGAGCGAGGCAGAGATGGCTGCGATAGACCTAGGGGTTTTCGCCCTTGCAGGAAATACCTTCATGGCTCACGGAGGAGGCGCTGATATCAACAATGAGACTCCCAAACTAAGAGAGCGTTTCTTGGAAGTCAGTGATGTAAACATCCTCAACCCAGACACACTTGACAACCTTCTTTTCAACCCCAATGTTGGGCTACTTGGATCGTTCGAGATTTCCGGAATCCCGCTTCCAGGCATGGTCGTAGGACTTCTTCTTCCACTCCAGTCAGGAGACTATTTCGGAGCCATGGAGTCATACAACGTTGGTTTGCTATCCGTGGTCGGGATTGCCGAGTACGCTGAACCTTGGGTAGGACTTGGCATCCTAGGTTCTCCAACTGAGTTCGAGCTCATCCTAGCTGGCGGAGAGGGAACAATGGCATCCAACGACTGGTGGCTGGCCTCGTTCGGAGACTACGACCCGCTCGGAGGCACATACATCGAGATCGGTCTCAACAGAGGGGGCTTCGCAGGGATGGCTTCGCTTACTGCGGAGAAGTCAGACTTCATACTAAATGACCCCGATATCGGCCTCAAATCTTCCTTCCCGTCACAGTTCATGTATGGGGAGCTGTCTGGGATGACGCTGCCCGACGAGAATGGCGAACAGTCCATCTGGGACGATGCATACGTAGCCGGACTATACGACATACCCGAGGATGCCGCACAGGCACTTAGGGACTGGGTCAGGAACTTCTACTTCGACACCGTGATGCCGGTTCTCCTGAATTTCGTAACGGGTAACGAGCCCACAGTCACGATGTCCATTAACAACTGGCTTTACGGATGGAATGACGCTGTGAATTCGTACTTCGGATTCTTCCCTTGGGTGAGCCTAGAGACAAATGACACATACTACGGCTCTGGTGGTGTAAGCACCGGTGATCGCTCCGTCTATCAGATTAGCACATCAGGGGACAATGTCGGCCAGCAACTGATGCAGGGATACATCAACTCGGATGGAGATGGCATGTGCGACTATGACTACGACTCCGAAGGAATATTCCTGGGTTATGACTTGGAATGCGCGGAGAACCAGACCTATGGGATGACCGAGCACCTACCTTGGAGGGCCCCCCACAGAGAAGACAGCGCCTTGGGGCTACTCTCTGACCACGTTGGCAACCCCGTTACTGTCCTAAACGGCACTGTTGGAAGTATCGCGGATGCGGATGAGTCGTTCGACGTGAACCTGATTGGCTACACGATCGCCCACTCGGAGGTTGGCGACACAGTGACCTACAAGGGAATCGAGATGGTGGAGCACAAGGTTGTTGCAAATCCTGCGGAAAACCAGATTCAGGGCAAGCTAATCGGATCGTCGACGTACGTAGATGCCATGCCTGGTGCCTTACCCGTCTACCTTGGTGCGGACATCGACATGAAGGTGGAACCACTGTCCAACGTCCTGATGTACGGAGATGTTGAGGTTAAATTCTACCTGGACCTTAGAGGAGTAGGGAGCATGAATCCAGACTTCGACTCGGGCGATGTCCACCCAGTGTTCGTGATTAACACATTCTCAGAAATTGGGGATGACCAGGCCGATGACTTCAGAGCCGCTGTTAGCGATAACCTTGGACCGACAGGGTGGACCAACTTCGGCGGAAGTGTTGGCGGTTCTCTAGCCATCATCTCGTATGCACAGGCGGCCTTCTATGTCCTCGGAATTGGTCTAATTGGCTTCGGGATGTTGAACAGAGAAGACGAAGACTAATCGTGCCACTAAATTGCACTTACTCGCGAAGGGTTTGAACCCCGTCGTCACGACGGGCAGGCATGGGAGGGACTAGGGACCTTGTTTTCGTGGCGTTTGTCGCCATTCTCTTGAGTCCTGCCTGTCACCTAGCCCCAGAGTCACTTCAAGATGATAATAGGGGGAGTTCAAGTCGTGATGCCGCATGCTCAGGCGTATGCATAAACGAGGTCATGCCAAATGCTGATGGCTCTGACCAGGGAGTCTTCCCCAGTGGCGAGTGGGTTGAATTGCACAACTCCGGGAACTCTGGAACAAGCCTGCAAAATTGGACCCTGGAAGATATCGGGGGGTGGATTCACCCAATCGATGCGACGACCTGGGTTGGTTTCTCCGAACTGGACGAGCCTTTCGTTATCGCCCCGGGGAGTTACGCGATAATCGCCGAGAATGAAGTCGGCACCCTTCGACTGAACAACGCAGGCGAGACCCTCTACCTCAAGGATGCCGATGGAGCCATAATCCAAACAGTAACAACAGGCGAGGCGTCCAACGGAATCTCAAAGATTCCTGCAGCCGATCCAAATGCTGATTGGGTCGATTCCGAGGAAAATACCCCCGGGTCAGGCAACTCCGGAGGGGCAGGCGGCGGAGATGATGGGCCGGGAGGAACCCCTTCCGATCTCACTCGAGTGATGATGATGCCTAGCGGGGCGGAGGTCACAGGGCTGCACGTGAATTCGCTAGGGAATCTGTTCGTTAACGCAATGCACCCTAACGAGAATTACTATGATGCCACTGTTGGAGTAGTAAACGGGGTCGATTGGAACTCCCTTCCCGACGAGGTTCCCGAACTAGATTTGTCCAGCAGCGAGTGGGACATCTGGCACGGCGTCAGGACGTCTCAAGGCGATTATCAGGTTCTCGTGCAAAGCGGTGATGCACTATCCGAAGGAGGGGTAGCAGGGGGAATCTATGCTGCTGATGATGGCGAGTTATTGTTCACTAGCCAGAAGCCCGACTTCAATGCCTTCGTCCCTCTGAACTCACAGGGAACAAGGGGCTATCTGTACACATCATGGGAAAGTCGTCCTGCAGGTGTTAGTCAGCTCTTGATTCAGTGGGATTCTGCCTCACAGGAGTGGGATGTATTGGGGGGCCTGATGCAGGACCTCAGCGGAATGAATGGTGGTTGGGTACTATGCTTTGGCTCAATCAGCCCTTGGGGAACTCCACTATTATCAGAGGAACTCTATTTCTCGGACACTGTGAACTGGAACAACCCCAGCTACCAGTACCACTCTGACCAGCAAGAGTTGGCAGACTATCTAGGATATTACCCCAATCCTTACGACTACGGTTGGATAATTGAAGTAGAAAATGCCGATACCCCCACCCCTTCATTTGACAAGCAGCTCTCAATGGGCCGATTCTCACATGAGAACGCTCAGGTGATGCCCGATCAGAAAACTGTCTACCTGTCCGATGATGAGTACGGAACGGTGCTGTTCAAATTCCTCGCCGACACAGCAGGGGACCTTGAATCTGGTACCCTTTATGCCGCTAAGCTCACACAAGACACAGGGAGCGACCCTGCTACCACCGGATTCGATGTTGAGTGGATGGCATTGGCTTCATCCAGCGATGCCCAGATTGAGAGTTGGATAGACGAATACGATGGCATAACAACTTCTGATTTCGTTTCTGGAGAGAATTCGTACATCTCAGACGAGGACATCAACGACTGGGCAGAGAATGCCTTGGGCGAAGACTTGGATGGTGATGGGGATGTCGGTACCGCGAACGACGACAGGGTTGCATTCCTCGAATCCAGGAAGGCTGCTGGAGCTATTGGGGCCACAGATGAGTGGAATAAAATGGAGGGCGTCGTCTTCAACCCCAATGCGCCTGGATACGTATACCTGGCCATGTCAGATATCAGAAACGACATGAGTGACTCGCAGGGAGACATCAGGCTATCCGAAAACCGCTGTGGGATTGTCTACAGGATGCCAGTGGGTGATGACTGGGATGTCAATCGAATCGAACCCGTAATTGCTGGCGGAACTTACTCATCCGGATCGTGTGACGCCGACCGGATTGCTGGTCCCGACAACCTAGCGGTGCTTGATGACGGCAGAGTCCTTGTGGCTGAAGACACTGGCAAGCACGACAACAACATGTTGTGGTTGTGGGACCCCCCTGCAGAGCCATCCGAGTGGGACGGGGAGTATGATGTAATGTTCACCCGCATCATGCCATCAGAGGTCCCCAATAGGGACAACGATTGGCTTGAACTGACCAACACAGGTGATGACCCGGTTAGTCTGGCAGGATGGACCATAGAACGAATTCGCTCCACTACACCTTGGATTTCCACCTTCGATGACTTAGTTATCGATGCGGGTAGCTCCGTAGTTCTGACTGAGAATCCATCAAACCTACTTGCTGATGCAGGAATCAGTGCCTTGGATGGCAATGTCGCACTAAACAACATGCCCTGGTTGGTTGATTCGGGCAGCGCTTTACAACTGAAGTCACCCGACGGGACAGTAGTTGATGCAATTGTATTCGGTGGCGGCATCGCTGAGATTGATGGTTGGTCGGGACCGGCGATTTCCGTCCCTGGAGATGGCTCTCCCGGACTTATACTGATGAGGGGTTCTGGATGCGGCGACTATCCCGATACTGATTCGGGACACGACTGGGAGGAAAGGTGGATCAGGATCGGCGCATCTACATTCTGTGATGGGGGTCATTTCACTGGCGGTGCTTCGTCCAGCATGATTCCTTCGATTGGCCCCGATACCGCGTTCAATGACCTGTATCACTGGATAGGGCTTGCTGAGGAGTCCATTCACCTACATGTCTACCAATTCATGAGCCCCGACCTCTCACATGCACTACTCGATGCGATTTCAAGGGGAGTTGAAGTTACCATATTGCTAGAGGAAGGAATCCTGGATGGTTCTAGCACCATAGACAACCAGAAGGGGCATGCACAGGCACTACATGATGCCGGTGCCACTGTACTGTGGATGGAGGACCCGTCTCAAATCAGCTCACCCTATACATATATCCACAGCAAAGTGGCAGTTAGAGACTCTGCTAGCGTTTGGATTTCTTCAGGCAACTGGAAGGACACTAGTCTACCCTCAGATGGGATAGGCAATCGAGAATGGTCGATCATACTGAATTCCGAGGAGGCTGCAAACCTGGTCCTCTCCAGGTTTTCTTGGGACGAGAATCCCAATCACCTCCACATCTCCACCCACTCATCAAGTCATTCACCCTCTGACGGATGGTCAATGGAGGAAGCAAGTTTCGATGGCAGTGCCACAGAGCCATATTCCATCCAAGGCCCCTTCGACGCCCAATTAATGACCTGTCCCGATGACTGTGTGGATGGCATAGTGTCAATGATCAACTCTGCCCAATATTCGATTGATCTTTCCGTGCAATATCTCGATCTTGATTGGTACTGGGGATTCGGGGATAATCCGATTATCGAGTCCCTACATGAAGCTGCAAACCGAGGAGTGAAACTGAGGATTATCCTTAATGGGTATTATGCTGAATGGGACGATGAAATTAGAGACACCATCCACATGTTCAACACCAACTGGAACGCTACTGAGGGACTAGACACAACCGCTAGGCTAATGGCCTCTTCAGACACTATAGTGAAGCTCCACAATAAGGGTGCGATTATTGATGGCGAGAGTGTCCTAGTGGGCAGTATGAACTGGGGTTCTAGCGCAGCATTGAGAAACAGAGAAATGGGGGTACTGATTAATCATGAAGAGTTGACATCTAGCTACCTATCCTCATTCAATGAGGACTGGGTTAGGCTTGACTCGAGCACTGATTCCGATGGGGATCTTATGCCTGACAGTTGGGAAGTTGAGTATGGCCTCAACAGGCACTCAGCGGCCGTACTTGGGACTGCCTTGAGCGAACAATCATTGGACCCGGATGAGGATGGGATAGACAATCTACGGGAGTTCCAGTTGGGTGGGGACCCTCTTGACCCGGATACTGATGATGACTGCATCCTCGATGGTGAGGAGGAGGCCTTTGCCCAGAGTGTTCTTCGTTCCCCCACACTATCAATGACATCAGGGGATGTGGACGAGAACGGGATTCCAGATGGGGAACAGTGGGGATGCGCAGAGCCAGTGGTAGTTGATCCAAATGAAGGAAATGAAACTACTGAACCTGAACCTGAGCCGGAAGAGGAAGAAGGCGGTTTCATCAACATTAGAGAGGATGCTATGTCTAGGCCGGGGGCCAATCTACTCTTTGGGCTGATGGCATTATCAGCAATATCCCTACTAGTGGCAGGAATAACCGCATTCAGGAAACCCAGAAGCAGCACTGACGAGGTGCTAGTGGACGATTCGGGCTACAGATTCGACAACTCTGGCTCGGAATTGGCCATCCTAAAGGGAACTAGTTTTGATGAGGGTTCCACAGATGCCCGAGCCCTAACAAAGGGCAAGGATGATGGATCCCATGGAAAGATTGTCCTTGATGGGTTTGGTTTCAACAGGGAGAGAACGTCCAGAGACGAGGTGCAGTGGCGTCTGGACAGTGGGCAGAGCATGGAGCAAATCAGGAAGGAACTTGGAGAGGAGGAGTAATCCGTGTCCATCGGTGAATTCATCGATGAAGTTGTAGACGGTGATATGCCAGACAATGAAGTTATTTCATGGCTGAAATCGGTGTACGAAAAGGGCCTCACAGAAAATGAAACGGTAATACTTACCGAATCAATGAGGGACTCTGGTGAAGTCCTCAGATGGGAAGAGTCGGGAGTCGTCGTCGACAAGCACTCAACTGGGGGTGTTGGAGACAAAGTCTCAATTCCTCTTGCCCCAGCATTGGCAGCCTGTGGCCTGAAGGTTCCGATGATTTCTGGCAGGGGCCTAGGTCACACAGGAGGGACCCTTGACAAGCTAGAGTCAATTCCCGGTCTAAGGGTATCACTAGATGCAGGGGAGATAGTCAAACAAGTGAATGAAATAGGTCTGGCTATTGTCGGTCAGACACAAGGATTGGTACCTGCTGACAGAAGACTCTACGCTCTACGCGACGTCACAGGAACAATTGCTTCACTCCCTCTGATTACATCATCGATAGTTTCGAAGAAGGCGGCAGAAGGGATTTCCTCGCTGGTCCTGGATGTTAAGTTCGGAAGGGCCGCGTTCATGAAAAGCAGGCATTCGGCGGCAGAATTGGCGAAATCAATGGTGGGCGTTTCGAGAGGGATGGGGATTTCCACATCAGCCATACTCTCCACCATGGACCAGCCAATCGGTTATTCGGTTGGGAACTCACTAGAGGTGCTAGAAAGCGTTGAGACTCTATGCGGAAGGGGCCCGGCTGACTTAGAAGAGTTGGTTTGTGTGTTAGGGGGAATCCTTCTGAAATCGTCTGGATTGTCCAGTGATTTGGAAGAAGGTGCATCCAAGATTCAAGATAGCCTGTATGATGGGACCGCCTTCAGAAAATTCCTCGACATGGTTGGTTCACAGGGAGGGGACACGGAAATCTTCGAAAGCGACTCCTCACTAATGAGGGGGCTCGGGATACTAGATAGAGACCTATTCTCGACGACCATGGAGGTAGAGAAGGATGGATGGGTGTCGGACATTGATGCGATGTCTGTAGCTGAAGCCTGCCTTGAAATGGGAGCAGGTAGGAAATCACTAGATGACGAAATCGACAGGGGAGTCGGGGTGGTCCTCGAGGTTCAAGTCGGCGATCATCTAGAGAAGGGCGGAGTTTGGGCTACGATATACCATCGCGAGGGGAAAATCGACCGAGTCGTCGAAATGCTCAACGGGGCCATCAGAGTTACCGATTCGAGGCCTGCTGTCGAGTCTCGAATCTCAGAGGTGATTTGGTGAGGCTCGCTCACATCGACAGGATGAGGGCCATTGCCGTACTTTGCATGGTAGAGGTGCACACTGCTGCGATTCTTCCCCCAGAGGGAGTATCAGTAGGGCATCCAGCAGCCTTCGTCGCGGCTGCCTTCGGAGGGATGGCAGCACCGATGTTTGTGACTATATCGGGATGGGGGATGTATAGTAGTGCAGTTAGGCGTCGGGAAGGCAATACGAGGAGCATGGATGACTGGGCTAGGTGGATATTCCCACGATTGTTGATCCTCACGGCATGCCAGATTCTAGTCAATGTCCTGCTATATTCAGAAAGGGGGGGGAGATTCGACTGGAATACTCCGGGGGTTCTGACCCTATTGGCTATCGCTTCTGTCATGACGCCTGCATTGGTCAGCCTCTCCTTGCGCTCAAGGGCCCTGGCCCTGTCTCTAGTCATGTTATCACCAATCGCAATCGGCGATTACAGTGGGGCTGATTGGACATGGTGGGAAAGAATATCCTCCAATGGCATTGGTGAGTGGTCGGAGAGACTTCTCTGGAACGGCACCTATCCCGCTTTGCCTTGGATATCGTTCGTTTTACTCGGCACCATTATCCATGACCTTCGAGAAAACCACAAAGCTCGAGAGGGGCTGATTGTGGCGGGGTTCGTCTTCATATCCATTTCGATATCATACTCGATCATAACGGGAAATGAGTGGGCCCTAACAGAAGGGGACGCGGTCCTGACCTTCTTCCCTGCAAACACTCCATTCCTAGTTGTCTCATCCACTTTCGTACTTTTAGCACAAAGGTGTCTCGAAGGATCTGAGAGTACAGGGGGGGAACCATGGAAGGGGGATGCGCTCTCGTTCCTTGAGCCTGCAGGGAAGATTACGCTCACAATTTATGTTTCTCACTTCGCGTTGCTTGGATTGATTGCTTTCCTCATGCAAGGAGAGCCTCGATTGGGGCTAGTCCCTGCTTTCGCAGCTACCATCGGACACACATTGATGTGGATTCCCCTGGCGAAAGCACATCAGGAATTCATCCCTAAAATCTCCTTTGAAGAAATACTGCGGAAAATGAGTCAGTCATCAAGGTAGTCTGTGGACCATGAAACTGGTCCGAACCAGACCGATCCTTCCTCGTTTGTGGCCTGAATCCTGCCGTAGTATGTTGTCCCGCAGCATGTCAGTCCTGACACCGCTTGTGAGTGACTGCCAACAGTTGCGCTGCCGAAGCTGGCACTCCCGCTCCAACCGGATGTCTGGTTCCCCATATCCGCCAGACCATAGTAGAACGTTAGGGTCGTATTTGTCCCATTGTCATAAGTATCCCAAGAAATTGTGGTGGATGTGGCGCTAGAAGGATCGGGTGAAGAGAGGTTGCGAAGAATGGCGTCGTAAACAAAGAAGTCCCCTCGCAGAGGGTCATCGACCCATACTGGTAGGTGAGTTAGCGAATCGTGGGTATTCTGGGTTAGTGGGAATCCCCAAGCGGCGTGATAAGGCGCTAAGTTGTATCCTGTAGCGTTAGAGAGGTGCATTACCCAGGCGTTGAACTCCTCGTCCCCTGTAGATGGAACCTCTGCTGGCGGGAGCGTGTAGTACACTGTCAGTGCCTCGGTTATCGGGCCCCACCCCCATTCCTCCTTGATCAGAATGTAGGTATCTAGGGCTATCCAAACGGACCAGTTGGAGATATTTGAGCCGTCATTAAAGTAAGAATCCATCCTAATTTCCCTCTGTTCTGGGTCTACTGCGCCGTGCCCCTCGATTCCGACCAGTTCCTCCATCAGGTACACACTCGCGAAGTTGCAACCAGTTTCAGTGGTGCCGGGAAGGGTGGAAGGCATCCATTGGTGGTTGTGCCCCAACTCGTGGAACATCCCCCAATCACCATTCTCACTCATGTAAGAAAGGTTGACCACTCCCTCCACACTCAAGTCGTGCGCCATGAAGGGGTATCCCGAGTGCATCCATCCAGCAGAAATCTGTACATCGAAAACCGCCCTCTCCACCCTTGGCCATGGCTCATACCCATACAACTCGTGCTCCATTGAGAGGGCTTCATCCCACCATTCCATCAGGGCAGTGGGATTATTCAATTCCCTTATCTCATAACTAGGGACTGTCATGATGAAATTGTGGGAAACCAACTCTGCCCAAGGAGCCGGGTTGTCCCTCTGCGAGTATATCCACTCAAAGTCGGATGTCTCATCGAGAACGAACATTGGGGCCCTTACCGCGCCATAGATGGTGACGTCGAATTCTCCAAATTCTGAACCGGCGGGAATAGCAACATAAATCGGTCCACCAAACGCATTTCCCACCTCTGCTGCAGACGTGCATACACCATTGTCTTCGCATGTACCAGATGCGGTTTCGTTGTCTATCCACCACCACCTGTGAATCATAGAGTGCCTCTTGATCACGTCCTTGCCCCAGAGGCCGTCTGTGTGCGCACCTATGAGTATCCAGAATCCCAACTCGGCAACTTCCGGGCTAACTGAGACTGAGATGACCTCTCCTGGGGGGGCGTAGAGTCCCGTGGACATCCTGATGCTGCTTCGTGCTTGCGAATAACCGAAATTCGAATGGAGACCCGATTGATTGCCATCAATTGAGACCGTGCGAGCAATCCTAGAAGCGTTGGAGGGGACCTCCCCTGGGAATTCCGTGTGGCTTGGATGGACGGGCAAATCATCAGCATGAAGGCCCTGGGTGAGGGCCTCCTCCAACCTCAGAATCACGTCGGCAACGGGGTCTGCACCTAGATCATAACCTGTTGAGCTCCACAATGTGCTGTATGGGATTACCGTCCATCCAGTGGAGTTTACCAATTCCCTCAAGGGAGTCCAGAATTCCAGGAAGTCCAGTGGAACGATCACGGTGCAGTCGGAAATTGAGGAGTAGGCAATTGCGGCTTCCTCTGTAGACAGTTCGATTCCCTCGATCCTGTCGGCATAAATCCCCTGAATTGCATTGTGCGGAGTATACATCAAGTCCGGAATCTCAAAGTCGATATCGTTGTATCCCCAATCTGAGGACACCATCAAACCAGTCGTCTGGGATATCTTGTTTCCGGGGTAGTTGTGTGGAACATCACTGTTTGAGTATGACCAGTACCATGCGTGTCCACCCATAATCACCCCCCCGCCCCCGAGCAGAAACTGCTCTATGGCCAAGTTGTCATCGTCATCGTGTCCGTTCCAGAACTCATCCAGAAGGCAATCCACTTGCGATAGATCGTCCGGAGTAACTGAAAGGTGCACTGAATGTCCTTCAGCACTGAGTTCATCCTCCCAGTGATCGAAACCAGCTCCATAGGCCAGACCGACATTTGCAGCCTCTCCACATACCCACTCCACTGCCCTGAAGTTGAATTCGTGATTCTGTGTGACCCAGCTCTCGTGTCCGAAGCCGATCATCTTGCCCCTGCCTACGTGGCTAGCAGATACAACGGTAGAATCAGTCGAGTCCCTGCCTAGTGGGAACGACCACTTTCCTATGGGGAGAATTAGTGATGACCACCCTCCCCAATCTGCATCATCGAGGCCACTTAGCAAATCATTCTGATCGGCCCTCAAGTCATGAACAGCAATCCATATGTTCAGCCCGACTGATCCGCCTGTATTATTCGCCCAGATGGTATACTGTTGCCAGTCTGACCTAGTGGTGGGAACACCCGATATTGTGCCATTCTGGAGTAGGTAAATCCCCTCTGGCAGAGGAGGATAAACTTCCCATGTGTCGATGTATGGGCCGTCGTTAGTGGCTAAAATAGTGATGCTTTCGTTGGACTTGAGCGCGAATTCGTTACCTGGCCAGTGAATGGCATCTGGGGGCATGCTAGTGATTCTAAACCCGACCTCAGTGGTGGTTGAACCTCCTGTGTTATTGGCCCAGATCCTGTGGTGGGTCCATGGCTGTAAGGAAGTTGAGGCGCCACTGATCGCTCCCGTTTCAGTGTCGAATGAGAAACCTTCTGGTAGACTTGGACTTATCTCCCATGTCGAGGGGTCCCCTCCCTCAATGGATGGGGTCACAACACCAATCCCCTCACCAATTCTGAGGTCAAACTCAGAAGGCTCGTAAATCAGTCCAGTGGGCGATTCCTCTGACACCTGAATCAGGATATTGACCGATGATGATCCCCCAGTATTGTACGCAGTTACTGTGTACTGCAGTACTTGTTGCGGGTGCATGGGGATTCCCGTGAGCGAGCCATCTGTCTGGTCGAGGTTCAGCCCCTCAGGCAGAGGTGGGGACACTGACCACGTGAGGTAGCCGCCTCCATCCACATTGGGAGTCGTTGCTACCTCTTCCCCTGTCAGCCAGAAGAATGGTTGGCCTGGATACTGGAGGCCACTAGGTGGCTCGTGTAATGTGATGATTCGCATCTGTGTAGATGCCTCCCCTCCGATATTTGAAGCAGTTATTGTGTGGTTTGAATCCCCTAATGAGGAAGGGGTGCCTTGTATCGAACCGTCCTCCAGAATTTGGAAACCGCTGGGGAGCGGGGGCTCAACCTCCCAAAATTCTGCTGTCCCTCCAATGACCAATGGGGCATAGGCCTCGCAATATCCGCCTATCTCGCATGACAGTATCTCAATCTGGTACTGAACGGAGGAGGGCCCTGGGGGAATAACCTCAATTTCGATTAACGAAGTTGACTGACCGGCTGCATTGGAGGCGATAATGGTATAGCCGGTCAAAATTGTCCGTGCTTCGGGAATTCCGCTGATTACCCCCGTTTGTGGATCCAATGAGAGTCCATCTGGGAGCCTTGGGTTTACCAACCAGTTTTGCGGCCCATCACCATTGAAACTGGGAGTTAGGGGCTGAATCTCAACACCCGATATGGTGGTCATTTCCTCTATCCCATACGAAAGTGACGATGGCATAATCATGGCCCTACAGTACTCTCCGGTGAAAACCTGTAAGGAAGTGCAGTCGTCCTCGGTAATCACTGGAACGAAACAGTCCTGATGAGAGGGCTGTTCCTGGCAATCAACGGTGATTTCCGAGCCTCTGTCCTGCTCAAACAGACCCAAGCAGCCGGATGCCAACATCAGAAAAGTTAGCATCAGGGCAGATGCTCGCTTGCTGCGCATGTACTTCGATAAAGGGGGGACATGAATAAGTTGTCATATTCCCGGATATGCGGGTCCTTCCTCGAAGCAGTATCTGACAGTCTGGAAATCGGACTTGAAAGTTGAGACTTCGGATCTGACGGAGGATGGGTCGTCATTGTGTATCAATGCCCTTGCGAAAAAGCGTGCAACGTCCTGCATCTCATCGACGCCCATCCCCACACGAGTCAATTCCGGGACCCCCAACCTCAGTCCGCTTGGACCGGACATTGCCTTGGTGTCTCCTGGCAGCATATTCATGTTAGTAATTATTCCACAATCCTCGAGAGTCTGTGCTGCTCTCATTCCCGCTCCTGAATCGGGACCCCCATGACGAGTCAGAACCTGATGGCTCTCCGTGAAACCCCTCTCCTCTGCGAGGACGTCGAATCCCTCGGAGGACAGTGCCGTTCCCAGCGCCTGTGCGTTTGCCACGATGTCCCGAGCATAGTCTGCTCCGAACTCCTCGAACTCGGCCAGAGCCACGACCTTTCCTGCAACGTGATGCAAGTGGTATGATGAGCAAGTCCCAGGGAAAATTGAGTTGTTGAGTTTCTTCTGTAACGACTTGTCATCTGAATTTGAGAGGAGGAAACCTCCTTGGGGGCCGGGGAACGTCTTGTGGCTGGAACCCGTCATTACATCTACGCCCTCGTGCAGAGGATCTTGGAATTGGCCCCCTGCAATCAGGCCTAGTACATGTGCGCCATCATACATGACCCTGGCTCCGACCTCGTGGGCGGCGTCGGAGAGTTCTGATAGTGGAGTCGGGAACAGGAATACTGACTGGCCGAAGAGTGCTAGTTGTGGTTCCGTCTCTCTAATCAGTGCACAGGACGCGTCAATATCTGGCTCCATCCTCTCCTCGTCCCATGGGTATGTAACGAGGTCTAGTCCCCTCAGGCCTACTGCACCCATTCGTGCGTGGGAAATGTGTCCACCGTCCGCAGTTGACACGGCTGTAATCTTGTCCCCCGGCTTGGCAAGTGCCTTCAATGCGCCAATATTGGAGACTGTCCCGGAAGTCGACTGGATATTGGCGAATCCGCAGCCGAAAACCCGCTTAGCTAGATCTATGCCAATCTCCTCAATGGTATCAAAATCGTCGCAGCCCTGGTAATATCGTCTCCCGGGGAGCCCTTCGGCATATCTCCCATGCAGGTCTGAATCGCACGCTTTACGCACCAATGGACTGAGGATGTTCTCACTGGCTATCATTGGCAGACTGTCTCGATAATGTCGGCCGGATGCGACGACGGCATCGAGAACCTGCTCGGCAGCCCCTCTGGAACTCATGACGATGCATCGAAAACAGGTCAAAGAATTTAACGGAGGCTGCACTACATGGTCCTGCCTGAGATTTTCACCCAAGCGTTAATTGAATCACTCCCCCTCTGAGCTTCATGAGCCGCCGCCGTGTGCTGACTCCATTACTGATTGCCATACTGATGCTTACCTCGACCTACAACGTGTCCGCTACAGATTCTGATGGGGACGGAACGGATGACGCCAACGATGCGTTTCCAAACAATCCCTGTGCGGATACAGACACCGATGGTGATGGAATGCCAGACACCCTAGCTAGTGGATGCTCGGGGACGTACGTGGTTGCTCACACCTCATTCGAGGACCCATTCACAATTTCTAGTGTGAAGTACACTGACACGGGCAATGAGGGCGTTGACAGGTATCTGTGGAATAACGCCAATGAGCCCCACATTGCGCATAACCAGACCACGGGTTCCGAGATGGGCTTCACACTATACTACGAGTCCAACGGTGGAGTCGGGCTGACTGATGGCGATTACTTTGGAACTATCAATTACACTGGAACGGTAGGAAATTTCACCGATGGAAACAATGGCTACCAGATGTCAGATGTGGATGGAATCACTACTCTCCGACTAGACAGCGTATCTGCCGAGATGCTTACCTTCGACATGTTCCTGCAGGACACGGGTTACGAGACATCAAATCCCGTAGATTATCTGATCATCACGTTCAGGGGAGCTACCTCTAATGTCTCGATTCTGGACACCACTGGTTATGACATCGATACAAGTTTCTCGTCATACCTGGGGACTTGGACTACCACCAGCGTGAGCGTTTCGGCGGCAGGTCAGGGCTTCCTTGAAGTTGAGTTCAGCTCCAATTCGGCTATGGAAGCACTCTATCTAGACCATATTGAATTTACATCCTCATCTCAACTAGTAGAGGATGACGATGATGACAACGATGGATGGTCGGACTCTGACGAGGCTACGTGCGGAACTGATCACCTGGACTCGTCGGACATTCCCATTGATGCTGACTCCAACGGCATTTGCGATGCCCTAGAAGGCGACGATTTCGATGGAGATGGGATTCCAAACGACACAGACACCGATGATGACAACGATGGGGTGGAGGACGTGGACGATGACTTCCCCCTCAATCCCAATGAAACGACTGACACAGACATGGATGGAACTGGGGACAATGCCGATGATGACGATGATAATGACGGGTGGCCCGACTCTGTTGAGATTGACTGCGGCTCCGACCCACTTGACTCCACGGAGGTTCCAGTTGATTCGGACTCTGACGGAATCTGCGACTCACTTGACGAGGATACTGACGGTGACGGGGTTCCCAACGGGGAAGATGCATTCCCGGAGGACCCCACGGAGTGGGATGATGCCGATGGAGACGGGAAGGGGGACAATGTGGACGATGATGACGACAATGACGGGGTTTCGGACCTTATGGAGGAACGATGCTTCTCGGATCCACTTGATCCTAATTCGTTACCGACCGATACTGACGGAGATGGCGATTGCGATCCAATCGACTATGATGACGATGATGATGGATACACGGACCAGGTAGAGGGATGGTGTGGTTCCGACCCACTAGACATCAATTCGGTGCCTGTCGATTCCGATGGGGATGGCGAATGTGATGTCATGGACAACGATTCCGACAATGACGGAGTGGATGATGCGAATGACGCATTCCCTGATGATGCCACTGAGTGGGTCGACACAGATATGGACGGCTGGGGAGACAATGCTGACTACGATGATGATGGAGATGGTTGGTTGGATGCCGACGAGGACTCATGCGGTAGTGACTCGATGGATTCGGGTTCTGTTCCTGCAGACTTAGACAGCGATGGTGAATGCGATGGGGAGGATTTCGACATAGATGGCGATGGAGTCGTGAACCCTGACGATTACTTCCCGAATGATTCCAGCGAGTGGTCCGACCTAGATGGCGACGGGATCGGCGACAACGCAGATGAGGATGTTGATGGCGATGGGTGGGCCAACTCCGTTGAGGAGGAATGTGCCGAGGCTGGCGGGGATGGCGACCCGAACAACGCCAACGTGCAACCTAGTGACATCGATAACGATGGCAACTGCGACGCCCTCGACCCTGATGACGACGGAGATGGAGTGGCCGATGGCGATGATGCTTTCCCGGACGATGGGACAGAGTGGCTAGACACCGATGGTGACGGAACTGGAAACAATGCTGACACAGATGACGACGGCGACCAGTTCTCTGATGACCTTGAGACAGAGTGTGAAAGCGACTCTTTGGACCCGAACTCAATCCCAAGTGATATTGACTCGGATGATATTTGTGATCCACTCGATGACTTCAACGACATAGAGGACAGTGATGAAACACCCGGATTTGGGCTTGTTTCAGCACTTTCAGTTCTCGCTCTAGCAGCATTCGCACGAAGAGATTGATGGCGCCGACAGCAGGACTTGAACCTGCGACCTGTGGATTAACAGTCCACCGCTCCACCAACTAAGCTATGTCGGCCTTAGTCGCCCGCTGGTTCACCCATTCATCAATGAATCGGAATCATTCCCACTCTATGGTGCCCGGCGGTTTGTGGGTAATATCGTATACAACACGGTTCACGTTGCCCTTGAGGGCGTTGGTAATCTCTGTGCTAATTGAGGAAAGAATCTCGTGTGGAATGGGGGAATATCTGGCACTCATGCCATCCAGGCTGGTGACAGCTCGGACCACTACGGTCTCACCGTGAACACGGGCATCCCCATGTACGCCAACACTCCTAACTGGCAAAAGGGCGGCAAAGTATTGCCATGGCAGGTCGCACTTCCCCTCTTCTGCTGCTTCCTTGAGGCGCCTCTCGACGATGTGACAGGCCTCCCTGCAGGCCTCGACTCTCTCGGGAGTGAGGTCACCCAATACCCTGACTGCCAGGCCCGGTCCGGGGAATGGCTGCCTTTCACTGGATTTGATCCCCAATTCCCTAGCAATCTCCCTGACTTCGTCTTTGTAGAACTCGCGGAGAGGTTCGACTATCTTCAGATCGACGTCTTCAGGTAGCCCTCCGACATTGTGGTGGCTCTTGATGACGTCCCGCTCCCCCCCACCGGACTCTATCCAGTCCGGAGCTATGGTACCCTGAACTAGGAATTTGGCCCCACAGTATGACTGCTCTTCCTCGAATACACGGATGAATTGCTCCCCTATGACCTTGCGTTTATGCTCTGGATCGGTTACTCCCTCCAAATTTGAGAAGAACCGTTCCGATGCATCGACGACCTTCAGTTTGATTCCCATATCTGAGAACATCTCTGAGACTTCCTCTGTCTCGTTCTTTCTCATTAGTCCAGTGTCCACGTATACGCAATGCAGTAGGCTTCCCACGGCACGATGAGCTAGGACAGCGGCCACACTACTGTCAATACCTCCAGAGCAAGCGATTATGGCCGTGTCGTCTATTTGTGACTGGAGTGACTCTATCGCCTCATCGATCAGCATTTGGGTATTCATCAAGCGGCTCACCCTTGGATTGACTCGTCGTCGGCGATTACCTTAGCAGTCATTGCAGAGCGGTAATCTGAGTATTCCGAGGCGAGGGCAATATCGGATGCAGCGAGAATCTGGACCGCTAGTGCACCCGCGTTATCACCACGATCGACGCCGACTGTAGCAACTGGCATCCCTGGTGGCATCTGAACAATTGAGAGGAGCGAGTCAAGAGGTACCTTTCCACCCACAGGAACTCCAATTACTGGCTTCGTGGTCATGGACGCTATGACTCCAGGGAGTGCGGCTGCAACCCCTGCCATCCCAATGAAAACCTTGCATCCCGAATCCTCGGCTGATTCGATGATTCCCTCTAGGTATTTGGGTGCTCTATGTGCGGAAGCGACTCTTATTTCGTAAGAAACATCGAACTTGTCTAGCACTGTTTTACACTTCTCAGCCACTGGTAGGTCTGACTTGGAGCCGAGGACGACGCATATGTCCATGCACGTCGGGAAGGAAGGAGGTTCAAATGCCTGCCGTATGGAGTTACTCTTCTTCGCACGGGAGCGTGAAGACACTCGGCCATTCAACGTCAGACAACTGGATCGGTGGTTTGGAAAGAACGAGTGCCAGGTCTTCTATTTCTGGATGGCCCTCGAAAAAGCAGTCCTGGACAAAGCCGGTGTGATGCCTGTAGGTCAAGCAAACGAAGTCGTATCCTGCTCGACTGCTCCCACTAATCATGAGGGACCCCTCGCTCATCTCGAGTGTTGCTATGGGGCCTCGATGCCATCTGCTTGACAGTGTGGTCCAACGACTGTCAATTACCATACTGCCCAATTGCTCATTCTCAATGGGGGCAACAAGTCTTGCTGGGGGTATGGCGAAGGATTCCGACATCATCGAAAAGGAACGAATCATTGAGGCAACGAATAATGAGTAAGAAATCCACCCTATTCTATGATCGACATCTACGTGGAACGGAAAAACAACTGCTCCTGCCGCGAGGAGTTTCCAGTCTATCGGCAGGGAAAGAAGGGTCCCTCCCGATGAAGGCTGGGAGTTCCTCTCCATCAGCAGCGGAATGACCAATAATGCCCAAGATGTCAAGAATAGTGATAGAGCGACAATTTGGTCATCGGGAGTTTTTCCAGGGAATGCCAATGGGAACGCGGATGCAATTAGGAAGAATGGCGCCCATGCGGATGGTTTGAGTATGCCCCATGCTATGGGCCTCAACCTCTGCCTATGCCACCCCTTACGAGTTGATTCAGCACCTCTCCACTCCTGGGGGAGAGGAAGTTCACCCTTCCTAAGACATGGCGGCAGGGCTCCTGCTTGGATGCCCCACCAAGATGGATCGCCAAGCAACCAGAACCTTTCCCCGGGCCCCTCCATGGGTCTCGGAAGCGGAACATGGCATTATCGCCTTCGGCGCCCGAGTTCAATTGTCACAGGGGTGCCTCAAAACAAGATTCCTTGCTGCTTGCACCTCATCGACCCTCCTAACGTCAGTAGTGTGGGGGGCAGTAGTAACTACTGTGGGGTCTTCGGACAATATGGTCAAGAAGTCCTCTGCAAACTTGTCCATGACCTCAATGGATTCGGTCTCTGTCGGCTCAATCATCAAGCACTCGGGGACAATCATCGGGAAATACAGAGTGGGAGACATGTAACCATAGTCGAGGAGCCTCTTCGCAACATCCTTTCCTGAAATCCCCACGGCTTCCTTGAGTGGGCTCATTGATAGGGTGAATTCGTGTTTCACAAATTCAGCAGTAGCGCCATCGACAGGCATGGCAGGAATTTTCCCAATAGTTTTGGATTCAGGATTCATTATTCGATGACGTAGATAGTTTGCATTGAGAACCGCGTGCTCGCTCATTAGCTCTAATTCACGACCATAGCGACGGTAGAATGCCCAAGCACGAACCACGGCTCCCGCGTTTCCATGCCATTGCTGGACCTTTCCTATAGTCTTGTCAGGGGCTCTCCAGAAGTATCGATAGCCGTCTCCGGTCGCCCCGCCTCCCTCGACTTCTTCCCTATCGGCAACGGGGGATGGGATGTATTCAGAGAGGTGCTCCCTGACGCCGATGGGTCCGCTTCCGGGTCCGCCGCCGCCGTGAGGCTGGCTGAAGGTCTTGTGTAGGTTGTAGTGCACGGCATCGAATCCCATAAGACCCGGATTGGTCTTTCCTAGGATGGCATTGAAGTTAGCGCCATCATAGTACATTTGGCCCCCTGCAGAATGGACTATGTCAGCGGCTTCTGAAATCTCTGGCTCAAAGACGCCGAGAGTGCTGGGGTTGGTTATCATCATAGCAGCCGTATCATCGCCAACAGCACCCCTCAATGCCTCGAGATCTAGGAATCCGTTTGGCGCACTGGGTATCTCGATTATCTCATACCCACACATTGCGGCTGAAGCAGGGTTTGTTCCATGAGCTGAATCTGGAACTATCACCTTGTCCCTATGGGACTGTCCATTGTCCCTGTGATACTCCTGAATGCATCTCATTGCTGCAAATTCCCCCTGAGCACCTGCTACTGGCTGAAGTGTGACTTGGTCCATTCCTGAGCATATCTCGAGCATCTCTTGCATCTCGAAGAATATCGAAAGAAGGCCCTGAATCTGATGCTCTGGCTGGAGAGGGTGTACTCGATCAATCCCCGGCAACTGGACTATTCTCTCATTGACGCGGGGGTTGTGCTTCATTGTGCATGATCCTAGAGGGTAGAATCCCGTGTCGATTCCGAAATTCCTCTGTGATAGCCATGTGTAGTGCCTAACTAATTCAGGCTCACTGGCTCTGGGCCAGCGAGGAAGGTTAGCACGACGTAGGGCCATTGGGACCGTGGAAATGGCGTCCTCGGAGATTGGTTCTGGCTGGGACCATCCAGTTCCTTCCGCCCCATTGAAGCTGAAAATATCGCTCACTGCCTAACCTCCTCTACCCATGCGGAAAGTGCTGCAGACAATGCTTCAATGTCTGAATTGCTAGTTCTCTCATCGCAACCTATCAGGAGCCTATCAGACATGGACTCCCACCAATCGCCCAATGGGAATCCCCCGAGCACCCCCTTCCTATCCATGTAGTCGACAGCCGATCTTGCATCGCCCGGTAGCTCAACTACGAACTCGCGGAAGTTTGGGTTGTTGGGCTCAACCAACTCCACCCCGGGAATGGAAGAGATACTCGACTTAGTGGATTCAGTTGCAGATGCAATCCTAAGGGCGAGCCTCTCGAGGCCCTCAGGACCGAGCATTGCCATGTGCATGGCTCCCATCAAGGCGATCAGGGTCTCGTTGGAGCAAATATTGGAGGTGGCGCGATGTCTGCGAATATGTTGCTCCCTCGTAGAGAGTGTTAGAGTGAATGCATCGCGCCCGTCTTCATCGACAGTCTGTCCCACTATCCGTCCCGGCATTTGACGGAGGTAGTCCTTGCCGCAGGCAAACAACCCGTAAATTGGGCCACCGGCAGTTGGCCCTATTCCGAATGGCTGACCCTCTCCAACAACGATGTCAGCGCCATATTCCCCAGGAGCCTCCATGATTCCCAACGATGCTGCGTCTACGCCGACAATCAGTGCAGTGTGTTCGCCCAATATTTCCTTCAGTCTGGTGATTCCCTCGTCAATGACGCCAAATGCATTCGGTTGCTCAACGTATACCGCACAGGACCCTGCTGCTTCCACGGCTGCTTCCAAGTCTATCCTGCCATCCGCTCCATGCTTCAGGGGATGCAGTTCGATACCCCCTCCCTGAGTGTAGTTCTCAATTACTGACATCTTGTGGGGAGGAACAAACTCTGAGACGTAGACCGCTCTCTTTTGGGTTGCCTTCCTACCTTTCACCCTGAATGCGCATGTTATTGCCTCGGCGGCTGCAGTACTGGAATCGTACATCGAGACATTTGATACTGGAAGCCCTACTAGCTCTGAAATCATTGTCTGAAATTCCCACATCGCCTGGAGCATTCCCTGGCTGACCTCTGGTTGGTACGGGGTGTACGACGTCAGAAACTCGCCACGTGTTGCAAGCATCCCGACCATGGTGGGAACGAAATTCCTTGCCAGACCAGCGGAAAGGAATGAGGGGCGTGAATCCAAATCTGTATTGGCCCCTAGAAGCCTCTGGGCATCCGCCCAAATTTCTTCCTCGGACTGAGGTGGACGGAGTGGCAAGGGGCCTTTCGATCTAATATTCTCAGGTATGTCAGAAAATAGATCTTCGATTCCGGAGAGACCCATGACACTGAGCATTTCCTGCTCCCTGCCAAGGTTTGGAAGTTGGTCCATTCTGCCCCCCCTAGTGGCTTGCCCGTAGAGAGAGTATATGATTTTCTACGGTCGGGGACCTGCAAATTGACCATCACGCCACCGACACACTCTTATTGCTACGGACTGAGTGCCACATACTAGCATGAGAGTCGCCATTACCGCATCCGATTCATTCGTCGCCCCCTACATAGTGGAAGCGCTCGGAGACAGGGCAGTTGTCATCCCCGATGAGGTTCTCGATGACCAGACTTCTCTTGACGTAATGCTGACTCCTTGCACGGCCCTAATTCACATCAATTCACGTCCCGTAAACACGTCGGTCGCCAGGAATGAGAGGGAAGCCAAGATAGTGATGAGGGAAGCGGCGAGGCCCGTTCTTAATGCTGTAGATAGGCATGGCGAGCTTCATCTAATTATCCTCGGAACTCTGAGGGTGCACCCTCAATGGTACCCAGGGGATGACTACTACGGGCCTGAGTCCACCCTCTCGCCCCGTGACACTGCTGCTGAGGGGCAGCTTTGGATCGAGGAGAATGCGCTAGAGAGGGCAGAGGCAGGCAGACCCGTGAGTGTAATCAGGGCATCGAATGTGCAAGGGGTCCCACTTGATGGGCCACCCGGGAATGGGATTCTACACAGATGGGCCATGGAAAGCCAGATGGGATGGGTAAATGTACCGGGATCTGGAGATGATGTCAAGGACTTCATTCACATAGAGGATTTGGTTAGGATTATCGAAACCGTATTGCAGGACCCTCCACTAACCAGGGAGAGTTTTGCAGTCGGTTCTGGCAAGGGCATTACCATGAGTGACTTGGCTGAGATATACAACCAAAGAACGGGTGCCACGGCCGAACTAAACCAGAACTCGGACACCGAAGTCTGGGGGATTGTTGATGCTTGGTATCTAGAACATAGATGTGGATTCAGGCCGCAAATTAGTCTCGAAGAAATGGTTGAAGAGGCACTAGAAGTGGCTAATCACTAGTGCCCAGTATTATCCTCTTGCGGATTGCATTCCAACCGTGAATGGAAACTCTCATTGATCCTTCATAACCTGACTTGAATTCTCCAATATCAGCTGATGGAAGCAGTCTAATCTCGACTTCGCCGGTGTTTGGGACATTGGCAATAATCGTGCTTCCCCCCCTGAATTCCTCTGACAGGCCAATTCCGAAAGTCTTCTCCATTGAAGAAATTCGGAATGAAACGTCATGTGACTTTCCCGAATGCTCCTCTATCAGTCTCTTCTGGTCGGACATCAACCTAGCCTGGGAGAGTGACTTCACTACCTCCGACAGTGGATCCTGGCTAACTCCGCTCGGAGTTATTTGTGGAGTAGGGAGAGGGGATTCCGGTTCTTCCTCCACTACGGCAGGAGCAGGTGCTCTCTCGGGGGCCTCTGCCTTGTCAGGGATTCCGACGCTTTCTGGTGCGTCGACATGAGCATGTTCATGCCGCCCCTCAGATGACTGATGACCCGGTATTGAGGTGGTTGGGCTTTCATCCCCGTAGGAAGGTGCCTCCTCCTTGGTCATGGATGAGGCCGCTGCGGCTGCGATCCCTGCGGCCGCCGCCCCAGCTGCAAGGGTCTCGGCAGAGGGGAGATTCGCAACTATCACACTCTGGTAAGCATCCGCCCTTGAATTCCATATCCGCCTTGCAGGCGATTGTAACGAGAAGGGTAATCGGGAAATCTTCTCCTCTGCCTCAGCGTCTGCCTTGGCTCGTCCAGCCTCTACTGCCTCAATGCTGCTCGACTGCGGATCGATTGAATTCAATATATTAGCCATCTCACTCGTGACATCGTCGATGTCCAATTCCACTTCTTCCTCGACGAACTCGAAGCGTGCGTGAGCAATCATTTCGTACCCGTTGTCGGCGAACATTCTCGCTTGGTACATGCCGGGGCTGTCAGTCTGCCTTTCGGACGGTTGGAATGTTATATTGCCCTCAGATAATCTCGTGGAGGGAGGGGTTTGTTGGCCGTTCAAATACTTCCACCAACCATTGTGATTCTCATGTGCACCCCCCTCCCCAAATATTCCTATCCATGCTGTTTCGGTGATTCCAGGTCCGGAGAAAGAAATCACCAGAGGCTCATCGAGATTGGCCCTGTCGCCACTTACGATAGAAATCGAGGGAGTGGGGCTGATGCCGCTTACGGTGAATGGAACATATGCGATCTCGCTCCCGTTGTTGTCCGAATCATGTAGCCTCAGTGTCCATTCACCGGGACCGGGATTGGGTAGGCTCATCCCGCCACTTGTCTTGCCCCCTAGATGCCTGAAACTGGTATCGTGACTATCATTGAGAGCCTCATCGCCATGAGGGATTTCCGAGGGAACAATCCCTATCCATGCGTCCTCAGGTAGCTCAGGGGTCCTGAAGTGGAAGCTGATTTCTTCCGAGTCGGTGAATCTCGCCTTGGTTAGTGTGATATCTATCGTGGGGGGGGCAACTGCCTCTGAGGGGGTGCCTTCCTCTGCCCCCTGTCTAGAATTGGGGCTGATGGTTATCTTGCCTACTCCCACCCATCTCCTAGTACCCATAGGTAGTCCTCCTGATGATGGAACGCGGGTCCATCCTCCCCTGTACCAGTCATTACTGCCGTCCTGATCCCTGTCATCCATACTCCATGAGGGTGCGCCGCCCGAACCCGCATTGTAGAAGTAGAGGATTGCCCCATTGGGGTTCCTGAACGAGGGTTTGCCGTTTATGTCATGTTGGGGCTCGAAGTTACCGTTGTAGAAATCATTGGGATGTTCACTGACAGAGATTCCAGAGCCGCTGGAATACTCATCGCCTGAATTCGATTCTACTAGCGATATTATTTCATTCAGATTTAGTGAGCCGTCTCCATCTGCATCCAAGGCATCTACTATGGCTCGGACTATGGCAGTTGGAGCGGTCTGACCAGTGATGGAAGCGAGTGCGCCTGAAAACTCATCGTAACTGAGAGAACCGTCACCATCGATGTCGTACTTGGAAAATAGTGACTCTGCGGAGACCCCTCTTGAGATTAGCAGAGTTTGTAGATTCTTTATTGCAATAGCTTCCAGACCACCGCTCATACTCGTGCCTCGGACATGGACGAAAGACATTCAGCAATGAGGTTTGTCGCGGCGGGGGGGAAATTATGCATTATGGAGGGCATCATTTCTTGAAGGGTGTAGAGACTATTCTGGCCCTAACCCTTCTCTTTCGACTGGCTTGAATCCAGACATCGTCCCCGACCTGCTTGCCACTGACGTATGCCATTGCAATTCCTGTTCCTCCGAGGGAGGGGGAGGGGGCGCCACTGGTTACATAGCCAATGATTTGAGAATCCTCTGATTCCCCATCCAATACCTTGTGACCAAGTCTTGGAGAGGGGCCCCTTTCCTGACACATCAAGGCCTGCCACCTCTCATTTTTCCCCTTAGACGAGACTATCCCGTCACGACCGATGAAGTCATGATCCATGCTTAGTCCGAAGGGAACCGATGTCTCCACTGTATTTCTAGCCAAGAAATCCTCCGGGAGGCTGGGATCTGGGACTATTCCGAGGCCTGGCCACAAGAAGTCTTGGCCCGAGAGAAGATACCCCATCTCCAATCTGAGTGTGTCACGGGCCCCCAGTCCAACGGGAACAATACCGAAATCTGAACCAATGTCAAGTAGAGCTGCCCAGAGAGCTGGTGCCTGTTCATCGGGGACGAAGATCTCCACGCCCCTCTCACCAGTGTACCCCGTCCCCTGAATCCATCCGGTCACCCCAATCTCATTGGGAAATATCTCCTGACAGCGGAATCTACCTACCGAGTTAGGTTTGCCCAGAGTTTCTGTAATAATTTCTTCTGAATTGGGGCCTTGCAGTGCCAGTATGCTAGTCCCTACAGACATGTCCTCCATGCCTACAGAACCATCTTTAGGTAACAGACTTGTGAGCCATTTCCACATGACATTGACCATGGATGCATTAGGAACGCCATATACCTCAGTCTGGCTCTTTACGGCAAATATCATGTCGTCAATTATATTGCCATCTGAATCCAGAAAATGGGTATAGCCGCACCTCCCACTTGCGAAGTTCAAGAACCCCTGAGTTCCTACTGAATCTAACCATGACAAGACGCCGTCCCCGTAGAAACGAAACAGGCCCATGTGAGAGACATCGAAAAGACCCGCAGAGTCTCTTGTCGATAGGTGCTCTTCCTGGATCGATGAATACCAAATTGGGAGTTCGAATCCATGGAAGTTGACTATGTTCGCCCCGCACTGGACGTGTTTATCAAAGAGGGCAGTTCGAGTTGTTTCATTGCCCCCCATGGCCGTAGCAACGAGAGGAGAGGCAATAAGTTTCGGGAAGCTTATTGGTAATCTTGCAAGTGTAAACATAGGATAGAAAGGTTTAAATAAAGAGGTTGTCACTATACAACTGCGAGTTGAGAAGATGGAAAGGGACACTGCACAGCGAACCGATTCTAGAAATGGTTCTTCTGGTAAGACTACTAGGGATCGGGCGATTGTTCCAGCTAGTCGCCCCTCGAGGAGTCGTGGGACTGAGTCAGTGACAGGTCCGTGCAGGGTTTGTGGTTCCAATTCTTGGGACAATGATGACATCAGAGGTGAGACGTCCTGCTCCGACTGCGGTTATGTTGCTGCTGAGAATATGATTGACCCAGGTGCAGAGTGGACAAACCACTCAGGAGGGGATGATAGGAGTAGGGTTGGTGCACCGACCACGCTAACACTATCCGACAAAGGACTCTCAACGGAGATCAGGCGTTCAGACCTAACTTCTGGTTCTGCTAAGAGACATGGAATGTCTGGAAAGGCGCTCCGTGACTGGAGGAGGAGGCAGAGAATTGACCAGAGAAGCAAAACTCGAGATAGTCGTAGCAGGAACCTTTCCAGGGCTATGCAGTTCATCAGGGACAGGGGCGACCTCCCGCCTCAGATTGAGCAACAGGCTGCAGGGCTATATCGGCATTCAGTAGAGAGGGGTTTGGTGACTGGGAGGAGTATTCGGGGAGTATCGGCTGCATGTGTTTACGTAGCGGCCAGGGAGGCAGAGATTCCAAGGAAGATCGAGGAAATCGCCGAGTCATTCGACATGACCAAAGAGGTTGAGATTAAGGAGCTTAAGCGGACAATAAGACTAGTGGCGAGAACTCTTGGAGCCCACCACATCACTGGACCTGACGAGTACTTCGAGAAATTCCATTCCGACCTAGGCCTACCTCCTGTCGTACTTGGGAAAGTCAGAGAAACGTGGGACCTCGTAAAGGATGACCTTTCATGGCAGGGGAAGAAGCCCTCTGGCATTGCTGGTGTCCTTCTATACAAGGCGTCGCAGGACAGCAGTTCGCCACGTACCCAGAGTGATGTCTGCAAAGTAGCAGGAATCAGCGAAGTGACTCTGAGAGGACTGCTTAAGATACTCAATCAGATGTTGGATATAAGAGCGAACAGATAGTTCCAACTATGGGAAAAATGATGGTGGACGCTGGGGGATTTGAACCCCCGGCCGCCTGGTTGCAAACCAGGCGCTCTTCCAAGCTGAGCTAAGCGCCCCTGTGTCGCCGGGGAGGTCAGGGGTTCTTGAGGGCACCCATTGTCAGGGGAGGTCCTCACGTTTCTTGGAAAGCAATTTCGGCAATATCACAGTCATCCCGATTAGAGAGAGCAACAATACCAGCTTGAGCAGGGAGTCATTTGGGCCAGTGCCTAAGTCATTTTCAGAATCAGTGTTCTGTACTGGCTCCGACAAATGGATATCGGAGGAGAATGTTACTACGAATACGGACTCGGAGGGGCTTCCATTGTGCATTATCTGGTGCATCATGGAGATGTTTCCGGGGAGCAGCCCATTTGATGGATCCAGTAGGACCAGTTCTGTGACCTCACATTCAGGATCTTCCTTTTGACCTGTCTCATTTAGTTCGCAGGAAGGATATAGCCAAGCAGTGGAGATGTCGTCAGAGCCGTTGTAGTTTCCATCGAGGTCTGCGTCAATTAGGACCCTGTGGGATGTATTCTCCCTGCTGTCTACGTTGTAGAAGAACAGATAGTCGGTGGTGACAAGTATTCCCTGTTGGACGCCGTTTGGAGTTACCCCGTCTTCCTTCAATAGAATCGTGTATTCCTTTGGCTCGTGTGCCGTAACAGGAGTTGCTAGTAGAAGGATTGCCAGAACGGAAGCAACCGCCTTGCATGACCCCATGGTTGGCCGAGGGGGGCGATGGCTTCAACATGACCGCCATTGTCGCGTACCTCGTGGACTCCGGGAAATTGGGGCTGGCCATGGCATTTGCTGGTTGCTTATTGGTGGCCCTTGTAGCATCGATCACGCTTATGGGCGAGTCGGAAGAGTCTGCAACAATCGTTGAAGGAATGGTGGATCCACTGATGCAGGACGAGGGTCACGATCATCGAAACGCGAGTCAGCACCAGTTGTACACCGACAACATTCTGCCGATTAGCTATAACCCCCTCACCGCCCCGGGAAACGCAGAGGTTCAGGTCGCGGAATCACCGGATGGGAATACCTACGCATACATAGCTGGCTGGTCCGAATTGCACATCGTTGATGTCACCAACCCGGAAAACACCACTGTCACAGGGGTATACTACGACCCCAACACCCAGGTTCTCGATGTTAAGTATCTGGAATACAACGCCAGAGAGTACGTGATAGTTCAGAATCAACTTGTCGACCCTGGGGCAGCCGACCCGAATGTTGGCTCATGGGAAGACCCCACACAAGTCACTGTTACTCTAGTGGACGTCACCGACAAGAGTGACCCCAGTTGGGCTGGCGCGTGGTACGATGCCGACCACCCCAGTGGTCCACACAACCTCTACACTCATATGATCGATAATGAGTGGTACATTTTCGTTGCCAACCCTGACTATGAATCATGTGACGTAGGGCAGGGTGATGCCTGCGGAGGGATTACCATTGCTCACCTGAATTTTGATGTTTTACCGGATGAAGATCCACGGATTGTCAAGGTCGGAGAGGCTGAAGTCAGTTGGGAATCAACGCTTGGAGGGTGGATTTACATCCATGATATGACAGTCCAGACTTGGCCAGGAGAGGATCAAAATGATCCAAGATTCGGACGGACCTACATTTACGGAGCTTACTGGGAGGCTGGACTGCGGATATTCGACGTGAGTGATGTCCCTCATCCCCAAAATACTCCAGCGGAATATGCTTTTATTGCGGGAGGATGTATTGTAACAGTAGGAACTCAATTGGGTTGTAATTGGAGGGCCCCCGAGGTTGGTCAATGGATGGAATTCGAGGACTTCGACGGCGATGGCGAGATTGACTGCGGTTGCACCAGCAATGAAAATGGCGGCCGGGCTTCCTACATCCACTACGCGGAGCCGGTTGATGACATGGTCGATGCCAGTCATCTGGGCTACCCCGTTGGGAAGCGCCACCTCACCATTATCGCCACTGAAGTCCTGAGTACCAGCGTAGGGACGGGCATGGGATACCTCCTTGATACGACTGGATATGAAATGGTCAATGGGAATCTAAGATTCACGCCTGAATTAATCCATGGATGGGAGAACCCATTTGCTTGGGATCATCACATCCCTGACGGCGAGGAGTGGTTACTTTTCAGCCCCCATAACGCAGACACCCAGATTTTCCAGACTGGTTTACCCGGCCTTCCCGACAATAGTCATGGTGGTGCTTGGGATGGCAGGATATACATGTCAAGTTACCACGCTGGACTATGGATAATTGATATCGAGACTCTTATGCTAGCCGGACTCTCCGACGGCAACAAGACATCTGTACACCTGGACTCCACAGTTGGTTTCCACCTGCCTCATGGTGCTGATGGAACCCCTCTGGATAGTGCGTTCTATGATTTCGGTTGGACTCCTTTCCTATGGGCTGCCGAATACCATGAGGGTTACACATACTTGTCCTGCATAACAAGTGGCCTATACATCGTACAATTGGACATTGACAAGCCATATGGGCCATCTATGGGAGTATGACGGCCCTTTGGGGCCGTGTCCCTACAATGGGGAGTTTGATAGGCGTTGGTCCCACGCATCGAGGCATGCGGGTCAGTCCGTGCTTGGTAATGGTTGGATTGATGATACTGGCCCCGCTTTCTGGATGCCTCTCAATTATGGGCGATTCGGGGAGTGATGGCGGAGAAAATTCTGGCTGGATTGACCCAGTGACTGAGATCGAGGATGAGAATCACTCTCACGGCGACCTGTTCTCTCACCGTCTATGGACGGAGAATGCAGTTCTCATCGATTACCACAACCTGAATTGCGATGGAAATGTCAAACCGCCTGCGGAGCTTGACGATACTGCCGGTAGGCCCTGCAGTGAGGAATTCAAGAATGTAGCACCGACCCCTGGAGACAACTCCGAGATAGCTATCGAGGGCAATTTCCACGAGGACTGCGAGATATATGGCGATGGGTCTGGTGGCTGCTATGCATACGTCTCGAGCTATAACCAATTCGAGATTCTCGATATCAGCCAACCGAACAATATTATCCTGTTATCCACCTATTATGCCGAAGTCGCCAGAATGATTGACATCAAGGTCACTAAGGACAACAACTGGGTCCTTGTGAACCACGAGTTGACGAACAGCGAACTGGACCCGATACCGAACGACGATGATGCGAACAGTGGGACTAACAGGCTTGATGTAATCGATGTGAGGGACAAGACACGTCCCGTGAAGGTAGCTGAGTGGAACAATCCACCGGCGGGCTTCCACAATCAGGACCTAGCAGTATATTGCGACTGGGAAGGTGCTTTTGACCCATATGAGGAATGCAGCCTGTTCCTTTTCGGTGCCGACCCATACCCAGAAATGGTCGAAGGGAGTAGTGGAACATTCTACAAAGGGACTCAGATATTCTACGTCCCCAATGGATTCGACTCTTGGATTACTGGTGATAATTCTAGCAGGGAAATACTCAGGTGGGGAGGATACACGCCCGAGCCTTACACCACTTGCGGTGGCTCGATATTCAATCACGATCACGTGTACTTCGTTCACCCGATTACCGAACAAAGACTGCTAATTGCCTCTTATTGGGGAGCGGGGCTTCGCATAGTGGACGTTAGTGAGCCTCCCTCGGTGGCAGACCCACTTGGAGTATCCTGGCCACCAGAAGTCGGCAGATGGCTGGGGTGCCCCACTGATGACTCAGGATGGTATGGCCCCGACGGAGGAGGTCATGCCAATATGACTCCCGAGGAATGGCTAGATGCCGAGCAGGGTAACGACAACATCCACTACGCAGTTCCATACGACCACCTGGTTTGCAATGGGATTAGCGAGTACGTCCCCCAGTCTGAGTGGCCATCGGAATGTGGCACTGGGCCGGAAGACGCGACGTATGGAGAGAACTGGCGCCACTACACCATTATTGCTCCCGAGTACGGTAGCAACCCCGGTCATACAGGATTCCTGTGGACAATAGACACCACTGACCCCACAATGCCATTCCTCGTATCCAAATGGAGGCTCCCTGGAGAGGGGACCTTGGCCAACGGCTCCAAACACCCTCAACACTACATCCCAGGCGGATACATCTTCAGCCCGCACAATGGCGATACAGGAGTCAATGGGCACGTGTATTGGACTCACTACCACGCTGGTAACTGGTTGACTGACCACGGGAAGATATGGGAAGAAATCGTCTGGAAGGACGGGGTTCAAGATCCCGAGTGCGGATTCAAGTGCATCGAAGAGTTGGCTCCGACGCACACTCTTGGATACTACCTTCCAGCTGGCCCCACTTGGATAGAAGACCCGACCAACTCACTTGGCTATGACATGGCGGATTGTTGGGCCTCATGCATGATTCCATTCGACTGGGGACTGCAGTACGACCCTCGAGGATTCGTATTCATTTCAGAGATGGTGAGCGGCATCTACGTTGTGCAGTTCGACGAGGACTATGACCCTCGATACAACTACCCCCCGCTTTGGTCGGCGGAGGCTAGTGACGAATGAGGAGAATACTTGTTTCATTGGCGATCGTGATGATGCTCGCTCCGACCGTGTCTGCCCATGGGGCCGACACATTCGCCTTCATCCTGAGAGGAGAGAGCGTGCAACCAGAATCGGCACAGGTCCTCCAGAATGACACGCTGATTTTCTACAATGTCGTAGACTACGAGAGGAACGTTTCCTTGGAGGGGCCCTATGGAGAAGAAGTGTGTACAGCAGGCCCATCTTCACCTGGGACAGAAGACGAATGCAGGTTCTGGCTTGATCCAGAAAAATATGTCCCGGAAACCTATGGGATTCAGATTTTCTCCAATGGCAGCTGGTGGGGAGAAGTCGTTGTAACAATAGTATTGGACAACCACACTGAGTCCGGAGCACCTATGGACTATTCTTTCAACAACAACCAAGACGAGAGTGCATCCAGTGGCGATTCAGATTATCGCACATTGACATTGGTAATTTTGGCTGTTTTGATTGCTGTAGCAATTTCGAGGCGTAATCTGGGGGGTTCGGATGAGTAAGTTTTGGGCGTATTCCGCGGTACTTCTGTTAGCCCTTCCCGGATGCATCGGGAACGGTGAGTCTGACATATTCTATGGAGAGGACATCAATCCCCCAGTGCCCGTATCTGACTTCCTTCTGATTGACCAGAATGGGGAGTACTTCTCTTTCTCGCAGTACGAGGGTAAAGTCGTCGTGATTGCCTTCCTGTTTACCCGATGTCCTGACATCTGCCCGATTGTGAGTGCGAATCTAGACTATTTGCAGACGATGCTGGGAGAGCAATACGGCGAGACCGTTGAGATACTCAGCATTACCGTCGATCCCTGGACTGACAATCATACCGTGATGGCGGAGTACTCGGAGCAAAGGGGCTTGGAGTGGCCGCACCTCACAGGGGAGTTAAGTGATCTCGAGGAAGTGTGGCTGGAGTTTGATGTCGGACTAACGACATACGACACCGATACGGACGGGGATGGGGTTGCAGATGGTTTTGACACGTGTCTTGAAACTCCCGAAGGCGAACCGGTAGATGACAACGGGTGCGGGTTGGAGACGCAGCAAGAAGAGGAAGGTGATGTTTCTGTGAAGCATCACCCACTGGGATACTGGGTTGATCACACAACTGGCACTATTATCGTGGACAAGCAGATGAATCAGAGGGTCTGGTGGGGTGACATGGATTGGAATGTGGAGCTGGCACTAGAGGACATAATGCTGCTAGTTGATGAGTGAGGGGGGTTTCTTATTTCGAAAGTTAAAGCCTTGTTAATCGTCTTGTCTGTCCTCATTCCCGGTTGCTTAGGGGGTGAGGATGATGCCATAGAAATCCTGGGTACCGAGTACTGGGACCCCCCTGATGCCCCCGATTTCGTATTATTCGACCAAGATGGCGATGTTTTCAGACTCTCGGAACATGAGGGCAAGGTGGTCGTGGTGGCGTTCGTCTACACGGCTTGCCCCGATGTTTGTCTAGTGATATCATCGAACTTGGACTATGTCTACAAGAACCTTGGAGAGCATTCTGATGAAGTGGTATTGGTATCCATCACAATAGACCCGGCTAGAGACACCATTAGTCACTTATCGGAATGGACTGAGTCTAGGGGATACGAGTGGCCCCACCTTACTGGGCCAGTCACCGAACTACAGGAAACCTACAGGTCATGGAACGTCGTTGTTGATAACGAACACATAGCTGCCAGTCAGCCCCCAGAAGACAACCTAAACAGGCTAGTAGTAATGTATCCTGACAACTCTTCATTGCACCACGATATGGCAGGTTACGGGATGAATGGCTCGGAATTCGTAGTATCCGCGCTCTCAGAAACCAACACTAGTTATGATGCCTCTAATGGCAAGATTGGGGTTTGGGAATCCAATAGCACTTGGGATTGGGTCCTCCATTCGTGGGACGGGGATAACGAAACATGGGGGGAATACGAAGGGGATCTAAGTTCGATAGACATGAATCTTGGAACCCATCTGGCATGGATTGCTAGCAACGCCAATCAAAGTCTGGCTCCACCCGGGGCGGACTGTAACAACCATGGTTGGATTATGGGCTCTGACACGAGTGCTCACTGTATGTGTGATGAGGGTTATGAGAGGCCCGATGGGGACTGGCTTTCTTGCATAGCAGAAGGCTCCGAAAACGGAGAGTCCGCGGGGAACTCTGTTAACCCTCACGACGAGAGCCTTGGGGAGTACGAAGTTGGTCACTCGACAACCACTTTCATCCTTGACAAGCAGATGAGGAAGAGAGTGGCATATTCGGGAATACAGTGGGATGCAGGAGAATTCCTGCAAGACGTAATCTCCCTTGTCGGGGAATGATTCAATTCTTGGTCATGCACATGGACATGTCCTGCTCATCATTATATGTCATTGCCACTACAATGAGCCCATGGAAGACGGAGGGGCCGCGAGGTCACTGATGCTCGCGGGACTGATGATTACCAGCGTTATGGCTGGAGTTCTTTTCTTCGGCGTTGAAGACGAGGGCATCAATCACGCCCCCACGGTCGACTCAGACCTCCCCGATACAATCCTGATAGGGACAATTGATTCGGTTAGCGTCACCATTAGCGACGAGGCGATGTCAGACCTCTCCCTATTGATCACACTGGATGAGGAGGAAATCTCAGAAACTCCCGATCCAGATGGAACCGTTACTATCGATATCTCAGAACTGGATATAGGTAGCCATGCACTGAAGGTTGTTGCTATAGACAGCTTGGGGCAGGAGACTTCTTGGTCCAAGGCATTCATCGTCCATTACCCCGAAGAAAGCGAAACAGGGATTACTACATTTCAGACTTCTTTCGAGATAGACGAGGGAGGTGATGCGCCGATTTCCGGTTTGGTAGTTCATGATGAGGTCTCCACTTGTGAATTGAGGTGGAGCACCACAGACATTGAAGATTCTAGCTTAGGCCTGCCCTTGGATAATGGGGGCGGTTACGAGTTAGAGTTAACTAATATCCAAGAAAACACCACAGTTACCCTAGAGGCAACGTGTGGGACTTGGACAGAGACATCTGACCAAGTTACTGTCACAATCGTGGTAATGGAGGATGTAAGTCCCCCCACCCAGGGATGCACGGACCCAGAGGCGAACAACTACGACGAGAGCGCAGACGAGGATGACGGCTCATGCGAGTACGATGATCCGGTGGCGATCATGGGCTGCACGGACCCAGAGGCGAACAACTACGACGAGAGCGCAGACGAGGATGACGGCTCATGCGAGTACGATGATCCATCATTAGAAACCGGTTCCCAGGAATGGTGGGAGGAGGTTCTCCTATGCGACTCCACAGAACAAGTCGAAGGTATTGATGACTACAACACGAGCGGATTCGACAACCACATGTGTCAACTCAGCTTCACTACGAACGGGACCCACATTGAGGTGATGGCCAATGGCATTCCAAACCACGATCTTGAGTCGGGGCCAGGTTGCTGCGCCAGCACTCAGGAGCATGTGTGGACTATCCCCCTAGAGCCTACCAACCAAACAGCGTGTGAGCCCTCCATTTCGACTGATGGTTGCACTATGGCACCCGAGAGGGGGACAGTGGCTTTCGCGGTAAACGGTGTTCCCATCTTTGGGCCCGAGGATGGCCCGGGAGGGGATGCAGTTGCAGGACATGAGGGCGCTTATGAGGAAGATAGGCAACATGTGTGGCTAGGAATATGTCATGCGCACTCTGGTCCCGGAGGGGAATATCACTATCACGCCGACTCAAACTGCATGCATTGGCACCCAGATGAGGAAAATGGGGAAACCTGGGCTGACTACAACATGGAGTCATCCAGAACCATCACTAGCCATTCGCCGATAGTTGGTTTTGCCCTAGATGGTTACCCCATCTATGGGTTCGTCGGCTGGGATGCCGATGGCGAGGTTTCTGAAATGACATCCTCGTACAGGCTCAAGGAAGGCGAAACTGGCTACAATGGTATTGACGACTACGAGTATGTCCCCGGACTGGGAGACTTGGATTCATGCAACGGCCAATTTGGGACCACGCCCGATCATCCAGAAGGAATTTACCATTACCATACAACGTGGGAGAATGGAGAGGGAGGAATCGGTTTTCCATATTTCATTAATTGCTACAGGGGAGTCACGGAGACAGGGAACTCAGATGATGGTGGAGGAGACGTTGACTGCTCTGGACATGGGGAAACTTGGGGCCCTGGAATAGGCCCCCCGCCAGAAGGCTGTGAAGATGGCCCCCCGCCAGGACAGGCATCAGATGTGGCTAGTGCTATAGCGATAATTTCTAATCTGGCTCCGCCCAATGGTGGCTCCATCTTAGCCGCTCTATCGATGGCGGTAATTATCCTCAGAGGATTGGCATCCGACTCAACCTCTCCAAGTCGGGTTGGTACAATTGTCGAATATCGTCCAGATCCAATATGATCATCGCGAGCCTCTCAAGACCCATTCCCCATGCGCATACTGGCCATTCTGAACCAAGCGGCTCTGTGACCTCGGGTCGGAAAATTCCAGCACCACCAAGCTCCAGCCACTGGCCCCTCCACAAGATGTCCACCTCAACACTGGGTTCAGTGTAAGGGAAGTATGCAGGACGAACTCGTACGTCTGGATACCCCATTTTTGAGTAGAATGTCTTGAGTGTGGTGATCAACATTGGCAAGCTAGCGTCTTTCTCATGGATTATTCCCTCTATTTGATGAAACTCGGGAAGATGAGTCCTGTCTATCGTCTCCTGACGGAAAACCCTGCCAATTCCGAAGACCCTAGATGGTTCATCAGGATTCTCAGCGATATGCCTCACGGTATTCACCGTAGTATGAGTTCTAAGTAGTGCCTTCTTTGACTCTTCCTTGTCAAATGTACCGCCCCACCCCTTACTTCCCGTGTCATGTCCATGCTCGTGTACCTTGGACCATAGATCCAGGTAGTGTTCTTCGACTTCCAAATGCTCTGGTTCGGATAAGTAGAAGGTGTCCTGCATCGTCCTTGCTGGGTGAGATTGTGGAATATACAAGGCATCCATGTTCCATCCAGCTGATTGAATGAAGTCCCCCTCTATCTCAGAAAATCCCATCTCCAGGAAAACCTTCCTAATCCTCTCAATCAGTGCCTGCATTGGATGTGGCCTTCCCCCTGTAGGCATTGGTGCTGGAGAATTGACGTCAAAAGGCTTGAATTTTGCACCCCTCCAGTCATCCCCCTGTAGCAAATCGGGAGTCACCTCTCCAATCATTTCTACATGGACAAGAGTTGCTTGATCTATTGAGGAGCCCTCCTTTGTAAGCGCCCATGTTCTGGAAATTTGCTCTTCGACAACTATCAAGCCCTTTCTCCCAAGGAAGTGACTAATCATGGAGTCATCTAGTTGTGAGCGAGGAACCGGGGCCTCAGATAATGAAGAAAGAAATTTCTTCCTAAGCATCATCTCGTTCTCGATTGATGATTCATCGTTAGTCACTAGTTTTCCTGAATCTATGGATAGCCCCATGGACTTCAGGAGGCCTATTCCTGGTCCAACTTGATGGCGTTCGAATCCTTCTTCGAATAGTCTCTCCATCGTCCTATCTGACTCAGGGAGGGAAGAAAGGCAATTCCAGAGTCTGGATTCCAATAGTCCCTCATCCGATGCTATTTCACCTTCAGTTCCCAGCGACACGAACGACTCTGTTTCCTCATTTACTGTAACTAGGCCTAACTGAGAAAGAGCTGATCCTGAACCTGCCACATGAACTTGGTCTTCCCAGCCAATACCGGATAGAAGGTCACTCAAGGACCATTTTTTAGATGGTTCAGATAGCATGAATTTGAGCATTAATCGCTCGTTGTTACCCATTTCCAACATTATCCCCATCCTGTCGAGTAGAGTTTCCCACTTGACGGTTGCCGAAGAATTGAGAAATTACTCTTCTTCGTCCCTCCACAATTCTACCTCGCAATTCGGGCAAACGAAAATCTGTGGCTTGCCTCCCTCTGTCCAGTGAATATTGCCGCACCTCCCACATAGTATTGAAGTCCTGATTGGTTCAACTAGCGTCGTGTCAATTCTGTACATTGGGCCGCCTGCATCAGGCATAGTGTCGGATTCAGGTTCCCAGCTATTGATGATTTGTTGGTCAACAGAAGCCCCTTCGCCCATACCAATTCCGATTATCAAAAGGACGACTCCTGCAATTGAGATTGGTGCAGCTAGGGCCAGTGCAAATATCGATGACCCAGAGTAGAGAACTATTGCACTTCCAACTGCTATGCAAGCCCATGCGGACAGGACAATGTTGAGCCTCTTGTGATCAGACTCGCCTACTCCCATGTGGCCCGATAGGGGGGTTAGGCATCAACCCCTCCCAGAGTTTACATGACTATAGGGTTCAAGAGCAGTTGGCCCTTGTGAAGTACAGGCCTCAGTAGCTCAGCCCGGTAGAGCATCTGATTTGTAATCAGACGGTCGGGGGTTCGACTCCCTCCTGGGGCTCCAAAATCCATGTGAAAGGTCTTAGCGAGGTTGCCCGACGAACCCGTATGGGAGCGACGAGAGTGGATGGTAGAGCTCTCGGAAGACACATAGAAAATGGACTCTCTGAGAGGATTTCTTCATTGGGCCAAAGAGGCATAACCCCCCAATTAGCTGTCATCATTGTTGGGAATGACCCTGCGAGCCAAGTTTATGTTCGTAACAAGCAAATGGCCTGCCAAAGAGTTGGCATCATTAGCACTAGGATAGATATGGAATCTGACACCAGTCAAAATGATTTGATTTCTACTGTGAAGGGACTAAATGAGGATGATTCGGTACATGGAATTCTCGTTCAGAGTCCCCTTCCAAGAGGGATAGATGAAATTGCCGTAATTGAGGCAATAGATCCGGGCAAGGATGTGGATGGTTTCCATCCAGTTAATCTTGGGAAGCTAGTTATGGGCGACAACAGTGGAATGGTCCCATGTACACCAGCAGGGGTCATGGAAATTTTCAAACAGTCAGGAGTTGATTTGGAGGGCTCTAGAGCCGTAGTTTTGGGGAGGTCCAGGATTGTTGGAATGCCCCTTTCCATACTCCTTGCCCAGAAGGGTTCTGACTCGACGGTAACTATTGCACACTCGAAGACTGAGTCACTTAACGAAATTTGTAGGGAGGCCGATATTCTGGTTACTGCCGTCGGCAAACCGGAGATGGTTAAATCGTCATGGATTAAGCCCGGCGCGACAGTAATTGATGTCGGGATAAACCGAATAGAAGACACCTCCAAAGCTAGTGGAACGAGATTGGTTGGAGATGTCGAAAGTGCGGCCGAGGATGTTGCTGGAATGATTACACCGGTCCCAGGGGGGGTTGGTCCGATGACAATTGCCATGCTCATGTCAAATACAGTTCTAGCTGCAGAAAGAAACGGCTAGAATACTCCGAGGTCAATTCTAGCATCCTCTGAGGCATGTATCTTTGGATCCCATAGGGGTGAGAATGTCAGGTTCACGTGTGCTGAAGAGATTCCTGAAGTTTGTACTGCGGCCCTGTGAACAGCCGCCATTAGTTCTGGTGCAATAGGGCAACCGGGACTAGTTAGTGTCATGTCTATCTCCACATGCACCCCATCTTCCCCGTCCTGCAAATTGACTCCGTATATGAGACCAAGTTCAATAACTGAAATTTTCATTTCCGGGTCCTCAACTGGCCTTAATGAGTTCAAGACGTCTTCCTCACTAACCATAACTATCACACCAATGAAGAGGCCTCTTGTTTTACCTTCCTGACCATGTTCATGAATCCATTGGCCCTGCTGGGAGTAAGTATCCTACTGAGCCCCATCCCCTCAATGTATGATGGGTCGTGTTCTGCGACCATCTCAGGGGGTTGGCCGTTCACTGCGATTGCTGTGATAGCCATCAACCCCTGAACAATCTGTGCATCGGCACCGCCTTCAGCCATGAATCCACCATCGCCATTCAATGAACAGACCACATGGGCTCTGGATTGGCACCCGTGAACCATATTTTCATCGTTCCACATATCCATCGGCAGGGCGGATGGGTGCTTCTCAGCATACTCAAAGAGGAGTTCTAGCCTCTCCATATCATCGAAGCAAGATTGGAACCTATCGACTATTTCTTTGATCTCTTCGGACCACTCGCTGCCGTCTCCCATGGACGTGCTAGATGGCGCTGGGATTTCACCATTGCGAGGGGTTGTCCGGTTTATGAGAACCTCTCCACTATGTTAGTCAAGTGTTCAACGAAAGCCTCCGCCTCTTCCATTGTGTTGTAGAACCAAACAGAGGCCCTGTTCGTGGAGCCCACTCCCATGGCCTCCATGAGTGGTTGTGCGCAGTGGTGTCCGGTGCGAACGGCAAAACCCCCTGCATCGAGAAGATAGCCCAGATCCTGTGCCTGAATGGTATCATGAAGAAATGATATGACCCCTATCGCTTCTTCCTTCTCTGGATTTCCAAATACTGTGATTCCAGGTATTTTGCGCATCTGGATGGCCATCCAAGATGAGATCTCGTGAACATAGTCATGGGCCTCCTTGAAATCTATATTCTCCTCTAGCCAATCCACTGCAGCGTGCCAACCAATTGCTTCTGCCATCCTTGGAGTGCCGGTCTCAAACATTGCATATCCGTCTTGGAAAAGTGTGTCTTCCTTGGACACCCTTTTCACTATCGAACCACCTGTCAGAAAGGGTCCCATCTCATCGAGGGCATCTGATTTAACAAGCAAACACCCTATTCCAGTGGGGCCTGCCATCTTGTGTGCTGCTATGGAGCAGAAATCTGCTCCCAATTCATCAAACCTGATTCTCTCGTGTGGAGCACCCTGGGCACTATCTAGAGCCACTCTAGCACCAACAGAGTGTGCCATCTCAATTACTCTCTCTACCTCATTGCGAACTCCTAGGACATTGCTAACATGGCCTACGCAAACCAATGATGCCCCCTGAATTGCAACTTCCATGGCATCATAGTCTAGTGTGAATTTATCGACATCTATTGGAACGTACCTTAGCTCTATTCCTTTCTCCTTTGATAATTCCTGCCAAGGAACAATATTGGCATGGTGCTCCATCTCCGTAGTGACTACGACATCACCTTCCTCCAGATTATACCTAGCCCACCCATAGGCGACCAAGTTCATTGCCTCAGTTGCACTACCCGTGTAAATCATCTGATTCTCATTAGTTCCGAAAAACTTGGAAATCCTGTCTCTTGCACCCTCGAGTGCGGCCGTGGATTCGTCGGCTAGTGTGTGGTTAGCCCTATGGGCATTAGCATGGTACTGTTTGTAGAAATCGGACATTGCATCTATCACAACAAGTGGTTTCTGCGATGTTGCTGCATTGTCGAAGTACACCAATGGCTTCCCATTAGGGAGAATCCTTTGGAGAATGGGGAAATGTGATCTGATTTCTTCCACATCTAGAGCTATGGCGACACCCCGAGCCGAGGGACCGGTAGGGGACATATCAACTCACTTGCTGGGAACATATGCCGATTTTCAATAGCAATAATCTCCGCAATTTGATGGTGAACTTAACCAATATTGATGGAAAATGTGATTTTTCGGGGGAGGGTTATTGTCACACACCCTCATCCGCCATCTGTATGGCAGGCGGGAGGGGGCAGGATATTGTCGAGCGCCTAGGCAGCCGGGACTTGAATAAGGATGGGTCGATAATCAACTTGGCAATTGTCGGATCAAGTAGGTTCTATGACTACCGGGTTTTCGAAGATGCGATTGAGAATTGGATTGAAAAATATGGTTATCCGGACCTGATAATTGTAGGTGGCGCCAGTGGTGTCGATTACATGGCTGAGAGATGGTCGGACAACAACTCGATACCAATTGCGGTGTTCTCTGAGGAGTGGGGGGATCCTAAGACGGGGCTACTTGACAGGGGGAGGCCGGAAGCGCCGAATTCACTTACTGAGAAAATCCTGGAGTCGGCCTCTCACGTTCTGGCGTTGCCGTCGCCGACTAGCAAATGGACCAGGATTGTTATCAAGAGGGCCTCCGAGATAAATCTAGCAACTGACATTCATGAGGTTGACTGATTTGGTGCTCGCGCCGGGATTCGAACCCGGGTCGCCGGATCGAAAACCCAGAATGATGGGCCACTACACCACGCGAGCTGTACTCTTCCGAGATGTTTCTACCACATAATCGAATCGGGAATCTGGATTGCCCCTCATCCCTATTCATCCAGTAGAGAAATCCACCATCTTGTCACTGGAATGACAACCATGAGGCCTGCTATGGACAAAATAGAGAAGTTGACCCAATTTAGCGACTCTATCATCGATTCGCCGTAGACTCCGAGAAGAAAACCCGGAATCCCAAATCTGATACCCCTGCCAAAAATTCCAGCTGCTATGAAAACTCGCATGTCCATACGTCCAGCACCTGCAATCCAAGCAAGAGCCTTGTAGGGAATGGGGGAAACCGCGGCTATGAAAATTCCAGCCGCACCATACCTCTCCATCAATACATTAAGTCTCTTTACATTTGAATCTGAAACTATCTTTTCTAGGAGCCATCCTCCGGCATACATCCCTATTGCGTAACCACCTATTGACCCCAAAACACTGGATAATACTGCCACAACAACTACTGCTGCGATACCCATCCCAGAATCCGCATCCAACACCATGTTCCAGACCAATGGATCTGGAGGAATGGGCTGTAATGCAGCTTCAGTAGAGGAAAGTATTGCCAGGCCCAGTAATCCGAGCCCGTCCGCCCAGTCTATTGCAGAGTCAATCATCTCCTGCGAGACAATGCTACTCATGATTCCCCGTCCTAGGCATTGCTATAATGAGATAGTGGCTTCAGGATTTGACTTAACCATAATCGACACCCCTGAAAGGGAGATGCGTCAGCGAGGAGCATGGCTGACAAGATGGTCCTAGACACATCGGCGCTAATCGCATGGCCGGTTTCGGAGATTTCTGGTTCCTTTATTGTCCCCTTGCAATACCCAGAATTACGGAATGTTTCTCCGGAGAGGGGGGCGATAATAGATTCAATGGGGCTGATCGAGGTTGTTCCTAGGGGTGAAAGCATGGAGGCGGCTAGGGAAGCCGCAGTATTTACAGGAGACATGGCGGGACTCTCCAACGTGGATTTGTCGTTGGTTGCTTTGGCGCATGAGAAGTCGGCAATATTAGTTACTGATGACTATAGGATGCAGAATGTCGCTACGCATATTGGTATTGAATGGCGTTCAATCGGGGAGTCTGGAATTACCGAAGGTTGGAAATGGGAATTACGGTGTGTCGGTTGTAAATCCATACAACCTTCACCCAAATTTCCGAATAAACGACGTGCCGAATTCGGAGACTGCCCGGATTGTGGCTCGGAACTAAAACTAAGGAGAGCGTGAATTTACTCGTTCTCGGAAGCGATATCTTCCGTCATCCCGCCGCGATCCATGTCTACTTCAGCGGTGGATTTTGATGTTGTCTCCATAATTCCCTGTTGGAATTCACCCTTGGCCCTGCCAACATTCCTGGCTAACTTTGGTATCTTGTCTGCTCCGAAAACCAGTATTCCAAAAATCACAATGATGATTGCCTCAGGTGCTCCCAATGCCATGCCTATCATACTCTCGAGCGGGATTACTCGGTTCAATGCTTCGGAGTTCCAATACCTAACCACCTGAAACGGGAGGCAGGAAGGCTACCTCTGAGGAGTCCTCCAGAGGGGTATCCAAGTCCACATCCATCTCCCCATTTACGGCAACCCTAAGGCCCGATAGTAGCATGTCTTCAAGTTCGAACCTTTTTACTAGCTGTGAAGCTGTTGTTCCAACGTCTAACGAGACTGTGATTTCTCTTTTCCCAATCGTTTCGGCCAGTGGTCCAAAAAATAGCATGCTTACTTTGATCGCTGGACCTCCGCCATGGTAATGACCGCCCATAGACTCCGGCCGACTGACACAGGAATCAAGTCATCGCTGCACAACTTAAGTGTGGAATCCCGGACGTAATGACATGGATGAGGTTGATGCTGTGGTTTTTGACTGCGATGGAGTTCTTACTGACAACGGCTCCTCATGGCAAAACATTCACGATTATTTTGGGACGGAAAATAAGGAGATGCTGCGCAGATTCCTAGCGGGAGAGGTCACTGATGATGAGTTCATGGCGGATGACATCAGACTCTGGACAGAAATCTGCCCAGAAATTCACCGGGATGAGATAATGCGGGCATACTCTGGAATAGGGCTTATGCCCGGTGCTAGGGCGGTTGTTGAGGCCCTGAAGAAAAGAGGGGTCTACGTTGCCATAGTTTCCGCGGGAGTGGATGTCTTTGTAGGGGCCATCGCAAACATGCTCAGTGTGGATGATTGGGCGGCAAACGGATTTGATTGGAATGAGGAGGGGGTCCTTAGGGGCCCAATGGAGGCCAGAGTTCTGTCTCATGAGAAGAACATAATGGTGGAGAAATTGTCAAGAATTCATGGAATAGAACCCAGTGGGATAGTATCCGTGGGCGACTCCAGTACTGACTTGTCTATGAAAATTCCCGGATCCTCATTTATTGGTTTCAATCCGGCCAGGGATCTGGCTAGGAGATCATTCAGAGATGCGGGCGTTCCCATTGTTGAAGGGAAGGACCTGCGAGGCATTTGGCCACACATCTTCAAGGGAGAAAAATTCCCAGAGTAATCAAGCAAAGGGAACTGAGGCTGTTGCGAAGGTGTGCAGATTTACGACTGTTAGTATGCAGGGCTTTGGCTGGAAACCGAGCATCCTCTGGAAATCTGTCTGATTCTGCCAAGTCGAGCTGTGGACCATCGTGGTTCCCTTGTAACCTCCAACAAAGTGTCCATGCACATGTCCCGTGACGAAAATATCTGGAATCGTCGATATTACGAGATTGTCCTCTGGTTCGGGGGATAATGGGGTTTTTCCGCCCCAAGACGGTGCTAGATGCCTCCTCTCCAGCATTGCCTGCATGGCCCTCTCGGGTTTCGAATACGAAACGGAACGCAGTGTGGCGACGAAATCGTCAATGCTCTTTCCGTGGTATGAAAGTACCCTCACCCCATTCAAGCTGAAGTCGCAAGGATTTCCAACAAATGTAGTGTCGGAATAGTCCTGCTGGACCTCTGGATCGAGTGCTGGTTGTGGCTCGGCCGGCCTAACAGCATCATGATTCCCTGGCAGGATAATGACGTCGACCCAATCCGGGAGGTCCTCCAACAGTCTTGCTAATTCGCCATACTGCTGGAACAAGTCCTTGATGGCCAAATGCCTATCTTGTCCTGGATAAATTCCTACACCATCCACCCCATCACCACTTAAAACAAAATATTTGATTGTCCGGGCCAATGGATCTGTCTTGAACCATTGAATCATCTTCTCCCACTGAGGCCCAAGAAATGTCATGCTGCCAACGTGCATATCAGAAAGGAAAGCGGCAGAAATTGCCCTATCTTGGCCTGCGCTATTCTTTGAATGCCTGCCTAATGGGGGGAGGTGGATGTCCTGCACGAAGAATATTGGATCCCTTTCTCCGATCAGGAAGGAGCCACTGACGCCAATTACGTCATCATTCATGAGTCCGTCAAGAGCGGGATGAGCCTCGGGGGCGTCGGAAGGGGGTTTTACGAGGCATGAAATTTGACTAGACTCATCTTCAATTACGAACATAAGATTCTTGTTCTTTGTCCAACGCATATCACTAGCCAGTCCGACCATGGTGATTTCGTACTCCTTGGTGGAGTGCCTTTGTCTATTCCTCCACGCCTCTGTTGTTGAAATAGGCCTCCTTGGTAGGACATTTGAGCTAATCATCATGCTTCTTATCCGTCTCAGCCTATCAGTGAAGCATGACTTCATGTCAGACATCCTACCCTCTGTTACGGAATTCCCGGTAATGTCGAAATGGACCTCTATCTCTGCATCTACATCTCTCGCTTGCATTGGGAACTCTGCTAGATCGTAGTACGCAAGACCGTGTGGCCTAGGAGGTGGTGCAATGTCAAGTGAGCTAGAGGGTGCGACAACTCTTCCATGAGAAGTATGGCTTTGCGGGTCAGGCAAAGTAGACTGCTCACTCCTAATTGGAAATTGGGTGGCCCCTGGTCCCTCATTATTTGGAACCAAAGACAGGAGCTCTTCCACCGACCTTGAGTCTAGCATCCTGACACCCGAGGAACGAGCGGCCTCTATCAGTGGCTGAATATCTTGAATCTCCTGAATTCTTTCCTTGGCTGAAGCAAGAACTAGGATGCCAGCAGAGGCCAGAATTCTCTGCCTCTCGGGCCAATCGTCCGCAGCCATGATTACTATATGCAGCCCGGACGCTCATGATAATATCGCCAAAATCACGATATTGATCGGGAATTCTACTCATCCCAATCCGCTAATGATGCGAGGTCGACCTTGCCAATCTCTTCGGCGACTGTTTTTGAGTAGTCTTCCACATTCCACTCCAGACTCCCTTCCCACTCCTCAGAGGAGGGGTCAAGTTGGGAGGTATCCAGTACTGCATCGTGGACGTCCTTATTCATGGCACGCTCGACAATTGCCTCATTCTCCTTGACCCTGTCTAATGCTTCCAATGAGAGCCTAAGAGCGAACGCAACAAAGGATTTCTTATTGTCCAATCTGTCATTATCGCCAAAGTCCATCCTTCTAGAAAGGAAATAATCACCAGCAATTACCGCCACGTGAACCCTGCCAACTTCCTTCTCCGGAGTTGCGCCTCCCGGTCCCGCGATTCCCGTGATTGAAATCGCCACATCAGAACCCGATTGGTACTTCGCCCCTTGAGCCATTTGGATTGCCACCTCATGAGAAACCGCCCCGGCGTCACCCTCATCGAATGCTGATTTGTCCACGCCCAGCTCACGCATCTTTGACTCGTTTGAGTATGTCACCCATCCCTGATTGAACCACCCAGATGCACCTGAAATATCGGTGATTACCGAGGCGAGTAGGCCCCCTGTGCATGACTCTGCTACAGAAATAGTCCATTCCCTCTTGCGAATCCGCCTTGCAACGCGAGAAGCCAAGCCAGCGGTCTCTTCGACCACGTCCTTCCGCCCATGCACCACTTCTTGACGTTTTCAGTAAGGGAAAATCGCCAATAATTAGAATTTTAGACGTTCACGCAGATTTTCATTGGTGGGTCCGGCAGGAATTGAACCTGCGATCTTCGCTTTGTAAGAGCGACGT
>CAYLUC010000010.1:0-55108 GCA_964386765.1 uncultured Candidatus Poseidoniales archaeon | reverse complement strand
GCACGTTCCTGCCTTCGGCATCCGTACTGAAAACCTCCACGGTTTTCCCAGAGTAGGTCTTGAACACGTCTCCCGGGCGGTAAGCGCCAGAGCCCGGCATATTTTCCGCGAGGCAAGCAATCCCGTTCACCCTTCTTTGGTAGCCAGTGGAATGCAATGCCTCCATCAGGCCGAAGACAGTGGCAGCGCCGCACATATCGTACTTCATGTCCCACATCCCACTGGTTGGCTTAATCGAGATGCCACCCGTGTCGAAGGTAATCCCCTTTCCTACTATGCATGGTCTCCGGACGCCCGAGTCAGCATCTGGGTTCAGTGTGAAAAGGACCATGCAAGGTTTCCTGTCACTCCCCTTTCCGACATTAATCAGGCCCCCCATCCCTAGATCTTGCAGTTTATCCCAGTCGTATACTTCAACCAGGACATTGTCCTTGTCTTTGCTCCACTCAAGTGCCCTATTGGCATACTCCATCGGATAGAGCACGTTAGCTGGCTCGTTCCCTAGATCGCGTGCCAGATGCACCCCACCTACAACTGAGTGAACGTCTTTGAGTTTCTCTGAGAGCAGGCTCTGGTACCTCGAGCTGGCTTGGAAGTCAACACTCCATTCCTCGTCTATGTGATCATCTGGAACTTCCTGATGCTCGAGGAACTCATAGTCTCGAAGCATCATCCCTTCTGCGAAGTCCAGCATCCTCTTGCCTGACCACCCTGATGTGAATCTCACGGTGACATCGAGCCCGTTCTTCTTTGACAGGGATGAAATTAATCTGGCCCCTGTATCGCGAGCAACTTTGTGCCCCATTTTTTCCTTGTTGCCCATCCCAAGTAGAATGATGTTGCATCCAGGGGTCCATAGTGCCATCTTCTTTCCTTTCTTCCCATCGAACCCTTCGGAATTCAAGGCATCCCTGACCAGTCCCCTCTGAATTCTCGTCAGTCCTGAAAGCGAGTTATTCGGGGCCCTTTCTACGTCTTGGAAGAGTGGTAAAATCAATTGTGCGCCTAACTTGGTAAATTCACTGTTGCTTATCTTCATAAATAGCCCTAACTATCCGATTAGTGACTAGTTTACAAATAATTCTATCCAAAACTATCAATTTAGAGTCAAAACTATCACTATGGTCAGGTAAATTAATGTTCAAATCTACTATTTCTTCCATTAATCGCTGCTAGAGCGAAGGCGACGAAAACAAGTAGGATTGAAGGGGCCGGAAGAAGGCCCTGTAGCACGCCTTCATTAATTTCCACGACGCTATCGTTGACCGGGCCACCCACCCACATCGAGGAATCCACCACTCTCTTCTGGTAGTACAGTACCCAGATTCCTTCACTTGAAATTGGAGCGCCCGTGAAATCAAGGGTCGTGACGGTGCTATTGGTGGCATTGACTGAGAACCCGTATCCCGAGGCGGAGAAGTTGAAGTCTGAATCAAACTGTATTTGTGGTTCCCCTCCCTTTTGGGCCAGTCCTGATATTTCGATTGGTTCATTCGACCCAGGGAGCCAACACTCTATCGAATCCCTGTTCTCGCAGTATAGCAATGTGGCATTTGACGTGCTCGCACGTCCTAGGTTAGATACGCTCAGATGCACTTTTCCGTCTTCCACCTCTAGCGAGTCGGCAACAAGACGAGCCCTCCAGTACCAGACATTCTGGATCAGGTAGCGCATCACATCGAGCTCCTCCCCCAATCTGTCCGAGAGGGCCTCTACTGTTCCAAGCAGGAATTGTTCGTCATCGGTCTCGAAGGTGAATGTGGGGTAACCCATAACTCCGTATCCGTAATCACGGCTGGTTCCGCAGTTCGGGTAGAGGCCCTGGTTCGCATTCCGAATCGGGATGTCGGATATGTGGGCATGCACATCATCTCTGATGAAATGGAACATCTCCCAGTCCGAGGGCTGCTCAGGCCACTTACCCCAGGGGTAGAGCATGATCCAGACTCCTGTATGCATGGTGATGTACAGGTCGGCATGAGGTACGACCTCGTTCATGTAGATCGAATTTGCATAAGTCTCCGATTCACTGAATGCGGAACTCCCCGGTTGGGTCGAATCACAGGTGTTCCAGTAGTGGTCGTAGTTTCTATTCAAGTCCACTTGGTTGACATTCCATCTCGTATCGAAGTCATTGCCGTCTGCATTCAGCATGATGAGTATGTGCAACTCAGTGGTCGCCAATACCTCGAGTACCTCTTGATCCCCATTTGCCCAGCCCTCGATGTAGTGCTCTGCAACCAGGAAGGCGAGCTCCGTGCCTAGGTGCTCATTGCCATGATGGCCACCATCGATGTACACCACTTCTTTGCGTAGTAGCAATGGGCCCTCTCTGCCTTCTCCTCCATAGTAGAGGTGTTCACATCCATCAAAGTCCAAATCGCCCCAACAAGACTCGTCAGTGATTTGCAGCATCCAGAGGTTTCTGCCCATTTCCGTTTGCCCCACAACGGACAAATTGACGATTTCCGGATAGTCATTGGCCCATGCGTTGACATCTAGTGTTAATGTTGCATAGGAGTGATACCAGTGCTCCTGAATGATGTCTGGCTGACCTATCTGTGCAGATGCAGCCGGCGCAACTGGTACAGTGAGCATCAGGGATGCGAGGACGATTGCTGCCCAGCGGCGCATACGCCGCTGTCGGGGCCATCACCTACAATTATTCTCCCTTTTCGTTCGTCAAATCGGCGATGTGGCAGGCAACCACCTTGGTTGCAACCAAAGCTGCGTTGAACTCAGTCAGGGGACTGTCCTTACCGGGAACTATCTCGTTCACATCGGCCCCAATGACAACAGACTTGGGGGCAGAGAACACCCTCTCGATTATCTCCACCGCCGCCCAATGGGAGATCCCCCCTGGAACCGGAGTCCCTGTCGCCGGAACCAATGACCCATCCAATCCATCCACATCGAAAGTAATCCATACTGCTCCCTCGATTAGCCCAAGCCTCTCTGTGAGCCTCGACCAACCAGCCTCCCCGTCGCAGACGCCCATGAAGTCGCGAGCAAACCAAGTCTCTACTCTCCGATCACTCTCGGAAAACTCCGCCTCCTCCCTAGAAAGTGCCCTGGTTCCTATCTGAATCACCTTGCCAACCCCCAGATCTAGGGATCTCCTTAGGGCGGTACCGTGGGAGTACCTCTCCCCGTTGAGCTCGTCCCTGAGATCGGCATGAGCATCTATCTGGACGATAGTTAGCCCTCCGAGATCACCATTCAGCAGTGGATGTGCCGAGATCGCTTCGACAATAGGCGGAAGAATGCCATGCTCCCCCCCTAATATCAATGGAAATGAGTTGCCCACCCAAGGCTCAACGTATTCTCTGATGGATCCCAGTTGCTCTTGCAATGTTCCAGCATCAGATGACCACGATCCTGCGGTATGGAATGAGAATCCGCAAGGTAAGTCAGTGGGGAGTATGGGATCATACAACTCAACCTGGGAACTAGCCTCTATGCAAGCCGATGGACCCCCTTCAGTCCCTTCCACCCAACTTGTCGTCATCTCGTATGGGATAGGTAGGATAGCGACGTCCCACGGGCCAACTGAACCTTCCTCGAGCCCGAGGAAATTACCCTCTCCCGCTTCTTCCACGCACTTCCGTGGCAACTCCTCAGAATAATCGCTTCGCAGTCAGCAATTAGCCAATATTGACGTCAATCGTGAGACCGTTGAAATACGGCGCCCCTCCATGAAGAGGTGTCCGGGGGACAATGCGATGGGTCTGACACTAGCACAATTGACTTCTGCCATTAGGAGCAAGGTGGACACTGACATGGAAGTGGTAGTGGCCGAATCCATCGCCGAGCACGCATTGGGATTTTTCGGTTTCTCGAACAGAATCATCGACAATGCACTAGAGCCCACAGACAGGAACCTGTTCTACCAGTTACAGGATTACGACCTCCTGACGACGGAGTCGGAGGAAACGACCCTCTGGGATGGAAGGGAGTGGAGGATACACTATTGGAAGTTCAAGGCCAACGCAGAGGAGTTCGCCAAGGCAGCGGCTGCTGCGGCATTACTTCGGAGCAAGGAGGCTGATCCATACTCTGACGTTTATGACGACGTCCCAGTGTCACTCTGGAAGGAACGCTCTGGCGAGGATGACGACTACGAAGAGCCCCTCTTCTAGGAAATGACTCAATCGAAACGGGAATTGATTGATACGTCACTCTAGAATGGGTCGAACATGGGACGCACAAGAAACGCCATTGCGTTAATTTGTCTGTTCTTGCTGAGCACCCAGGCTTCAATGGTTGGCGCTCAATCGGATAACGACGACTCCTGTGTTGTCTTGGTGGATTGGGACTACGACCCGCAATTCTCCGAAGAGTCGGGTCATCATCTAAGCTTCGTACATCGATACAGGGTCACTTTCGACCCCCACTTCGAGAGTGGAGAGTCCCCAAGTGCGCTAACCGTTGATGCAGTCCACAGGGACGGTTATGGGATTGACCTGCAGGCCAATTTCACCTTCATCAGCGCCGGAGGGGAGGTCGACATCATCCTCGACTCCACCCCCAGCTTCGGTGACTCCGTCTCTGTATCCATATCTAGCACGGAGGCATCATGTGCTAGAGAAATCACAATTACGAACTGGAACCAGCCCGTTGCGGATCATGAAATCACACGTGAGACGACATGGTCAATGGAGGGATTGGAGGACGAAGAACAAGGCATAGAGTTCGAAGGAAGGGGCTGGCAGAAAAGAACGGGGGCCACCCTTGAATCAAACGAGCTGGGAAACGGCTCCATGCAGATCGATACAATGGACGATGAGACTAACGGGCTCATATTGGACCTCAATCTGAATAGGGTTTGGTTGAATGAGACGTATGATGGCCATTTGCTCACCAGACAGGAATTCGAGATGATTGGAAACGGCTCCATGCTCCTGAGGGACGGGTACTCTGGTGAACAATCGGAGGATGGAATAAGCACCCATGTGAATGTGGGCCATGCATCCATCCTGAGATCTTGGTCCGATGGAAAGCTAACTGAGAGGCTTGTGATTGATGGTAACGGCTGGATGTCCTTTGCAGGAGGGGACAACGAGAGCTCCGGAGGCGGCTTCGGAAGCATAGAGGTATTCTACTTCGAAACATGGGACGTAGACGGCAGTAGGAGGCTTGAGAATCTCCAACTCGAAGCTAATGCATCCATCAGACTAATGGGGGCAAGCGACTACTTTAGCTTCGAACTCGATGAGTTCAAAATTAGGGAGAAGTGGGAGGACGACACGCGAGTCGACCAGTTCTTCAAGGCAACAGGATCAGGAGAGTTCGCCTTCGAGATCGAGGATGAAGAATTCCATGTGGATGTTAATGGAACAGTTCCAATAGTCCACTTGGAGTCAAGTGGGGGGGAGACCCTGCATGAATCAATCATAGTTGATGGAACATACGATGGGGACGTCGAAGGGAGCTTCGGATACGTGAGACAGATAGTCGACTCCGGCCCACAGGAAAATTTCAATGGGACCCTATTCGAGGTCAACAAGATTCAGGACGAATTCTGGTTCAATGTTTCAGCCACCCCCTTCGGCCCAATAGACCAAGAGTTCGGTGCAGAGCACAATTTAACTTACGAATACACAGTCCCTCAGGAAGACTGGTTCAATAGGACTGTAAGGTATCAATTTGTGGAAGACAATGGAAGTGTCTCAAACGAGTATCCAGAGGGATCTCCAATAATTTCTCATCCTGATAGGCCCCAGGCAAACCCAATACTGTCCAATCAGATTTCTAGAGAAACTGGGTTCGCACCTGAGAACGTAGTAGTGGGGGACGTGTTCGTTCTTTCGGGAAACACAGAAGCGATACTCGAGGTAGAGGTCATCGGGTTCACACAGAGGACGGTTGACGGTCACGCCGACGTCGAGGTAGCCCAGTGGGTCGGGGAATACGGATCTGATACCTATGCCTCGGGATTCGTAATCAACGAGGGCCCATTATCCGGCTTACTAAGTGAGGTATTCAGATGGATGGAGATAGACTTCTCCGATGACCAGTCAGGCAATGGGACACTGACATTCTTGGAGAATCAGGTTGTCGACAGAATCCTTTATCCATCTGTAATTACGGAAGAGGAGAACACCCTCCCATCAGTCGAATCAGTCGGATTCAGAGAGGGAATATTGCTAACAGAAGGAGGTTCGGCCCATCTCGAGATCAGCGTCATTGATGTTGATACCGATGTTATGTCGGTAACCGCAGACTTGTCATTTCTTGGTTTGGGGGTCGTTTCTCTGTCTGATAGCGGACTATTGGGAGATACTGTAATTCATGATGACATCTGGACAATAGAATTGACCCATTCCGGACTCCAATATGGGGAATATGAAGTTTCAATAGTTATTCAAGACTACTGGGACGAGGTCGAGGAGAGTCACAATATCTCCGTCACAAACGCACCCCCGCGAGTTCTCTCAGTCTCATTCTCCCCATCGTTCGCCAAGAGGGGTGAGACCGTTTCTGTGAGTGTCGTTGCCAGTGACGGACACGGCGTCTCCGATGTATCCGTGGACCTCCTCAGCGCGGGAGGTGACCTAACGCACCTCTCCACACAGTCAACTGGCTCCGAGAGTACTTGGGATGGGGAATTCACGATACCACTCTCCCTTTCGCCGGGTGCAAGAGTAATTCCGCTCCGCCTCACCGATGGGGAAGGGGAAACGACCCTCGAGTCCAATCCCGCGTTCTTGCCCCTGTTTGAGATAGAGAATGAGTTCCCCTCCCTCCAATCAATCGAGATATGGTCCGATGGGGAACTTCAGACAATAACTTCTGACGGAGGCGTGGTCGAGCATCTAGTCAGATCGCCCTCGAATGAAGTCTCCATCCCCCACACATTGGAGGTAGCTGTGAATGACCCAGATGGCGTCTCGTCAGTTCAGGCCAAGATTGGCCGATTGGCGGACATCGGGAAATCAACCGAATGGCTATTGCTGGTAGATGATGGGACCTCCGGAGACAGAGTCCCAGGAGATGGAATATACACTCTCGAGTTCAATGTCAGGCCATCGGTTCCACAAGGAACCATAGAGGTTCAAATTAGGGCTTCTGACATCTTCTTCGCCACCACTCCATTCGAGGATCAGACACATGAATTGGTAGTGGAAAAATCCGCTTGCTGCTCAGGAGGTGGGAGCTGGATATCGCAGAATGCTGGAACCATCGCAGCGGTTTCCATTAGCGCTCTAATGATCATAGGTCTTGCCGCAATATTTCTTTCAATTAGGAAGTCAGATTTTGACTAGAGTTTGGTACGAGTGCCGGGATTTGAACCCGGGTTCCGGCGTTGGCAACGCCGGGTGATAACCACTACACTACACTCGTGCAGGCTCCGGGAAACCCAAATCACTTTTCTAAGCGTCGGTACCTAATTGGGCAGATTGGACAGCATTCTGCTGATTGTGTCCCTCGTTTCTCTGTAGGACTCAATTTCCCTCCCAAACGGATCGTCTAGGCCCCAGTCCTCGTCAATCGGCAAGGTAGGGCATTCGACACCGCACCCCATGCTCACTATCCTGTCAAAATTACTTGTGTCAATGTCGTCAACTGATTTGGGAAACTGCTGGTCCATTCCTATGCCAAGCTCCCTAACTACAGAAATTGCATTCTTGGCTATCTCCTTTCCAGGATTAGTTCCTGCTGAATAAGACTCATGCCCCAACTTCCTCGCTAGTGCCTCAGCCATCTGACTCCGACAAGTGTTCCCAACACAAACGAATAGGATTCGCATGTCGCTACCTGTGCATGGACCTTAATGAAACCAACCAATATAGTCAATATTCACCCAAGGCTCCATCCGGTAGAGTTGAAGTATCCAGTCCGTTGCCCCAATACATGGCGAACTCTCCCGTTAGTCACCATCCTTCAGATGAGGGAGTTCAACCCCAACCATCTTCTGATCAGAAGGCACAGATGGAACAGGCGTATCAGCAGATGCAGAGAAAGATGAGAATGTCGAAGATGGGCGAGAGCATCAATCACAAGATCATGGTTTTGTCCGGTAAGGGGGGGGTGGGCAAGACTACAGTAGCCACTGGACTAGCTCTTTCCCTAGCAAAAAGAGGGATGAAAGTTGGACTCATGGACATAGACATTACTGGGCCAAATGTCCCAAAGATGCTAGGCCTTGAGGATGCAGAACTCCACATTGAGGACGGTCAGATTTTCCCGGCAATAGGGCCAAATGGACTGAAGGTAATTTCAATGGCCTTCTTGATAGAGGACCCGGATAAGCCGGTAATATGGAGGGGCCCGATTAAGTTGGGCGCAATTCAGCAGTTTATTGGAGATGTGGCTTGGGGCGAACTAGACGCACTGGTCATAGACTTCCCACCCGGGACTGGCGATGAGCCACTAACTGTAAGCCAAACGCTGCCAAATTTAGATGGAGTTGTAATTGTAACAACGCCCCAAGAGGTCGCACTGCTGGATAGTAGAAAATCCATCAACTTCGCCAAGACGATCAATGTTCCAGTTTTGGGTGTCGTGGAAAACATGAGCGGATATACAATTACTGGCACTGCTCCCGCTGGGGCCGATATATCCGTCACAGGTCCAAACGGAGTTCCCATGGGAGTCAAAGCATCTGACGAAGGAACATGGGAAATGAAACTAGACCTATTTAAGTCCGGAGGAGGGGAGTCTTCCGCAATTGACTTGGAAGTCCCGTTCCTTGGTGCATTACCTTTCGATCCAGGGGTCGTCAGGGGTGGTGATGATGGCGTTCACAGGATAGTCGCCGACCCAGAGGGAGCAACTGCCATTGCATTTGACTCAGTCGTAGATGGAATTCTTGAGAAACTCAGCAACAGTGTATCCTCAGAGGTCAAAATAACCTGATTTTGGAAATATCCAGCAGGGGTCGACTTCATTGAGGACCCTTATCCCCGGATGTATTGGAAATGGCAGTAGGCAGTGGCATTTACATCACCTGGATTACTGGGGCAATACTACTCAGTATAGCGATGATGCCAATTTTCAAACCGCCTTACGCGAAAGTAAACGCTGAGGGCTTCATCGATATGTTCAGGAGGTACTGGGCACACATGATTGTAGTGTTCTCGGTATACCTGTGGAAGGACCTTCTGGATGGCTTAGATAGGGTCCTTATGGCAAATACACAGTTGGACATGACTCCCTATGTGTACGCTATCGAGGGAGACATAGTGCTATGGGCCCAAGAAGGACTCAGAACACCCTTGCTCGATTTTGTTCTAACCCACTTCTACGTAATGGGATTCATGACGGCGACATTCGCCTCGTTCCTTTACCCGATATACTTCGATGACAGGCACATGGCTGACAGGGTATCCCTGTCCATGTTCTGGGTTTACATCCTCGCAATCCCATTCTACCTATTCTTCAATGTCAGAGTGACTGGTGACTACATCCCCGCAATGGAAACTGTAGCGTATGATCTAACGCCAGAGATCCACAACTGGTTCACTAGGATAGACCCATTCACAAACGGGATGCCCAGTTTGCACATCGGACTCCCCTTCGCCATTTGGTTAACGATGACTAGGTGGGACGAAGACGGTCGCTGGAACAAATACAGATCCATTCTCGCTGTATTCATCGCCTTCACTGCCTTCTCAATAGTGTACTTGGGGATTCACTGGATTGCTGACATACTCGGCGGAATGGTGGTGGCAATTATTGCGGTCGAGGTCACCGATAGAACTCATGCAGGCATATGGAGGGTAGCAGACGAGAGAATCTTCACCAGGAGGCTCGCACGTCTTCTTGATGACCCATCTAGATTTGCGAAAGGCGCACTTTCCGATTTGAGTGAATTAATCAGGCCTTTCAAGGAGCCAAGTAAGAAACAGACCAGTCTATTCATCGCATTGCTGCTAACTTCCACGGGAACAGTTCTACTCTGGGATGCCACACACCAGGACTTTCCCGTTGAGGGAGTTGAGTGGCCGAAGTCAGCAGCAGGTTCGGACGGCTGGCTAGTTGGGGTTGAACAAGATCCTGAATTGGACGGTATTGATGACATAGAGATAACTGCCTGGAATGTTAGTGATGAGATTAGCCATCGGTTGGAGGGAGATTCTTGGAATGAGGCGCCATCTGTGGAAATTTCAGGGTCCCACCTAATTCTCTTCGATGAATCTCGGCTGGACTTCTATGACCTGGAAAGTAAATCTCAGAATCCATTTTTCCCAGTTTTCACTAGGTATGAGGAGTTTCCAATACTAACCTGCGACATAGGTTTGGATGAGTTCAATGAGCCTTTGGTAGTCATAGTTGCCAACGGGTCAGTAATTACATTAGACATTAATCAGGAAACCGCAGAGTTCAGTCAGATAGAACAATTCTCCAATAAGGTCGAGGTCTCTGGAAACATCATTGCGTGGGATGTTTCCAACGAAACGACTCCTACCATTTCGGTTTCATCCCTATCCAACCCCCTCTCAATCCAGACAATTTCACTGAATGTCATGGCTAGTGAATCAGATGATCAGTTCCTCTCGGAATCATCGGGCTCCCCGGTGGTTTACGATGGAGCTTCGGTGGTCGATATTGCTATTGGAAGTGGGGCCATAGTCGCTGTAGTCGATGTAGGGCCAGTAAATAGGACTGTTTTCGTTGACATAATTACTGGAGAGCAGACAATCCTGTCGACCCCTATCTGGGAATCATCATCACCCAGCGTAGATCACGGATTCGTAGCGTTCCTACAGATTCCAAGATTCGACCCATCTGGGAACTCTGGCGATTCACAGGGGACAACTCAAGTGTACCTGTATGAAATCTCACTGAATCAGACCAGGCAGATTTCTTTTGACGAAGAAAGAAGCCATTCAAACCCGCACGTTCTAATGGGTGGAATCGGGTGGATTGTCACAGACTCAGAGGGCGATTCAGAGCTAAACTGGCATGACCTGGAGGAAACCTTCGAGCCATACTCGTCTGTCCTTCTACAAACATCAACAGTACTAATGATACCATTGCTCTTCATCTGGGCAAGTCAGAACCAGTTGGAGAAAAAGAAGGAATAGCTACTCTGCTAACCTGAACATCTCATCAAGATTATTTTGTGCACGTGCAATAATTTCTTGGTCGATCTCGATAATTTGATCGGCACGTGGCTCCTTTAGTGCCTGCAGTATGTCCTCCAGTTGTGTCGCCTTCATGTGCCTGCACATCACACACGCACCGAACAAGTTGAGTTCTGAATCCGTTTCTGCCAGTACTCGCTCCGCAGTTCCACATTCAGTGATAAGCATAACATTCGGGCGATTCTGAGAACCAAGTCTTACTGCCTCATCGATCAACTTCTCAGAAGAGCCAACAAAATCAGCCTCCTCTAGAACATCGGCACCGCATTCTGGATGCGCCAGAACCGAGACTTCTTCCCCGATCTGTTCCCTCCAGTGTCGAACTTTCTCACCAGTGAATGTGGCATGAACCTCGCATTCTCCATCGAAAACAATGACCTCCTTCATCCCTTCCAGAGACTTCTGCAAATGAGCACCCATGAATCGATCAGGTACGAATATCAGACGATCCCCTGGGAGCCTCTCACAAATTCGCAAGTAATTGCTACTTGTCACGCTGACATCGCATTCCGCCTTCACAGCTGCAGTAGTGTTGATGTAACAAGCAACCGGAACGTCTGGATATTGAGCTTTCAAATCCCTAACATCCTGTGCTGTAATCCCATCTGAAAGGCTGCAACCCGCTTCTGGGGACGGATGAATCACGGTCTTGTGCGGACTCACAATTTTCGCAGTTTCAGCCATGAATCTTACACTGGAGAACAGTATCGTCATTTGAGGGGCATCACGTGCTGCTTTAGACAACGTGTATGAGTCGGCGACCTCATCTGCAACTCCGTAAATGATATCGGGAGTTTGATATGAATGGGCGATTAGGAATACGTCCTTCTCTTCCTTCAGTCTATTTATTTCAAGAGTCAAAGGGGCAATCCTTCGACAGGTTTCTATTGGCCATCTGTGAAGCTGTTGGATGGCTCCTTGCAAACGAATTGCCTCTGCCTCTATCTCTTCCTCCGAGAAGTCACCCGGATCTACTTGGGAATGCGGCAGCGGTATGGCTGGTAGAGTCAGACTCATCCGTTTTTCCCGTCATGTGCAACCGCTTTCAAGGTATGCGGCCTCCCGATGGCATGGCCGGAGCGAAATATAGCCCTTGGTCTCTGGAAAATAAGATACATGAGGGCGCCGAGGCAGTCGTCTTCAAGGGAGAATGGCTCGGCAGTCCAGCGGTGCTGAAGTTACGAAAGCCGAAGGGTTACAGGCATCCCCATCTGGACAACAGACTGACGAAAAGTAGGATGGCCGTAGAGGCAAGGGTCCTCTCTCGTTTACAGAAGAGAAGGTTCCCATCCCCATTGCTACTCCATGTCGATAACCAAGATTCTCTGATTATCATTTCTGCAATAGAAGGCTCTACACTGTTCGAAGTAATGACCTCCGGGAAGTTGAAAGAAGGAATGCTCAACAGAGTCGGAGAAACAATCCGCAGAATGCACGAGATGGGGGTTTCTCATGGGGATCTGACTTCACACAACATCATGGTAGATGAACGGGGGGATGTATCCCTGATTGACTTCGGACTGGCAAAGATTACACCAGAGTTGGAGAATCTAGGCCAGGATCTACAAGTACTAAACGAGTGCCTAACGGCCAGTCATTCCGACTATCCCGGCTCTATGGAGGAAGTAGTATCGGGATACTCATCACTCAGCAACAACGTCTCGGAAATTTCTGAATCCACTGAAGTCATACGACGCTTTGATGAGATTCGAAACAGAGTGAGATATCTGGGGTAGGGATATGAAGATATTTTTCGTTACAGGCAACAAAGGAAAACTCCTCGAGGCAAGTGAGCTATTGGGGTCTTTGGGTCACAATGTAGTTCAATTCACCCACAATGGAACAATCCCAGAATTTTCCGAGCCCCAATCTGATGGAATAGAGGAAGTAGCAATTTCCAAGATGGAACAGGCACTTGGGATGATGCCAGGGGAAATTGACTCAGATTCGGCAGTTATTGTTGAGGATGCAGGACTATTCATAGAGTCGTTGGGGGGATTTCCCGGGCCTTATTCATCCTACGTGGAGGACAAGTTGGGGCTACATGGCATCCTTAGTTTGATGGAAGGGGAAACTAATCGAAATGCTGAATATAGGGCAGTCGTCGCTTTCCACCACGAGGGAACCACTCATACTTTCAGAGGGACTTGTGAGGGCTCAATAGGCTCGGAGAAGAGGGGAGAGGGCGGATTCGGCTACGATCCAATTTTCATTCCAAGATCCTCCAATGGACGCTCATGTGCAGAGATGACGGCATCTGAGAAGTCGGCAATTTCGCATAGGGGGGAGGCCCTGAATAAGTTGCTAGAGTTCATTTCCCTCCCGTCAACGTGAAGTCTCACCCCCTCCTCTCAAGCCCCGGAGATAACATGGCCTCGCTCACCCGCACAATCAATTGGGCCGCTCTTGTAGCAGGTACTGGGCTATTCTTGATGTTCCAAGGAGAGGTTGATTTGCCCCTAAGAATCGCAGGCTCCACGGTCCTTCTCGCACTCGCCTCCTTGCTAATCTTCACTGGTAGATCTCCAATCGAGAGGCCCCCGGCGGAAATGGAGGAATCCAACGAGGAAGAGTCTGATGAGCCTGCTCCAGTCACTTCGGAGGGAACTGTGGAGACTCCCCAAGATGAGGGGATGAGGAGGTCCAGGGGAAGGAAACAGGCCCCCTCTATGCCAATCCCCCCCTCTCCTGTGGTAATACCGCCCCCCAATCCAACTGAACCCCCGCTCCCTGCCATGACACCTCCGCCGCCATCCGACCAGCAGGTCCCCGAACCTCTCCCCGAGGGAACAACTGTGGCTCAGAGGTACGTTGCCTCCGGGGATGCTGAGTCAGAGCAAGAAAGCGAAATCGAGGAGCATGTCGCCAGAGAGAGGGAGAGGAGGGCAGAGATACTCTCTGGGATTGAGAGGGAGCGTCGAATGAGGCTGGCTGAGCGCAGGGCAGCAAAGGCGAGGATGTGGTCAGATGTAGAGGATGGGGAAGATTTGGCCAAGCTACTGAAGGAGGAGGGCCATGGACTGACTCTTTACGACGAGCCCGAGAGCCCAGACAAAGGCACCCCTCTGGGGATATCATATGTCAGGATAGACGATGAGAGGATCCTGATGGTGAAGTCGCCGCTTCACATTCCAGAGAAGGAGGATGCAACTCAGGAAGATGATACGGAAATCGCACCCCCACCGGGAATGCCCCCAATGCCTCCGCCGGGGGAAATGCCACCCCCTCCTGGGATGCCCCCACTTCCATTACCGCCCCCACCCGCGTCCGAAGACTGATTGTGATACGTTCAAGCGCCAATCGTCACTGGGCGTCACATGGCAAACGACGCGCTGATGGTCGACGACATCCCCGTGGATGGCTCCAACCCCCCCGGGGGGGTGATATCCGTATGGACTTTGAATAGACCCGAGAAGCTCAATGCACTGAACAAGCACTCCCACATGGCAATCAAGGAGCAGTGTTCTAGGGTTGAGTCCGATGAGAATGTCAGGTGCATCGTAATCAGAGGCGCACCACCACCTCCCGCGGTCGATGGAAAGAGGCAGAAGCCAGCAGCCTTCGCAGCAGGTGCCGACATATCCGAGTTCGCAGGCAAGAACTCCGATGACGTAAGGCCTTTCTTCGAGGACAATGCGTGGGAGGCGGTATGGGCACTGTCCAAGCCCACTATCGCTATGGTCGATGGATTCGCTCTCGGAGGCGGTACGGAATTGGCCCTATCATGTGACATCAGAGTGGCCTCAGAGAGGGCGAAGTTCGGCCAGCCAGAGATCAACTTGGGGCTTATACCAGGAGGTGGAGGGACACAGAGGCTATGCAGGCTGATAGGCTACGGGAAGACGATGGAGATGGTTCTGACCGGGGAGATGGTTAATGCCACAGAGGCATTGGAGATAGGTCTCGTAAACAAGGTGGTGAGTGCGAATGATCTTGAGGATTCAACCATGTCAATGGCTAGGTCAATAGCAACTAAGTCGCCACACACCATCAAGGTGGCCAAGAGGGCGGTGCGTGCCTCTCTGGAGCTTCCCTTCAGCGAAGGCGTCCTGACAGAGAGATCCGAGTTTGTAGCTCTCTTTGACACTGAAGACAAGGAGATAGGCGTCCAGGCCTTTCTAGAGAGGAAGGACGCCGAATGGGTCGGAAATTAGCGCTGGATGGCCTTGACTTCGAGGAACTCATCAAGCCCATGTGAGCCAAGCTCTCGTCCATTCCCCGAGAGTTTGTATCCCCCGAACGGCGCACTGATGTTGAATGGCCCCCCATTGATGCTGACCTGTCCGGTACGCATGGCCCGGGCTACACGCATAGCTCGAGCTTCGTCACCAGACCAGACGCCGCCAGAAAGTCCGTACTCCGAGTCGTTTGCCATCGATACAGCCTCATCCTCTGACTCATAGGTGCTTATCGATAGGACGGGTCCGAAAATCTCCTCACGGAAAACAGTCATCTCGGGAGTGACGTCAGCGAACACCGTAGGCCTGACGAAGAATCCGGTGGATAATCCATCCGGCATCCCCTCGCCCCCGGAAACCAGGGTCGCACCCTCGGAGATTCCTGTGGCGATGTAACCACTCACCGACTCCTGTTGCCTCTCTGATACCATCGGACCGCATTTCATACGCTCGTCCATCGGGTCTCCTACCGTGTACCTCTCCATAGTGGAGGAAATTACCTCTATCACCTCATCACGTGCTGAAGCCGGGATGATAAGTCGGCTGAGTGAGGAGCACTCCTGCCCCGAGTTGTTGAAACAAGCGTAGACGGCCATTTTGGCAGCCTTCGGGATATCTGCATCATCGAGAATCACATTGGCGCTCTTTCCCCCCAGTTCCAGAGTCACGCGCTTTACTGTGGGTGCTGCCGCTTTCGATACGCTAACTCCGGCCGCTGTCGATCCGGTGAAGCTCACCATGTCTACATCTGGATGGGATGCCAGTGCCTCGCCAATCTCTCGACCATGCCCTGAGACTAAGTTGAATACACCAGCAGGAAGCCCAATCTCATCGATGATGTCTGCTAGGATGAAAGCATTGAGGGGGGCTTCCTTGGAGGGCTTGAGAACCATCGTGCATCCCGCAGCGAGAGCGGGAGCGACCTTCCCGATTATCTGGTGAAGGGGGAAGTTCCAGGGTGTTATCATGCCGACCACTCCAATCGGCTCCTTCACGATAAGCGAGTTTCTTACTTCCTCCTCCCACTTGAAGGAGTCAAGAATCTTGGCATATGAACGGGAAACCACACGGGGCGTTCCGACCATGGCCATACGTGAGTAGTTGATTGGAGTCCCCACTTCGGACGTTATGAGCTCTGCAATCTCCTCGCCCCGTTCGGCAATTGCCGCAGAAATCGCATTCAGGTAGCCCTGCCTCTCTTCTATGCTGCTCTCGGACCAGGATGAGAAAGCCGAGCGAGCTGCCTTAACCGCATCATTGACATCAGCCACATCTCCCACTGGAACGGAACCAATCTCCTTCTCGGTGGCGGGGTTGACTACTTCGATGACTCCGTCCCCTCTGGCTGGAACCCATCTCCCGTCGATGTATATGCAGTCGCGTTCGTGCATGGAATGGCCCAGCAAGGGGCGACTTATCACCTTCATGGAGTTCAATAATGATGACCTACTACGCGAATCATGCCCTTCAGTGTTGAAAGGGAGGATGGCGGAGTCGCGATAGTGACGCTCTCTCCCGAGGCATCGAGAAACACATTCAATCCAGTCAATCTGAATCCTTTTGTGGCAGAGATAGAGAAACTGATGGAGGACCCATCATGCAGGTCTGTCGTGATAACTGGCTCCGGACATTTCTTCAGTGCTGGAGGACCCATAGGGGAATTTGCTGACGCCATTGATGATGGGACAATTGGGCAGATGACCAGTGATATGACGGGTACACTGCATCCATTGATACTCAAGATTAGGGTGAGTGATACCGTTTTCATCGCTGCAATAAACGGTGCTGCAGCGGGTGGGGGACTGGGACTCGCGCTTTCCGCTGACTACAGGGTATGCTCAGAAAGGGCCAAGTTAGCCGCCGCATTCTTTGCGTTGGGACTCTCTCCTGATGGGGGGACCACTTGGCTTCTTCCACGCCTCGTTGGAGTGCAGCAAGCTAAGAAGTTCTTCTTCGAAAATCAAGTATGGTCAGCAGAGACTTCACTGGAGATGGGGGCAGTAGATGAGGTAGTAACTCATGACGATTTAATTGACAGATCAGTACAGATAGCGAGGGATTGGGGGAGGTGGTCAGTAAACAGCAGGAGGTCGACCAAACAGCTCATGGATGCCTCTACATCGACCTACTTCGAGACTCAATTGGAATTCGAGAGGGCCCTAATGATAGCCTCCTCCCTTACTCCCGACTTTGCCGAAGGGGTCTCGGCATTCCTTGAGAAGAGGGAGCCGATGTTTTCACAGACGGACGAAGAAGAGTAGGATCAGGAACCCGGATACTCATTGATTGTGACCGATGAGCACTTCAACCAAAGTCCACGCGCAGTCTCGTGGCAAGGGAGCTCATACGCCTTGAGGACGTCCATCGGGCCTTCGGGCCACTCACCGTGCTTGAGGGGGTCAACGTCAGGATAGATGAAGGGGACAGGATAGGAGTAGTCGGGCACAATGGTGCAGGCAAGACAACACTCTTGCGAACAATTAGCAATCAAGACCAGGATATGGGGGACATAACATTCGCCCCCGGATTACGCCTTGCCTTTCTCACTCAGGTCAGAGACATTGACGAGACAGCAACACTGGGTGAGGAGCTGAACAGGAGGGGGAGGCAATTCCAGGAACTAGAGGAGGAGATTTCCGCTCTCGAACAAATGATGGCCGACCCATCATTCTACGACACTGAATGGCAGCCGGCAATGGATAGGTATCAGGAGCTGCAGAGCCTAATGGCCCGTTCAGGGGGAGGAGATGTTGCTGGACACGCGCAAGAGATTCTGAAGGCACTAGACTTGGCCCACCACTCATTGGACATCCAACTATCATCGCTATCTGGCGGAGAGAGGGCAAAGGTGGCATTAGCAAGACAACTGGTTGGATTGGGGGAGATAGACGTCTTCTTCCTGGATGAGCCTACTAATCACCTAGATTTCCAGACTCTGAATTGGCTTGAGGGATTCTTGAATAAGTTTGAAGGGGCCTTGTTGATAGTGAGTCACGACAGGTACTTCCTAGACCGAGTCTGTAACAATATTGTCGAGATTCAAGATGCCCATCTCAAGGGATATCCGGGAAATTACAGCTCACATCTCCAACAGAAGGAACTCTTCCTCCAGACCCTAAGTGACAGAATAGAAAAGACTCAGAAGGAGATAAAGAGGCTACTGGGAGCCATGCAGTCAATGAAAAGGGCAAACAAGTTCGATAAGTCAGTATCTCAGAAGCACGTAATGATAACTAGGTCTCAAAGAGAACTGAAGTGGCTTAAATCACTAAAGCCAAGGCAGAGACAGAGCCTAAACTTCAACCTTCAATCCATGGAAAAGAGCAGTCTCGAGGTACTTGACTTTCACAAGGCGAATCTTACCTTTGAAGGGCTCGGGAGGCCAATCGTCAAAGACCTCGAGGTCGGTGTGAGAAGAGGTCAGAAGATAGGAATCGTAGGTCCTAACGGAGCTGGTAAGACAACTATTCTGAGGATTATTATGGGGGAGTTGGGGCTAGATTCTGGAACACTGGACGTACGCCCAGGGGTCAAATTGGGATACTTCCATCAGGATCACAGGTCTCTAGACTTCTCGCTAAACCCCGTGCAGCAAGTCCAGGCTCTTAGGCCTAGGATGGAATATGGCGCAATCAGGGCTCTGCTGGGGCAGTTCCAATTTACGAAAGACATGGTCTCGGTCCCCTTGGGGAAGCTAAGTGGGGGGGAGAGGGCGAGAATAGCCTTGCTAGAGCTCCTGCTTAGTGAGAATAACATGCTCCTGTTGGATGAGCCGACAAACCATCTCGATACTGATGCTAAGGAGGCCCTTGAGGACGCTCTCCAAGAATACGATGGAGCGATAATCACCGTAAGCCACGATCGATTTTTCCTCGACAAGATTTGCGATACAATATGGGAGCTACCGGGAGACGGTAGCCTGTGGGTGTGGCCCGGGAATTATTCAGAATATGTTCGAAGGAAGGAAATCCACAATTCCCAATAGTGCCCGCGTCGGAATCGTAATTGCCCATTCATTGGATTCTCCCACTTCACACTGTCCATACTAAATAGGGAACCTACGCGCGCCCTGACTAGGGTTCTCAGTGGTTCGATTCTCAGATTTAGGAATCGGCCCCGGTCTAGTTCAGTCTCTATCGAGTCAAGGCATTACAGAGCCATTCGAGGTTCAGATAGAGTCTATTCCGAGCCTGATGAAAGGAAGGGACCTGTGTTGCAGGGCACCAACCGGCTCTGGAAAGACCCTAGCGTTCGGCCTCCCAATGATAGAGAGAACAAAGCCAGCTGAGTCCAAGAGGCCAACGGCTCTTATCCTGACCCCAACTAGGGAACTCGCTGAGCAAATTAGGAACGTACTCGATCCACTAGCCTGGAACTCAAGGATGAAGGTACTTTCAGTATATGGGGGGACTTCCTATGGTAGGCAGTTGAAGGGATTGGACAAGGGTGCGGAGATACTAGTCGCGTGCCCAGGAAGGCTCATCGACTTGCTGGACAGAAAGGCCCTCACTCTGGAGGACGTTGGCATCGTGGTGTTAGACGAGGCAGACAGGATGGCGGACATGGGCTTCATGGAGCCAGTTTGCTCTATCATTGAGAAGTGCACAAGCAACCCACAAATGGTACTATTCAGTGCTACACTGGACCACGATGTAGCGAAACTAGTGAAGCTGTACCAAGACGATCCGGTGAGGGTAGAAGTCGGCCCTAAGGAAATTAGCATGGATAGCATGGAGCATCTGTTCTGGAAGGTCAAGCCGTACAAAAAGACTGAAATCGCAGTCAAATCAGTTAGAAGGGCAGGTAGAAGCATCATATTCTGCCGAACTCGCGCAGGAGTCGATCGTCTGGGTGGTGAGATGCAATTGGACAGCATCCCACTTTCCACCCTTCACGGGGGCCTGAATCAAAGGCAGAGGGATCGCGCCATGAACAAATTCAGCACTGGAAGAAGCATGGTCCTTATCGCCACAGATGTTGCTGCTCGAGGAATTGATGTTGAAGGGGTAAACTGTGTGATTCACTATGATCCACCCGATGATGGAAAGGCGTACAAGCATAGGAGTGGAAGGACCGCTAGAGCGGGACAAACAGGAGTTGTGATTTCCTTCATCAAGGGGAACGAGCAGAGGATATACAGCAGAATCCAGAAACAAGTAGGAATAAGGAAGAGGTTTTCGAACCCCCGTCCCGAAGACCTCAAGAAGAACGATTTCAAGATCGTCAAGGAGGAGCCCAGAAAAACAAATCACAGAAGTGGTGGAGAACCCAGGTCCGGCGGAAGGTCAAGAAGAAATCAAAGAGGAAGGAATGGCAAAGGGAATAGGGGCAGAGGTCCCGGAAATGGAAGAAAATATCGTAATTCTCAATCCAAGTCAAACAAATCAGGGAAAAACCGGAACCGTAGTAATAAGAAGAAAGGACAAAGATCAGGTTCCAAGAAGCGTAAGGCGGATGCCAGGCCATAATTCGTACCGAGGCGCTAAATTACCCGCACCCTTTCCAATGACATAAGCGGACATGGTCTAGTGGTTATGACAGCAGGTTCCCAACCTGCTAACCCGGGTTCAACTCCCGGTGTTCGCACCAACAACCATCTTACCGGCGTAGCTTTATGACGCCCGTAATAATTGCTATTATGCAGCCTAATGCCGCTAAATTAGCCATTATCATGGCTATTGATCCGATAATAACTCCATAAACAAGCCAGAGCACAAGCGAGGTTGAAACTAAAGAGAAGGTCGGAATTGATATTCCTTCGTGCTCCCCATCTGACCACACCTTTCTGATCTGGGGTATCCAAGCCACAACTCCTAGGAAGCCTGCAATGACGCCAATGGCCTCAACCCATGCCGGAATCATTTCCAAACCCCCAACTCTCACATCAGAAGATCGTTTCGTTCGCTCTTCTCCCCACCACTCCAATCGTAGATCCCTTTGCCAGTCTTCTTCCCTAGGCTACCCTCGGAAACAAGCCGTTCGAGCAATTCGTGAGGTCTGTAACGATCGCCTCCGAAAGACTCTGTGAGGTTCCTGAGAATGTCCCTCCTCACATCCAGGCCGACGAGGTCTGACAGTTCTAGGGGCCCCATTGGGTGACGGTATCCAAGCCTCATGGCAGTATCAATATCGGATGCGCTAGCCACGCCATCGGCGAGCATCCTTATCGCCTCATTCCCAAGGACAACACCCAGCCTACTAGTCGCAAACCCCGGGACGTCATTTACCAATATCGACTCCTTTCCCATTGCGGCCCCTATTGAGCGAGCCGCAGCTATCGTGGCCTCTGAGCACCCATCATGACGAACAATCTCCAGAAGTTCCATGATTGGCACTGGGTTAAAGAAATGAAGTCCTACTATTCGTTCTCCACAATCGGTTGACCTTGCAATTTCGCTAATCTGCAATCCGGAGGTGTTCGTGGCCAGAATTGCATGTCCCGGGGCCATCTTCTCTAAGTCCCCAAAGACCCTCTGCTTCAGACCAATGTCCTCTGGAACGGCCTCTATGACTAGATCAGCATCTCCAACTGCCTCACCAAGGTCATTGCAATCAGTAAGATTAGCAGCCCAACCTTTCTTCTGTTCCGCACTAGTCTTTCCAAGGGAAACGCCCTTCTCCCAGAATGCATCGATAGATGTCATGCCATTGGCTAAACTTTCTGGGAAGGGGTCGTGTAGTTTCGTATTCCATCCCGTCTGAGCACACACTTGAGCAATCCCCGCTCCCATTGTACCCGCGCCAATCACGGCAACGGTATTGATTTCCAAAGAATCACTCCCTACCGTAGGCTGCCAGAGCCGCCTGAAAAAGACGTTGTCTTGGTACATCGTGCTCGAGGAAGCATGTGAATGGCGCAACATCCTTCAGCAGTTCTATGGCGGAAACATATGCACCGTAGATGAACGGATCAGCCGCCTCAGTAGTGGGAATTTCTATTCCCAACTTGTGGAGCCCCTTGAGCGAATCTTCGTCCCAGATGGAATAAGTATGGTGCGTGAAGTGCAGATAGGCCGAGAGTCTTCTGATGTCTGATTTGGCCGACTCAGTGAGGCTTTCTATGAGCAGGGTGTCGGGATACCTAATGGCATACAATGACAGCATTACCTCTCTCTGGGTGTCCTCTCTCCAATCCCTCGTAGGGAGCCCCATCCAGTCGTCTATCATATCGAGCATCTCTGGAGTGTAAGGCCTTTTGACCCTATAGAGGAGATTCTCGTAAGCTTCGGCATCTTGCTCGTCTGAATGGTGATAGCTATGGAAGTATTCAGTAAGGAAATCGAAGAAGTGACTGCACTTCTTCTTGTCAAAAATTGATAACGAGTGATATTGCATAAGCAAAACCCCTACTTATCCCTTCCATTCTCTGTATTGGATCCACTCTTTCTTCATGTATTCGTTAATCAGGCGATCCTCGTCTTCATCGGTGGGCAATACTGTCTTCAGGTAATCTTCCCAATCACCATCGTCCCCCTCGAAAGATTCTCCATCTACTGTGAAACGCTTTCCAGCATACTTGCCTATGCCCCTGTTGAACTTGTCCGAAGGGACCACCAACTCAGGTTCTCCCTTCTTGCGAGGCTTGCTGATCCTTCTCATCTCCTCCCTAATTTCTTGGAAGTATAGCTCTCTGCTAGCTTCATTCAGGTGCTCTCTGTCGGCTTCATCATCTGACTCCCGCTCATCGTACCTGCCCTTGATTCCATAGACGTAGGCCCATTGGGCACTAGTCGAGTCATCAGTGCCAAACAGATCTAGTCCGGTACTGACCCATTTGTTCACGTACTTTTGGATAAGTGCGCAGGGGATGACTCCCTGCTTGACCACCCTCCTAAGTCCGTTTGCTCCGGTCCCCAAGTGGAATGACTCCTCCTTCAGCATTGGCCCCATGCTAGCTGCGAGGGGTTTGAAGGAGGACGTGCTCAGCATCTTCAACTGGTACTTCCCGTCCCTGTCTATGAAGTGAGTGAACATGAAGAAGTCTAGCCAGTGGTCGATGGGTTCGTTAAACGAGCCCAGAACCCTAGTACCCTCCTGAGCGTTTCTTTCCAGGAGTTTCGAGGCTTCCCTTACTCCCTGCTCTCCAAAGAAGGTGCAGAGAAGGTAAGCCATCTGCCACCCGTGTCGTTGCTCTTCGCACATTATGCGAAGTGCTGATTTTTTGTCATATTCTGTTGGGGCAGTTGCGAGGAGATGGTTCTGCTGCTCTACGGATGCGAATTCGGTGTCACCTTGCACGCTAACCATGTTGATGATAGCGTCTCTGACGGTTTGCTGTGGAATCTGCATGCGTCGATCCCACTTCGGCTTGCCAGCGAAATCTCCGAATTCAATAGTTTCACCAGCAGTGTCCCAGTCGAATTTGATGTCAAATCTGTAATCTCCAAGCCAAGAGGGGTCGAATCCAATCCTCGTCTGCCACTCGTTGAAGTCATTTATCCAAGTCTCGAAATTCTCTGTGTAATCCTTTACTACTTCTGAATCTGCCATCTTCTCCCCTCCTGTGAGTTGATTAGTTTCCTTCGAACTCTGGGATTTTTCTGTTTACGTATGCAGCGATCCCCTTCTTCGCATCCATGCTTTGGAAGAGGTCAGACTGCAACTCCCTCTCCAATGCTAAGTGGTACTCAAGCGGAATCTCCATCCCACTCTGAACGCTTCGCTTGATGTTTCCAATCGCCTTACTGGCGGCAAATGGTAGAGTGAATTGGCCTGCGTAGTCGAGTATATCCTGACGGAAGTCAGAGAGGCTTCCCGCCCAGACGTCGTGCACAAGGTCCATTTCTCTTGCTTCCTCGTAGGAAAACTTCCTTCCCGTTACCATGATTTCCATAGACTTCGCCTTGCCGACCAGTCTGGAAAGACGAGCAGTCCCTCCTGTACCTGCCAGGACCCCTAGCGAAACCTCAGGAAGGCCGACTTGCCCAGAGTCCTTCCTCCCGATACGAATATCAGCAGCCATAGCTATCTCCAATCCACCTCCCACAGCGTGACCATTGAGAGCGGCAACGACAAGTTTCGGAGTCTGTTCCAATCTGCTTAGGGTCTCATTTGCATGAAGGCAGAAGAAGTACTTGAATCCAGGACTGACAGAGTCAAGCATGCTTATGCTGGCGCCCGCTGAAAAGAACTTCTCTCCATGACCAGTCAGTACAATCACGGTAACATCATCATCGAAGCGTGCCTTCAGTACGGCTTCATCGATGTCTCTCATCATGGCATGAGTGTATGTGTTTACCGAAGTCTTGCCTTCGGAAAGCGGCTCTCCAGCTGAGTCGGAGCATAGTTCGATCACCGCGATTCCGTTGTCAGTAACTCCGTAGTTTACTAGGTTGTTCTGCATTGGCTCCATTTCTGGCCATGACGTCATAATGTTTCCAATGAGTGGCGCCATATCAATGAAACGGAAGGCAATCGTGGAGTCAAGCGTCGGCATCAGAGAAGGACACGCCCCCTCCCCCCCTCTGAATTGCCTTCCACTGCTCCCCAATTTCTATAGCTCTCGCACTGGGTTCCCAGTCGTCCCGCTTCAAGGCCCCTCTAAACGGCATTCTCAGAACACTCCGGCCATCGCCCATCAATTTCTTCCGCAGCATCCCTATTCTTGTAAAGGGCCAAATCATTCGTCTTAATATTCCCGGCCTGTACACCCAGCGCATGAATTCCAAACCATCTCCCTTCCTCTTTTGATCCCTCATCCAATAATTGGCCACCATTTTGAAGCCCCTATCTCCAACTCTGTCCATCAGGAATCTGTTAGTGGCACTAACTTTGATCAAGGGGAGAAGACGACTCCTGACTTCTTTTTCGTAATCGCATTCTCCTAGTATGCCCATTCCAGCAAGAGCCCCGCTAGTAATGGCATACCTCATTCCAAATCCCCACATGAAGTCTTGGAGGCCCCCTGCCTCTCCAACATAGTAACGCCCTTCGTGGATATATTTCTCAGGTATCGAGAAATCGCCTTTGCCTCCAACCCTCTTGATTGGCTTCCGATTCAGTTCGTACCGCTCTTCATACCATGCTATTGTTTCGTTCAGATAACGCCCGCTCTTCTTCTGTTTTCTCCATAGGCAAGTGCATATTAGTCCAATCCCATCAATAATGATCAGGTATGAGTAGGCTCCCGGAGCAAGTTTGTCATTCAGTTGGAAAGTAACGTGATTTGGGTGATCAGTATGGAAAATCTCTCCGAAAGCAATTGCACTGGAATCCTTCGGGCCAGCAGCAATGATGTGACAATCTTCTGGGGTTCTTTTTACTCCATAGTGAATCTTCACTCCCGCAGCCTCTGCCATCCTCTTGAATCCTTGATCAATGCAATGATGGGATGTCCCTCGCTCTACTACTCTGAAAGCCACTCCATCTGTAACCGGATTGGTAATCACGTTATCTGGATGAGCTAGATCAACTATGCTGAATGAGTCCGATTTGAACTCATCAGGATCAAGGCCCCATTCACGCATTTCATCGAAGAAGTCCTTCCTGCTCGTCCAGTTCTCTAGGCCTTGGAAATCCCCATCGAAACGTGCTCCACTGTCCTTCCTAATTTCATGAACATGGACTTCCCTTCCTGATTTGGCCAGAATGATTGCCGCGGACAGTCCTGAAAGGCCAGCCCCGAGGATGTGTACGGGTTCTTCAGACACGGACCTCGGATATCGCCCGTCCGCTTGAACAGTTGGGTCAGTTCCGGCGTCTTCAAGCACTCAACGCCTGTCGGAGGGGCGTGTCCGTACGGGTCTTCGTTGAAGGCGAATCAATCGACCCCGAGGAATTGAGGCATATGGTATCCAAGGATGGTTGTGGGAGCATAGTCAGTTTTGTTGGAATTACCCGTGGGAAAGAAGGGAAAAATGACGTGCATAGTCTGGAATTCGATTCTTGGGGGGAAAAATTGCCTTCCGTCCTTGAATCAATAGCTACAAGGGCAATATCTGATTTCGGCGTCTCATCGGTAGTCGTTGCACATAGGACAGGCTTGGTTCTCCCTGGGGAGACTATTGTTTGCATTCATGTTGGCTCTGAGCACAGGAGGGAAGGATTCCAAGCATGCTCATGGATAATCGATGAACTCAAGGGGCAAGCCCCCCTCTGGAAGAAAGAGACACGTTCTGACGGTGTTGAGTGGAAGGGTGGAATGGGATGACAGATGCAATAGTTCCAATCGGGCACAAACCAATAGTCCATAGGTACGCTGCCGCTCAAGGCTACCTCGTTCTCTCAGACGATTCAGCCGATGCGATAAGAAATGGAATAGTGACCAAAGGGGACGTTCTGGAAGCCAGTACGATTGCAGCTATTCTAGCAGTAAAAGAGACCCCCAGAATGATTCCACACTGTCACATCGTGCCAATCGAGTCTTGCAACGTATCTTGGGATTGGGAAGGTAGCTCTCTCATTTGCACTGTAACTGTTAGTGCCCACTGGAAGACGGGAGTGGAGATGGAGGCACTTTGTGGTGTCTCCACCGGCTTGTTATGCGCATGGGACATGGTGAAGTCGTTGGAGAAGGATAGCGACGGCCAATATCCAGAAACAAGAATTAGGGAAATCAGAGTTTTGGAGAAGCGAAAAGGCGATGCGCAGGATTGAGAACCCCGACCCTCTCGCCTTGGCATGGCGACCGCAGACTTGGAGCATTTTTTCCTCGAGGCAACCGAAGCAGCAGCCGTAGCAGCATCCGCTTGGAGGGGGAAGGGAGATGGTAAGGCCGCAGACGGCGCCGCAGTGGAAGCGATGAGAGACGTGTTTGACAAAGTTCCATTCGACGGTAGAGTTGCCATAGGCGAGGGGGAAAGGGACGATGCTCCAATGCTGTGGATAGGGGAGCCCCTGGGTTCGATGCAGGGAATGCCCCAAGCACCCTCCATAGATATTGCAGTTGACCCTCTCGAATGTACAAATCATGTAGCCCAGAATTTGCCCAATGCCATGGCTGTATTGGCGGCAGCACCAAGAGGTGCGCTACTCCATGCTCCTGACTGCTACATGGACAAAATAGCCGGTCCCCCTGAGCTCAGGGGGGAGATTAGTATAGAGGCCGATGTTGCATACAATGTTGAGGCAGCGTGCACAGTTCTTGGAAAGCCTCCTAAGGACCTAAACGTAGTTGCTATGGACAGACCCAGACATGACCAGCTAGTCAAGGATCTCAATGAACAATCGGTAAACGTCATTCTAATTGGGGATGGTGATGTTTCAGCCGCCTTGAATGCCGCAGATCCAGAATCACACATTGACATGCTAATGGGGATTGGAGCGGCCCCCGAGGGAGTGATTACTGCTACTGCCCTAAGGGGGCTAGATGCTCCATTCGAGGGAAGACTCGTTTTCAAGAACGATGGCCATAGGGAACGTGCTGAGAGGATGATTGATGGCGATATAGAGAGAATCTGGGATAGGGACGAACTATGCTCCTCAGAAGACTCTCTATTCATAGGAACTGGAGTGTGCAGTGGCAGGACTAAGGGGGTAGAATTGATTGGAGAAGGAAAGGCATCGGTTCACTCAGAGATAATCGACGTGGCCAACAGGCGGCACAGATTTGTTTCTTCCGAGAGAGAAATTTAGGATGTCAAACCATTTGCTTGAAAATATCGTTTTCTAACGATGGTTTCATTTCTCAGTACCTTCTCGTCGGCTTCGGTAATCGCTATGGATATTGAACTTCTAGAGAAGACAGCTATGGAACTTGTAGCACCGGGAAAAGGAATTCTTGCAGCAGACGAGAGTAATGGAACGATGTCAAAGAGACTGGAGGCAGTAGGGGTAGAGCCATCCCCCGAGACAAGAAGATCATACCGGACAAACATTTTCTCGACCCAGGGATACGAGGATGCAATAAGTGGGATAATCCTATTCGACGAGACAATTAGACAGAGTATGAATGATGGAACCCCAATTCCTGATTACCTGAGCAACCGTGGAATACATCCCGGAATTAAGGTAGACACGGGCGCCAAGGATTTGGCGCACCATCCGGGCGAGAAAATTACAGAAGGCCTCGATGGCCTGCGTGAGAGGTGCGCTGAATACTTCAGAATGGGCGCACGCTTTGCAAAGTGGAGGGCCGTCATTCGTATCGGCGATGGCATGCCAAGTGACTCGAACATGTCAACCAATGCGCACGCACTTGCTCGCTATGCGGCGATTTGTCAGGAACAGGGTTTGGTTCCAATTATCGAGCCTGAAGTTCTGATGGATGGGGATCACGATTCCAAGAAATGCTCCGAGGTCACTGCAAGAATTCTCGACCTGACTTTCGAGGAATGCCGGACTCAGGGCGTCCACATCCCCGGTGCACTATTGAAACCGAACATGGTGATGCCAGGAAAGAACTGTACCAATCAGGGAACCAGAGAAGAGGTTGCCAATATGACGGTGGATTGTCTAACTGCCCATGTACCTCCTGAGCTACCCGGAATCGTATTTCTTTCAGGAGGGCAATCGGACGAGGATGCTACTGCACATCTCAATCTGATGAACTCTATGGGCTATGGCCACCCTTGGCAACTTTCTTACTCATATGGCAGAGCTCTTCTTTCCAATGCTCTAAAGACATGGGCAGACGACTCTTCTGTAGAGCACACAATCAGGAGCCAGAGAGCATTCTCTCATCGAGCCAAAATGAATAGCCTAGCACGAAGCGGAAGTTGGGAAGAGGATCTGGAGTCCTAGTTTTCGTCAAGAACTCCGGGCCTTAGCTGCCATACGCATATCTCGTACCTTCCTGACAATGCGCCGCCTCTCTTTGTAGTTGCTACCTTCATGATGTCCTTGTCCTTCGAAAGGACATTGCCAAGTTGTTGAGGGGTAGTTCCATGTCTCATTGTAGTGTTGACGTGTTCCAATATTTCCGTGGTGTTCGCTTCTCCTCTGTTGTGCAGAAATTTCTTTATTTTTTGTCTCAGTCTTGTTGTCCTCATTTCTCTTCCTCCTTGTTTGGCTATTTTCGCTCATGATGAGCTACCCACTTTTCACTCGCCCATTCTGAAAGGGGGTATTCGCGTCCTGCAATTCCACTTCTTCTAACCGTTCCAATTCTGACAATCTTGTCATCCATTTCAAGAATTGACGTGATGTTGGATCGTGGCGCCTGGGAATTGCTTTGGGAATCAATCCAAGCTGCAATCTCAGCCGTATTCCTTGGCTTCTCAGAGACGAATTTTCTGATCAAATTACGAATCTGGTCATTCTCCATTATTTCTCGCCCTTCCTTGGACACGGTACCGCAGACGGCCCGATATGTACAGGACAGCGGGCACTGATATAACCGTTCTGTACGAATTAATACATTTTAGTTACCAAACATGACGACAAACAGAGGAGATTTAGTTACATCATCAGGTGTTGAAATGAAACCACTTCATTCTCCATTGGAAATGTGTAATAAAATGTAACTAAACAGTTGAATTTATTACTAATATATTATGTCGATTGAAACAGTGGTGGTTTGTGGTGTCTGATGGTTCCGACATTCAGCCCGATGGTCACATTGTGGAGAAACCGGGAAAAATTCGTAGTAAGAATAGGCGGAGGCTTCTGAATAGGCTCACTGATGGGGGCGCCACTGTAAGTGAGATGGCAACCGACTCAGGGATTCGGGTGCCTCACGTATCTGCCGAGATTAGGAAGATGAGAAACGACTTACTGGTCGACAGTGACATGCCAGCAGGGAGCAGGGGGGCAATACTCCACCTAACTGAGAAAGGATGGGACCTGGTCAGGGCAGATGAATGGTCAAGAGCTTCAGAGGCGTTCCCCCTGCCTGACAACGATCATGAAATTTGCATCCTATCCAGGGATGGCCCAAACCTTCTGATTGGATTGATGGCCTCAACGGAGTCGCCATTGATTCTCATTCCCGATAGACCTCCGGTAGCAGTTGGGAGTTCCGATGACTCCAGTGGAACAGAAGGGGTCTCTTGGTCTTGGGCTGTAATCAGAGAAAGGGGGCCAAGGTGGTTCGATGTTTCAACGATGGAGTTACGGAGTTCACCTATTCCACTTGATAGGGGTCGGATAGACGCATTTTCCGAGGGGCGCTCGGTGATGGGGATTGTAAGGGCGCGCCTATTGGACGAGGAGCGACCGATTGCCGTAGCCCCAGGAAAATGGTTCGCGGGCCCACAACATAGGCCAACTCCGCCCCTTCCTGAGAATACTCTGCATAGGGGGCCATGGGTTCTTGGAACCTGTCACAGCATGTCTCCAGATGTCAGGCCAAAATCCGCAATCTCTGCTGTGGTCAGAGATAGGCTGCCTCGCTCGATGCTTCTGAAAACTTCAAGGTCATCTGCGATAGTTATTGCAAATCTAGACGGAGTGGACATTGGGGGTAGCGAATACCCAATTGAGACACTCGACCACTGGATTGAAGTCGCTCATCCGAGACTGTCCGATATTGAGAGGGTCAAGAGGTGCCAATCTTTGAAGGACAGAATATTGGGTAATCGCCGTTCGAAGACAGAAGACTCAACTTGGAGGAGATTCAGACAAGATTGGGGCCAATCACAGTTTTCCACAGAACCAATCAGTTCGGGTTTACTTGACACCAGGGGTCTTGGAGATGCAGCAATTGAATCAATGATAAGATGGGTAATTTCAGTTGAAGAGGGACCTCCGATAGTAGTTGACTTTCCTGACAATGTACCGAGTGATGTCGCATCCTCTCTTTCCTCACACCCCAGTCTGAGAATGGTAATATTGAACAGCGAGACTCCCCAGTTCTCCAATTTAGATCGCCTTACAATAGATCCACTAAGGCCTCTTCCTTGGATGATTCTTGAAATCAAAGGAGGGGGAACATTGCCTGTAAAACTCATAGACCCTGTAACTCACTTCCCAGACTCTTCAAACATACCAACCATAGGGAAGCCCGAAAATGAAATTCCACCACAAGTTCAGGATCTAATACACGAAGTGAATGACATTGAGTATTCATCTATGATTAAATCGGCTAGCTCCCAATATCCAGAAGGAAATGAAGAATGGGCAAACAGGATGGAGGCTAGCTATCCAATAGCCGCATGGATAGCATCGCCATCCAGAACGAGATGGCCAAGGTGGCAAAGACTTGGGAAGAGACTGGACCCAAAGTGGTTGGTAATGATGGATTTTGAGTCCCTCCCTCTGGAGAGAATTTCAGAAGTTGCTGAAGTTGCCCCCGAGGAAGTATTGGATATATTCTCTGTCAAATTTACAGAACTTCTTCGGGACTCTCCCGATTCAGCATTGAGGGCTAGGCCTACAATGGACTCAAGAAACGCTTCTTCAGGAGCTTCATGGGTCGCTTCCCAATTACTAGCAAACTCACCATGGCTTCCGGATAGCCTACATGATGATTTATTGAAGTGGTCAGTTGATGCTTGGCTTTCAAATCCCCCGGAAAAATCCCTCCTCGCTTTGGAGGGATTATCTTGGCTCCATGGCCGTCGAAAATCCAGTGATTCTGAATATGAAAAAGCCCTAAACTCTGTTTTGGAAAGGGGAAGGACATTGAAGCCCGAAAATGAATTACGAATTTGGTCCGACTTGGTGGACAGAGTTCGGAAACCCACTGAATTAGAAATTGGACAAATAGGAGCCATCATCAAATCGTTGCCACTTAGTTGGTGGTCAGCAATTTCCTCAGACTTGTTATTTCAATTACTACAGGAAGACGACACAACTGACTGGCTTTTGAATAATCCAGTATCATGGTCCGCCGCAGTTCTTCGAAGGCCAGGGGAGGGATGCAGGTCACCCGGACTCAATGAATTGAAGCATAAGGGATGTAGCCCGGATCTTAGAACACTGCTGGACAGGAGAATAAGGGGGATAAGTGATGGAGAAGAGGACCTCCCAGGGGCTCCCCATTTACTCGATTTACTGGACTCTTTAGAGTCCGTGTTCGATTCTAGATCACCAAAGTCGGGTAGGACACATCCATTAATCGGATGGCTGGCTCAACCGTTGGATAAATGGCCTGATTTCAATACCCTTGAATGCATGTCGGGAGACGCCCACGTGGCTGAGAGAATACTCCTCAGGGAGTCTGGCTTCCACGAGGGATTTTCATCTCCCACAACATTGGTACAGTAAAAAACGCCCTTTTTTTCAAACCGAGGGGTTCTTGACCTCCATGTCCGGCCAATAACTGCCCAGCGGCAACACCGTGTTGACGAAACCCCCTCGCCGGAGGTAGAGGATGAAACACGGTACCACGTTTGGGTAGCCACTTGTCGAAGACCGACTTGACTGCCCCAAGGCAGAATGACTGTCGGCGCAAAACAGGTGGCCGGACCGGGACAAGGTCCCCTGAGGACCCGAGAGGGGATGAATCAAGGGACTACCACCCAGTCCGACAGACGTCCCGGGGTGGGTCAGGTGCTGGAGCATTGCAGTGAAGGCTACCGTTACGCCCCGGGGCACACATTACAAAATAGAAATAATTCTGAAATTCATCGGTGAAATGGAAATGTTCGATATTGGTCTGATTGGAGGCACATTTGATCGTTTTCACAAAGGCCATCTCCATCTAATTTCCAAGTCTATGGAACATTGTAATGAATTAGAAATTTGGATCAATTCAGATAATCTAGCCAAGAAAAAGGACTCCCGAATTCAATCATGGGAGGAACGTCACCACAATATCAAGAGCTCTTTAGATGAAGAATTGCTGTCAAGAATATCTTTCGGCGAATTAGAGGATAAGTACGGACCTGCCCCAATCCACGAAAAGGCACAGGTTATCTTCAGTACAGATGATACAATAGAAAATTGTTTAGAAATAAACAAATTAAGAATAATTAACGAATTAGATCCTTTGGAAATTGTTTTTTTGGAGTTGCAAAATGCGTGGGATGGAATACCAATTTCCAGCTCAAGAATAAGAGATGGTGTTATCGATAGAGAAGGGAACTCGTGGATCCCCGAAAGCATCAGGTCCGGAACTATCACCTTGACCTCGGAGGTCGAAGTAGAACTGAAAGATCCCTTTGGAATGTTATTTTCTGGTCCCGAGAAAGACCCTACAGTGGCAATGAGAGAAGCACTTTCTCATATAGAAAATCAACCTGGACCAATAATAGCAGTTGGCGACGTCACCGTCCTCACCATGCACCAACTCGGCAAAACCCCCGACATCTCTCTAATTGATGGATTGACCAAGAGGGAGTCATGGGGTGAGTCGAAAAATATCGACCAGTCACAGTATGACCAGAGATTGAATTGTTCAAGCCCCCCTGGTTCGTTAACAGCATCCTTGTTAGATGCATGTGATAACGCAATTAATTTGTGGATGGAGGACCGTTCTTCGACTATAATTTATGTCGAAGGTGAGGAAGATCTAGCTCCACTCCTGTTGCACCCTTTATCCCCTATTGGGGCAGTAGTAATGTATGGGCAACCCGGAAAGGGCGTAGTAGTGAGAATATGTGGTGAGGAGTCCAAGGAAAGGTGCCGCCAGTTATTGGAGTCATTCATCAGTGTGGATTAGGACTCTGATTCCGTTAAAATTCCAATCCCCACTCCGAAAGAAATCAGCACCACGGCAACGGAGTATACTCCTGGATCAACCCAAGTAGACTCGGAAATACTCCAAATCACGTAGAATATAACACCCGTTGCGACTAGCCAACTTGCACCTAACTTTCTGAAACCCCCATCGAAAGTCAACAAACATGACATCACACATGTTGGAAGCCCTGAGGCCCAAGCGGAGAACCCACCTTCGTGAGTTTTGTTCAGTCCCATGACCCCCATTACGAATACTGCAGCGCCCAACGCTCCAAATATGGCATCGTCCAAAACGAAAGCCATGTCAGTAGTCGACGAATCTTTAACTCCGCTTATGAATTTCATCCAGAGGACCTTCCTACCTTCCGAGTAAGCCCCATGGGAGAGGTTGACTAGTGTCAGAACAATAACCCAGGAGCCCAGAAGAATGGCTGCAGCAGAAGCAGTCTTGCTAGGCCGAGTCAGAGACTCCATCCACGTTGAATCACTCATAGTAACGGGCGGGCGACCTAGAAGTTCGGTATAACCATTGTCAGGGATAGCCAGCCATATCATAGGTGGCTTTGCAATACGTACTTGCCCGCTGCAGCCTGAGCAATCAGTGGCTCCGACTCACTAAGTGCATCAATTGCGTCAATTGCCTTGGGAATGGCTGAATTGACTTGCTTGCTCCTTCCACCCCTCCCCTTACTTACGTTTCTTGCCATGATAAGGCCCAAGGTGTCCAGCTCATTAAGAAGAGAAGAAATCCTCCTTGGTGTAAGGGCCTCTACCCCTACTTTCATACAGGCCTCTGAGTATGTTCTGTAAACCTCCCCAGTACTGATATTCCTAAGTCCGTTGCCCTCGTTCAACCTGATGGAGAACAACACCAGCTTTTGATGAAGAGGAAGAGTTCTGAGGACTGGGGTAACTTGGTCATACTCCAGTTGGCTTTGTGCCATCCTGACATGAGCTGGACCAACTATCGCATGTTCATCTTGTTCTGCCTTCTGAATAGAAATCCTTAGCAGATCCAAAGCCCTTCTCGCATCCCCATGTTCCTGTGCGGCAAGTGCTGCACACAGCTGGATTACCCCTTCATCCAATGCACCTTCCCTGAGGCCGACTCTGACTCTCTCCTCTAGGATATCTCTGATTTCCAAGGCTCCGTATGGGTGGAACACCAGATCTTCTTGACTGAGCCTGGAACTAACCCTTGGGTCAAGGTGTTGGGTGAAATGCAAGTCATTACTTATGCCTATGATACAGCATCTGGAATTCTTTAGAACTGTATTTATGTTTGTGAGATTGTACAACAGACCATCTCCTGATCTTGAGACAAGATTGTCAATTTCATCTAGGACGATTATGTGAACCCCTCCGGCTCTGTCCATCCTGTAAATCAGTGTTTCAAGGACTCTGTCAGTAGGCCACCCTGTGAATGGTATCGGCACATCCCCTCTCAGGGATAATTGAGTCGCCACATTTTGTACAACTCTGTATTTTGTATCGGTGTTTCGGCAATTAATCTCATAGCACTTCACAGGCTCATTCATCTCTTTTCCCTTCTCGAGAAGTTGAGAAAGTACGAACCTAGTCACGACAGTTTTACCGGAACCAGGGACTCCATAAAGAAGCATGTTCGAAGGTATGTGGCCATTCAAGGCATCTACTAGATTCCTGACCAAAGAGTCAACCTCTTGACTTCGATGAGGTAGTCGGTTCGGTTCAAAGGCGTGGTCAAAGGCCTTCCTCTCTAGGAAAAGACTCTCCTGTCCGAGAATTTTTTCGAAAATATTCCCGTCCATTTTTTTACACTCCTCCATATTCCGCACATTTGCAGTTGCCAACTCCCCATCTGAGTTAACATCCGACTGACGCGGATTCTGAGCGAGTGAGCGGGAGATAATAAGACTCTCTGAGGGAATCTATTCCCGAACCTGTTTTTCTAACGTCAGAGTTGGCAATATTTTTCTCTTGTAACTATTACTCCTGAGATAGCTAGGTGTCTCTAGGTGTAACTTTTTGATAGTTTATAGGGGAGATGGGTTTTATTCGATAATGACCTTAGGTAGCAATAACTTCGTCGTGCACGACCACGATCATTATTGATGAGAGAAAATACAACTCCCGAATCGTCATTAATCATTATCTCGTCTATAGAGAAATGCTCATATGACAGTCCCACTATAAATATACTATATTTTTTTCATTATTTTATTATCAGAGAAAAACTACCATCCGAGTCAATCTCTATTGCATCGCCATCTTCTAGTTGGTGTATCGAGTCCGGGAGAGAGGGCATCGGAAAACCAGCTTCATTGCCCTTGCTCGAGGAGTAGTTGTGTGTTACTAGGACTTTGATTTCTGGATGCCTCTCACTAAACGAGATAACATCAGAGGGTCTGTGGTGGTGAGGAAACTCCCCTATGTCGGGCATCCCCATTTCTAGCAAAACCACATCGGCATTGTCTGCTCTACTTTCAATTTCCGAACATGGCCCAGAATCACCACAGTGGAGCAATCTGAACCCTGATTCATGGACCAATTCGTACCCGTGTGGATCGGTCTCAGGGGTGTGGCAAACTGGGAATCTTTCGTATCTCCATCCAGTCCCACCCAATTTGCCGGACTCATTTTCATCCCAGTTCATCGATTGCTCCAGGGCATCAGTTAGGCTCCCCGGAAATCCCATGTTGCATAGGGTGGAGAGTAGTTGTCTCCCACCGGGCCTCAGGTGAACTGTCAGACTTCCATTGCCCGAGGTGTCAGAGATGAACTTCCTATCCAACAGGAAGAATGGAAATCCGAATGTGTGATCAGCATGCCAGTGAGTGAATAGCAAGTGTTGGATTGTCGAGGTCGAGAAACCGCTATTTCTCATCTGGGTTAGAAGTGTGGGGGGTGTGTCAATCAGGATTTTTTCATCTATCATTGCGAGGGCATGCAGTCTCCCATGGGGGGAGAAAGCATTGCCGGTGCCTAGGAAGTCCACTCTCGCCACGACACTCGAAGTCAGCCTTAGGACTTGACCCCATCGCTGCCCTGATGGGGTTCGTGCAGACCCCCTTCGGCATTTCTTCATAAACAGAACTTGACTCGCTAGGTCCAAGGTGAGAGCGTGTCTGACTGGAGTGCAAAGAAACCGTATTCGTCAACCCTGACTGACAACCGCATATTGAATGGGGACGGTTCTGGCAAGGAGACTCGGCACATAGTTTTCGATTTGGGAGATTCCGGACTAACGTACAAGGCTGGAGACGCACTGGGCGTCATACCAAAGTGCCCTCCCGAGATTGTTGAGGAAGTATTGGGACTCTGTGGATTTTCCGGAGGCGAGGAAGTTGAGAGTAATCTTGGCACGTGTTCTATCAAGGAAGCACTCACCGACAGGTATGAGATTCACAGAGTATCCAAGAAGTGGATTGAGTCATTAGGTGAAAGGGTTGTTTCCGATAGTGGCGATTTGGAGATTCGAATGACTAGCAGGACACGTACTTCCTCCAGAGACGGCTCGATAATTGTAGATTGGGCTGGAAGTGGTGAAGGTGGAGATTTGCCAGAGGGATATGTGGAGATAGGTTCAGCGACTGATCCTGCGGAATCCCTTTGGCGGGAGCTTACGTCAGATCCCAAGTCCATGGAGGACTATATTTGGTCTCGTGACTACGTCGATGCCCTTTCAGACTTCGGACACATAGGCTTCACACCACAACAGATGATTGAGGGAATGGATCGACTGAAGCCCAGGCTGTACTCAATTGCCAGCAGCCCAGATTTCGAACCGGGAACCGTGCATCTGACTGTTGGGATAGTAAGATACAACCACCATGATAGGGACAGAACTGGCCTCTGCACTGGATACATGGCAGATAGGTGCGAGGTTGCAGACACGGAGATAGGAGTTTTCATGTCTCCAACCAGGTCGTTCGTTCTCCCTGATGATGGGTCAACTGATGTAATCATGGTTGGTCCTGGAACAGGCATCGCCCCTTTCAGGGCCTTCCTGCAGCAGAGGGAGTTGGATGGGGCGACAGGCAGAAATTGGCTATTCTTTGGAGACTGGACCGAAGAGGGAGAGTACTACTACAGGGATGAGATGGAGTCTTGGAAAGAGAATGGCGTTCTCGATAGACAAGACTTGGCTTGGTCACGGGCGGGCCCTGAGAAAGTATACGTTCAGCACTTGATGGAAAAGAATGGAGAGGAGATATGGGAGTGGATAAATGGGGGTGGATACTTCTACGTCTGTGGCGATAAGAATTACATGGCGAAGGACGTCCATAAGGCCCTGATTTCGATATGTGCAAATTATGGTGAAATGAGCGAAGGGGAAGCCAAGGATTTTGTAGAGACCGGGCTAATGAAGACAGATAAGCGCTATCTCAGAGACGTATATTGACCCAAACTTCCATGAAACTACTTTCCGATTTAATCATAGGGCTCTTCCCCCAGCAGCGATTCGATGTTCAGGAGAGTGCTGATCGCGAATCGCGGTGAGATAGCCCTGAGAGTACTGAGATCTCTGAGGTCAATGGGTATCGATGCTGTTGTGATTCATGGCCGAGAAGACAGGCTTTCCCTTCCAGTCAGGCTAGCCGACGAGGGAGTGTACATACCACGTTCGGATCCTCTGGCCTCATACTTGGACATCGAGGCAATCGTTGAAGCGGCAAAGGAAGTAGGCGCAGATGCCGTGCATCCGGGATATGGGTTCCTAGCTGAGAATCCTATTTTTGCACAGAGGCTCGAAGAAGAGGGTATCGCATTCATCGGCCCAAGCCCTGATGTCCTTCGACTGTTGGGCGATAAGATAGCAGCTAGGGATGCCATGACAAAGGCGGGAATTCCCGTGGCAAAGGGCTCGGATGGCCCCATTTCGAATCCCCAAGAAGCTGCCGAGCAGGCAGCAGAAATTGGCTATCCAGTGATTATCAAGGCCGCTGCAGGCGGGGGTGGCATAGGGATGCAAGTGGTGGAATCAGCTGAAGACTTCGATAAGGCCATGAGACTCTGTCAGGGAAGGGCGCTTTCTGCCTTCGGCGATGATAGAGTATTCTTGGAGAAGTTCATCAAAGGAGCTCAACACATAGAATTCCAGGTTCTCGGCGACGGGGAGAAAGCAATCCACTTCGGCGAGAGGTTCTGCTCCATACAGAGGCGCCATCAGAAGATTCTCGAAGAAGGGCCATGGCTTTCGGAAGAAGTAAGATCGGAATTGGGATCCAGAGTCGTTGCAGGAGCAGAGGCCGTGGGATACAAGGGACTCGCGACCTTCGAGTTCTTACGGGACTCGGATGGCGAGTTCTTCTTCCTCGAGGTCAATCCGAGGGTGCAGGTAGAACATACGGTAACAGAGATGATTACCGGATTCGACTTGGTATCTCTCGGAATCAGGATTGCTGCCGGAGAATCTATTCCCGTGTCTCAAGATGAGATACAGATCAATGGTCATGCTATCCAAGTCAGGGTCAATGCAGAGAACCCGATCACTCTGTCCCCCTCTCCCGGACGCCTCTGGGAATGTCATTGGCCAGGGGGGCCCGGAATAAGGGTAGATTCTCATGCCCATACTGGATATGACATGCCTGCAGTTTTCGACTCACTCCTTTCGAAGATTATTGCTTGGGGCGTTGACAGGGACCAGGCCATCTCCAGAATGGAAGCAGCCCTTTCTGAAACACTCTTGTTGGGAGTGGACACTCTGATACCCCTACATCAAGCAATACTCAAAGATGAAGACTTCCTAAAAAGGGATGTAACAATTAGGTATCTAGAAGAGCACCCGGAATTGTTGGGTGGGGGAAATTAAATGGAAATGGTCATTGTTGGAAGTATCGGTTATGATGATATCCAAACCCCCGAAGAGAGTGGTAGTGGAATTCTCGGGGGCGCTTCATCACATTCAGGATTAGCGGCCTCATTCCACATGAGGCCACTCCCTGGACACCCTCCTAGGATAGGAATTGTTAGTGCTGTGGGAGAGGATTTTTCCACATACCACCAGATGGTATTAGAGGACTCAGGATTAAACCTCGCGGGTGTGGTTATAGAGGATGGAGATACATTCAGATGGTCGGGCAAATATGATGAATCTATGGAAAGGGTAACAACAATTTCTACCGAACTAAATGTCTTGGAAGACTTTGTCCCAACCATCCCTGATGCTTGGTCCGACCCCAGTGTACTATTCTGCGCTAACACCCACCCAAGGATCCAACTGGCAGCATTGAATCAGTGTCCGGGAGCTAGAATCACAGCTCTTGACTCTTTCAGGCTATGGATAGAAAGTGAATTTGAACTACTTTCTGAGGCAATGAGAAATGTGGACATTGTCATCATAAACGAGGAAGAGGTTTGTTCGATTGCGGGGGAGCAGGTCTTAACCAAGGCGATTGCTTCAGTTATCTCGGGGAAATCCCTACATGGCGGCGAAGCAGCTGGCCCCGGTCCTAGAAGCCTCATTGTTAAGAGGGGGAGCAGCGGGGTTTTGGCACATTTGCCATGTGGAACTATTGCACTTCCATCATACCCTACTGAGAAGATGGTGGACCCAACTGGTTGTGGGGACACATTTGCCGGAGCCCTCTTCGCATGCCTAATTGATCATGAAGGCCCGTTAAACGATATTGAAGTGATGAGGAATGCACTTGTTCACGCGACTGTGACAGCATCTTACTGCGTTGAGAGATTGGGGACTAAAGGAGTCAGAAATTTGGACAGGGGGGCATATCATGCCCGTGCAGACAGGTATCGGAGAATAGTTGGACTATGACTACTCGAGTCTACGTACCCCGGGAATGTGATGCTTCTCGTCTTTGGGTGAAGACCTACGTAATTGTGAGAACCTGAGGCTCGATTCCGGAGTGGGCAAAGTAGGGGCAGAATCGTCACCCCCTCCTAGCACCCTTTTGACTCGATGATCAAGAGCGTCCTGAGCAGAAGATGGGACAGGGCCTCCCCTTTCGTTTACTCTCTCAACCACATCCGCTTGATGATCCTGATCACTTCTCAGTCTGAGGTATTGCGATGTTCGGAACCTCTCTCCCTTGCCATGTTCATCCGCATCTGAGTCTCCATACTGGGATGAGTAACTTTCACTATTCTTGGGAGCCTCCTTACTCCTTGGTCTAAGGAGTGAAACAATCCAACTAGGCTTCCCTCTAGTTCTAGCAATGCCCCTTGTGTTAACACGCCCCCCACTCATCGAAGTAACCATCTTTGAGACTCCGGGGTAGTCTTCCAGACTTGAATTGTCAATCACTGGGGCCGTAAGTGCCTTCCTAGACTGCGCCTGCCTCGCTTTCGCCATCTTCACTAGTCCTGGTTTGCACTCCTCCCTAACTGCATCCACTGTTGGCTCAGGAAGGGATCGAACACTGAAGGGAGAAGCAGGCTCCCCAAACCTATTGTGGGCCGCTTTTATCATCTCTGAGCTAGAGGCCATTCTCGAAACAGGCTCACTCGGTTCATCGAAGAAATCCCCGAAAATTGGCTCGGGCTCCGGAGCTACCCCAATTTCATCAGAAACATCATCCCCATCGAAAATCCCTCCAAACCCAAACATGTCGGCAGCACCGGAGAGGGCTGTCTCTATCCTGCTCTCTGTAGGGCTCACGGGCTCCTTCTCTCTGTACCAATCAGGAGACTCCTGTCTTCCCCATGCTCTTTCGTATGCCGAAACATGTCTTTCATTATCGACGGGTGGTCCAATAATCTCCGTGCTTGGGGGATCATCGGCATGGAAGGGCCCCCATTTGTGCTCTCCTTCGTTTTCTGAAATGAGAGGTTTGGCTTCCGCCCCTATCTCTGCATCAATACTGGAAATGGGCATTCCCTCCATTATTGGAGGTGGAGGTGGCATTGGGAGCGCGGCCCTAACTGGAGGGCCAATCCCACCGGCATCCATGTATGATGGGAATACGGGCAACTCTGCTTCTATGTCTTCCAAACCAATTCTGGCATCGACCACACTATCCCCCCTCCTTACGCGCTCAAGAATAAGGCACAGGCGCATCAGTGAACCCTCGCTTCCACTAACCATATGTCGTTCAGCCCCATTCTCGATAACTAGGACTGAGCTCCTGAGCGAAAGGTATGACACTATTGAAATCCCACCAGCCACACATACTGCCCATCCTACTGGGGGGAGGAGTGTGGAGTAACCAACTCCAATGGAGAGAGCCCCAATTATTGGAACTCCGCCCGGGAGATCTGGAATTTTCATGTGCCTCATTTTCGAGATAGCTTCTAGGTCCATTCTGATGCCATACCCGTCGAATCTCTCGAGAGTCAGCTGACGCTCGGTAATGATCGCGCAGAATCTCCCTCTACTCCCGACCAAACCAAGGTTTCCGATTAACTCAGCTTCTCCTTCTGTTCGGCCGGGCCTAAGCCCGGCTATGTGCATCCAGTCGTTGAGCACATCTCTACCGGTATAAGTTCTAGGGGCGGCGCGTAGCCCTAGGGCCCCCTTATGCAACTAAGAAAATCATGCCGGAGAAAGATCAGAAAGGGACCCAATAACCCTCATTGGCAATGCATCAAGCTGTACGAGAACGACCACTGTCCCTCCACTCTCCCTTACTAGTAAGGGACTTTCCCATTCTATCCGCACCTCATCACCGTCAATTTCACCAATTCTCCCGACCCTAAATTGCATGTCCACCGACGCATGAATGACATCACCAACAGTGAGCTCACGCTTCTGAAATGGGGCCTTGGATAGTGATCCGGTGGAGCTGGCATGCGCATCGATGGCCTTTGAGCCTCTGTGAACTAATACAGAACCCTTGCCCAAAACCCCTTCCTTTAGTCCTCTGAAAGCTATTCCGACTCTGTCTCCTGAGGCTGCCTGAATGACGTCGTCATCCATTACCTGGAGACTCCTTACGATGGCATTATTCCCGCCCGGGAGCTCCACTACTTCGTCATGTTTCTTGATTGTCCCAGATTGCACATAACCTATGCCCACGGTACCTATTCCTTGTACGTTGAAGTGCTGATCAAGGGGGACGACTAGAGAAGCACTGTCTGGGGCTTCGACACCCATGTCAAAAAGTGCCCCCCTGAGTTCGTGAGGCTCCGGGCACGTCTCCAATATTTCCCAATTCAGACCTGCCTGTGGGAGAAGCATCCTAACTTGCTCTGGATCTACCCAGCCCCCCTCTTCGGGATTAATCAAGACGATCCCTCGTTCTATTCCAGCACATCCAAATGCCACTAGACATTCACCAAGTGAAGCATCAATCTTGGTTATCTCAATAAGCCCAACTCTTGAAACATTCAGCACTGATAGAAGGGGGCGAATACTTTCTGGATGCTTAAGCGGCCTCAGTATGGAAAGGATTCTGGCGACTCCCTCAATATTTTCTTTATAGACGTAGGAATCAATGTCTCGTGAATCACTTTTCTTGGCTATTTTTCGAGCAAGCTCATCGGTGCCCACAAATCCAACATTCAGCACCGACAAAGTTTCACCCCAGTTGAGTCCGACTCAAGGCGTTCCACGCATTGCTTCACGAGCGTTCTGTGCACCTTCCCAAAGTACACGTTCTTCCTCATTGGAGGGCGTGAATTGGGGAACGGAGATGGGCTTCATTGAATCGTCTATAGCAACCATGAAAAAATAACCAGAGCAAATCTCTTCGGGTTCCCAATCGGACCTGGTCATCCTGCAGGACCTAACTAGGACGCCCACGGTTCTAGGGGATGTCCAAACAACCCGTCCTATGGTACGAATCACATCCCCTTGGTATGCTGGTCGTTTGAACTTCAATGCATCAACAGAGACGGTCACGAATTCTTTGTGGGCAAACTTACTCGCTGCCATGCCTGCAGCAGTGTCCATTATGGACATCAGACGCCCTCCAAAAAGGGTATTCAGAGCATTAGTGTCACCAGGAAAAACCTCATTCAGTAGGACCACTGGATCAGTGGAGCGCGGCTCGCCCATGTCTCTCAAGCCGATGCCGAGGACGGCCCCCCTTGAATCCATCACACGAAATTTGCCCCCAAGAGACGAAAATGACCGCTTAATTCAATCGAAAAAGGCTACTCGCGCACCCATGGAAGTACCAGAACTTGGATGGAGGGAGAAGATCCTCGACGATCCGGATGGGGGGAAGATAGTATTGTGGCCCCATCTTCCGTGTGTCAGAATGCCCCAAGTTCTCAGGCCCAGGAAAATATGGGACGGAGTGGCGTTTCTACTGAATCACAATGATATTTCTTCAATGAAAGAAGATGAAAAACAGGACAGAAATAGCCCCGGAGTACACAATGAGGCTGCAATGGCATCCGGAACAACTCTCGGTAGATTAGTCAGGGAATTGGAGGAATTAGACATTGAAGGCCCAAAAATTCCAGATCCCGAGCAGATCAGACTCATTCTCCATGCCGAGAATTCCCGAGGAGGGCTGCCAGTGTTCCCTATAGAACCCGATCTAGGTGATGATGGATGGTCAGATTGGCTAGAGCGTAGTGCTGAAAAACAAGTCAATGCATCCACCCTTTTGTCTACACTCACTCTCGGAAGAAGATGGTCTAGGAACTCATCATCCGCCATTTCCAAGATTCTTCCAGATGACGAGGTCGGGGTCGAGCTAGGTGCTGCTGCAGCTGCATGCGCAGCATGGTGGTCAGAGGAGGAGGGGTCTCTTGGACAGGAACTGTACAATGAGAGGGACATAAGATTCGCGTCTAGAATAAGGGGCGCTTTGGCTGACTTGAGGAATAGTAGGGTTGATGATGAGAAAGCACAGGAGGCTACTCTGATGGTACCGGTTCACCAAGCAAGGCTCCCCTCAATTGAGGCTGCATTATCCGGTTGGCCAACTCCTGAGAGTATCATTTGGGGGACTCAATAATGACCACATCTCCCTCCTTCGTTATAGAGTCACAGACATTCAGATTCACACCCTCAAGGCCTGTTGATCATAGCGAGGCTGTATCACTTACAGGTGGATCAATGAGTGGGGATTACGTGGTCATTTCTCATGAGGAGCCAAGGGCCACCTACGTCATAGAACCAAACGGCGCGATTCTAGTCCATGGTCTGGCAAGGGCCGAGGTAGCAGAGTTAGCAGTTCAGGAGTTGTTACTAACACTCGGTCAGACAATTGACGGCCTTTCGATGGAAACAGGCGAGATGCTAGTTAGCTTCTCATTGGGCAAGGCGGTGATTGACGACATCGCAACTAGGAGATTCGAAGACATCTCAATGGACGAGAGGATTGGTGCCTTGAGGATCGAAGCGACTCTTCACCGGGCAACCATAATTCTGTACAATAATGGCCGCGGAGTCGTAATTGGTCAATCATCAAGGAGAATAGCTGAGATGGCTGTACGCCACTGGGCCAGCCAATTAGAGGACGAGGGAGCATTGGCGTGAGAAAATGCTGGATGGTGGCATTTGGACTGGTCCAATAATGGATCAGCACATGCATTTGGATACTGCAAATAGGTTCCTGAAGGCAGTACGGGAATTTGCCCAGTGTGGCGGTACGTCGATAATGCTGGTCCATAAGCCAGGATTCTCGGGGTCACTGCCATTGGATTTAGATGGGTATAAGACAGCCTATTCGGAAACTATCTCAATGGCAGAAAAAGTGAGGACCACAGTAGGGATTGACGTAGATGTAACTCTGGGGCCGCATCCAGTTGTTTGGGATATCCAATCGAACGAGGTGGGAGTGAAGAAATCTACTGAGTTGCATATCGAGGCCGTTGGTCTGGCCTTGGATTTTATCGAGTCTGGTGACGCTGTTTGCCTGGGTGAAGTGGGTCGCCCACATTACCCAGTAGATCAAGAAAGGTGGGATTCAGCGAATGAAGTTCTATTGGAAATAATGTCTATGGCTGCTGGAGAAAAGGCTCCAATACAACTCCATGTTGAGGACAGAGGGGCTGAAACCTGCAAGGAACTATCCAAGTTGTGCGATTCCTCGGGGCTACCCAGATCTAGTGCTGTCAGACATTTCTCGCCTCCCAATATCAGTCAAGAGCACACGAGCCTACTCTCATCCACGGTGAATATGGGGAATGGTAGCATTGAGGGAATAGTGGAAACCCTCCCTCTTTCAGACTCCATGTGGGGGATGGAGACCGACTTCCTTGACGATCCAAATAGGCCTGGTGCTGTCCTCGGACCCAAAACTGTTCCAAAGAGGACCCAACAACTCTGTTCACGCTTGCTGGAAGTGGGATGGGATGAAGAAGAGGTGAACTCCCTGATCCTCAATGTGCATGAGAACTGGCCTAACGAGATATATCATTGATTATCCAAATTTTGTTTTGGGTGTGAATGTCATAATGCCTCCAAAGACGAACAAGAGTATCGAATAGGCGAAGAACGAGGAGTCACTGAATGCCACATCGATTCCAATAGCGTCAATGGTCATCCTCCAGAATGGGCCGTTTGCCGGCATGAAGACAATCATCATCACGATTCCGAGTCGCTGCCTCGCAAGCATACCACTCCGAAGCGTGCATCTCTTTTCAAGGCGAGAGATACCGCTCCTCCCAAACCGAATCGGTTTAGAGAGGCCCTGTGCTCGGAAAGCCATCGCGCCTGTAGTGAAGGGGTTATCACAAGAGGTTTCCAACCTCTTGTCCCGGGTTCAAATCCCGGCGGGCGCACCATACTGGGAATTTTCCAGTGAAGCATTAAACGCGCCAGTCCCCCCCCTCTGCCTATGACAGTAGGGAGGGGAGCTTCAGAGGATGAAGCACCTGTAATTGCCATCAGCAAGGATGACTCCGATATCTCGGACGAGAAGCAATTGGTGGGCAGAAAGATATGGAGAATCTTGCCCTATGTTAAGAGGTACTGGAGGAGGGCACTAGGTGGAATAGCGGCCAATGGCGCTGCTAGGGCCTTCGATTTGATACCCTTCATAGCGATAGGCATGGCGGCAGACTACTACAGGGATGAAACGTTCACAGACTCAAGAGTCGAGGCGATCGTGACTTCAGAATTGTTACCATCAATTGGCGTGATAAACTCAGTTGAGCTAGGCTTCGGCCTCCTAATACTGACTTGTTTCACCTTACTTGCAATTTTCCAAGGACTAAGCAACCAACTATGGCAATCGACAGCATACAAGGCCCAACATGACATCAGGATGGATGCCACAAACTCCCTGATGGCCATGGAGGCATCATATTTCGAGACAAGGCAGACGGGGAATCTTATGGCGGTTCTTTCCGCGGACGTGGCTCAGTTGGAGGACATTATTTCCGATGCGAGCACTAGTATGATTAGAATCGTGATGACGTTCAGCACTGCGTTTGCAATAATGTTCTGGATGGCTCCAACATTGGCATTAATCCTCTTCGCCCCTTTGGTATTAATCGTGCCAATGGTGGTTTGGTTTTCGACAAGAGTTCAGAGAAGATATAGGAAACAGAGGGAGAGCACCGGGGGAATTGTTGCAATCCTTGAAAACGTCCTTTCTGGGATTACAGTTGTACAGGCTTACAACGCCACAGATTTCGAGGGATCCCGGATAGATAGGCAGAGTGGTGATTACAGAGACCAGGCAATACATGCCGCTAGTCTAAGAAACAGGTTCATCCCGGGGATTTACGTAGTAGCAGGGATTTCATTCGGCCTCTTAGTTTCAGCAGGGGGTTGGGTTCTGCAATCAGGAGAAATAACGATTGGGCAATTCGTAACCTTCCTCTTGATTTCGACCCGCATGACAATGCCGATGTTCATCCTAGGGATGCTCCTAAATCAACTCCAGAAGGGAGAAGCCGCATCGAAGAGGGTTTTTGCTATCATCGATCTAGAGCCATCTATTTTCGACAGAGATGATGCAATTACTCTGGATGGGCCAATAAAATCCATTTCCTTCGACAACGTTTCATTCGCCTACCCGACAACCGAGTCAAACGTCCTCAATGGGATATCATTCAACGCGAAATCAGGAGATTTTCTCGGCGTCATGGGCCACACTGGTGCTGGTAAGAGCACCATTCTGAAGTTAATCGAGAGATTTTACGAGCCACAGCAAGGTAAGATTCTGATTAATGAGGTCGACATCAACGATTATTCGATTTCGTCAGTTAGAGCTAGAGTTGGTTTTGTCTCACAAGACCCCTTCCTGTTCTACGGATCTATTCGTGAGAATGTTGCTTATGCCAGAGATGCTAGTGAGGATGAGATAAATCATGCATTGGATTTGGCGGGGGCTCGTGATTTTGTTTCGGAAATGCAGGAGGGCATGGACACCATGGTCGGAGATCGTGGAGTGATGCTATCAGGTGGTCAGAGGGCTAGGGTGAGTCTGGCGAGGGCCCTCCTAAATGACCCCGACTTGCTAATTCTGGATGAAGCCAGTGCTGCACTGGATGCTGAAACTGAGAAGAAGATTCAGCAGTCCCTATTCGGGGGCTCGAATGGTGGTAAGAAGAGAATCACCATCGCCGTTGCCCATCGCTTAGCAACAATAAGGAACGCCGATGAGATAGTGGCAATGGTTGATGGAGCTATAGTCGAGAGAGGAAACCACAACGAACTCCTCTCCAATGACAATGTATACGCATCCCAGTGGTCTATACAGACGGGAGAATTAGGTGAAGGGTGATCCCTTGTCTGAAATAGAGTGGGTGTGGGTTGAGCCAGGCTCCACCTATGTGGGCTCAGACAACAGAGCCCTCTTGTCGGGCGGACCTCAGCCAAGGCATGAGTCAAGAATAGGCTACAGATTTCAGATTTCACGAGAAATGGTCAGCCGTGAAATCGCAGACAAAGACATCGGGGAGGGAGGGTCGCAGTTAGCATCGGAATCGGAATGGCAACTCGCCTTCGACAGAGGCGCCATCACTGGACAAAATGGAAATGTCGAAGAATTGGCAGACAGGATAAGGGGTAGCTACTGGGGGAAGATATGTGATGGCCGCCCTTGGGTGGAGGAAGAATGGGTCGCTTTGGCTTGCAGGGGATGGTTCAGAGGCAAACCAAAGCCGGTTTTCCTAAACGAGAACTCACCCAGCCCCTCCTTCGTCCGTTTAGTTAGAAGAGAAAATGATCCAAGTCCACTAGCTCCAAGACTCCCGATAAATTACCCAAATAGGAAGTCATTGGTAATCGAAGAGGTAACAATATCTGTAGTCCTCGGAATAATTCCCTCCTTCATTTGGGCTTACTTCAATGCCAGCCCGGGATACATCAACGAGGGTTGGCTCAATCTTATCGTGGGAGGACTGTTCATCGGGATATTAAGCTCAATATTCTGGAGGCCACGACAGAAGACTTGGTGGGCCGAAGGCTCCACAATGTCTCCTCGCAGGTAGGCTACGGAATCATCTACTTCGATCATCTATCTGAAATCCTGGGCTGCCTCTTATTATCCTCAACTTTCCATATAGGAAGCCCATCCCGTAGTTCCAGTGGAGTGCGAAGGTAACTATAGAGGACAAGAAAATAGTCCGGGGATTTTTGCTGGGAGAATTTCCCTTAGAGGATCCGTACCAAGCAACCAAGTTGTATATGGCCATCAATGAAGGGAGGATGTGGACGCCTGCTCTGGGCCACCCCATTGGAACAGTTGAGAGTCTGATGTCCCAAAATTCGGGCCATGCCATGCCACCATTCAAAAGTCCCCAGAAGAAGAATGCGAAGGCCGAAATAACAAGTGGAGGGAATGCTGCCACCATTGTATGCGTAAATCCACCAAGCTCCGGGTATCTCGAACTAGCAAGGGCTCTCACCATTCCGTAGTTTCTAATTTGTTTCTTGACCCTAGACAAGTCTCTCCTTCGGTGCCAGATTACCGCTTCCCTGTCGGTCCAAAGTTTGTGGCCGGAGGAGGTAATACGGTAATCCAGCATGACATCTTCTGCACCTATTGCGCCCTTGTCGAATCCACCTACATCAACCAGAATCTTTCGACGATAGCCGGAATTCACCCCTGGTAGCTGAGAAACCTCCTCTAGCTCGCTCTCCCCTAGCTTCCCATAGTTTGTTCCAGATGTGAAAATAGTGCTGCTGAATGCCACATCGATGACTCTCTGCCACAGTGTCGACTCCTCAACAGGTGCGAAATTTGGCCCTCCAACGCCTCCCACATCATCTCTATCGAACCACCTAACTAGATTGGATGCCCAGTCATCCGGAACAATCACATCATCATCTGTGAAGAGTACTATTTCGGACTCAGTCTCGCTAATTGCTATGTTGCATGCATCTGCCCGAGTCTTTGAACCGAGATCGTCAATGTACCTTATTCCCCGTGACTCGGAGACTCTTCTACCCGAATCGCCATCCGGACCGACTACCACTATCTCCAGATTTGGATACGTTTGTGATAGAAGCCCATCTAGAGTAACGCCCAACTCTTCAGCATTCCCAATGCTGGGTACGATGACACAGACAGAGCGACTCACATGTTGCCGTCGGCGCATCCGTCTTCAACACAGCGCATTGCTGTCATCAGTCGTTAGTGACTCTTGGGGCTAGGAAATACGTCCAACTAGCTCCCCCGTCATTGCTGTTCCATGACATCTTGAATGGGTATTTTTCTTCGAACTCCATTGAGACATCGTCAGTTAGTCCAGAAGCCAGCTTCTTCGCTAGCGGCTCTAAGAATTGCAATGAATAAGTGGAAGCCGTTGGACTGGGGGCATTCAACTCACTCAACTCCCCAGACTCGAAAGAAACAGTAACGCTCTCCCCAGCTTCTTGATCGGCAGACACAGTCAGCTTGTTCTCCTCTATGCTCACCTTGACCAACTCATTCACCATCTTCGATGCCCTAAGTGCCCTGGATAGCTTCTCGGCCCCTATTGTCGCCCCATGCTTGTACTCGATTACCGGCTCCTTCGCGGAGTTCATAGTTCCAACATCAAGGCCACGGAGGATTCGATGAACCTCGCCAACCCTGACATTTATCGCGCCAACCGCATCATCATAGTTGATCTCGACCAAGTCGCCCGGTCCTGCCAGTCCAAGAAGGTCCCTCATCTTGCCAAGCTCAATTCCTATTTCCACAGGCTCAACCTCATACGTCTCAAAACAAGCATCGCCAATGGTCGCAGATAGAAGTGCTACATGCGAGCCATCGACGACGGTTGTGTGTAGGCCATTCTCGCCCCAAACCAGCTTCGCCTCTTCGGCCAAAACGGACAGGAGATCAACGATCTCCCTCATCAACTGGGTGTTAGCAGTCACTCTCAGCATCTCATCACTCGCACTGGTCTGGGCAGGGGGGGTTATTCATCATTCGGAACTGTGAAGGGGGCTCATTGATACTCCCTGAACTTCTTACCACAGTTTTTGCACGTGCACACCTTGGTCTCAGGTTCGTCGGAACTCCTAGTTTGCATCAGGATGACATAGATCTCATTCAGGTCACATTTCGGGCATCGAATGTCCCCTACGCGAAGCACTCCCTTACCACCTTCGTCCTCAACTACCTCAGTTAGGTGCTTGAGGTTCTTCGACTCACCTGATGACCTAGCGGTACTGAGGTCAATCGTTTCTCCTGTCATCGGATCGGTGAATTCAGCCCCTTTCCCGTCACTTCCGGTAAGTGGACCCTCGTAACCGCAGGTGTAGTTGGTGCATCTGATGTTGCCATTTGGCTCCATGAATCCTAGAGTACCGCATTCGGGGCAGAACATCCCTCACATCACCTCTCTGTTTGCACAGACATAACAGGGCTGAGTCAACAGACTATTCAACTATTCTACTAAAGGGGCGTAAATTTGGCCCCATCAGGAAGCAATGGACAGTGCTGCACGGTATCCAAACCATGCCAGTAAAAGGCTTCCCACCACGCTCAAAACCACATATGTCACGGCCGCTGAAGAGGATTCTTCGGAGAATCTGATAGAATCCATGGCGAAGGTCGACATCGTCGTGAAAGCGCCGAGTAATCCAGTCCCAACTAACAAGACGCTCCCCTCACTGATTACGGTACCAGCTGCAATGGCCCCGAAAAGAATGCCAAGCAAGAGGGAACCAACAAGGTTCACCCCCAATGTCGCATACGGGGCCGAGTCCGCTCCAACCATTGACTGTATGGAATATCTGAGAACTGCCCCCATGGCCCCCCCGAGTGCAACTAGTGCCAGAAGCTTGGAGTCCATGGGACAACTCGATACCCAGTCGTTTTCATCCCTTCGCAGCTTTCTCACTCTTCCGCACCGTTGAAGCGGTAGGACTCGACGCGGGAGGCATGGAAATACGGTTCGACTGGAGGATGGCCCGAGTCGTGGACAAGGAGGGGGAGGTCCTCGACGAAATGGAATGGGGTCCCGCAAGATCCCCCTCGTCCCTTGCCACTAGGCTAGGGGATCTCCAGTCAGGCAGGATGAGCCCCGAGGCAAGGGCCCTGAGTTCTAGGTTCCCCGAGGCCGAGGTAAACCACCTTGGGGCCATGAGTGATTCGAGCTGGCCCGAAACCACTCCAAACGAGGCGATCCTCTTCACAGAGGCGACCGCGATACTTGCTCGCAGGGGGGTCGCAGAATCGGCTGGAGACATGGACAGGAGGCTGGACATGCTCTCGTCGTCATCAGTGGAGCTACGTGCGTCTTGGACTACCCAGGAGGCGCGCTCAGTGGAGTGGGCTGGCCTTTTCCTCGCTGATTTGGATTTAGATGCAAAGAGGTCAGATATTCCTGGTGCCATCGCGGGCGCCGACTCCATTGTGTCTGTAGCAAAGGAACTAGGGGTGAAAGAACCAGGGCACATGCCATCCGAGGCAGAGTGGGACGCGATGAAGTCGCAGGCAATGGGCGTAGTGGATATATCATCTACCTTGGAGTCAAATGAGGAGGCGACAAAGCAATTGGCGAGGGAGTACATCCCCACCCTGAGCCTCCTAGTGGGTCCCCTGGGTGCCGCTAGGATGGTTGTTCTAGCAGGTGGCAGGGAGAGACTCGCGAGGATGCCAAGTGGTAGCCTTCAGGTTCTAGGTGCAACGGGTGCCATGGCGGCCCATCGAAGGGGAGCCCCCCCTCCGAAGCACTCACCGATACTCTTCTCCATGCCACTGGTGAGCCGTTCACCTAGGTGGGTCAGAGGCAAGATAGCGAGATATCTCGCGGGCAAGTGCTCGATCGCGGTCAGGGTAGACCACTTCGACGGGGCTCCGTGGGACGAAGACCAAATTTCCGAGATTCACCGCGAGGCGGAGGCAATTAGGGACAGGTTCCCGAAGCCTCCCAAGAGGGGATGAGATGGCTCGCAAACCGACGCTCCTAGGATGGGGTGTCCGAAGGGAAGGGAGGTCCCTATGGACTAGGAACGCGAATCGTGGTGTCTCCCTCAGGGGGGAGCGCAGGAAGAGGGACGGTCGTGTAGAGTGGAGGCAGTGGAGCCCAAGCAAGTCTAAGGTGGCTGCAGCAATCATCAGGACCAAGGGAGACCCATCGGAACTACTCCCCCTGACTGGGTCTACATGCCTGTATTTGGGGGCATCAGCGGGAAGCACTGCCAGCCACATCCATGACCACGTCTGCGGCTCCGGGAACCACCATGGCGGACAGGTCGTCGCCGTGGAGATATCCCCTAGGATGATGAGGGAACTCGTCCCACTGGCAGAATCTAGGCCGGGTTTGGTCCCCGTCCTCGGTGATGCCAGGGAGCCCGCGACCGTCGTGCCATACCTCAGGGCGAAGGCGGACTGGATTCACCAGGACCTCTCCATCGCAGATCAAGCGGAGACCTTCGTCAAGATGTCAGAGGCATTCCTTTCCCCTGGGGGAACGGCCCTACTGAGCCTCAAGGCCGCAAGCGAGAGGACAATGGAAGATGGAGACATCGGAAAGTTCAGCCATGCTGAGAAAGTAATCTCAGAGTCCACCCTCGAGCTGGTGGAGAGGATTGACCTCAAGGGACTCGAGGAGCAGCACGTGGTCTTTCATGTCAGATATTGACTAGAGGCCTAGTCCGCCAGCACCGATTATCCCGAAACCCGCTACAAGAAGGGCGTAGGCACCTATGGAGAGGTAATTCATAGCTAGGCCTGCGATAGCCATTCCTTTGTTCAACCCATTCATTTCGGCCGCCTTCTTACTTCCCATGTGACCTAGAACTACTCCTGCAATGGTCGTGAAAGGGGCGAGGCATCCGGTGAAGCAAAGAAACGGCGAAGAGATGTGGCAGAACCAAGTGACAATCCCAAGGACCATGCTCCAGGTCGCCTCGTCATTGCTTGGTTGGACCATCATCATCGGCTGGATATAGGGCCCCGTGGAGGCTTGCCCTGCCTCTCCGACGTTCGGCGTCCCTGTGAGGACCACTGTCCTCGGCGCTTCGTTGGAACCCAAAGGCTCACCAGCGTCTTCCATGCTCCTTCCAGGGGATGCTGAGATATGAGTTTTGAGGGGCAGTCAGCACGGATCTCCCTCAGATATCCTCTTTGAGCTATTTTCACTCCGCTACGCATGCCCGAGCTTCCGGAGGTCGAAACCGTCCGTCGGGGCCTCACGAGGCACCTCGTTGGGAGGAGGGTCGTAGAGTTGCATCTCAGGAGAGACGACCTCAGGTTTCCCTTCCCAAAGGATTTCTCTGGGATGATTTCCGGAAGGAAGGTGGAGGGAATAGACAGGAGGGCGAAGTACCTGCTGATCAGGATGGAGGGAGGGGTGACGTGGCTATGCCACCTTGGCATGAGCGGCCGTTGGACCTTGCTCGGGGGAGGGCGTGATGGCAGTCCGGGGCGCTTCTCCCACGGGGCCGTGGTGGGTAGCGGAGACGGCCCCCATGACTGGGTAATAGCCCACCTCGACGATGGGGGCACTGCTGTCTACTCGGATCACAGGAGGTTTGGCATCATGGATTGCTTCCCGACCGGCCAGGAGGAATGCCACAAACTGCTCTCTCATATCGGACCGGAGCCAACTCCGGACCACCTGACTCCAGCGGACTTGGGTGACAGGCTCAGGGGCCGCAGAATGCCGATCAAGACCGCGCTCCTCGATCAGAGGATAGTGGCTGGTCTAGGTAACATCTACGTATGTGAGATACTTCACCGCTCCGGCATATCTCCCAGAAGGCTAGCATCGAGCGTGGCAGGTAAGTTGGGGGTCACTAGGAGGGTCGAGAGGATCACCTACAACACCCATGCGGTAATCACTGAGGCGATAGACGCCGGGGGCTCCACCCTGCAGGACTTCAGAGGGGTAGACGGCGATGACGCACTGGGCTACTTCCCCCATCACTTCGGGGCCTACGGAAGAGAGGGGGAGAGATGCACGAACGAGGGCTGCCTAGGGGTCATCAGGAGGATAATCCAGTCAAACAGGTCGACATTCTACTGCCCCTCTTGCCAGCGATGATGGACATTCTCCCATCCGGTTCAAATACCCCCAGATCTATGCATAGTTTCTCGGCCACGAGCC
>CAYLUC010000009.1:12914-59178 GCA_964386765.1 uncultured Candidatus Poseidoniales archaeon | reverse complement strand
AGAAGAGACTTAGCGGAGAACGCTACTACGGTCATGCCGAGAATGAAGAGAGTCGAATACATCAGCTGCTTGTCGTTGACTGCATCCCACTCGTCCTCTTCCATAAGAAGGTCGACGTGTGGTGACTTCTTCTCCGCCCAGTCCTTGTAGTACCACCTGAAGTAAGTCAGAGTTGCGACCCATGCAAGGAATGTTAGAATACCTAGCTTGAAAAGAAATCCATTGAAAGAGAACGCTTCCAAAACAGGAGTTGCATCAGCAGCGGCTGCGGCGATCATGACATTGGGGGGATCGCCTACCATCGATGCTACTCCGCCGGTGTCGGACAGGATTGCCTCTGCGAGCAATGGGGGGACTGGATTAATCTCCAATTTATTGCAGATTCTCAAAGTCACAGGGGCGATGATGATGATCGCAGTGACATTGTCGATGACAAGAGATAGCAATGTGGTGAAGGTTCCGAGCAGGACAATCAACCTCCAAGGGTCGCCCTTGCTCATCTTGGATGCCTTGATCGCCACGTACTCGAAGAAACCACACAGTTCCAAGATGGAGGCGAAAATCATCATCCCGAGTAATAGCCCGATCACCTCCCATTCGATCCAACCCAACATGGTGTGCTCAAGAGTGTACGTATCAATTAACTGACCGGCAGAGTTGTACTCTTCATGGAGGTGAAAGACCCCGGTCCAATGACCGTATAGAAGCATCAAAACCGAGCCGAACCATGCAGCTATTGTCCTATGTACCACCTCTGAGAGAATTAGTGCAAATGAGAGGATGAATATCCCCAATACTACCTGTTCCTGACTTACCATGCCACTCCGACCAACGAGTACCCTAAATATTTCACGACTGGTGTGGCTCCTTGATGGGCGAAGGGGAGTTTATTTTCCTGACCAGAAAACCGCCACGTTCCCTCTCTGAAAGACCAGTCTTGATTTTGATTCCGATGCTAGGGAGCTAAAGATTGCGTCTCTCTCTTGGGAGTCTCCGGCTATCCCCCTGTTCGCCTTAACTTTCACTAGTTCGCGGGTTTTCAATTGGTCTTCCAACTCTGCCACTATGGCATCGGTTGAGCCGGATTTTCCAATTCTTACGGTCACCCTAAGTGAAGGGTCAGATGACTGCCTGAGTATTCTGTCTGGTATTGAATTCATGCTACTCACCTGGACTAAACTTTCTGACCCTACCACAAGACAGGCAGGTTGTAACCACCTGCTTGGAGACAATTCTAATTCTTGAGTTCGAACCGGGAGAAAGTGCTTTTTTACAGGACCTGCAAATCATCCTAGAAATACCAGAGTCGGGCCTCTTACCATGTCTCCTTCCAACTCTCAAAATGTCCCTTGCTGCCGCATTTGCGATCTCTATGTCTGTGGAAATACTAGTGGAGAGGGTTTCTGATAGTTCAGAAATCGTCTCCGCCGCTTCGGACTTCCTCTTCCTGGAAGTTCTTGAACGGCTTTTCCGACTTCTTGAAATATTAATCCCTCACAGTTTGGAAGCTATTGACCTACCTACATCTTCAATTGACATATTCCCATCAATTCGAATTAGTAGACCCCGTACTGAGTACCACTCTGCCAAGGGGGCCGTCTGTTCGTGATATGCAGTCAATCTGCTCCTGACAGTCTCTTCGGTGTCATCCCTCCTCTGAATGACCCTTGAGGAAATTTCTACAGGAGGGGGCTTGAACTTGATGTGGTATATCTCTCCTGTTTCTGGATCCAACCTTCTTCCAACGATTCTTTCGATGATTGATTCATCGGGGACCTCGATGGAAATCACCGATGTGACCGAGACGATTTCCTCTAGTGCCTCCGCTTGCGGGACGGTTCTGGGGAAGCCGTCGAAAAGAACCCCGTTCGATGCATCATCATTTCTGAGCCTCTCGGATATTAATCCAATAATGATGGAGTCGGGGACAAGGAGCCCTGCCTCCATGTATGACTTGGCCTCGTGGCCCAACTGGGTTCCATCAGCGACAGCAGACCTTAGCATGTCCCCTGTTGAGACCTGTGGTTTCCCTGTAATTTTGGATATCTTGCCCGCTTGCGTTCCCTTCCCTGCACCGGGTGGACCAAACAATACAATAGAGCCTGTCATATGATTCCGACCTAGGAGACAGTGATAATGGTCACGGACGATTCTGCTCCCACCAAAGATGCCCGTAAGCAACCCACTGATCAATGGTCCATCCTTCGGGCAAGCCGCCTAGTGGCAGTGGTGGGGCTCCATCGGGGGGGCTTGGTATCTCAAGTGAGGGCAGTGAGGAAGAACTCAGGGCAGATTTTATTTCATCGTCAGAAACCGTGCCAGTTAGGACCTCGCCGGACACACTTGTCTCCATTGCAGCTGCCATCCTCTCAGTTTGGGTCCCCGAGAGGAGTGCGGAACCGGGTGGAATCAACTCTTCTTCGGGCCTGAGCCCCTCGTTGGTTGACTTCCTCATCCTCAACCCCATGACAACCGAGGAGGAAAGTAGTACTAGGAAAATTACTGCATATGCCCATGGTGGAATGAAGCCGGAGTCTGAGTCTCTGGATTTACTGACTTGCAAATCGATATTGCCATTGGTGGATGTCACATCTGACGAGGTTGAGTTCGCATGAAGGGACAGTTGAACGAGGCCGAACTCCGTGGAGTCCCCAGGGCTTACTGTAACTAATATTTGGATAGTCTGTCCAGGGGAGAGCGGTCCTGAATGTGAAGAGTAGATGAATACCGACCAGCCATCTGGTGCAATCAAGTCGATTGTAAACTCAGATTCCACATTGCCCCAGTTTGTTAAAGTGACTTCGAACTCTCCCTCCGAGCCAGCAACGATTCCCTCTAGCAGGGTGCTCTGGCATTCAAACATGAGCCACGAGGACGGAAGTACTTCGACTTGCATCCAAACAGTGTATGATTGAGAAATTCCACTAGGGGTGACTGCCTCGATAATTACTGGTACAGTACTAGCTAGAGATCCGGAGGAGAGGTTTCCGGGCAATTCCAGAGCCACCATAATTGTCGCTTCCTGGTTCATCCCCATCTGAAAGTCACGAGAAGAAAGGAAGCCGGCTGACCATCCCTCCGGGAGGGTCCCCATCGTTAGAGAAACAGAGAGTTCTACATTTCCAATATTATGAGCGTGTATCGAAGCGACCCCACTAGTCCCCAATGCTACTGAAATCTTATCATCACCGATAAGATCCAAATGTGCCAACTCCATTACCACTAGCTTAGTGGCATTTGTTACCATCTCGCCGCCCTCCTGCGTGGTCCTGATGGTTATGGTGTTAGAGTCCCCCATCTGTGCGGTCATTGGAACTATTGTATTGACCGTGACAATAGCCTGCGAGCCGGCAGGTATTGTGAAAGACACCCCCTCCAGTGACTCTTCGGAATCGTGCACTATTTGGACAGGCCATGTGTTTAACGACGAAAGTGCTGTAACTTCAAACGACATTGGTACATTGCCGTCATTGGATACTACCATCTTTGTTGCCACAGTATCTCCATTTAGGACTGCCCTGTCTGATGCGGCTGCGAGTGGCCCCAAGGGAGTCCAACTATCTGATTCATCAACAGAAAAGATATCCGTCAGGAAATCCATATTCTCCAAGACCTCCACAGTTGCATCTTCTGTAGTGGAAAGGGTTGGATCATTTACAGAAGTTGTAGTGCAAGACAAGTCCTCCGTGGTTCCAGCAGAGGGCTCTCCATTCTGGGAGTCTGGCACCCTCACTTGAATCGGTATTGGGAGGAACTGCAACCTGCCAAGGGGATCGAGTGTGATATCCGAGGATTGGCTGTTTCCTATGAAAATGGTCCATTGATTTTCTGATTCACAGGTTACCCTATACTGAGTAGGTCCGTTGCCCGTGTTCTTGACAGAAAGAGAGAATATTGCGAGTTCGCCAGGTTCTGCTCCGAGTTCCTCTGTCCCGGCAGCAATGGTGTATAGTCCTTCGACTCTCTCCACCTCCGCCTCTAGCCTCATCGAGTTAGAGACGGTGGGTGCATTTACGTCGTAAAGGTTCAAATCGGTGACGAAAGTTCCCGGCAACGCATAAACGGCTCCCGAGGGATTGTCTATGTCTGTATCGACGTCTGTGAGGTTCAACTGAACAAGAATACGATCACCCTCTTCGCCGAATGGTGCCAGTTCCCATGGCCCTGACTCATTGAGCAGTTTCCACCACTCATCTGTTGGTTGCTGCAATATCCCACTCTCGGAAACAATCTGAACGGGCGAGACGCTCAGCCTTACAGAAATTGGGGAGGTCCCTTCATTCCTCAGCTCGAGGTCGAAATATATCGAGCTCCCAGTTCGAGGGTCGAGTGTTCTGCTCATCGCCTGATTCAACTGAGCCGGATTGCTTGGGAAGCTGCCGTCCTCCATCATTGGAGTCACCCTAACACCAATCTGGGAAACTGAGACGGAAATTACAATCTTGTTGTTGTCGATCCCCGATATCTCATCGTTAATTTCTTCCACGACTGAATCTGAGTCTAGCCTCAGCTCTAGCAAGTGCTCTCCGGTTGAGGAGAATGAATGGGGGAATGAGTAGGAGTCCAATTCACCCCCATTAAGTGAGGCCCTAGTAGAAGTGTGAATGATGTTCCCTGTCGTCAGGTCCTCGATCTCAATATTGTAGCTCCCAGTGGGTGCCGAAGCCCTATTTCCCCATGCTGCCTCGATTAGCAGGGTATCTCCTTGTAGGGGGCTTTCAATGGAAGTAGTCAATGAGCCCTCGAATACTGCAAGATCTGCTTTCTCAACCTCTAACGCACTGGCCGTTACCACTAGGGAGTAATCCTGCAGGTAACCACCTGCATGACCCACCTCAACGGTCCACATTTCGATAACGTCGCTATCCCCCGAGGGTAGTCTAATTCTCTCGACGTTGTTCAGCCTGTCCTCATTCCCACCCCCCATAATGCTGAATCCACCCGAGAAGCTGTTTCCAATGTATACTGAGCCATTTGGAGCAGTTAGCCTGAGGTCGAGGTCATTAACCAAGCGTGGAGCGCTCTGGTTAGCAATTGCTGATCCCTCTCTATCATTCCACACCAATGTGATATCAAGTCCACCCATGGCATCACTGGACATCTCAAATGTGTAGACGAAACTGTGACCTGGCAGGAGTTGCCTGGAGTCGTCATAGAATAAATTCAAGCTCCCCTCTGAGCCATCATTGAAAGAGCCAGATGGATACAAACTCTGTTGCAGATCCAACTGCCCCCATCCCTCTAGTGCGTTTGGGATATCCGGATTGCCAATATCCTCGGCCCCATTTATGAGAATGGCCCTGATTAGGTCGGATCGCGGTTCGCTAATTCCCTCTGACTCCCTGAGGTACTGCCTGGTCATCGCAGCGGCCCCTGCGGCAACGGGTGTGGCCATGGAAGAGCCATTGAGAGTCATGTACAGTGGAGTAGTTCCATCACTGTGTGTGGAGCTTGAACATGAACTACCGCTTGCATACTGAGCTTCCTCCGCCCTAGCAGAGCATATCATCACCCCAGGGGCTACGATGTCGGGTTTTATTCTCCCATCCAAGGTAGTTCCAGAAGATGATGTCTCAGATACCGAACCCTCCGGCACACTCGAGTAGGCGCCCGTGGTAGATGCACCTACGGTTAGTGCGTTCTTGGCAGTACCGGGTGGAGTCACTGAGTTGACCGCTGGACCAAGATCCCCTGCTGAGAATAATGCTAGGAATCTTGGATAGTCATAGATGAAATCATCAACAGAACGAGAATCCGAAGAGTACTCTCCAACTAGGTTTGTATTGCCCCAACTATTTGTTTGAATCCTAGCTCCTTGATCCCATGAATGGGTGAACATCTCGTATAGTGAGCCCCATCTTGCCAATAGGCCTGAGTTGTCAGCTTCGAGTTGGTAAAAATGGAATGTGGCATCGGGAACCATTCCTGTTGAGCCTGGGTCGCCGGAACCATCGCCAAGGAGGGTAGCAGCAACGTGAGTGCCATGTCCGCTATTCATGTCGGAATGACTGTTGTCAGGCCCAAACTGATCATATATCCCCCTAACCCTGCCATTGAAATCTCCGTGATCTTCGTCGAGGCCAGTGTCGGAAATGGCCAACACCTCGCCAGAGCCATTGAGGGTGTTTGAGCTGCTCAAGTACGCCCCTTCCAAACCAGAAATTGTCCAAGCATTGGTGTTGTGAATTGCCATCTCGCCATATTTCTGAATGCTCAGGACCCTCCAATCCATTGCAATTGGGGCAATCCAGATTGGATCAACAGCCCTGAGTTGGCAAAGACTCCAATCACAAACCTCACTATTCCCATAATCCTCAGAAATTTGTGACAAATGCCATGATAGCTCGGATAATTGTTCTGCATCTAGGTCCGAAGTCGGTATTATTTCCAAATCAAGAAGTGTATCTGATGGATTCGAAGCCAATACTTCGGGGGATACTTTCCACGAAATGGGCATAACGCTGGACCATCTGACATGACTAATCTTGTCGAGTTCTCCTTGGTAGTCGGAGTCTGAAGGGGCCCTGACGATAAGGGAGCTGTCTGGGATGAAGTCGAGGATTCGGAATCCAGAAATTTCTAGTTGGTTAATCAAGGGGGTCAGGTCTGAATCGACTGATTGCACTACGAGAATTGGAGAGAGGCCTGGATTTGCTGAATTTCTAAGCCAATCTGGACCCATGGGGATTGATTCTTTGTATGGATCGAAGTTTCCAAAGGGAGAAAATATGAGGTCAGATGATTCCCTAATCTGATACTCATATGAATCAGCATGCGATAGCAGAGACCACTGTCCCGCCGATTCGGAAGAAGGTGCTTCCAATCCCGCCGATTCGGGACTCTCCATTTCCGCAACAGCAGATCCGGACCAAGCCGAAATCAATAGGAGAAAAATCGCCAATAGGGCATTTCTCCTTGCGTACATGGGTCCTACGGACCCAAGTCTGACTTTTGACCGTTAACTACACTTGATTATGCCACAAGTCGAAATTTTGAGGGTAAAATCGCACTCAGAGGCCATAATAACGGGAAATAGCAGCATCTGTCTTGGCGACACTTCTCCTCCAGTCGGACTCGGCTCCCATGAGTGCACGTATGCAATCTACATTCTCCGGAATGACGTCGCTTTCTTGGTGGATCGCTTGGAAGTAATACAAGCGATCACCGACTAATTTGACGCCATCCTCCCATACGAAAATCTCGTGTAAATCGCCCCACTTCCTACCGATGTCTCGAGCCATCTCCATTACTTCTGCAGTAGTAGTAATTCGATTTTCTGAGCCATTCATGATAATGACTCGGGGAGTCTCCGCCCAGAGTCCCAGAATTGACTCCGTTGTGAGGTCATGTCCCGAGGGCAGATCGGCGATTATTGAGTGGACATGCATGATGGTGGTGGGGACAGCGACAGCAAGACTGTTTATTTCGATCTCGGGCTTGACCGTCATCACATCGGGGCCATGGTGGCTAGGGACCTTCAGGACTGGTTTGATTGCATTGATGGGACCCTTGTTAGAGTCTCCTGGGTCAGCTGCACGACGGATCATTGTGCACTCAACTTTCAAGGAGCCGCAGTGTTCGTAAAGTGGCACTAGAGTTCGAGATAGCCCTGTTGTGTTGCATGAAACAACTCGTGTCCCCTGTGCATTCAAATTCTCTGAGTGGTTTGCAGATGAGGTATAGGAAAGCCCAGTGAGGGCGTGCTTTTCTCCTCCTTGGAACATGTATTTGATTCCGGCCGACTGATACTTGGCTAGGTTTTCTGCACCCATCTTTCCAGGGGCGCAATCCACAACAACATCGGCTATGGACAACAAATCGGATAGTCCGCCAGAACAAACATATCCCTGCTCAGCAAAGCGGGAAACGGAATCATCGTCATCAAATGTGCAGTAAAGTGGGAATCCCTTCTTTACTGCTAAATCGCACCCGAATGAGGGTCCGGTCTTAGTTACCCCGACGACTTCCATGTCATCTTGGGCATCGACGGCGTCTGCGACCCGCTTTCCAATTGTTCCGAAGCCATTGATTGCAACTCTGATTGCACCCATGAAATTCCGCGTCTCCCCATTTGGAGGCCCATGACTGCCCTCTATCAACATACCCATTCGCCGGATGGGCCTAATTAATGAAAAGACATGACAGTTATATTGTGGCCCGTCACAATGAAGACCACTTGCTCGTGTCCGCGTACCGAGTGCGATGAGAGAATTGACTGCGAAGAGTCTCAAGCTCAACAGAGACATTGCCAAAATGCTACCCGAGGCCATGGAAAAGGATCGGTTGATCAAGATTGGTTATGGCTCAGGAGGGGACCTCAAACCCCGCAATGGAGAGTTTGGAGTAATCACGCATCTACCTCCCAAGTCAAGGGTGCTCATCCTAGGTGATTTGGGCGAATGCGTTGGAGGGATGAACAGAGGTGGATCCCTAACTGTCGAGGGGGCGTGCGGCTCAATGCTAGGGGCATTCCAAACTGATGGAAGGGTAGTAGTCGAAAGGGACGTTGGAGATAGGGCGGGTTTTCACATGTCTGGAGGGTCAATAACCATCCATGGCTCTGCTGGGAAGGACGCGGGAGCAGGTATGTCCGGGGGGGCCCTAGTTGTCCGCGGTCACGTTGGCGGCAACGTGGGAGCAGGTATGTCCGGAGGCGTGGTGATAATCATGGGATCCGCGGGGCCGTCCCCCGGGGTTGGCATTTCCGGGGGAAAAATTGTGATTGCGGGGAGTTGCCCGCCACCTGGGCAAGGGGCATCCATGAGATCAATTACTGATTCTGAAATTGAAGATTTTTCAGTTCACCTAGAGCCTCTCGGACTTTCTGTTGGGGATGATGCGTTGGTCCTAGAAGCAGAAAGGGAGGGAAAATCAGAAAATGTACGTCCTCTAAGATGGGTCTCGGAGGGATTTCAGAATATTGGAATCTTTCCATCTGCCACCGATAGGTTGTCCGAACAATATCCCGTCGAGAGTGGGACCACGGTTATGCCGGTGGGCAAGGATGAGGGCGGACTTTTTTTCCAGATACCGTGGCTCATTCGGGGTGATGAAGGGAATACAATTGAGTTTCCAGACAGGGGCAGTCAGCCAGCAATGGTTGGCAATTACCCTCAGGAAAATGATTTGCTTATTGTCGGCAGGGAAGGATTATCCAATGCTACAGACAACATAGTGAAATGTTCTGGAGTAGTTCTCGATCTTGCAGATTTGCCCCCACTCAATGATGCTGAGATTGAGGCATTGGTTGTTTCATTGACTGGCACAATGGCTGAATCATCCCTGATTTTCCTCAGGGACGGAGTGGAAAGGGTGGAGCACCTGTTCAGACTTGTGACTGAATTGGACCTTGATGGCGCGGTAGTTCATGCGGGAACACCGGGTGGAAATCGGGGTGCCTCCGCACTTCCTAGAATTGGATTGGCGTCTAGAGCCATGGATTTCGAATCCCAGGGGCGGACAATAGCAATTGAGATGGACAATGTTCCGAGTTCTGAGGACCTCATTATTGCGGTTTCTGCAGGTTGTTCACTGTTTGTTGGACCAGTTCCCGATGATGGTGAGTTGGGTTCGCATATTGCGGCGATAAATTCGGGCCTCAGTGGTTGGATGAGGGAAGTTGGAGTGGGAAGAATTTCCATGTTCAGCAGAAGAAATCTCAGGGCCATGGATATGGATACTGCTGCAATCAGTGGCCTCAGATTAGTTGGATTCGAGAGGCCGTTGCCGATGTGGCTTGGAAACTGAGGTGTATACGTGCCAACAATAAATCTCCAGCACTCAATATTGAGAAGAGTGCAAAGTATCAACAATTTCACACATGAAAGTGAAAAATGGCCGGACTTGCTGCCCGAAATTGGATGCCCGGTAGAAGATTTTGATGAGAAAGAAATAGAAATTGAAGTTTTTCCAGATAGGCCGGACCTTCTCAGTCATGAGACGATGGCGAGAGCAGCTAGATCATTTATGGGGGCCCACAGCACTGTTAGCGAAATAGAAGTCAGAAAGAGTGGCATAAGAATCGACGTGGATAGTTCATTGGAGGAAGTGAGGCCGGTAATTCTGGCCGCTGTAGTGAAGGGAGTCAATACAGGAAATGATCACTTGGAAAGGGACGCATTTATCCAGTCTCTTATGGATCATCAGGAGAAGTTACACCTCACTCTGGGAAGGAAGAGGTCCCTTTCATCAATAGGGGTTCACGATTTGTCCAGCCTTGAGCCTCCATTCAGATACGAAACTGTGGAGGACAGTTACTCATTCACGCCCTTATCGTCAGAAAAAAAAATGAGCATCTCTGAAATACTTTCTGAGCATCCGAAGGGAATTGAATATGCCCATCTCATGGATTCCATGGAGCGATTTCCAGTCATTCTTGATTCTAATGACGAAATTCTCTCATTCCCTCCAATAATTAATGGGGAACATACCACTGTAAGTGAAAATACGACTGACTTCTTCATCGACGTTACGGGGACTGATCAGCGTGCTTGTGAGACTTGCCTTCTCCTGGTATGCCTATCTCTCTCGGAATTGGGGGGGAATGTGGAAAGCGTTGAGATATCTGGTTGGGATGGGAAGGTTTCAACGACCCCTAACTTCGATAACAGATTACATAGAGTTCCGAGCAGACTTATCAAGGCAATACTTGGAGTTGACATTGATGAGTCCGAAATTTCCAATGCCATATCTAGAATGGGAGGGGAACTAATTGAGTCACGTACGGTGACGGATGGTTCAGAAAGATCGGAAAGATGGTCAGACTGCGTGGTTGGAGAAAGGGAACATATTGTTTCCATGCCAAGATGGCGGAGCGACATCATGCATCCAGTTGACATAATTGAAGACATAGCAATTGGATATGGATATGGAAACCTTCCTGAGAAGTTATCTTCTATCCATATCGACGCTGTACCTCTACCATCCTCTCACATTAAACGAAGAGTCAGATCCAGTTTTAGATCGGTTGGGCTGCAAGAAACACAGAGTCTGACACTTTCCAACAGCAGAGATCAATTTGAAACAATGAGGTGGGAAGAAATTGGCAACCCCTCGAAAATATCGAATCCGATTACAATAGAGCACACAATGATGCGTCAGTTCATTTTACCGTCCCTCCTGAGGCTTTTGTCTTCAAATAGACATCATGAATTACCTCAGAGAGTTTACGAGCTCGGAGAAGTGGTTCACAATTCGGCAAATAGGACGAGGGCGTCATGGGCCTGCGCCGAAGTCGGCAGTGGCTTCACTGCAGCAAAGGGCATCTCTCAGGCCCTAATCAGGGACCTTGGTGGGGACCTAGACAATATTGACTTCGCCCCCATGGGGGAGGGGGACGGGCCATGGATTTTTGGCAGGGGGGCCAGGGTTCTGATAGACGGTCAAGAAGTTGGTCAGTTTGGAGAAGTGGACCCGCTTGTTTCTTCTGAATTTGGACTTCGGGCCCCAATCCAAGCAGGGGAGTTCGATGTTGAAAGACTGGCTAGGCTAATACCCGATCCAGTCCTATGAAAGGCGAAATACTATTTCTCATCCAGTAGTTCCATCGCATCAAGGAATTTCTTGTCCTCGAGGTGACTTCTGTCTTCCAACTTGCTCTTTTGACCGTCTTCTGACTGACGCTCATAGTTGATGACAGGCTTCTCCTGGATGGGCTTTGCCTTGGGCGGTTGGGACTTCTTTCTAGAGAACGGCCATACCGGTGTCATGACTGGCGAACAGTGCCTAACCTCATGAATGCTCCGTAACACGTACATATGGGGGCAGGAGTGAAATCACTCAACACGCACAGGTAGTTTGTGAAATGGGCAGCTATGGCATCAGTAGTGCTGATTGCACTTGCCTTTCCCCTAAGTGCACACGCACAAGAATCTCAGGTTGAGAGCGGGACGACTTTTGGGGTTGAGTCAGGATCTATTTTTGACATAGAGCCGGGCTCTACTATTGGAATAAATGTCAATTTCACCAATAACGAAGATTTCTTTGATAGCGCCATTATCTCAATCACTGGTCCCATTGGTTGGAACATATCATGGTCAAATCAGGAGTTGCCGTCCTTGGGTCATGAATATGATTTGCCAGCTGGGGCCACTGAATGGGCAGGCTACTCCGTCGAGGCCCCCTCGGTTTCTGGAGGGCTTCCACTATCAGAATCACTTCATCAATTCTCAATGAAAGCACAATCACTAGAGAATCAGTCCACTGACTGGTATAACTTCTCGCTCAGGTACGGTTTCTATGACGGAGCAAGTATTGTCGAAGGCGGTGGAATCTCATCTATTGAACCAGGCAGTACGGACGTTTTCGAGATTACTCTCCGAAATGATGGTAACTCTTGGAGGGACCTTATTGTGGAAATAATTCCCCTAGATGCCAATTCTCAACCATTAGGGGAGTCGGATTTATTCTTCGAACATGAAGGCTGGAGTGCGTCAATTATTGATAGATGGCAACTAGAAAATGTGGCTCCAAACGGGACTGCTATGGCCCGGATCCAGATTGACTCTCCATCGGAAATTGACGGTTCCCTACTTTTTGAGGTCCGAGTCTGGAACGAGGCTTCTCCGGGTATTATTTCGACGTCGATACAGAGTGTGAACATCGTTCCAAGGGTCGGCGGTTCCATAGGAGTGATTGGTGATGGTTGTTCTGGTTCCGAAACCAGCCCTGGAGATTATTGTGGAGTCACATTACAAGTTTCGAACACAGGGGACATTGTTTCTTCATACGAACTCAGGATTATAGATGCGGAAGACTGGGCAATTGTGGAAATAGAACGTACCCAGATTACCCTTGAGTCAAAGCAAGTATTGGATGATATTTCTGTGAATGTGACTGTTGCAGAAGGAACGGCCTCTGGTTTGATGACAAATATCTCAATCCAATTATTTGTAGACGATTGGTCGCCCGGTTATATTTCATTCGAGGTTGTTTCTGGGGACTTGCACGAGTGGATTCTAGAAATGGTAACTTCGCAGGTAATTGAAGAGAATAATCTAACCTCAACGTGGACTATGACAAATTCGGGAAATGGGCCGGATGGCATAATTGCAAATCTCGATTCTAACGTCGTAACAGACTTCTCATTTGTCCCACCTGATGGTTCTACAATTAATTCAATTTCTAGCGGATTCAGATCTTTTGAACTATTGGATGTTCAATCGGGAGAGACCGTGACTTTCAGTGCGTGGATGATTGTTCCTGACATTGCACCTGTTGAAACACAGGCACTGATGACCATAGAGGTCAGATCTGTAAGAGACCCATCGATAGTATTCACCAGCTCTGATTCAGCGACAATCCCGGGCATGGAGGTCAGTGAGCCATCGCCGAAAAAAGAGGGTATGCATGAAACCATAATCAAATGGATGAATGAATGGCTGGAGTTTTCTCTGACGATAATTGTCGTGATAATTGGAACGATTGGGGTGATTAAGGCGGTTTCCATTAGAGCCAGCAACGAAAACACTTCACAAAGCAAAAACAAGACAGAATCAGGGGATGCGAGAGACTGGATTTCCCTATTCCAGAAAAGTGAAGTCGGGGATACAGAGATAATCAATAGCCCATTGCAGACACAATCTGATTTCAAGAAGAGTTTCATAGAAAAATCAGGGGGTTTTTCCGAGCAACCAATGACTCCCCCCGAAGGAAACGTGATTAGTAAGGCAAGCGAAATTCTGGATTTGGCGCAGACAGAAGATGACATACAAGAGGCGATTAGAATTGCAGATGAGATTTCCGAAGGAGATGATTTACACCCTGATAACGAAATTCTCAATGAACCAATAGAAACGGGTGACGAAAGAAAAACTGGCAGTGAGGATGAAGGCCCGTCTGGATTTGACCTAGAGATATGAGCATCCCCAATGTGGGAATTGATGAGGCTGGGAGGGGGCCGGCAATAGGCCCACTAGTGGTTTGCTCACTATGCATTCCATCTGAACATTCAGATTTCTTGGTGGACATGGGGGTTAGAGACTCGAAAACCCTATCATCTAAGAATAGGGATGTGATTTACAGTAGAATCGTCGAAGGTGCAGAAACTCACGGATGGGGAATTGGCATCGTAATCTGCGAGCCTTCCAGAATCGACTACAACAGCATCAATTCAGACCTCAATAGCCTAGAAATAGAATTATTCGCGGAGGCTTTGGCAGTTTCGACAAGCCCCCATCCAAGCGGGATTCTGAAAGTTGATGCTTGTGACGTAAATGAGGAAAGATTCGGACATAGACTTTCCAGAAAACTGGGAGATCCATGGAAAGAATGGAAAATTGACTCCAGGCATGGGATGGATTCTACAGACGTTGTAACTGGTGCCTCCAGTATCATTGCAAAAGTGAAAAGGGATTCTATCGTTTCAAGCCTTTCTGAGCAGTTGGGTGTGGACATTGGTTCGGGCTACCCTTCAGATCCAAAAACTAGGAGGGCGGTACGCGAGTTGGTTTCTGGGCCTTTGCCCCATGAATGCCTGAGGTGGAGTTGGAAAACCGTTTCTAGGGCTTGGAGTGAGTTACAAGGAACGCCAATTCCTATTCGCTCTGAACATGGATTAATTGCCTCTCAATCCACACTTGAAGACTGGTGACAACGGGAACCACAAAGAGGGGCATCGGCGACCCAGTGGATAATATGTCCGAATCGGGTGCTTGGGGCGAGGACATCGTCCAAGCTGTGCGCAAGTATGCTCTGCAGAATTCTGTGGAATACAATGGCCAAGGAAAGGAGGGCAGCGTCCTTGGAAGGCTACTATCTGAAATGCAGGAATTGCGACCTAGGGCAAAGGAGCTCAGAGAGCTAGTACGGCTTCATGTCATAGAAGCGAACAGGATAGCTAGTGAAGAAGGTGTAGATGCTGTAAGGAAGATTCTGGAGGACTCTAACCCCGAGGCTCTACACAGAGAGAAGCAAAAGAAGAGGGTTGGGTTGCCAGACCTTCCAAACAGTGTCAGGGGGAAGGTGACCCTAAGATTTGCACCCAACCCAAATGGACCATTGACACTTGGACACTCGAGAGGTGTTGTGATTAACTCTGAATTGGCCAAAATGAATGATGGGCGTGTAGTTCTGAGATTTGATGACACAGATACGAAAGTTAAGCCACCAGACCCCTCTGCTTATTCCCAAATTGAGGAAGAATACGCTTGGGTGTCTGGTAGGAAGGCAGATGTGGTAATTAGGGCCAGTGACCGTATGCCAGTATATCTGGAGTATGCCGAGAAGATGATCTCAGAAGGCTTTGGATATGTCTGCCGATGCACCGCTCAAGAATTTAAGGCCCTTAGAGATAACAAGGATGAATGCCCATGCAGAGAAAATGATATTGCATCTAATTTGGGATATTGGGAATCCATGATTTCAGGAGAAATTCAGGAGGGTGGCGCGGTAGTACGAGTCAAGACTTCCCTAGACTTGCCAAATCCCGCCCTTAGGGACTGGCCGGCATTGAGGATTCAGCACACTTCCCACCCACTAGTGGGGGACCTCTACAAAGTCTGGCCACTACTGGACTTCCAAAGTGCGATTGAGGATCGCCTTCAGGGAGTCACCCACATAGTCAGGGGCAAGGATCTGATGGATAGCACTAGAAAACAGACTATTCTCTATGGGCACTTTGGGTGGGATTATCCAGAAACACTCTACTGGGGCAGAGTCAAAGTTCTCGAGTTTGGTGGTTTCTCGACGTCTGGCATGAAGGCCGATATTTCTGAGGGGAAATTCTCGGGATGGGACGATCCGCGACTACCAACAATTTCAGCACTTAGGAAAAGGGGCTTCTCACCTGCGGCCATTAGGGAGTTCTGGATTGAGCTCGGACTTACCCAGAAAGACATCTCCGTTCCAATGCAAAGTATAGAGGCCAAGAATTCGAGTACTATTGACCCGTTTACAGAACGACGAAGCTTCATCAGGAGCCCGATTGAAGTTCCTCTCGAAATTTCGGAATCAGATGGCTTCTCCATTGGAAACTCCGTTTTGATCCCAAAACATCCCGATGGCACGGTTACTGGCAATAGGTCATGGTTAGTTGACTCAGGAAGAGTATTATTGGAGAAAGAAGATTTCGATATTGCGAGCATTAGGCTGAAGGGTTTTGCGGACGTTGATATTTCTGAGGGCGTAGCTAATTTAACTTCTATAGGGAGATCCGATAGACGCACAATAGCCCATTGGTTACCAATTGAAATGTCCCGAGAGGCAGTTCTGGAGATTCCTTCGGGGGATGATATCGAAATTGTAACGGGTGCGATTGAGGACTTTGAACTTGCAGAGGGAATGATCCTACAGCTTGAGAGGGTTGGTTTTGCAATAGTTGATGAAATTCCGCAGGGCAGTCCTGTAAAATTGAGATGGCTACACAGGTAGTGGCTGGTGATTTCAAATGCCATTATCGTCCTATTGGCGCCCTTTCAGGGGTTGTATTCAAGTTGTTTAATTGTGACGTGCGTACATGGACGAGGGGCGGCGTCACCATGCATTTCTACTGTGTGCGTCTTTGATTTTGACCATACTGTCCCCCATTACACAAGTCTCGGGACAACAGTCAACATGCTGTAACTCTGATGGCTTTGAGTTGTTTTTACTTGGTGAGGCCGACATAGGAACTCTGTCCCCTTTTGATTCGGATCTCGATGAAGAGGACTCCACATTAGTGACCCAGGTTTTCCAACCCATCGAAGTTGGAAAATGGGGAGTTGTATGGGGCACCGAGGGCACTCATCCGGATTCTACATGGGAGTTTTCCATGCCATATGAGGTAGAGGGCGCTGTTGGAGTGAATATCAACGCAACTCTAGAAGTCAGAATTGGGGGCTCTTTCTACCAAGGAAGTTCTGATGGACTTAATCCGTACATAACCGGTGAAGGTGACCTTCAGATAATGGTAGATGTTGAATCTGGCGAGGTCAATGATGGAGATTTAGTGGAAATAACGCTGATTGTGCAGCTACTTGGCTTCACTCAGCCTGGAGACAATGCAGGAGTGACCTTTGTCTGGGGCTCCGATGACAAAAAATCGAGTATTAACGTGAAGCTTCCACTAGTTGAGATACAGATGAGGGATGCCAGTGTCAGTGGGTCACTGGTATATTTCCCGATTCTACTTTCTTCTGGATTTGAAGACAGAATGTGGACTGCCTCGACCGGGGGAATCACAGTGCAAAACACGGCAGTGAGTGAGAAGCCGGTTGCCACTCCAGTAGAGGATGGTGTAGAAGTAACGTTTGTTTGGAGTATACCAGAAGGCACTGATGGAGGCACATTTCGTGTTGACTTCCAACTTGTGCCACAGGAAGGCCTCCAAATTGAGGCTAACATGACACATACCATTACCATAGGGGAAGATGGTGGGGGGAGCGGTACCTGGTATCCTGCAAATGAGCCACTAAGGACAGGTGGGACAGATCTTTCATTGTCAATTTCTGCTGATTGGAAGGGAGACAGCATAGAAAAGGACGTGACTATTGAGTTTGAAGGTTCGATGTCTCAATGGATGAGGTGGGGGCTAGACAACATAGGAAACTCGAGCCTAGAATCCAGCAGTTGGTGGAGAAACCTGAAGTCTTACTCTAGCTCAATACCGCAATCTGAATTCAACAATGGAATGGTGGATGATTCTGAACTGGTCGCCCTCACGGGATACCTCACTGGTTCAACTTCAGATATGCGATCGTTCCTTTCGAACGGGATATTCATAGAGTCAGAGTCCATTCTAGGAGTCGATCCAATAGACTTGGGGCCCACCGACATTGGCATCGATTTGGGAGGAACAAGGGGTTTCAGCTCGGATTCCATCGTCATAACAATCTCGACGTCTTATCTTATTGGTGAAGGCGAACGTCAATTACTGGTAGAAGACTTTGTTCGTCCTTCTCTGGAGGAACACTGGACTTCCATAGACCTGAGTGTTGAGTTAACTGGATCAATGCTTAATGACATTGGCGTTGTCTCATCAGAAGGCCTGGAATACTCCCACAGGAGGTGGATCGTCCAAGAGACTATTTCCATAGACCAGGAAGAGCTCGATCTAGAATTGGACTTCAGAATTACATTCACTCCGACTGGTAATCCAATGTTCAGTGTTCTAGTTGGCTCGGGAATTATGGTTCTAGCTCTATGCGCAGCTATTGGAATTGGGCTAAATATGACTAGGAGGCGATCTAGATTCCCCACAATGGTAACTGTCGCAACTATGGGGCTTCTTTCGTTTGCTATATATTTCCTAGGACTGCCAATGCAAATGGTACTTGGCGTGGTGTTTTCCAGCATTCTACTAGTTTTCCCAATATCTTTGCTATCGCCAAAGGAAGATAGGCCGGGAGATGGGGGCAAGGGAGGGGGAAGGGTGAGTTGCCCATCTTGTGAAAATTCCATTTCTGTTGATTCGGATGTGAGGCCCCTGAGGATTTCATGCTCCGAATGTGACAGCGTAATTCGAATTGAGTAATTCAAATTACACCTCTGGAAATCAAACTATCAATTAGTTTGCCAGCAGCGACCGACCTTTCATCGTCCCTCCATATTTCTGATGCTGCCCTAATTTGCCCCGCCAAATCGCGTTCCCAGTTTGGTGCCAGAATGCAATGCCAACCCAATTCCTCAAAACGTGCAGTGGATGGTTTTGAAGAGGACAGTCCGGGCCTCATCAGGTGTGAAATTGCTCGTGCCCTTCCTTCTGCATCTAGTTCATCCCATCTTTCCCTAACAGCTTCAAGATCGTCGTTATTGACCCATGGCCTAGATAGTGGATCTGGGTCAGGAACCTCTGGAAACGGCACTACCGAGATAGTTCCTTCTTCTTCGAGCAAGTCCCTCAAAATCGTATAAACTGGATCATATGTTGTGTCCATTGAGGGAGCAATCCAATTCCCGGAAATTGCCCAAGGCCTCATCCTTCTGACGCGCTTTCCCGAAGGAGAAATCAATTGGGCTAGGGCGTGTGAAATTGCAACGGGAGTCAGTATTCCATTTCGGGCCTTTGCACCTTTTCCCATATGGGTGATTGTAGGCACATTCCCCCCCAGAGATAATCTGTAGGCGTCATTCTCAGAAAGTTTGATTCCAATATTTCCAGAGTCGATCATAACAATAAATGACTCGGAAATTAGTGATCTCAACGTGCCCCCATTCGAAATTGTCCTCCTGTAAGGGAGCCCCTCATCCAGTAATGCTGCCTCAATTGGTGCAATGGCGAGTGAGGATGGGAGCGTGGCTTCAGTGGTGGCGAGCGATACTCTTGCCCCAGAGCGAATCATAGAAGCGGCGGAATGCAATATTTCTGATACGGGAGAGAAAAAATCCTCGTCGGCAAGTGCACGCATGCAAATGGGAAGGGGATTTCGTTCAAATCCCCTACTATGGATTATTCAACCATCAGCCTGAGCTGATCCCTCTTGTACTGCCAATCACTGTCAAGCTTTCCAGCTTCCTTGTAATACACTGACAGACGCCTGATCTTAGACTCGCAAAGTTCCAATTGGCGACGGTTGTGTAGATCCTTTGTGTTTGAATTGAGGTGATCCATCAGCCCGAGTGCCCTTCTCATTAGATTCATCATATCCTCTGGGTACTTGGGGGAAATTCCGTTCCTTGAGAGAATCTGAGAAATCCTCTCTCCTGTTGCCAGACGAACATCAGGAACTGCATGTTGGTCCCTTAGAGTCATTCCAATCATGGCGGCCGAGTGCCCTTCCTTGGCCATGTTTACTATGAGTTCCTCAATAGTCTTCTTATCAGTCTCTGACCAATCTGGCGGGCTTCCTGAATTAGGCCTAGATGACCCGCTTGCACCCTTGCCCTTACTATGCATACGTGCCATTCAATGTCCCTCCAGCGAGCGGTCGACCTACTCCCCCTCTTTAATCACTGCGATGGGACATAACATCCTGGTGCCTCAGAGTCTGTGCCTTGTACGCGCCAGCCTGCCCGGGCCAAGGGGCCACTCCCATTGAGGGGCAACAGCTCTTGCTGAACCAACTAATTTTCCATCTTGGTAGACTAGCACCTCATCACCAACTCTAATTTCGCCTTGGAATTCTTCAACATTTGTAGGAAATAAATCGCCGACCCATTTGTGGTTTGGAGCCAAGTGGGCCCTTGGCATCGAGTCGTTGCTTTCCAAAAGCTGGAGCGCCTTCTTGGAAAAGGCAAACCTCCCATCGCGAGGATTCCATCTTGCTAATTGCTCACCCGATTTTGTGATTGTTAGGATTGGGGGCCTACCTGAAACAACAGAGTCCTTGAGCCAATCGTCCGAACCATGAATGAATCTGGATCTTGATTCCATGATGCTTAGCCTCTCATCGTTTTGACGGAGGTCGACCAAACCGAGTGACGAAGCGATGTCCCTAGTAGTTTCCTCGAGTCTCGCAAGAGACTGTTCAGAACCAGCCGTATCTCCCATCCTCGTATCGTGAACATTCGCCCCATGAACATTGATTTCCAATCCAGAATGGTTAATCACATCGCTGTAGCATACTCTACCCACGAGGTTGCTCACCATGTTTCTGATGATTATTAATTCGCCCTCATCCCAGTCGCCTGTAACAGGGATGTCATAGTGAGCCGCTGGCCAAAAATCCTCCAACTCCCTAGGTACTAAGCCGAGGGGTGCCGTCACCATGACCTGGTGTATCCTGTTACTGCTGATATTCTTCAGGAATCTGTGATGACTAGGTGAGAGTCGGTATGGCTTAGTCGCAGAGCAGGGGAGCAGAAGTAGGATTTCTTCCTGATGCTTTGGAGGGGTATGATTCTCCGAGACCCTTGCCTGCCAATCACGAATGAGGGGGTCGTCCCGACTTATTGGGGAGTTGCACCTCAGCCTTCTGCCCTTTCTCACCACGCTGGATAGTCCTGCAGCCACTATGTTTTCACTCATCATTGAGTCGTGAATCCTAAGTCTCTCGACAGACCTAGGACTGGAGCCTACGGAATTTTCCACTGCCTCTCGCAGTGTCCCCGACCTAATCGACTGTCTGAGGCTCGAGAGGGCCGATGCCCAATGTTCAATCTGTGTTTCCATACCATTTCTCTCACCCAGAGTGGCCTCTGGTTCTCGAGGTCCACTTTCTGAAAGAATCAGTCCTGAGGCAGATGCGTTGCGCGATCTTGAAAGATCGAATAAATCGACTCCGAGCCATGAAAGAAGATGGCAATTATCCGGTCCAGAAATCCCCGGGGCCCATATTAGGGAAGATGGGAATCTCCTCCTGATTACATCCAATGATTTTGCCAATTTGCCGCGACTTCTGGATAATTGTGGAGAGTCTGTGAGGATAACAATTGATGGCTCTATGGATGCTTCGGAGAGGGTGTTGTCATGATGTAGTGATTGCCAAGAAACTGGTAGCATGTTGATTCCAGAACCAAATCTCCCTGAGTCTGATTTGTCGAGGCTGGAAGGCAGAACCAAACCCTCTGAAGCACTCCACTCATCTATGCTGTCGAATGGAAAACATATCTTTTCCCGTGTAGTCATAGTAAGTTTTGCCGGAAACTCTGAATTGTCTCTCTTGAATGACAGTGGTGCCATTGAAATTGGTAATTCTGGGTCTTTTTCGGACATTATTAGTGCAGGGGCCCATGAAACTGGGTCTCCCCTATCGCCTAGAGAAAAAAGCCTAGCTGACCGGTGTCTAGCTATGACATCCCGGGATAGTGGCCTGCCCTCCATAGACCCTCGAACGAGAAACTTCGCTTGAAGGATTCTAAGGCTGATTACTTCTCGGATATTACATGGAGGGGGCGAGGGCAGCACTTCTGTCGCTAATTCTGGCCACCTCAATTGTCTTCGTGGGCTATCCGGCTCTCGGGGAGGAGGAGAATATTTCAGTTCTAATCGAAGGAGAGACAGGGAGAAGTGGACCTGCATGGATAGTGGCCGAATGTCTGGAGATTAGCTGTCCCGGGCTGGAGTTGGTCGTCTTGTATGATGGTTCTGAACAGATAATTTCAGACCAACACAGAGTCCAATGGTCGGGGCTCTTTGAACACAACTTATCATGGAAGGTGAATGCCAATGAGGGATTGGTGGTTGATGATATCATGTTTGACACTATTCTTCCAGAACAAGGGACATTAGTGGAAGCTGGGGATCTGGGCGAAATTGTTCCAATACCCGGCAATCAAGAAAATTCGTTTGAAATAGATTCCACATCCATTTGTCAACTTAACAGGTGTAACACACTGGACGTGTTTTCTGCCGCAGCAATATTTGTTGGTTCCTTAGAAGATACGGAAGATATGGACTCATTCAGAGTACATGGAGATAATGATGATGTCGTAGTCATCGAGAGTTTCAGAGGCAGAGGAGTGATTGATTTGGAAGTATGGGAAAGTAATTCTGAGTCCAAATCTCTTGTCGAAATATTGTCAAGCGAGGATGATTTTCCATTAATTATCGACTATCCGGAGGACTCGGGGCTCTGGCTTAGGGTAGTTCACCCAACGGATTCCGGATTTTCCCCTTATGAAATCGGACTATCAAGATTTGATGACCAGTCAGAGGCGCCCGAAGGTGGTGAATTAAATGGGGAATGGGACCATGGGGGGCATTTAGAATTCGGCTCTGGCCCATTTTCTGGGCATATTTCAGGATTTGATGTGGCGGGCGATTCCCTCCTATTGCAGGCAGGCTCAAAGATGAAAATCGCCCCAAACTGTATTTTCAGTGGAGAGGTATTGATCGACATATTGGTGCGAACAGTGAATGGTACGTATATTGTAGATGAAGGAATAGATACTTGCCCTGACCTTATTGTAACTCCTGCAGATGCATTTTCCTTGGAATTTAGATTTCGCTCGAATGCCGCCATTTCATGGGAGATTGACATCTCCTCTGATTCAAACAACGATGGAAAAATGATTGGAGATGCGCCTGACTACCTTTGGAATGAAAGTGGCCCTTGGGAACACCACGACCGGTTTTTCCCGGGACCATTGTCACTTTCCGGAACATTGGGCCAGGGGGATAGCGTAGATATTCACGCTTTCAGCATCGAAGATGAGAATGGATCCAGAGTCTATATTAGAGACGGTGGTTCATCCTCGGTGAGTTTTCAAATCCAGACACTCGATCAGCAAAATTGGAACATCCTAAATTACACAAATGGCTCAATAATTAGCATCCCAAATGGGGTGCATGCACTGAGAGTTGAGAGGCTCGGTTCCTCAGACGTTGAAGTGGAATATATTTTCACCCTATTTTATGCAGGTGAGGATATTCCAGACGAAGCCGAATTAAGTGATTTATCCTACCTTTTCAACGACCTTTACATATTTCTTGGGATTATTATGATAGTCCCCTTAGCTATTGTCATTTGGTGGGAAAGAAAGAGGCTGTTCTCGGGAACAAGGGAATCTGAAATTATTGAGGCTCACGAAAGAAGGCGGCTTAGGAGACTACGGGAGAGGCTCTCCAAAGAAATTTCTCAAAATGAGATAAACGAGAGAGTGGTAGAATCAGCTCTCCATCAGCTTGGTGACAGCCCCTGGTCTGGAATAATCTCAGAATGGGGTAGCCCACTGATTAGACATATGACTGAACAGATTGAAGTATGCGCATGGGGGGTAGAAATGGGGAGTTCGCTAATACTCGGTATTAGAGTTGGGGCCGAAGATTGGAAGCTGGCCGCCATAAGACTCCACTCCCCTGAGGGGTCAGTAGTTGGAATCGATAATGTCTCACCAAAACACCTCTTCCGTGGCGATGAGATTTTCCTAGACACATTGAAATCGGGCAGTAGAACATTCATTCGAATGTCAATAGAAGGAAGCCCCAGTGTCCTTACATTCCAGTTGTCTGGTTTAGTTGGGGGGGAACCTGTGGCTGCAGCCCCTCGAAGTGCAATGGATTGGCAGAGTCTTGAATCGGAGTGATTGTCTATCTCCTACGGGAGTTTCTACGCCTTCTGGCTTCTTCCCTTATCTTGTCATCAATAATTTCTGTATCTGTTCCCAATACATCATACATCTCAGAGATCCTCTTTTTGTCTGTGCGGGATACCTTATCGGGAATGCTCAATTTCAAAACCACTGAAACTTCCCCCCTCCTCCTCATCCCTTGACTGGGGAGCCCCCTGCCCGGAATTGAAATAGTGTCACCAGGATTTGAACGGGGCGGGATTTTTACGGTCAAAACATCCCCATCTAAGTGGGGAATCTGTATAGAAGTTCCAAGAAGCAGGTCTGCAAATCCGACCGGTAGGGCCATGAGTAAATCGGGCCCATCCCTCTCGAACCATTCATGATCGCCAACTTCAATTTCTATGTACAGATCACCTGATTCTCCGCCACGATTCCTAGGAGACTCGCCATGACCCCTCATCCTTAGTCTGACACCGGTTGAAACCCCGGGAGGGACTGAGAATCTGACCTTCTTGTTTTGAGTAGCGCGCCCTAGTCCCTTACAGCTGCCACACGGATCTTGGACAATCCTGCCCTCGCCGTCACAAGAAGGACAATCTGAAACCAACCTTTGAGTAAATGGGCCAATTCTCTCTACTCTCTCGGTCCTCCCCCTACCATCACAAGCCGGGCAATTTCTCACTGAGGAGGGGTCCTTGGATCCCTCTCCCTCACAATCACTGCAAACCCTAAGGGCGTCAAACTCAATTTCATCCTCACACCCATCCATAGTTACCTGGAAGGGGACAAAATGTCTGACCATGAGGTCGGATCCTTTGACCCTTTTATTTCCTGAAGATGAACGAAAGAATTGGCTGAATATCCCCCCAAGATCGCCTCCGAAAAGGTCGTCGATACTGATATTCACCCCTTGAAAGCCACCTGGTCCGAAGGGAGAGCCGCCTGGGGAATTATGGCCAAATGTGTCGTACTTCCTCCTTTCGTTATCATCGGAAAGAATCGCGAATGCTTCCGAGAGTTCCTTAAATCTGCTCTCTGCCTCTGGGTCGTCAGGGTTTTTGTCGGGGTGATATTTCCTAGCCAATGACCTGTATGACTTTCGGATCTCCTCCTTGCTAGCGCCCCTAGACAGCCCTAGGACCTCATAGTAGTCCCTCTTCTCCGACATGCTCTCGACCATGGCTCTGTACTGGGTGCTTTGAATCGTTCCCTGCTAAGCCAAGAAATCGCCACAAGAGTTGCAGTACTGAATACCACTATTATTCAGGTTCCCACAATTTTTACAGGAGATAACCGATCTAGCCATTGATGAGGCGATTGGTGCATCCCATTCGCTATCTGATTTGGATGACTTCTTGGTCTGCGCTTTAATCCTCTTATCTTCTGCCTTGGCCTTCTTCTTTTGGGCCTTAGATTTCTGCCTCTCCAATCTCCTCCTAGCAGAAGAATCCATTATTGATCCGATGAAAGAAAGGAGAGATTTCCTGTTTTTCGAATTTTCTTCTTTGATTTTTTCCTCATCGACTATCGTTTGTATTCCTGAGACTCTGACATCGGCTTCGAATTCCTCTCCCACCTCAACTTCAGACATCTCAGTATTGATGGAGCCAACAGTTCCAGACATTCGGTCCATCGACTTTCTGGAAGACTTTCTGGAAATGTCGGATGAGGTGGCTTCTAGTTTCTCCAGGGCCCTATCAGATTTATCGCCCCAAAGTCCCCGGTCTTCGCTCTTGTACGTTTTCGAAAGGCCTCGGATAATCTTTGACCTGTGATACTCATGATCCTCGACTCTCCCGTACCTAACGAACATCAGCAAACCAAGAATCGTGGCTATAGTATGTATTCCTATTTCGAGGACGGGGTCTTCAGAAATGATATCATTTAGGATGGGGAGTCCAAATCTAATCGACACCACACATATGTTAGGAGCAAACAATAGCGCCACCCCCATCGCTGTGGAGCGTTCAGACATGTACTGCCCGCGCTAGATTACTGTTTCAATCATTCGCGCTCTTGATAGAGTTCTTTGGAGAGGACTCATCAGTGAGATGTCTCTGGAGGTGACGTGGAGTTAGAGTTCAGGATATCTACAACTATTCAATCTCATGAGAATCCAGAGTTGGTCGTTCGGGCCGTGAAAAATATCTTTCCCGACTGGGTTCCGAATGGAAATACTGAAAGAAGGTCCTTCCCTCATGAAGGATCTGCAGAAATATTGCATGGAAATGCCACCTCAATGGACTTGTTTCTAGAAGCCATTGCAAAACAAAATATCATGGACACAGCTCTTGATGCTATGTCCCTTGAGATGGAAAATGGGAGGTACACTGATTTCTCGATTTCGCGTCAAGCGGCACTTGCAGGCAAGGTTTCATTTCCATTGGAGGAAAGATCTGCAGGCGGAGTTATTGATATTTCGATTTCTGGGGAAGGCGTTGACTTTTGGCTGGAGAAAGTGACATGGCACAGAGGCAGGACAAAGATTCCAAGAAATGTTGGTGATGACTTTTCCATGTCAAAGGACGGAACTCCGAATGAGTGGTTTGACAAGAAGGGTAGGCCGACTATCGGTGATGACATCTAGGGAATTCCGGATGAGGCCCATTCCTCTATCAATGGTAGATCGGCAGGCAGCCATTTTAGATCCAACAATTCTCCTTGATTAATCCAAATTACCTTGTCGTGCTCAGACGGGAATATCGAGTCAGGGTCTACTGGCTCACACTTCCAGATGAACAAATCCACAACCCTATCCCCATAATCATGTGAAATCTCCGCTACACAGGAAATTGGACTCACCAATATTGCCAACTCCTCTTCTATCTCCCTGATTAACGCGTGTTCTTGGGTCTCATTTTCTTCGATCTTGCCACCTGGGAACTCCCACCAACCTCCCCATACGTCCCCTTCGGGCCTCCTGCAAGCAAGCATCCTTCCCCCTGAGTCAAGTAACAATGCACCGACGACCCTGTATTGGGGCTTTATTGCAAGACATCTGATAATGTGAGAAACTATCTCAATTTGCTCACTAATTGCTATGTGTTCAGGATTTGGCAGATGAACAAAAATTACCGGTATTCCTCCTTCCCCGATCGCTTCGAGTGTCCGGAAAAGAGTCTCGTTACAGACAAATCCACCAGCATCTTCACTCCACAACACCCTGCTGTCATGTTCAAACTCCTCGTCCAGTATGTGTTTGGGAGCCGTAATTCTGAGTGTATCTGGTGCATTTCTAACAATGATGGAATTGGAAACCATTCTTCCAGAGTTGTCTGGCCTGGACATTTGGAGAATATTCTTGGAGAGTGATTCCAAACTTATCTTTTGTCTCGTCTCCGAAAGACCGAGATGTACTATTGCATCGAAGTTTTGTCCCGACCTGAGTAATTCAGAGCATTTTCTTGAGCCATTCTCATCAACACTGAGAATAATGGTCGAAATATCGACTCCATCTATTCCAGAAGTACCGATTTCCTTTGCCACTGCTTCTGAAACATTATCTGTCATACCTGAAAATGGTTCGAATCCTGTGAGAAGCACACGAGGGGAAGTCACGGTGTCTGCGAGTAGCCGTCGGAAGTAGTCATTTTCGTATCTAGGATACGTCATATTCATTCCACACCCCCCATTCCAAGACTCGTGTCCGACAATGAATACGTGGTCATTCTCCCTTCCGATGAGGAGGAAGAGGATGTTAGTGCACTGGGTGTTTTCGGGGTAATCTGGACTGAATTGAGTGGGGGTATCGGGGCCTGGGGAGCATTAAGGCCTATTTTTGCTATTATTCTTTCACTTGTCCCATTCCTTTTCCTTGGTCAACACTTCAATAGACAACACAGAAAGGGAGCGGGGTGGTTCTTGATTCAGTTTCCCTTGATTCTTTCATTGGTTCTGTGGCCCATCATCTTCATTTGGTCAATTCTCGACGCATGGTGGGTCTCGAGTGGGATAGTTGCCAAGGCTCAGAATAGTTAGAATCCTTCAGGCAACTTCATCGGACTGAACAGGTGTCCAGGACTAGTGGACTCACTTAGCTGAACCCTGACTTTCGATTCCCAATCCCTCAATATGGCGATTGCAGAAACAAAGGGTATCTCTGTCTCATTCAATATTGTTCGAATTATTGTGTCGAAAATTTCCATACGATCCTGATCGACGGAATCAAGGACCCTTTCTAGTGGGAATGAGTCTATTCTAGGAAAGTCCCTCTCTGAATCTATTGGCCATGGCTCCAATAGGGAAGATGGGAGGTCTTCTCCCGTCTCATCGGCCGCGTGTTGCAACTGATTTGTAATTATCCTGATGTATTTGGAAATCACCAAGGCTACTTCCACCACTGGGAGACCGTACTGATTGACAAAATTGACCATGTTTTCCTGTAGGAATAGTAGTCTATCTTCCAGTGGTTGATTTGGTTCGGGCACACTCCCGCTGGGTTCGCCCATGGACATGCCAAGTGAGTCGCACTCAAGAGTTCTAGGTTGTACGGTCATCATATCTGATTGGGGAACCGCTATTGCCCCTGATTCCATCTAGGAGATCATCTTCTATTTCGAAATGGTCATTCAACCAGTCTCCATCAGTATCCCAATTTGTCGGGTCCGTACCATCAGCTATCTGATCACCGTCAATATCTATGGCCCACCATCCGAAAACAAACTCCCCTAATCCAGTGTTAGGGAGGTGGTATTGATCTCCGGCAAATCTGTTGTATTCATCGGTCCATGCACCATTTAGTGAAATTGTATCATCACTACTGTCCACGTCCTCATAGTCCACATCATTATCATCTACAATCAGGGCATATAGTTGATCATCGTTGTTTATCCTGTACATTCTGAAGTAATTTGTTGATAATGCGGCGCTGCCTGAGCAGGTCCCCAGTAGTGCCTCTCTGAGTTGCCACCACTCCATAACCAAATTTCCTGAGCAGTCATACAGATTTGACTCACGAACAAGAGATGGTGAAGAAAGTGATGCATTGACCACACCGAAATACTCCTGGAAGTTGTTGTAGGGTTGGTATATGCAACTCCCACTTGAACAGTCCCAGCCCCCGTCATTATCGGCGTCCTGACCGGCATCAGAGGGGTCAGTTGGATCATGAGTGAACCAAGCCCAGTCCAGCTGAGGCCTGGAAATTATTCCAGATGAAACGTCTACAGGCTTCCATACGACAGGAGTTACCTGATACCAGACTACTGAAATCTGCATGTATGAGGACCAGTTGTCATTTGACTCATTCCATCCCCTATAGTACTCATAGAAGTCCGGCATCATATCTCCGTCTGTGTCGTTATCAAGGGGGTTTGTGCCGTATTTGAACACCTCCCTACCATCCGAGAGATTAGAGTCTTGAATGTATGCAACCACGGAACCATCTTGGAAGAAGGGAATCATAACAACTGAATCATCATCACTATCTTGATCCAATGGGTGTGTGCCATTCTCGAACTCCATAAGATTGGAGAAATACAGTGGCTGAGAGCCCTGCCCAATCTGGCTGTCTATTGACGAGGGGGAGAATTGCCTTCCTTCCCAGGTGCCTTGCTCGGCGGGAATGTCTGCCCATATTCTATCGTACCACCCATCGGCATCCGGGTCATAGCCGACATCCAGTGGATTTATCGGATTCATTGACCATCTGAATGCGTTGACAGGGAGGAACTCACCATATATCGAGTAGCAAAATTCCCACCCGTCTGGCATACCATCCCTGTCTGAGTCACCATCGGTTGGATCGCTGACTCCCGCTAGGCTTGTGTTGAAATTGTTCGGATCTACTGAATTAATCAGGCCCATTCTTTCGGATGATTCCAGGCTCTTACTGGTGAATGAAGAATAAAGATGGCCAAAGGCCGCCTGATAAGATAGGCCATTCTCATCCATCTGGGCGTTAATCGAGTCGGCCCCATAAGATACCAAGCCGGTCTCATTGGAAATTGTATCGACAGCGGTCCTCTTGCCATAGACCCTCGACTCGTACTCAGCTAGGTTATCGAATGACTCAGAGTCGGAAATGTGGCCGCTCCCATCGCAGTCGAATGAATCTTCATCAGTATCCCTAGAAACATCTGTTCCAGTAAGCGGGTTCATCTCCCAGATGTTGTCCTCCAGGTTCCACTCAGTGAACCAATACTCGTAGCCGTCACTCATTCCATCTCTATCTGTGTCTTCATCATTAGGATCTGATATCCCCAAGAGATATGTTAGCAACGGCTTTGCTGGCTCACCTGAGAGCCATTCCTGGTACTGCTGCATTGCCAATTGTGCCTTGCCCTCCTTGTTGAATAGAATTCTGTAAATTCTATTGTTGGCCTCAGATGGATCGAGTTGCTGCGCCTCCTCCCACATTCTGGGAGCATCTGGAGGGGATAGTCCCCCATTCGCAGGATTGTTGTTTGTCAAATTCAACTCTACGAGATCTGTTATCCCATCCATGTCAGAATCATAATTCCCATCGCCTGGAACTAATGGATTAAGTGTCCAAAGTGAATCGGTAGAGTTCCATCTTGTGAAAATCAACTCTATGCCATCTAGTAGCCCGTCATTATCTGTATCTGGATCGTTAGGGTCTGCAGTCAAGCCTGTCAAATTCCTCTGCTCGTCCGTCAGGAATGTTCCGAAGGACTGGGAGGACTCGGCAGACAGCCAAGGAGTAGCGAGAAGCTCCCCCCCAACCGAAAGGAGGTAGAACTGTGGTGACGTGACAAGATTGTCCGTTTCACTCAGATTCCCATCAATAGAGTTGTATTCCTCCCAATTATTCATCCCGTCACCGTCGGGATCCCCAATCTGATCCCTCTCATCTACTGGATTAAGTGTCCACTCCTCATCGAACAGGCTCCACCTTGAATGGAAGAATTCCCAACCATCTGGCATACCATCCCTATCTGAGTCGGGAGAAAGGGGATTGGCGGAGCCAACGTCCTGAGTCGTTGTCCCATTCACCAAGCTCTGGTAAGATGGGCTGGTGAAATCTCCGAAAGAGCCCTCAGCTAGATCCTGCCAAGTCTCATTCCAAAGGGAAGTGGTGAAGTTGTCTGGATACGCCATTCCAGAAGAAGTCATTGAGCCGTACATAATCTCGGACTTGATGTGATACTCAAGCCAATTTACAAATTGCTCATCGATAGATAACGAACCATCATGGTTCACGTCATATCCATCGTTATCGGGATTGTTCAGGTAATCAGAACCATTTAGTGGGTTTATTCCTTTATTTTCCTTATTCCAAGTGCAGGTATACCTGGCTTCCCAACCATCCGGAAGGCTGTCCCCATCGGAATCTACGTTGTTGGGGTCTGTCTTCACCCATGACATTGCTGACTCATTGGATTCACCATGAGATGGAAGTCCCTCCCTGAGGACAGTCTCAAGCATATTTCCCCACATGTACTCGCAAAGATTCGTTAGACCATCCCCATCCGCGTCACCATCCGCGTCATCAGGATTACGAGGATCGAGAGTCCACAGATTTCCGCCTGTGTAGACATCTCCTATCCATCTCCTGTGCTCAATCTCCCAACCATCTGGCATGCCGTCTCCATCAGTGTCCGAATTTGTTGGGTCGGTTGGCCCATCAGTACCGCCTCCAGCCCCTGAACCAAGCCATCCCTCAAGATGGACAGTCTCAGCGAGTTCTTCCGAGTCTTCATCGCATATGTACTCGTCATTTAGGTAATGGCACTCGAATGACGTTGGTTCTAGGAACCATCCCCAATACTCTTCCCCATCAGACAAACCGTCTCCATCTGAGTCAGTATCCCTTGGATCCGTGCCATTAAATCCAAGTTCCGATGTTCTGATGTATCTATACTCCTCCAGGTTAGTCCAGTCTCTTGTAAATTCAGTTCCATCGGCTAACTCATAGCTGACCCCATCTGCGTCGGCATCTCTGTCCCTGTCATATGGGTCCGTTGGATCAAGTCCATATGCATACTCCCAACCATCTGGCATGCCATCTAAATCAGAGTCAGCAGACTGTGGATCTATTGGCATGATATTCATGAATCTGCCTGGAGAAACGCCGGCAAAAAGCCAATTCTTTCCATCATTCTCCAGAGTTACCAAAGATGTAACCAAACCGGGTATTCTAGTTTGATTGAGGTACATTCCCAAAACACCCGTATGACCTCCCTCCAAGCACCATGAGCCATCTCTGGAGCCGATGACGACCATTCCATTATACGACATTACGGAGTGCACGTCATTTGCTCCTTCAGCCCATCTGTCTACATTATACATCCTTTCACTGCTGATAGAAGAGTAAGGCATTTGGATGAAAGTGCTTAGATCAATTAGGTGTAGCCCTCCTGCGGTTCCAAGCCAGACTCCTGTGACTTCCTCCACCCCTCCACCGGGTTGCAACGGACCTGCGACTTCCATTGTGTTGACTATAGCAGATTTCGACTCATTGAGCAAGTCAGCACGTTGGACGTAGTCCTCGGCATTTTCTTTGTCGAACACCCACCAAGGATTACCGGCCGAAGTTGCGGCATCTGTGGTATTCCATGCCAATAGGCCTGCGTCAGTTCCCACCAGGAGTAATGGACCTCTGCCCGAGACTGGGACGTGTAGCGCGGTGTTAGCTGATGTCGAAGCACCCTCAAGCATGTCAATTAATTCTTGATTTGGAATTGGCTCAGTGGCAGAAATTGAATATCCATCACTCGAGCATTGAGCCTCTCCAGATGTTTCTTCTTGAATGAAGGAAACCGACCATGCTGACATTTTCCCGAATGCCAGAATGTCCAGATCGCTACTTCCAGTATTCAGTTTGAGTATTGTTTCTATGGGGCCTATGTTTGATTCTGAAAGGGATGAAATCACGGGAAGCCCGCTCTCCATGGACAGGCAGTGAACACCCAAATTAGTTCCCAATATTAGGAATTGAGAATCTCCAGCTGACCAACCCATCATTGTGTTCATTTCAATTCCAGAAGGCAGATAATGCCGTGAAACAGAACCACCGAATGGGTCTATCGCGGTAATGCCGAACTTTGACCCGACGAGTATCCTGTCCCTTCCATCATCGCTAATCAGTGAGTGAACGGAACCATCGACCAAGCCGGGAGATGTGGACTGATCAAACGAGATTACCTCTCCTTCATGATCTGCCATTGGAGTTCCCCTGAGTCCGGGTGTAACCCATGCACCATCATCAAAATAGGTCATATATTCCTCATAATTACTGTATGCCTCCCCCCACTGTGCTGTTGATGTGGATGTGTCTGGAATAACAAAGCCATCCCTATCCAAGTCCCAGCCATCTCCATCCGAGTCTTCAATCGCATCACTAGCATTCCTTGGGTCGAGTCCGTAGTGTACCTCCCAGCCATCGGGTATTCCGTCACCCGGAACAACCAGCCCTGTTGCAATTACATCTGACCACGTATAGTGATCTGAGTCAGGGTCCGTGGGGTCACTTCCCAACCAACCGTCGTCACCTGTAGGCCTATCTTCCACTTCCTGACAAGAGTCCTCACTTAGTCCGGGAATCTCCCCCGCACACCATAGGCCGTCCCTCTCAGTTACCCATCCATCCGGAATTCCGAAGGAATATTCCTCGGAATTGGTATATCTCTCTGTAATGTCGATGGTTCCATCCCTATTTACGTCGAAACCATCACCGCACCCGAAAGTGAAGTCCTGACATCTGTCAATGTCTTCGACTTCGTCGGACGGGTCAAGGGGATCGAACCAGAGGCACGTCCATGCGTTTGTTGCATTGATGTAACCGAGACCACCCTCAGTGCACATGTGTATCTCATATCCATCGGGAAGTCCGTCACCATCTGAATCCGAATTGGTTGGGTCAAGGTACTCTCTTTGACCCGAGTTGGTCAACTCAGGAGGTTTTCCGGTCAATGATAGTCTATCTGTGAAGCATTTGTCCAAGGTGTATGGCCAGCAATACTCCAGAAGGGCGGGTGCTCCATCCCTGTCGTGGTCGGTCATATTGTCGGTCCCATTGTTCATGTCCAGTCCCCTGACATTCACAGTGCCGTCCAGAGTCTCAATTACGACCGTCATTCCATGCAATGATTCATACTGATCCGGAATCTGATCTTCATCCGCATCTGTCGCAGGAGGGGCCCCTCCCTGTGCATCAGTTGGGTCTGTGGAAGAGACGGGGGACTGTGGACGTGTCTGAGATACGAAGGCGAGACTGCTGAGCAGAAGTAGCGTGATGAGTGCCGCAGTCTGCTTTCGTCTCATGACATAGCCCCATCTATACGGCTTTGAGCGTTCTCGACTGACTTATCATGATGATGGAGCGTCGTTCGGACGGGATGCCAGATATTTTGGGTTGTGGCGGTACCGATATTGTGCTAAATTAGTCTTCGAATGGCCGTATTAGTGGATTTATTCAAAGGGTGTCCGGGCCCGGACTGCAACGGGTCATGTCAATGGAGATTACTCATCTTGGAAGCGGGAGTCGCGGTAATGCCGTTCTCTTGTCTACTGATGAGTCAAAGATACTCATAGACTGCGGATTCTCATTGAAGCGGGTCGAGTCCAGGTTGACCATGATTGGAGTTAATCCGATGGAAATTGATGGGATATTGGTAACGCACCATCATTCGGATCACTCTAGATCCGCGGCTAGGGCATCGAAGAAGTGGGCTTCTGTCCTCATGAGCAATGCTGAGACTGCTCGGAGAATGGAGTGGTCTGGGCATGAAAATTTCTCTGAGTTCTCAGACTTAGAGAGAATTGAGGCCGGCCCCGATTTGAGCCTCCTACCCATCCCAGTCCCCCATGATGATGCGGACAACGTTGCTGTGATTGCGCGTTCCTCTGATGGAAAGAGGGCTTCCATAGTTACGGATCTTGGTGAGGCCACGGACGAGCTGAAGAGTCACCTTTCTGGATGCTCGCACATTTCCATAGAAGCAAACTATGACCATTCAAGGCTAGTAAGTGGACCATATCCCGAATCACTGAAGAGGAGAATTACTGGGAGGGGCGGACATCTTTCGAATTTCCAAACCGGGCAAATATTAGACGAGGTAATGCACGAGGGACTGGAGAGCATAGTACTCTGCCATCTTTCTGAGAGCAACAACATGCCCCATATAGCTGAAAGTGAGGTGCTTATGCGAATATGTGACTCATTCTCAGGGAGTCTTTCAATATCGAAACAAAGTGGTCCTGAATTCACCCATTGGTTGGGCCAGAGCGAGCCGGAACAGATAGTCGGAGTTTCCTAGTGGCCCATTACAACTCTGTGAACTGCGTTCTGGACGTCCCTCATTCTGTGAACAGCACCCAGCTCTCTGAAAACTACCAACGACCTCTGGAGGTAGTCCATCCTCTGAGACCTATTGCTTTCAACCTCGCCCAATCTTGAGAGAATCTCTCCCTGCATCATTCTGAAATCATTTGCCTCGGCAAGAGCCAACCCGTCCAGATAGTGCTCCGCTGCCTCATCTGACCTGCCGGCATCGCTCAGAACCTGGCCCAGAAGCATCTCTACCTCTACAGCGCTATGCGGGTCCGGTTGGTCAGAGAGAATTTCGAGTGCCCCCGAATAATGGTGCATGGCGAGGTCGTTGTCCTTGATTTTTGCATAGTACCTCCCTAAAACTGCTCTCGATCTGGCATGTAATCTGATCTGTTCATTCCTTTCTGTCTCATCATGGGCAATCATCGCATGATCCCTAGCTCTGTCCATCTCGCCCATTTCTAGGAATGCCGATGCCAGTCTAATTCTAGCTTCAGTCAGTTCCGAGGAGCCTTCTGCGTCCAGTAGTTCTTCGACGTTTCCATATACCTCAAGGGCCCTCTTGTTGTTTCGCTGACGCCTGAAAATGTATCCCATGTTGTTGTATGAACGAGCGGCGCCCAGTGCATCCCTTACCGAGATCTGAATTTCGAGGGCCTTGCTGTGCAATGATAGTGCCTCGTCCATTTCCCCTCTCTTTACTGCCAAATCGGCTCTGGACGATAAGAGACGCGCGAGTGGTGCTGTCATCTTGTGCTTCAATGCAAGTGGCATAGCTGCATCATACTCGCCTACGGCTTCCTCCCATTTTCCTTGGATGGAAAGAATGTCGCCCCTTAGCTCATGGATGACAAAACTTGTCCTTGGTCCGAAGTTTGAGACGTCCAGGGACCTCAATATACCCAAAAGCTCGATGTGTCCCGAACGTACTAGGGAGTGTCCCTCTTCAGAAAGTGCCTCAGCGAGGCCCTCGGTGTCTCCGGACATGTGCAAATGGTGAATGTATTCTATACTCTGTGAAGGGGTGCCACGTCTAGTCCTGTACCACTCGACGGCGTTTGCATGTAGCACCTGGGCAAGTGATTCGTCCATCGATCTCGTTAGGAATTCCCTGACCAGGTCGTGAACATCGTAGTTCTCACTATCGGCCTGCCTGGCCAATCCCTTCTCGACTAAGTCATCGAGTAGGTCTGTTTCAGCATCCACTCCTGAAATTGCCTCAAGAGGCATCGGCTCTCTGAAAACTGAGATGGCCCCTAGGACCCTCTTCTCAGAGCCTGAGAGCCTGCTGAAAATCTCCTTCTCCACGAAAGTCTCCAATGTCTCGTGGAAGGTTCCACCTACACTCCCTCTGTTGATCAGTTCAAGAACCAACGGGTGACCTCGGGATAGGTTGTGGATATGGAGGAATTGGGGCATCTCCAAGTCTTTCATTGCCGTCAGAATCTGCCTGCTTGCTTCCTGATCGAGGCCATCTAGTGGCATCACCAGTGTTACGATCCTTCCAGAAGAGTCTGTTTCGGGGACTACCATTCTGAATGACCTAGAAAACATTACCAATCCTAATTCGTCAATTTCTGGGATTTTTGTCGATAGCAACCTCAGTACCGAAATAAGTGTCTCATCGCCTACTTTGTGTAAGTCATCAATCACTATCAGAGAAGGAGCTCCTTCTAGTCCATCGGCAATGAGGTTGACTGCCATTTGTGGTTGTGGCACGGGAGTAGATGCTAGGTAGTCCGAAAGGTCGTCGCTACCCATTGCGGACATCCACTCCCCCATTGCCTCAAGGAAGGCCCTTGCCCCATCCCAATCCTGGCACCTATGGTAGAGTAGGTTTCTCCTATGGGTGAACCTCTCGATTAACTTCGCCGATAGTGCGGTTTTACCTATTCCCGCTATTCCCGGGACCAGTATTGATCCCGACTGGTGCTCCAGTAGATTCACCATGTTCTCAATCTCTTTCTCTCTCCCGTAGAATTTCCTTGTCCTCGGCAAATCTCCGAGAGAGGTGACTAGTTGTTTCTCTATATGCTTCGACAGGTCTCTCTCAATCAGGTCAGAAGATAGTGCAGAGAGGTCAATTGTCCCCGAATCATCCAGATACCTGATTACATCGACATGCCTCAGGGGGAGTTCGGTTGCCTCGAGGGCTTTCTGCAATTCCATTGTCGAGGACCTCCCGTCGTGTCCGACCACCCTGACCATCTGCATACCCACCTTGGACCAAATGTCATCAGCTAATTTCGCGCCTTCTTCAGTCAGGAAGTATGCCTTTCTTTTTCTGGACACCCCAGTGACGTGTGCTTGCCTCTCGATCAAGTAGCCCTGGTCCCTCAAACCGGAAATCGCTCTGGGCACGTTAGACCTAGCTATGGACACAGCATTTGCTATCCCCATTTGTGAAAGGGCGAATGGGACCTCGACCTTGTCAGCATGATCTACGTAGTCCCTGAGGTGTAGAAGAATACGCTCCTGAACCCCTGGCTTGGATGCAGGCACGGAAGTCATGGTGTGACTAGCGATAACTTTCATTCAAGAATGTTCGTGATTAACGACTCGGGCATGATTCATGCCTGAGAGTCGTCAGGGACCCATTCTTCATTCACTGTGTCCCAAAGCCATCCGGGCTGTTCCGAGTCCCTGACGAATCTCTCAGAATCAGCAACAGTAGCCTCTGATTCAACTTCCTGGGTCGATTCATCGGCTTCTTCTTCCTCAATTTCGACGAAGAAGTATGCGAATGCGGCTATTGCACCAAGCAAAACGACGGCCACAATGACAATCATTGTTGTAAATCCAGAACCTTCATCGTCACTCACGGTAATCTTGAATCCTGGTTCATGTGTCTCTCCGCCATACTTGAATTGAGGGGTTGCTGAACCGGATATCCTGGAACCGGGAATTCCGATTTCCCATGTTGAGTCTTCTAAGACTACTGTTTGGTTTACCGGATTTCCTCCAATGGTGGCAGTGACGGTTTTACCTGGGAGACCGATTCCAGTGAATATTGCAATTCCATCTTCGCTGATTCTACTGTCCTCGGGCTCGTTGACAGTGAAGTCGAGCCCAATTACACTGATTGAGACTGGGAGTGAGTTAGCTTTGGATCCGAAGGGGTCGGAGGCAACGAAAATCACTTCATCCAGGGACCAACCAGAAATCTCGGGGTCATAGAAGGACATTGTGATTGGGTTGTATGTTGCTATTCCATTAGTTCCGATACTGAATACGACGCCATACTCATCGTCGCTAGACATGTCTTCATTGTCATAAACTGAGAGCATTAATTCTTGATTGGAGTCGGCGTCACTGAAATACTGCATTAGATCTATCTCCGCCAAAGTGCACCTGTCCTGTGATTGGGATTCTAATTCGCAATAGAGCGTGATCTCACCCATCCATCCGCTTGAGTCGAAGACTGGCTGATTATTGCCCGCATCTGGAGGGTTGTCGGCAGTTATCTGTAGTTCGACCCAATCGCTATAGTCGAAACCGTCGTATGATCTCATTCTAATTTGATACTCGGAGTTATGCCTTAGTGACATTGAGTTCCATTCTTCGCTGAAGGCCCCATTTGCAGCGAACTCTGTGATTGTCTCGGAATGAACGTTGATGTAACCGTTCTCTATATCGAGAACCTCGACATCGACCCTTGTCACAGATCCGTCGGAGTCTCTGGCAACGCCCTCGAAAACGGAGTTTTCGGACACTGCGAGACGGTCCCCATTCATTGGAGAAGTCACGCTAAGGAATGGTGCAGTGTTTGAATTATCTATATTCAATGTCAGAACCGTTGCCTCGCATTCGTCGATAATCCCAACACAGAAGTCGGAGTCCGATGCCCAAATTGTGAAGGTGTACTGTGCGTTCTCCCTTGGTTGACCGCTGAAGTCCCATGTCCAGGACCAGTCTGGCCCTCCTTCGACGGGCGTCGTGACTTGGAAGTTGGGTCCCTCAATCTGGAAATAGATGTCCTCGATATCCATACTGCACTGCTCCGGGCACCCATAGAAATCATACGCAGTTCCCTCGAACGTTACGCTGTCATCGGAATGAGTTGACATCGAGCTTGGAGACGTGACTGATATTGTTGGAGCCTGTGTGTTGAGTTTTACCGTTATGCCAACTATTGGGCTATGGGTGATGCCATCGAAAGATCTGAACTCGAATGTGTAATCCCCCTCAGCCATACTTGTCATGTCCAATTCATAGAACCAAGTCTTGAATGGATGGTTGTTCCTAGTGACTTCCCCCTGGCTCGCACCCGAAGAGTCGAATGCTAGCATTGCGTTGTCCCAATCTCCTGTGAATGGGTCCTTGACTTCCACTGAATGAACATACCCCTTCTGGTCCCATTGGGCAAGCTCGTCTGTTTGATAGAATGCAGCAAGAACGCCATCGTGGGCAGTTCCAGTGATGTTTACTACCTTCCTAAATGAGTGTCCTTCGTTCTGTGAAATTGTTACGGATGGGGCTAGATTAAGCAGGTCAGCAGTCCCCTGGAATGATGAGTCCTCCAGGGTAAACTGTCCATTATCCAGTCCGAATCCGAACTTGTAAGCCGTGTATCTGTAGAGTGACAACTCACGGGTTCCCGCTGCATAGTCGCAGTCCGGATCATCTGTATCGGCTACGAGGTCGCCATCATTGTCTATTCCATCAGTGCAAGAGTCCTCGTATTCGTCGTCTGCGTACCCATCAGGATTGTCTCCACCCCCAAGGCCTCTGAAATCTAAGTGAAAGTCAGAAGGTAGTGAGAACCACGGAGTGTACCCATCACCAAGGGTTTCTATGTCATAGAGGTCGTTTCCATGGGCATCCTCTACCAGAAGGCTCGCACCTGCCACCCTTTCCCCCTCAACTAGAACTTGGTATCTGACAAGCTCTGCTCTGCGGACTTGCACTGCATAGGGAGTTGGCTGGGTCTCTATGAATACAGAAGAGAGGTCGAGATTTGCCAGAGCTGCAAATGTGAATACAGTGGAGTTGTTGTCCATGCTTACTGCCAATGGGAAGTTTCTCGGCGTGAGATTGTCGCAAAGCGTGCATTCCTGAACCTCCGTTGGCACTATCGCATTCTGGAATTGATTGGCCGGCCATGCTTCCTGGTCTGGCCACGAGAGTTTGACCGGATCGCCACCAGCGGCGGCGCTTGGGATTGTCTCGGATTGGACAGTAATGGCACTCTTGGTGATGTTGTAGGTCATGTCAACACCGTTCCACGAGTTCTCAGTGAAGAATCCCAGAGTCCCATACTGCTGGGAGCCAGCGTATCCATTGTCGTAGTGCTTAATCACGGCGCCAGTGGAAGGGACGTTCCAAGTGTTCCTCCTAATGTCGAGAAGAGCGCCGACTGCCCTGATTCCGTCGGCGTCGCCCGCGGCATTGATCTCGTTGTCATACATCGTCAAACCGGACCTGAAGGCCATGACTGCAGGACAGGTGAATCCGCCATCGAAGTGCATCATGCTGGAGCATGTCCCTGTTCCATCTGTAGAAAGCGTGTTGTTTGCAAGGAAAGCCCTGGAAGCGGAGGGAGCTGGGGCCTGTGTTCCATACTCACCTGCCAGGACAACTTCCTTGGCAACATCATGAATTGTGTTGTTCTCGGCAATCACGTCGAAGGAGCCCAGCATCCACAATCCATTCCATCCGCCTATTGGGCCGATGTCGTTGTCGTGGATATTTGCGTAGCTCGAGTAGACTGCGATTCCAGAACCACCGCTGGCACCGGATAGCTCGTTATCGTAAATGTCAGCATGCGCGCCCCCATAGGCTGTGACCGGGGTTCCCTCGCCCGTGGTGATCTCGTTCCCAGCAACGGTGTTGTAAAATTCGGTTGTCCCAACGCTCTTGAGGCTGTAAAGGTCTATTCCATTGCAGTTCACAGATATTGAAGAGTTGGTCACGGAGCCGGAAGAATACCTAAGGGATATCCCGTAGTCTCCGACCGCGATGTCTGCTTCGTCTATCTCTATGAATGCGTCTTGGACCCAGACAGTCGGCCTTCCCCCATCCCTCTGGCCGCATCCCCTATCTGTTCCGATTAGGGATGGCGACTCCATTATCAGAGGAGTTATTGGCGTCCCCGAGCTGTAAATTTGTACTGCGGAGCCATCAACGCCACTTTCATCGTCATTGCCCACGACATATTCGCCACCGATGAATCTGGGTTGTGCGAGATTGGTAGTCAGCACACTGCTTGTGTTCACATCGGTAAACTCCAACTCCCTCAGTGTGGGACTCGCCCCATCTAAGACCAATGCCCCGTATCTGAACTCGTTGAGTAGGTCAATGTAGTAGGGTATTCCCCACGCCCCATCAATTGTCAGGAATCTGACTGCGGTCTGGGAGAGGTCTATTGAGTCCCTAATTAGAACCCCTTCAAAGCACGAAGGGTCTTCGATGAATATCTCCTCATTCCCATTCGACATGCCATAGCATTCCCCTCTTGCACTGGAGTTTGTCGGTTCCGTCCATCTGAAGGTGATCTTCTGTGCGGTGTTTGCATTTCCACTAGCGCCACAAGAAGATGCGCCGATGCAGATGCTTCCCCTGGCATCCAGATGAGTCCCGTTTGGGAAGGTTACTGTCGTGCCTGGTTGAATGATTAGTTTCGCACCTGATGAAACCACGACGTCCCCCGTCAGCGCATGGTTTCCTTGCCAAACCTCCGTTCCAGAGATGGTCCCGGATGTAGTGTCATTTGCTGCAACTACGGGAGTTGCTGGCCCGACTAGGGAAACGAATACGCTAGTAAGCATCAAGAATACCAATAGGGAGCTTCGTGTTCTCTCTACGCGGGCCATGTGCGCGGGGTGTCGGGAGCGGATTTAACCCTAGGGTCGGACTGTTCCCGAATGGGGCGTTAGAAAAATACGGCTTAATGTCCAATTCTAATTCAAATTGAGCTCGAAAGCTACTTGTGAGGCCCATTCGAATGCGTTTAAAGTGCCATACCCCAATTTATTGTCATGCCCTGGCTCTTCCTCCCCTCCGGCGTCAGCAGAATTTGCTAGGGCCCTCTTAACCAACTCCATATCTTCATGACTGATTCTTCCGTCTTCACCGGCCAGCTCTTCTCCATAAAGCTCGAGAATGAGGGAAAGTGCCCCGGTGACGAACACTGTAGAGTCGCTTGTGCCAGATGAATACGCATATGGCGGAGTCAAATCGGTTGTGGCTGTTGAGAAGATATTGACCCCGGGTGCCGAAACCTCTGGTTTCTGATTGGGGAATGTTCTGTTTTCCCCCCCATATGGATCTGTCACTGAGCCTGTGGCACTATCGGGCCATGTCACACCACTCCTGTAAACCGCCCCTACTGCAATCACGCCGGGGATGTTCGCGGGCACGGAGACATCGGATATTGCCTCTTGTAATCCGGTGTTGCCTGCTGCTGCTACCACAAAAATTCCTGCATCCAGGGCTTCGTTGACCGCAGAAACAGTTTCTGAGTCAGTGCCCATACCGGCCCCGGGATTCGCGCCTAAGCTTAGGCTGATGATATCTACCTCTTGTGTGATTCTGCACCATCTGATGGCCAATGCGACTCTGTCTTGTTGCCCGGAAGACCCCTCAGGACCCAATGCTAGTGCTATTGACAGGGATACGCCAGGAGCAGCCCCGATGAAAGTTCCATTGGCAACCAATAGGCCAGTCATCATGGTCCCATGATACTCATCTCCAACATCCCTCACTTCCTCGTTATTTTCCTCGTAGAAGTCCCTGAATCCAGCTAGATTAACACCTTCAAAGTCCCTATGGGAAATATCTGCCCCGGTGTCGACCATGCAGACAGAGACTCCTTCTCCGGAGAGTCCAGCACTCTGTAAACGGCGGATTCCCGTGTCTTCGTATGCCCATTCTGAGTCTGGCAGGACAGGTGTCAAGTACGCATCGATAAACGGCCAAGAAACTAACAATAGAAGAGTCCCTATGGAGAAAAATACGGCCCCCCATGGCCATAGCGCCTCCTTGATTGGACCCAATGGCCACCTTAGTTGGCGGGCCTCTTCGTCGGTCATCCCATATGCCTCCCCCGGATACCCTGGAGCTGTCGGATCGACTGTTGTCAGAAGCCTCGGCTCATCGGGCTCGGGCATCAACTCAAGATGCTCGATGGTGGGCATGAGCCCCCGCCCACTCAACGGGCATAAATATCAATGTGTCAGAATGGCGCATTGGGCCTTCTTGAGCGGGGCCTAGTTAGCATTCCGAGTGCCAAAACAATTAGTGCCCCCAGTATCCATCCAATCCAGTCGGTAGTCCCCTCGACGGGAGGTGAGCGTACATCGACATTGGATACACCGCCTTGGTCTTCCAAATATGGCAGCACCTCCCCAGATACGCTTTCCTCCACTATCACGAACCTGAGGTAGTAGGAGTTTGGACCGAAGTCTGTGAGATCCAGAGAGATGTCGAAGATTACCTCCGTCATTGAAGGTACGTCTCTGGAGTCGGTGTCGAAAGCTATCTCGTTGCTGCAGCTACTATCCAGACAAATTGTGCCATTCAGAGTCACACCTGGGGCGTCGACCAGTCCGTCGTTGTAGACTGTTACTGCCCATCCGTTTGTAGTGAATGCCACAGGATCCCCACCAGTGTATGACTGGTGGCCAGTGATGCTAATGACTGGGTTGGATACTTCTACGTTGATTTCTATATCCGGATAGGTCCCCCCCACCTTGTCAGTAACAGACACATAGACCGTGTATGGGCCGCCTGTTGCGTTCTCGGGGGTTATGACGGAGATTGAATGGGTCGTTGAGACGAAGGCCCCCAAAGTATGGCTAGTTGCCCCAGTCCTCTCCCACCCTTCGGGAAGCTCCGAATCATCGAAAGAGAATTCGAATTTCTCGTCCCCGTTGCCCGTATTGGTGAAGTCAATACCTATCTGAGCGACTTCGCCGGAAGATATCCCATAGACGTCATCCATCGGCTCCATTGAGAATCCATGAATCTGGGGGATCCTTACTTTTACAGACTCACCGGCATAGTAGCCATCGGACGTGAAAACGTCAATATTGACTGAGTGGCCATCGGAAAGGGAGTGCGCGACGGACTGGTTTGCAGGAGAAATCCTAACGTGGAGGTCCGTGAAGTTCAGAGTGTTCTCTAGGCCCACGTCGAAGCTCACGGTTGTGTTCCATTCTCCAGAGCCATTGTGGAACTCTACCAGCCAATCCCCTCCATCGGTTCCGGGAACAAGTGCCTGGGCAGAGAATGTGTCGAATGGTTCGTGACCCAGATAATCCACCCCTAAGACAAACTCCAATGGTTGGAAAGTGGAGTTTTCACCTGTGATGGCCATTAGGTCATCCACGCCTCCTTCGTGGGATGGATCTCCACCACTGCTTGAGATGACATGCAGCTCGACCTCGTGGTTTGAGACTCTGGTGTGAGAGATGGTTATCAGAGGGGTCTCTTGACCGGCTTGCATGCTAACAGTCCGACCTCCCGAGTAGGTCATGTTCCGGTCCATCTGGTTTACCTCGAACTCGCTAGAGGTCTCGGCCATTCCGCCGGGCAGAAGCATCCTCAATCCTCCTTCATCATCTAACATTGCGACCCAGGAGATTCCAGCACCGATGTTGATTACCAACTCTGGTTCATCTACATCGGCGAGAGTCATGGAGTTTCCATCATAGTCTAGCCACTGAGTTCCTAGAATCAGCCATCCGCCGGAAATAAGGCCCATATCCTCGAACCCTCCCTCTAAGACGTCGGCCTCTATGTTGGCCATTGCAATAAGCCCCTCTTCCTCGACGCTAGCTCTGATAATCCACTCGCCCGGCTCTACATCGGCCGACCAGTTACCTTTCCAAACACCTTCTTCCAAGTTCTTTGTCGGGGTGACTGGATCCCTTACCAGTCCCTCCGCAGGGAATAGCTCTAGAACAATTGAGTCGGAAATTGCTGAGAATTCTGACTCATCGATATAGGAGACTACCCCTCCGACCTCAACCAGGCCAGCAGTCAACTCGATGTCCACTTGATTCGGGGATGACCCTAGTGATACCGCAAGTTCCTCTTGGGAGAATCCTTCCATGTGGGTGGTTACGCACCAAGTTGTCTCGGATGGCTGGAAAACGGACCAATCTCCATTTAGATCAGTTGTCAGATTTCCTGTGAAGGACATTGAGCTAGGGTCCGAATCTGTAAGCTCATCTTGACAGTGCTCCCTGATTGATACTGTTACCCCCTCCACTCCTTCACCTACATTAGAGACGTCGTTATCATTGAAGTCCCAGAAAACGTTTCCACTCAGTTCGGAAGATCTGTTGGCAATCAAGGAAATTTCCGAGTTTGGACCTGGTGACAGTGTGAATTCCTCTGATTCTAGTTGCCACATAACTCCATTCTCGGTGAAGCTGAGTTCGGCCGACCATGCCCCTGGGTAAATCGAAGCCGTGACCATGCCATTCGAGTCGGTCTCCTCGAGGCTGATAGAGCCTAAGCCGTCTGCTGAGTTCAGTACGATAATCATAGATGGGATGGGCTCTCCTGAGATGTCCCCAGTTAGGTTGAGGGAAAATGTTGCTACCTCGCTCGTTGAGAAAGAAAGTTCCTCGGCTGCGTTCTCAGATGATGCCTGAATGACTTCCCTCAGTGTTTCGGATGCCCCGTCCGAATTCTCGAAAGGTTCGACGGACAGAATCCAGCTTCCTTCCTCGACATGATCGACCCATGTCCCATTGGAGTCCGTGTAATGAGATTGCACCCATCCACTATCCATGTTGATCATTCTGAACATCTGGTCAGCTAATGGGCCGCCACTCTCGTTGGTCAGAGACAGACTGACCCTCCACTCTGGGTCGAATGAAACCGATCTCTCGACAAGGTCGCCCTCTAGCCCAATTTGGAAGGACTGAACTGCACTCAGGATTCTGGTTCCGAATAGGTCTCCATCCACCGGGTCTGAAATCTCCACCACTACTGAGTAGGTCCCTGGCTCCAGAGAGACCTCGGCATTGCCCTCCTGAACCCACTCTGTCCCATTCGCCATTATGCTCTCACTGGCTCCCGCCATCATCATCGAAACGACCTCGAAGCCATAGGAAACGAGTGTGCCATTCGAAGAGTTGCCATCTCCTGAGTGATCCATGAACATGGTTACTGATAAGGTGCCGTTGCTTGGGTAAAGCAGCATTTCGACGG
>CAYLUC010000009.1:0-12814 GCA_964386765.1 uncultured Candidatus Poseidoniales archaeon | reverse complement strand
ATGAACATGGTTACTGATAAGGTGCCGTTGCTTGGGTAAAGCAGCATTTCGACGGAGGTGTTCTTGTCATCGATGTACTTCTGGATTGGAGAGGCCCCCAGGAACTCTGGGCCCTCGATATCGAAAGTCCAGTTGCCCTCTGGGAGAACCATGTCGAAGACGCCCTCGGCAGGAACCTGCTCTCTCCAAGTTACATCGTGGTCTTCGCTGTCCGCAGTCACAGTTACCTGCTCCCAGCCAGAGAATGACGGCGAATACAGGTTGTTGGCCCTGTTCACGCTTACCATTCCAGAAATTGCTATTCCGGGCCTAGCGACCATTACCAGTTCATCCATTCCTTCGGACACAGTGAACCTATTTCCGGCGACCATTGCGGCTATCATGCCCTCAACGGTTGCGTCAACTATTGAGCCCTCTGGGAGGTATATGCTGAATTCGCTTGTCTCGTTGGTCTGTGCAGTAGTGCTGAATCCGTCCCAGTTGAATTCCACGGTCACGTCGGAACCGATCAGTTTGTTTTCTGAAGCATTGAACACGGCAGAAGCGTTCTCCTCGTAGTATACTATTCCGGATACAATCATGCTTGTCCTGAATTCGAATGCCTCAGTAGAGTCTGCATCCACCTCTATAACTTCCCAAATCTGCTTGGTCTCGTTAAGAGTGTGATCCAACAGCCACTCGCCGGGCATCAGTTCAACGTAGTATGTACCCGAGCCATTATCGAAAACCGCCTCAACTATTCCGTCCGTGCCGTCATTGTTTCTGAATGAGACATTCAAATCAGGAACGTTCTCGTCGCCATCCAGCATCTCGAATGTGATATCATATGTATTGGCTATTGGGAATGGTATCTGGACGTCTGTTGCCTGATTCGCATCGAAGACGTAGTCTTCCAAGAATTCGGGGAATCCGTCGTTGTCGACATCTATCTCGGCAGTATAGTTCCCAGGGACCACTGGTCCGAAGTTCAGCTTCCCTTCTTCGTCAGGCATGATAATGCAAGGCGCGAAGTGCGCATCACTGCAATCATCAACAGCATCCGAAATAGTTCCGCCAGTTTCGTAGAGGGCGACTCCACCTTGGAGTACATCTCCTGACTCGTTCACGAGCTTTCCTCCTATGGTGCTTCCTTGGATATTCACTTCAGGGACCTGTGAGCTAGGGTTCATTGAAACTATGAATGAATCATCAAGAGTTGCTCGTGTGCCGTCCTCGAAAATCACTGTTAATTCATACGCCCCTGGTATGGCATCCATCAAGTGGAAGGTTCCCGATTTGACCATGGGTCCGCTGAAAGCGCCTTCTCCTGAGAAGGTCCCAGTGCCATTGATTGTCCCATAGGTTTCCATTTCCTCGGATGTATCTACTTCGAAAACTCCCGATGCGACCATGGATGCGTGATAGAGGTGCTGGGTGAAGATTGTTGAGCCGTTTGATGTGAATCTTCCAGTGGCGTTCATTGTGCCCTCCAGATATATTCCGCCATCTTCCAAATTGCATAGAGTCTGGTTCTCGGGCATGGTTCCGTTTTCATTGCAGACAACTGGGGATATGTCGTCGAGTAGGGTTCCCTCGAGAGTACCTCGTCCTTCGAACATTCCCTCTCCAGTCAGACTGTGATTGTGCATAATCTCCTGTGAGAAATTTCCAGTGAAATCTGAGACAGTAACCACTGAAGTTGAGTGAACTGAACCATCGCCGGTGAATGTCACTTCTCCAATTCCGTTGAATACTAGATCATTGCCAACTACTGTTCCATTTGACGTGGTGACCGTGTATGGGTCCATCTGAATCTGCTCCCACTGCGGGGAAATTTCGATGTCGACTCCGACTAGTGGATCGCCCTCGAACTCGGGCGCCCCTTGCCATACCAACTGCCCCGTAGAGTGTGTCGGTTCGACGTTTACTGTGACCTCTATTAGCGAGTCACCGTTTGAATGCCCATCTGTGCCTGAGACGTTGACGATCTGTTCTGCTAGCCAGGTGGAGCCGGAGACGTTTCCTAGAATTCCCGAAATTGGGTTGATGTTTCTATTTGTGTTGGTCTCCGATAGGATCTCGGTCATCCCATAGCTGCCTGAAATTACTGTCGCTCTCGCGGAATCCAGATCTGGTTCTCCGAAGAATGCGGAAACCCTGATCTTTCCAGCCGGGACTGTGAATGAGAACATTCCATTCTCATCGGCATCAGTGGTGCCTATTGGGATCCAGTATGTCCTGTCGTCTCTGTCGACCACTTCTCCGTTCTCGTCCGCAACCTCCTCGCCGCTGAAAGCGTCACGTTCAATGAGGATCCTGGCATTGGGAACAGGCCCTATACCGTCTAGTTCAACGGTTCCAGAGAGAGTTGCGCCACTGTAGTACTTGAGAACCTTGACTTGCGTGTTAGCGTTACCGACAACAGGGTCGTTGCAGTCCGAATCTAACTTCTCTCCAGAGTCGTCCAACTCGCAGGGCAGGTCGTACCAGTTTGCTAGGGCAAAGTGATTCATCATGGCCCCCGGCATTGGGATGGCTGATTCAAGGGGGGAACCAGGCGTACCGGTTGAGTAGAAGTGGGGAGCGGGTTGCGATGCTTCCCCGGGTAGGCCTAGAGTCGATGAACCATATCCGACATACACCCTTGCGACCATTGTCTCGAAGAATGCATCTTGGTGTTGGTAGTCTATGTCAATCATCTGGATTATCTCAGTTGCATCCTGAGCGGCTCCCGACTGTTGCCTAACGACATCGTTGAGGTACTCTTCCTCGTACTCCTCAGAGGTTCTGGGTATTACGGGCCCATCCGCACCTCTTTGAGTGAGATAGTTTGTAGAAATGTAGTCATCCAGGTCTAGTCCAGAAAGTGATGTAGGGGCATGGAAGATTCCGGTTGTCTGCCCTCGGTGGTAGGTGTAGTCCTCGTAGTATGACCCCCCTAGGGGGTAAAGCCTGTTGTCTACGGCGAAGTACCGAATGTCATTGTTCCTCTCGACTGTGACGCCCAGTCCTTCTTCGTAGTCTTGAACCTCGTATGATACTGATGAGGTGATGTCGTGGTACATGCCGACTAACTCGGATGAGTCGAGTGCGGTCAGCAGGAATGCCCTACCTAGTGCCAACTTGGAGTTGGCTCTGTGAAGGCCGGTAGAGACGTCATCGAAGTCAACAATCAGATCATTGGTGTATCTGTAGTTGCCAATCATGTAGTGTGAAGTTGACTCTACGAAGGCAGAGGACCTCCCCCTAGCCTCGTCAAAAGCGGCTCTTGCCTCAGTCTCGTTGTATGAATCGCCATAGGGCTCTGAATCGAAATATACCATCCATGACTCTTCGTCCGATGGAATTCCGCTTTCCATCAGTGAATATCCTCGGAGAAGTTCTACCACCCCGTCAGTCGCTATTACCTCCATTGAACGATCGGTGACGAAGGATGAGTCGCCAACGTCGATTGAAAGTATTGAGTCGAACTCGTGCATCTGGGATGCGCTCAGATATTGTGATAGCACGTCTGAGAATTCGGAGGTGAAGGATCCCGAGTTAGATCTCCTGTCGCCTTGTGATAGAGTCATGATGAACAACGAAAGGGTGTCATCTTGGCCCTGGGAAAGAAGCATCCCTCCGCTATTTGGTATTCCTGATTGGAAGTTGTCAGCTACTGTTGGATGCTGTCCCTGTGCCAATGCCTGGAAACCATAGTCCCACCAAGACACGAATGCGGGCCTTTCACTGAATCCGACGTCCGTGTCTTGTTCTGATAGCCATTCGTAGGCAGTATTCCAATCTGCCCCATTGAATCCGGGACCGAATGTTCCCATGTACCAAAGCTGGCCCGATTCTGCATCATACTCTGCGCCATTCAGAATTGAAAGATCCCTTAGGAAATCTGGCGAGATTTCATAGATTGTCTGGTCGACATCGGAAGCTGCTGACTCGCCTCTTGGTATTCCCGAGTCTATCCCATAGGTTATGTGCTGACTCGCAACTAACATGAAGACGAGCATTAGTGCTGGAATTGCTGGGTGTTTCTTTGTGGCGGGCCATGTAGACTTCCTCCTTGCAGAAGGCGAGCCTATTCCCGATCTGCGCCACTCCTTTACGAATCCCGTAGGGTCAGCTGACTTCCAAAGCATGGCCATTCCCAAGCCACCGACAACTGCCATTGCTGGGGTCGCATTGAATATGAAACGTCCAGCGCTCCAAGCCATGTAAGCCGCAACAATTACCCATGTTCCCAATAGGAGTTGGCTCTGCCTCTCCTTTCTCGAGCCCCTCCATATCAGGAACACTGCGCAAGCCACTGCAATTAGGGTTACAACAGGCCCATAGGAAGCAAATAGTACGCCCCTACTTGGTGCCTGAGCTTCCCCTATGGTTCCGAAAATCTTGTTCTTAGAGAAGTAGAATCCACCTGTGAAAAGTATATCCCACCCATTGTATAGATTGAGTGTCTGCAGAAGGTAAAGAGCGCCCAATATCCCCGAGAATAGGGCTGCCCCACTTCCAATCACCAGAAGCCAAGGTCTGTCTCTGAAGGAGCATGTGACCCAGCCCAAGGCAATGGTGAATCCAATAATGTAGAACATTGGTTGGAAACCACTTGGATCGAAAAGTAGGTCCATTCCCGGCCACATGTAGAAAGGCAGGGGAATTAGGAATGATGTGAATAGCATCTGCAATGACGCAGATGTGATTGGAAGGCTGTCACGCCCCCTGAATAAGTTCATGACGACTTGTACACCAAAGGCCAGGAACAGGATTCCTGGGCCATATACGAAACCCTTCCAACCAAGGGCTGCTGTTGCGAATGAGATTCCCGATAGGGTGGCATTTGCCATGACTGTGGGGTTTACTGACCACATCTCCCTTATTCCGGCAAGCAAGTACAAAGGATTCCTACTGGGCCTTTCAAACAGCCTCTCGGAGCCCAGGCCCTCCATCGCCTTGACCCAGAAATAGAATGCCAGTGAAATGAACAACAGTGCGAAAGAGTCGTGATCTGCCAGAGCAAATGTTGAGTGCCCTATGTGGCCGGGCATAAGGGCAATCAGCCATGCAGTGAATATTCCTGCTAGATCGCTATGTACCCTTCTTGCAATTGCAGCGAGAGGGAGGACTATCAGAGCGCCGTAGATTGCTGGAAGGGAAGCGACGCTCCACCATACCATATCTGCGGACGATTCTGCTCCTGTGAGCCATGAAAGTCCAATTCCCCCGAGGGCCAGTGACCAAGAGAATAGTGGGGGCCTTGGGTTGATTGAGCCCATTGGGTAAGCTCTATCGGCATCAAAGATGTAATGGCTCCTTTCCGCCACTACGTAATCGATAACCCTCTTCATGTACCAAGGGTCGGAGCCCCCGGTCATATCCCATAACTGAGTACCTGAGGCGTTCATCGCAGGCAGGACGTTCCAACCGGTCCTGATAGCCAGGCCCACAAATAACGCGAGTCCGACAAGGATGCCGTAATGATTCCTATTCCACCAGACCCTTAGTTTGCTGTTCTCCCTACGGGGCGCGGTATCTCCGAAATACCCCCTAGAAGAGAATATGACAGCGGCTACGTTCAGCCAGAATATCAAGAAAACCCATGCTACGCCAGATAGTCCGTCGTCTGAAGAAAGTGTGTTTCCGAGGAAGTCGCTACCTATCTCGACCATTCTTGCTAGTGTGTAGAGTATCCAGTTTACGGCTACCAATGCCCCTACTACCTGCCATCCTTCTGCCCTGCAGAATGCCCAGAAAGCAATAACGAAAGTACAGAAAAGAGCCCAAACAGAACCTAGGTAGACGTGTTCCGTGTATTCAGTAAGACTCTGCAAGTTACCTACCCAAAATAGGGGAATTAGTTGAACGGCCAGAATTAGTGACATTACCCCCATTGTGTTCAAGGATGAGTTGTTTGCCTTGTCGAAAACTGGCAGATCCCCGAATAGGGCCCCCTCGCCCGGATTATCCAGAGTCCCCCTCATTGCAACGGCCAATATCGCGCCAAGAGCAGTCGCGGAAGCCCAGAATGCGAATAGTATCGATGCTGTTGACGATCTAGCGGCATCTATCAAGTCGGCTTCAGAACCTGCCCATGCCGATGAGTCGAGTTGGGTATGCGCTGCATGGGAAACTGCAAGATGGAATCCAATTACAACTGCCAATAGCAGATTTGCCTCTTCGTTCCTGTTTGTGTAAACTAGGAACAGAGTTGAGATTGCCATAAACACAAGTGTGGAAATAGTGATGTTGTCAATCGTGTCGGATATCGACGGCAGGAATAGTGGAATTACCAGCATTGCTAGGAAAGACACTAGGAAAATCCCAAATCTGTAGTCGGATGAACCCTCTGATTTCGAGTTTGAATCATTGAATTCACTGGGTGAAGAGGAGGATGCAGCGACCCTTCCAAGCGCAGCTCCAAAGGAGGCTACGAGAGGGAGGGTCAGGATTCGCACGTATCCGTCGTTCTCCATTGCTCCATTTGCGACATAGTCGACTCCGAGAAACAGCACCATTAGAGTGGCAAAAACCACCGTCACAGGTGCCAGTCCCATCATAGGAATCCCGACTCTAGTCGCGTCTTCTTTTCCGTTCATTGGCATTCACCGTCTGCTTCAGCCTGAAGGCTAGCGTCGCCGCGATTTTACATCCTGTTATAACCGTTCTTAGAACGGCTGTTAATTCATCGGGCCAAAACAGCGATTTTAGCGCCCTAGGGCCCTATGTCCTATGTCGGACCTATAATGCGAACCTTCCAATTGGATGCCTCCGATTATTTCGTATGCCGTTGATACTGCTTCCCGTAGGGAAGGTGCAATGCCGGTAGCGGCGAGAACCCTGCCTCCCGATGAAACTAATTCGCCCCCTCTCAAATCGGTTCCTGCGTAGTGTACAACACCACATAACTCTCCCTCATCTATAGAGGTCTCACTACCTGAAATCACCCCTCCAATAATGGGGGACTGGGGGTACCCACTTGATGCCAAAACCACAGTGGCTGCAGACATTCTGGAAAATAATGGTTCTATGGAGCTCAGGCTTCCCTCGGCAGCTGCCAATAGTAGCTCCCCCAGATCGCTTTCGATCAATGGGATGGTGACTTGGGTTTCTGGATCTCCAAACCTAACATTGAATTCTATCACATTCGGGGCCCCATCATCGTCGACCATGAGTCCGACATAGAGACACCCCCTGTACGGATTTTCCTGGTTCCTTAGGTGGTGATGCATTGGTCCCACCACTTCATCCACCACCCTTCTCATCACCGATGGAGTTACGACTGGAGCGGGGGCGTAAGCACCCATTCCTCCGGTGTTTGGACCCTCGTCGCCATCGAAGGCCCTCTTGTGATCCTGACTAGGAGGGAGGCATACGAAGCTAGTCTCATCCATCACCACTAGGACAGATGCCTCTTCCCCCTCTAGGTGCTCCTCCAATAACACCATTCCATCCACATCAAGAGCATGGTGAATTGCTTCCTCTGCGATTTCTCTATCCTCAGTAACGGTGACTCCCTTACCCCCTGCTAGGACGTTTCTCTTGACCACCCAGGGTGGACTGAAAGAATCCATAGAAGACGCCATCTCATCAGAGTCCTCGATGACCTTGCACCTTCCAGTTGGTATTCCCAAATCAAGCATGACGTTCTTCGCATACAGCTTCGAACCCTCTAATTTCGCCCCTTCAGAGTGGGGGCCGAAACAAGGAGTTCCGTTTTCCCTCAATTTGTCCGCTAAGCCGAGTACTAAGGGGGCCTCGGGGCCAACTACAACCAAATCCGCCTCTGTTTCCCCGGCCAGTGAAACTAATCCGTCAATGTCACTTGAGCCAATCTCATGATTGGTTCCGAGCAGCGCAGTTCCTGCATTGCCCGGTGCCGAATGTAGAGATTCGACAGATGGACTGTTAGAAAGTCCCAATGCCAGAGCGTGCTCTCTCCCCCCGCCTCCCACAATCAGGACTGTCATGCCTGCCATGCACATACGCATAGACGATAGTGAATAATGTATGCTGATTGGGTGAATCAGTAGGGGACTGACTTAAGGCCGAGTTTGTGCCCCAGTATGTTGGTAGTCCTGTGTATGATTGGAGTGAGAATAATGAGTACAATTATTTCATTCATAAGATCCGGGTGAGTGATTATCTGACCTTCGAAGAAGACGTATGCTGCAATGAAAATTGCAACGGCGAAGGTCATGGTGTCAAGAATGGGTGCCTGGGAGCTTTCTGAGCCCTCTCTTTTGTGGCCCTTCCTTCTCTTGAAGAATGAGCCAACAGTGTCTCCAGTCATGCATGCAATTCCAAGTACGAAGCCCATCATGAAGGCAGCTCCCCACTCGCCGCCAATCCAGAACCAATCGTCGGCAGATGCCCAAGATGTCGGGTCGATGAACGGACGGGAGTCGGGCTGCACCCTCCCTCCCCACCACTGGTGGGTCGCCATGGTCAGGAGGCCGCTGAAAATCGCCCCGCCGAAGAAGCCATTCCAAGACTTACCATCTCCCAATATTCGGTAGCCGTCGCCAAGAGTCCTCCCCCCATCGATAATTACACTGCTGAAACCCATCTTTTCGGGAATCCATTTCCCGAAAAGCATCGCCCCGGTGTTGGCCAGATAAAATGGGCCATACATCATTAGAACGGTGACGATATTCAACAAGAATCCCCATGATGTCTCGCTGAATGAACCGGCCAATGTCTGGGCAGTGTCCATGACTTGCCCACTGGCGTTTGGTGTATGAGTGATTTGGTGGAGGTTGTCAATCACCATTATCTAGCCATTGCAGGGAAATGATTGATTTGCCTCTGGGGCCCGCTGGCACCATGGGTGGGCGTTCAGCGACGATATTGACCTTAATTCTGATAGCATCGGTATGCATTTCTTGCGTTCAAGCTTCTGCTGAGGGGGCCGATTTAGTAATTGACTCCAATGTCACGTGGGAATCCGATGAGGTGATTGATGGGTCAATTAGGGTGTCCGATGGTGGTTCTCTGACCATTAGTGGGGTTGATGTCAGCGTTACATCGGGTTCATCAATTGTTGTTGATAATGGGGGTTTGCTTATTGTTGAGGATTCCAATATTTTCTCCACATCCCCCCCGACCGGAATATCAAGCTACGGGTACTGGGACGAGGACAGAAGGGGCGCTTTCAAGGTCCCTGCAGATGGATTGGATGGTGAATTCTCACTGACGATTCACTCAGTTGGGGGTGCGAGTTACTATGGAAGCCAGGCTTTCGTGGGCGACTCTGAGCCGATTTCTATGAATGGGACTGAGCACACATTTGAATTTTCTGAGCCAGGTGAGGAAGATATCTGGATTGGACTAATGGGATACGGCTATTCGTCCGTTTCAATATCCAGTGCGACCATAGACACAGGGGCCGCACAATTTTCCATCGATGGGATAGACTTGGACAGTGTGAATATGATGGCTGCAGGTGAGCAGGGCTTCCAAATCAGCGTTTCCGGACACATGGAAATCGATGATTCGATGATATCAGGAGGGAGTGTTTCCCTGGAAGGGGCCGGTTCCATGGATTCGGATAGTGGTACTTTCGACAGAGTCGGTCCTATCCTAATTTCGAGTGACGAGGCGTCGATTGACATTTATGGTGAGTCGGTATTTATCGACAGCCTCGATGATCACGACATCAGGGGAACTGCCCACTGCGGGATTAGTTGGGGAGACTCGGTATTGGGATCCGGGGACTCTGAGAGAAGCGGGGGGCTAACTGACAGATGGGAGAGGAGGATTGTTGATCAGAGGATTGTTTTCGATGCTGTTGGAGTTGTGTTCGAGATTGATGGAATAGGTCCCGGAGAGGGGACTTCTTTCCAGTCATTCAGTGACTCCGAGGGAGTCGGGATTGTAGACGGAGGGGGTGAAAGAACCGTGCAAATTAGATGGTCCGATGGAACATGGTGGAATGAGTCGGCCACCATAAATGTGGTATCATACAGAACGGGCTGGAATCCGGAAGGTTCGGGTATTGGCGACTACGGGGGAGATGCAATTCCTCTGACATGGAACCAGGAGCAGCGAGTTGATCAGTTCGTTCCAGATATCGAATGGGAGTCTATCCAAATTGTTGGTGAGTCCGAAGCCACGACATCACAGTCTGTGGCAGTATTGGCAGAGTTTGCGAACAGAGGTAGTGCGGCGGCTAGCTTCTACATCACATGTGAAGTAGTTGAGACTGAAATGCAGGCCGACATTGGGGGATTCCAAGGAGTAGTGATAGGCGCTGGGGAGTCCACTGAGCTCCAATTCGGTTGGAGGGGTGGAGAAGTAGGGAATTTCAGTCTTGATTGTGAGATTCTGACTCCAACGCAACTAGTGGAAGATGACTCGTTTGGCGGCGGCTCAATGACGACTGGGCAGGTTGTATGGAGTGAGCCTACCGAGGATGATGGTATGCCCATGGCATCAATACTTGTGGCCCTAGTTGTCGGAGTGGGGATAGTATCCGTCTGGGCCTACAGAAAGGTGGCACCTAGTGAAGAGGAGTCATTTGAAGATGATGAATTAGAAGAATACTAGTGAAATCTAATCGCAATTGGACACCAGTGTCCATGCCTCATCGGTTGGATTTCCATTTCCATCGTCCCCATGCTCTGCAAACTCATAGTAGGAAGATGCCACATGCGCAGTTCTGTCGCCCCACGGGGGAGCTTGGGTTACTGAAACTTGGAACTCATAGCAGCCATAGTCACTAACGCTCCAGTCCTCTATTGGGATGAATTTGGTGTTGAGGTCGAAGTCATCGACTGAACCCTCCAATGGGAGTTGTGATCCCTCGGCACCGACATTTGCCGAACCACCCCCATACTCGCCATTGTTTGAATCCCACTGGGCGAGTCCGTTGACCACAGTTACAGTCGGATATGTAATCGCTGTAGTTGACCCTTCATACATCAGAGATGCATCCAATGTGTAGTCAGCGAATGGCAGGCCACCAGGGGGGTTTGAACCGATTGCATCCAAGCCAGCCCAAGCGGTTAGTGCAACGCCCACTACGCAAGAGTCCTTCGAACTGTCACAGTCGGCGGCAGTTCCTATTGCGGCTGCTGTTGAGCTCTTCACATCATCTATGGTCCTCTGCAAGTGAACCGACTGGAGAGTGAATGAGTGGGAGGAAGCGCCAACAGTTACGGAAACCACATACTCGTCGGAGCCGACGGAGTTTGCCTGGTACCAGTCCGATATGGTAAGTTCTATTTCCCCATAATCGCCGATACCGTCAGCACGATTGATTGAGAAAGGCACTGACTCTGTGAAAATCTCGTTCTCGGAGAATGAAATCGAAATGTCAGCAGAATTCGCAGATGATGATCCCCTGATGGTCAGGGTAATCGTGGATGAATCGTCTGAGAGTTCACTGTCAGTAATTGTGATGGAGTCGGAGAAGGACATTCCTGCGATGTATGGAACTGCGGCCACAAGTAGGTAGACGACGACCAATACAGCCGTTCTCTGGCGTCCCAAGTTTTCCCAGACCAGGTAGAAGGAGCCCCCAAACAGAGCCAGGGGGATTATCCCGAATGGAACAGGGTCCACTAAATCTTGGAGTGTGTAGTTATCCAAGAACCACATCAGAACAAATCCCAGAACACCCATGAATGCGCCTATTTTCATCGTCATGGATATTCCATCTTGCTTTGTTGATGGGGGCTCGACTACCGCTTCAGCCACCACTTCGTCGACCATTTGCTGTTCCTTTGCCTTCTCCAGTAGACCACCATTACTCATTCGAGCACCTCCGGTTTCGTTAGAGTGGTCAGGCATCGTAGTTATCAACCCGTTGCCAAACAGAGCCGAGCTTGGGCATTCTAGAATAATCTAGAGTCCAATGGAGTGATTTCCCCGTCGTCATCAATAATGACTGGATCGTCCTCTAGTCGGTTCCTTCCTGCTATAGCTGCGGCGGCCAGAGCAGTCATCATCATAGAGCCAAGGGCACCAAATCCTGGAAGGTAAACTCCACGAATGTAAATTGTCATCGACTGTATCATGTAATTCGGAATGCCTTCTGTCCTAACCGAATACTCCGAAGTAGCCTTGAATTGTAGATTGAAGTATTTGTCAGTCCAACCTTGGTTCTTGGGCGTCCTCATCTGGATCCTTACCTTCTCGGCAGGAGCCAAAGACTCAATCTCAACAGAAACCAAGGGGATACTGAGTTGGAACCCCTCATCGTTCAGTTCATCGTAGTTGACTATCCCGACGTTGAACCTATCCATGGCATTACCATCGTTGTATACGTCAAAGGTCAGAAGCATGTCCACCCTAGGCCTAAGTTGCATGAAAGCAACATCGGAAGCCACCCTAAGTCTGCTGAACTGCTTGATGACTGCTAGGACCTTGTAAGTGGTCGGGGTCCCGACCACTGTTATGCCATTGGCCTGAACTACCTCTGCGGTAACCGAAATCTGATGCTGTCCCTCGGGCATCCTCAGATCCGCCCTGAGAATAACCTGGAAGGGGACATCCGCTCCCGAACCAACGGTCATCGAAGCAGGGCCCGCAGAGATGAGGGATCCGGACTGTATCTGAATGTTCACCTTCTCACTGTGTATGGTCGGGTTTTGAAGAACGCAATACACTATGGAAGTCCTAGTCGCACCTGGGTAAACCTCGATTGCCTGAGGGTTGTCGCAAGTTAGCGTGATGTCGGGAGTCGGGTTAGTCTGTGCCTGCACCGAAGCGGCGCCCGCCCATGTGCTGAGGAAGTAAACCATCAGAATCAGCATGCTGGTTCTAACACTTCTACGCGTGGCCATCAGAACGATGCCCACAAAGACCGTATTTGAGACTTCGCCCAACTAGTACTGTGATAATC
>CAYLUC010000008.1:0-64154 GCA_964386765.1 uncultured Candidatus Poseidoniales archaeon | reverse complement strand
CCCCCGTCTTCAAGATTTACCCGTCGACTCGAAGCTTACAGCATCACAATCCCTACCCTTTGTATCGGCTGTGATACAGAGGGCCCCCCTTTGAAAACGACTTACGATAAACCAATAAATCAAACTGATATAGGATTGGCATGGCTTTCGGTTTTCCCGCATATCATGAAGAAAAAATAGATTTAGAAATGCCTCGAAATGAGATTATTTCATTCCTTGAACCAATTATTGGCTCCTTGTCTTGGAGTATAAGGGAATACACGGAAAACCATATGTTAGTCAGGTCTAAGGATACGTTGTTGGATTGGGAACCAGAAAATATTAGAATCACTATTTTGCCTTCTGGTTCTATTCAGGTCCGTAGTGAATGTGCTATTTTTACACAATGTTTCGACTTCGGCAAAAACAAAAGAAATGTGCATAAACTTCTATCGGCAATCAATGGAATATTATCACAAATACGCGATTAAGAGGATTCATTCGAAACCCCTTTGCATTTGTTTCCAGATACAAAGGGGATTCAGTGGGTCGATACAGACGCTACCCCTGCGATTGGGCGAAAGAAACGCGACCATTGCATTTGTCTTTCAATGATGATCAGGGGTTTGGCTCAGATTCGATCTTCTCGTATGTGAATGAGACCGACTGTTCGACATCGATATTGTCCTGCCCCTCGTCATAGCTAATTCTCAATTCGTGTATCTCGTATGTGTTGTAGTGGAAAGCCACCCAATTGATAGAGTCCCCTTCATCGACTGTCCCCTCTCGCACTAGACAAGCCTCTTCGGCTTGGTCGAATAGCCTCCAGGTGATTTCGACTTCTCTGCCTCCTCCGATGTTCTCTATCAGTTCAGGATTCTCGACTGTCGAATCAATGAAGATAGCAGCGGGATGTGGCCCGCCGTTCTTCGGAATCGGATCAATCAACAAGTCACTAGGCTCATGGGTGGAATGCTCAGACCATTCGATTCTCATATCTATTCGAATGACAACGGTCGTACTCTCTCGTCGGCCCTCCTCGTCAATGGCATAGGCGACAATCTCGTAGATGCCATGATCTGCAAATTCGGCCGTTACAGTAGTACTTGCGGTCGGGTCCACAGATGCTGGGTTACTTCCGTCCCCTAAATCCACGCCGAACTCTACTAACTGCGATTCTGATTCAGTATTTGAGAAATTAAACTCCAGTGTGACTTTCGTGGAAGAGTCAAGCTCACCATCAATGTACGACTCAACTATGGTGGCGTTTGTTTCCTCATAATTGACGACAAGAGCAAGTCCCTCTTGAGAATCCGACAAACAACCGGGAATAGTGCTCGACAGGAAGGTTACTGCCAGTAGAACCGAGACAATCTGCCGCACAAATCGACTATTCGAATGCCGCATATAAGAGGACTGGTTTGTTGAATAATGATACTGATGCCAATCTGGATTCCGATCACTCGAGTCGTGAGTCTATGCTCTTCAGAAGGTCCCTGATCTCGACTAGGACGTCGTTTGATCCAGTCTGAGGGGGCGTCTGAGCCTGAGGATTTGAGACCAGTGAGTCCCTCTGCCTGAGGACGAGGTCACGGAACTGGTTCGCGTTCTTCACCCCGGTCAGTATGAATGGGGCGGCGCCCGCAGTCTCGAACTGCATCCTGACGACTCCGAAAGCGCTCAGAATCGGGCCCTCGTGAATGGAAACGTCCGTCAGCTTGTCCAGAGCGATGTTCTGCTGCTTCTTGAACATCCAGCCCATGCGCATGTTGAGTGAGCGTTCCGTAAGGGCCCCGCTCATGTGCTCATACTGCTTCTTGTGAACAAGCCACCCGAACGGAATCCAGATTGGCATCAGAATGATTCCAACCACTGACGCTAGAAGTCCTAAGTTTGCCGCCATCCACCAGTAGATGATGATCTTCCTATCGAATTCGACGGCCATGATTTGTCCACTGTCGGCATAGCTGGTTTGGATATGTGCCCCCTCTTGCATGGAATGAGGGGGGCAGGAGGTGTAATTGAACTCAATGGTCCATTCTCTTGAATACTGGAATGGGCTTCATCTTGTGCGAATTGGCACTGTTGAGCTGGATATACCTCTCCATTACCTGTCTCTGCCTCTCTGTTGGCTCTGCGCCGGACGGGCTCTCTATCTCCCTCATGGCCCACTCAAGCTCCTCATAAGAGGCCCCCAGCTGGTCCTCATCTGTCCTGCCATCCCCCCATAGGCCATCAGTGGGGGCTGCATCTTGGATTTCCTGGATGACACCTAGTGACTCGGCCAACGAGTAAACCTCGGATTTGTACATGTCCGCAATAGGCGAAATGTCGACTCCGCCATCACCGTACTTGGTGAAGAATCCGACGCCGAAGTCCTCGACCTTGTTGCCAGTCCCCACCACTATTCCATTATTCGAGCCGGCCATGGAATACAATGTCGCCATCCTGATTCTGGCTCTCGTGTTAGCCAAGGCAAGTTCAGTTACATTATTCCCCTTCAGATCTGAACTCAGGGAGTCGTAGGAGGCAGATAGGTCAATGACATGACTTTCCACGTTTTGCCAATTTGAAGTTAGCCAAGACATGTGCTGATTGGAAAGATCGTATTGGGACTTCTCCTGGTGGATTGGCATGTTTAGGACCATGGTTCTTAGTCCGGTCCTAGCACAGAGAGTCGATGTCACGGCCGAGTCGATTCCCCCGGATACGCCCACAACAAGTGTGGAGATTCCATTACCAGTGGCATAATCCAATATCCAATTGGAAATCTGCCCAGAGAGATTGTCCCAGTCCTGCATTTCATACCACCTAATGACAAGCAACCCCGTACTTCTTGAGCCTCCAGTAATTGTATGGCCATGGGGTCAAGAAGCCCGCAATTAGCATTGGTAGGATGACCCACAAAGTCAGCTTGGCCCCCCCTGTCAGAACAACGTCAACAACATTCATCGCCGCTTCCATTGAAATCATCGAAATCAGGGACATTCCAATCGCGACTCTGAATGCCTCCCTCAATGCCATTTGGGCTGACAGGATTATGGTCTCAAGAGCGATAGAGGTCATGATCCCGTTGAACATCGCAAGCATCATAATCGACATTGTGGACCAGCCAAGGGCATCAAGATAAGGAATAAATTGGAATGCGGCAATGGTGCCAAAATCACCAATTGAACAACCGATCAAGCACCACTTCGTATTGTGCGCGGACTGCCTCCATACTGGCCCATCCGACCAGTCGAATGGCAATTCCTCGCCATCGACCGAGTAGCCCGAGGCAAGGATGGCCCTGACCAATGATTCCCTGTCCGCACCGCTGTGCTCCACGACTGCCAATCCCGTTTCATGGGAAACCTCCGCTGTTGTCACTTCTGCTAGGGAGGAAAGCGCCGATGACACGTTTCCTGAACAACCGGTGCAAGTCATGCCGCCAACCGAAATTGTGGTGGTTTCCGACATGATTGGTCGTCTCGATTGACCTTATTGAATGCTACTAAGGACCCTAATCGCCCTTCGGGCGACCGAGTCATATTCAATACGGCATCGTCGGTCGCATTGCCGATGGGAGTGCCTAAGCCCGCCGGAGACCTCGACCCCGTGTCCCTGGAGAACTCCCTGATTGAGCTCTGGGCGGAAGAGGGAACTTTTTCCAATTCTATTGAAGCTCGTAGGGAGTCTGGAAGTCCTTTCACCTTCCTCGAAGGGCCCCCGACGGCAAATGGTAAGCCTGGCATCCACCACGTTATCTCAAGGCTGTTCAAGGACATGGTCTGCAGATGGAAGACTATGGAGGGGCATGTGGTCGAGAGGAAGGCCGGATGGGACACTCACGGGCTTCCAGTGGAGATAGAGGTTCAGAAGCAATTGGACCTTATGTCCAACGAGGCAATAGAGGCCTATGGAATGGAGGCCTTCAACCAGAAATGCAAGGAAAGCGTGTGGACCTACGAAGAAACCTGGCGTGAGATGACAGAGAGAATGGCTTTCTGGGTAGACATGGATGATCCCTACGTTACACTTCATGACAGGTACATTGAGTCTGCCTGGTGGTCACTAAAACAGATGTTTGACAAGGGGCTTCTGTTCAGGGGGCACAAGGTTCTGCCATATTGCCCGCAGACTGGGACCAGCTACTCGAGTCACGAAGTGTCGCTCGGATACAAGGAAGTTTCAGAGCCCGCTGTTTTCGTCAAGTTTCCACTGACCGAGGATGATGCCAGTGTCCTAGCTTGGACCACAACGCCATGGACCCTCCCGGGCAACGTGGGCCTGGCCGTTGGCCCCGAAGTTACATACTGCAGAGTTAGAATCACGGCGGAGCCCTCTGGCAGTTGGGAAGGAAGAGGTGGGGCGAAAGTCGGAGAGGAGCTGATATTGGCGAAGGACTTAGTCGGGAATGTATTGAGAAACCAAGTTGAAGTCATTTCGGAATTCCCTGGCTCAGATTTAGTGGGTCTTTCATACAGGCCACTGTTCCCCGGGGCCATTGATGGAACGGGACATGAAAATGCGTGGACTATCGTCGGTGCTGACTTCGTAACCACCACTGATGGAACTGGCGTGGTGCACACTGCTGTGATGTACGGTGAAGATGACTACAGACTTGGCATGGAAGTTGGATTCCCAGCGCAACACACAGTTGGAATGGATGGAAAGTTTGTCCAGGGAACTCATGAAATCCTCGACGGGGAGTACGTCAAGGATTGCGATGACCCGATCATCGACCTACTGGATGAAGAGGGCCTCCTGTACAGAGAACATGAGTACACACACGACTACCCCCACTGCTGGAGAACGGATCACCCATTGCTGTACTACGCAATGGACAGTTGGTTTGTGAGAATGACTGCTGTCAAGGAACAGATTATGCAATACAACTCAGAGGTAGAGTGGGCACCGGAATGGACCGGTAGCAAGAGGATGGGTGAATGGCTATCCAATATCAAAGACTGGGCAATAAGCCGTGAGAGATACTGGGGAACCCCGATCCCTGTGTGGATTTGTCCAGAATGCGGTGGCGAGCATTGCGTTGGCAGTATCGACGAAATGGCCTCAATGAAGACTGATTCTTCCCCTATGCCCCCTGAGTTGCATAGGCCATACGTGGATGACGTGAGGCTCCATTGCACCACAGATGGTTGCGAGGGAGAAATGATCAGGGAGCCTTACGTGATGGACTGCTGGTTCGACTCTGGTTGCGCTACATTCGCCCAATGGCACTACCCTTTTGAGAACGAAGAGAAGTTCGAGGGGGCTTTCCCAGTCGACTACATTTGCGAGGCTGTTGACCAGACAAGGGGCTGGTTCTACTCGCTGCTAGCAGTCTCAACAACGGTTTTCGACAGCATCTGCTACAAGAGGTGCCTTTCCCTCGGCCACATATTGGACAAGGAAGGCAAGAAAATGAGCAAGTCGAAGGGAAATGTGGTAAATCCCTGGGACCACTTCAACAAGGAAGGGGCTGACTCAATACGATGGTACATGACCACCCAGAGCGCCCCTTGGTCGCCAACGAACTTCGACCCCAATGGAGTCAGGGAGTCATATGCGAAGATGTTCCTAACCCTGTGGAACGTATATCGATTCCATGCTGACTATGCTGCACTGGATGGTTTCGACCCCGAGAATGAGGATTCTTACGTCCCGGTTTCAGACAGGAGCCCACTGGATCGTTGGATACTGTCTAGAGTGTCCTCGATGTCTGAGGAATATCATGACCACTTCGTAGCTTGGGACTTCCACAAGGCAGGTAGGGATCTTGAGGCGTTTGTGGTGAATGACCTATCCAACTGGTACGTCAGGAGGTCCAGAAGGCGCCTATGGGACGAAGGCGAGAGTTCGGACAAAAGATCCTGTCAGCACACCCTGCACGAGGTATTACTGATCGTTTGTCGACTAATGGCACCCGTTTCCCCATTCATTAGTGATGTAATTCACAGGGGCTTGGCAGGAACCTCAGTTCATCTGGCTGATTGGCCGGTCGGTTCGGAGCTTGTCGAGAGGGACCTCCCTCCGATTGATGAGATTCTGGAGCGAGAAATGGACCTTGTCAGATCGTTGGCAGAGACGGGGAGGCGCGTCAGGGTCGAGGCAGGGAGGAGGCAGCGACTGCCCTGCAGAAACGGCTGGATCGTTGGTGGCCCAGACATATCCCACTTCCACGACATACTTGCTGAGGAGTTGAACGTGGAGTCACTGACCACGGAAGATGACTTGGACAGGTTTCAGAAAATTGAGGTTCACCCCAATAGAAAGGCGCTGGGGGCCAAGTGTAGAGGGGACCTCCCGGATGTTCTATCCGAAATTGAGAATGCCGACCATGAAGCACTGCTTCTCGAGATAGAGGCCGGAATAGCTGCTCTAGCAGGCTACGAAATAACATCTGCTGACATAGAAATCAGAAGAGTAGAGAAGGAAGGGTTTGCGGCATCTACCCTTTCCGACGAATATGGAGATGTATCCCTAGTTCTTGACATGGGAACTGACGATGACCTGCTATCAAAGGGACTTGCCAGAGACATCATTCGCAGGGTCCAGGCAAAGAGGAAGGACTTGGACCTAGAAATTGAGGCGACGATTTCGCTTTCCATATGGACAGAGGGGCTAGAGCTCTCGGAAGGGGACTGTGAGAGGCTCGTCTCAGAGACTCGTGCTAGTAATTTCTCGATGAACGAAGGCGAATGCCCAGAAGATTCGGAGAACTTCGATGTTGACGGGGTTTCTGTTAGATTCACAATCTCCTAGAACACGGGCGTCTGAGGGGCGTATTCCAAGGGAAGTAGCAGTTCCAAACCAAAGAGTGGGTCTGGGTCTGATGAGTCGTGATACGCGATGAATGCACCTCCGTCCGGGAGGATCCCCATACTTGCGAAGTCGAACCTGATATCGTTCCCGGCCCCTGATGTGGAGTCGAGGTCTCCTAGCCCCAAATAGGTCTTGGAGTCTGGGGCCATGCTGTCTGAGAATCCCCTAACATGCCATGCAATATCGACATCCGGGCCCGAGGAGCTCTGGTATCGGACATTCAGAACAAATAGGTCGTGAACGCCATTGGAATGGAACTCCCACTCCTCCAGTTCGGAAGCCTCGGAAGAGATGTTGTAGGATTGATTCTCCCAGCTCTCCCCTCCGTCCCATGACATCATGTGAGTGAGTGTCGTTCCTCCTGCAATGACGCAGTGTAGTGCTGTCGAGGAGTCAAATGCGCAGTACTGGGATGGCAGTGAGGACCCATTCAGAGTGACTCCCGTCCACCAATTCAAGGAGGTGTCCAAGAATGCGTCCCTGCCATCAATGAAATAATCTGGAAAGTATAGCCCCCCCGAAGGGACCGGGAATGCCCTCATCTCTTTGTGCGGCTTTGTGAAGTCCCACTCCGGACCCAACTCTTGAGGGTCTAGGTCTACCTCCATGACGTCCAGATCGGCGTCTCTGTCTGGGAATCCAAAATAATCGTAATTCAGGCCATCAGTCGAAATCTGCCCTCCTATGTTCTGGACCTGATGCCAGAAGTTGGAAATCACTAGGCTGGCCCATTGACCATTCCCATACAGTCCACCGTTAATTGGACCAATTACCTCGACTTGCCAAGACCGGTCATAGAATGGCTCCGGAGTCCTATTGAAGCACCAACTCCACTCCTCGTCCTCGGCGTCGTAAAGGAATGCATAGAACTGATCAACACCGCTTGTGCTTGGGTATGGAAACCAACCCATCGAGATTAGGTCGCCATTTGTCGCTTGGACGATGCTGCCTTCTCCTAGGCCCTCTTGCCCGGGCACAGTGGGCTTCGGCTCCATGCACCCGAACTGAGAGAGAATTGACGGCCGGTACTCCTTCCACGTGTGGCCCCTGTCCTCGGACCAAGTTGGATATTCTCCGCCGAAATTCAGTATCCACCCTTCCTTAGTTGCAGCAAGATAGTGCTCACAGCAATTCCCCCCTTCTACATTACCGAACACTGCCCACGAGGAATTTCCCCATGTATCGTTCGAGAATGGATCCCCGGCTATGAATGGCCTTGTGCAGGGTGTGCTCGAGCAGGAGTCAATATGGCTAGAGGGGGTGTCGACGTACTCCATGCCCTCTTTCCAATCTGGTCCACTGTCATCGAACCCGATTACTTCACTGAAACAACCCGAAAGAGATGTGCTGGCGAACATTATTGCCACGATGGCCACATTCGTTGCCGTGGCGCCCCTCATACTGGATGGGTGAATAGAGTGCTATTTCGCACTTCGCACGCGGTGGGACATTCAACGCAGTGAGGTGAGGTTCAAAACCGGTAGCGATGGTTGGTGGGGTATGCGTACCTCTGCGATTGCAGCATGCCTCCTGATAGTGATAACCAGTTTGGGGCCTGTGATGGTTTCATCGGGGCAAACTGCACCGGGAGGTTCGCCATTTCCCAATCACGTGTACATTAACGAAATCTACGCCTCCCCCAATAGCGAGTCTTACGGCGGCATAGACTGGAATGGCGATGGAGAGATTGGCCGTTACTCGAACCAATTCGTTGAGATTCACAACCCCACTGATGAGGCTGTCGACATAGGCGGATGGTGGCTTGACGATATAGCCGAGGGAGGCTCGCCTATGTGCAGTATCGCATGGGGAACTGTGATTGATTCTGGTGCCTACTTAGTTTTCTACAGGGCGCAGACCAACATTGAGTTCGATTACTACGATGGCGATACCGTTTCAATCCTCGATGGGTCCGGTTCGGTGGTCGACTCCGTCAGCTATGGGGCAGAGGACTCAGATTACGGGATTCCGTATGGCTACGGCTCAGATGGAAACTGGGCAAAGCTGTCCGACGGCAGTCCTACACCGGGGGGATCCAACAGCGAGGAATGGGTCGGGGTGAACCACCTAATGGGCAATTGCTACCCACCTCAGGATCATGTGCACAATGGGGAGTATGTTCTCGAAGGACGAGTTGTAACCATGGTTTCACAGACTGACGTGATTGACGATGGCCGAGTACTGGTCAGAGATGGGATGATTGAGGCTGTTTGGAGTGCATCTGATGGCACTCCACCACAGGCTGAAGGAGTGGTCCACATCCCCACTAGTGGCACCATCTATCCTGGATTCATTGATTCACACAACCATGTGAAGTACAATCTAATTCCGCTTTGGGACCATGGTACTGATGGTTGGGAAAACAGGTACCAATGGCAGTCTTACTCCGGGTACAGCGATGCCAAGGATATTGGTTGCTCACTCTACGACGCCTCGGCAATGAGATTTGGAGAACTGAGGGCGATAGCTGGGGGAAATACTGCCATACAAGGGAGTTCGACATCCAACACAGACACATTCGAGACGATGCTAGCTAGGAATATAGAACTCTACAATTTTGGAAAGGACTACATTTGGACCAAGGTAACTGAATTAGAGTCCGATTATGAAGGCAATCACATCAAGGATGGCAATGCATCTGGGAGTCTGGACGCTTGGTTCCTTCACCTTTCTGAAGGCATTGATGAGTCCAGTAGAGCTGAGTTCGACGTATTAGTCGAAAACAACTTGCTGGTTGGCGAAATAGTTGTAATTCACGGAACAGGCCTTACTCAACCAGAATTCTCAGCATTGGGGGATGTGGGCGGGAGCCTCGCTTGGTCCCCGACATCCAATCTGCTACTGTACGGCGACACCACTGATGTCGCCACAGCCAAGGCAGAGGGCGTGAACATTATGATCGGCCCTGACTGGGGCCCCTCGGGTTCGAAGAGCTCCTTGCATGAGCTCAAGATGGCTGACTGGTGGGATGAAAATGTCCTTGGTGACATATTCTCGGATTACGAGTTAGTGCAGACCATCACGACAAACGTTGTCGATGCGATAGGATGGTCGGAAGAAACGGGAAGAATTCAGGCTGGACTAGCTGCGGACATAGTAGTCCTAGACACCTTTGAAGCGGACCCATACCGTAACGCAATAGACGCAATAGATCCCGACATAAGGCTGGTCGTCGTTGGAGGACTCCCCGTATTCGGGGATGTGGATATAATGCAGGCGATGGATGATGAGGTGGAAATTATCGAGGGAGAGGGTTTCTGGAAGGCGACGGATATTACCTATGACGGAGTCCCTGAAGCCCAGCAGACATATGCCGAGATGTTCGCATCTCTGCAGGAATGCAATCAGGGAAAGAGCGTTCCAATCGAGTATCTTTTTACCCTTGGCGATGAACGCTACTTCGACGTATTGAATCGCTCTATTTCATTCCAGCAAGGCCGGACGATAGACCTCTGGTCTGACTACTATGACATCGAGCTTGACGAGGATGGACATAGGGTCGGTGGAACTGTTGGGGGTGCCGATCCAATTGAAACGAACCTCACAGGGGGCAATGGGAATGGGGGGAGCAATGTTCCAACAGCGCCGCCCCCGGACCTTCCGACTACTTTCCCTACCTTCGGCCCCAGAGGAGGTTCCATACCCCATCCCACCACAATTTCTGAGGGAATCCACATAGAGGAGTGCTCGTCAGATGGAATTCCAGAAGCTGAGGAGGGAGAGATTGTCCTTTGCGGATCTATCCTTGTTGTGATGAAGGACACCGAGGAATGCATCTCCTCATGGTTCATGACACAGTTCTGCAACCTCGAGGTAGCCGACTCCTTCACGATCCCAGGACGGATTTGCACTGACTCCCTGGTCCCTCCCTCTGATGCGGACTGGATGGAGTGCAGACATGACGTTGTTTTCGTGGAGATTTCTTCTACCTCCCCTGGGGAACCTGTTGTGGACGAACCCGAGGACGAGTCATGGTTGGACGGACCATTGTACTGGATAGCAATAATTGTCGCTCTCGCTATAATTATCGGTTCGGTGGCCACCATCAACAACAACCTGAGGGAGCGCGCTTTGGGCGGCTCGGTGCTTGAAGAAGAGTAGGCAGTCACTCGATACGCCATGTTGGCCCATCGGCCCCATCTTCAACGATGACACCCATGGAGGTCAGCTCATCTCTTATCTCGTCGGCCCTTGACCAGTTCTTTGTCTCCCTTGCAACCTCCCTCTCTTCCAGAAGCGCCTCGACGTCTGACGATATTGCAGAACGGGCTGCGGCCTCTGACTCAGTATTGGACAGTGCCTGTTCCTCGGTTGGCAATATTCCTAGGACATCCCCTGCAAACTCGGCGAGCCACCCCACATAAGCAGATACGTCTGATTCATCCGAGCCAGTGTCCACCATATGCCTAAGTTCCTTGACTACAGACTGTACTTCCACTAGCGCTACACGGGTATTGAAGTCGTCATTCATGCCGGAGGAAAATCTCTCGGTAGCTTCTGACAACCCAGTGTTCCCTGACCACCCCGCAGATCCAGCCATAGATAGTCCATCTGTGTAGGCCCTAAGCAACCTCCCGTGATTCAGTAAGGAGTCGTCAATCATAACCGTGTTGAAATCGACGGGTTGGCGGTATGGGGCGTTGATCAGGGTGTACCTCAGTACTAGGGGATCCACCTGCTCCAATGCATCTCTCACCGTCCAGAAGTTTCCTTCTGATTTGCTCATCTTCTCGCCATTGACATTGATCATTCCGTTATGCAACCAATATTGGACAACTGGTTCTTGCCCCAAACAACATTCAGACTGAAAAATCTCTGCCTCGTGATGGGGGAACATTAGATCTGTTCCACCGCCATGGATGTCAAACTTCTCTCCCAGATGCTTGAGGGACATTGCAGAGCACTCAATGTGCCACCCTGGTCTCCCAGGGCCCCAGGGGCTCTCCCAACTCGGCTCTCCCGGCTTGGCAGACTTCCAAAGGGCGAAGTCCCTGTGGTCACGCTTACCAGAACCTGTTTCATCCACTCTGCCACCTGCTCCTTCTCTGACCATTTCCAACGTCTGACCTGTCAATTGGCCATACTTTTCAGGCGCAGAGTCTATCTCAAAATACACTCCATCATTGGCCTCATATGCATGGCCCTTGTCAACTAACGAATTGACCATTTCCAATATTTCGGGGATGGTCTCAGTGACACGCGGGTATGCATTGGCCCTAGTTACATTCAATGCGTCCATTACCTCAAAGTAGTCTTCGATATTCCTATTTGCTACTTCCAAGAAGTCTACGCCCTCCTTCAACGAAACGGCGATGATTTTGTCGTCTATGTCCGTGAAGTTGGCGATATAGTTGACTTGGAAGCCGCTTTTGCGGAGCCACCTGACAATTATGTCGAATGCTATGGCCTGTCTCGCGTGCCCGATGTGGCTAGGCGAGTACGGCGTGATTCCACATGCATACATGCCAATTTGGCCCTCGACCAATGGAATTAGTTCACGTTTTGTGCGTGAACGGGTGTCGTAGACCCTGAGTGCCATCGGCCTTTCTGCTGGGCCTATCCGTCATCAACCCCTCGCTGCTTCAACCAGCGCAGCGAACAGTAAGTCGTGTCCCTTGCGTTCGGGATGCCACTGAACTCCTAGGCAGAACTTCTTGTCGCTTCTCTCGACGGCCTCTATTAGTCCATCATGTTCAGCGATAGCAGAAACGGTAAGGGAGCCAGGGTCCGAGACCCCCTGGTGATGTGCCGAGTCGACTGTGAATGAAGTTCCCATTAGGCCAGCTAGAATTGTGTCCTTTTCGACGATGACATCATGTTCGGTAGAAACTCCATCATAACCCCCATGCCCCTCATGTCCGGGTGTATCGTCGAGGTGTTGGTAGAGTGAGCCACCGTGGGCTATGCTAAGGATCTGCATGCCTCTGCAAACGCCTAGAATTGGCATATCCATTTCCAGAGCCGAAGTAATCAAGCCAATCTCAGTTTCATCCTGTTCGGGGTAGAACTCCTTTGTCATCGGCCCGGGCTCTTGTCCATATCTGGAGGGAGATACATCTGGCCCCCCGGAGACGATGAGACCATCGATGCTTCCCAGTAGGTTTGACATATCCCCCGAGGGGGGGATGATCATTGGAGTTCCTCCGACCCTGGCTACCACTGATACATATGCAGATGGCAATATTGCTGCATGCCTCTGCCAGTTCCCATATTGGGTATCACACATGAAACAGGTGATTCCTATTACTGGACGCACTCAAACACCTGATGATTCCCGGAGTTTCCGAGCATGCCTGAAAGACATTATCCCAGCAGTCATGAAAATGGATCCCATCACGACCAGTATGAGATGTGAGCCTACTGCAAGGCCGGACTTGCCCTCTATGTCGATGAGTCCCTGAGCTCCACCCAGTACCATCAATAGGGCGAAAACCATCGCTGCGTGCATGTAATGGTGCAGGTTTGCCTCGTTTCTTTCGGCCATAATTCCCAAGAGAAGCAGAGGGGCCCCAAGAAAGGCAGGGATCATTGCAGTTACAGATGGCGGGTCCGCGCTCTGCATGAAGTAGGCAACGAGACCCCATAGAACCAAGATTCCACCAGCGGCTTTAGCTAGATTTGGCACTGTCATGCCGAAGAAAGTGAACGTGTCATCCATGTCCTTGGCCAGAAGTTCTCGCTTATGACCCTCTCTATGGTTTTTCAGCGAAGCGAAATGAGATACTTCAAACTAAGCCAGAGATAGAAGATTTCCATATCCTGGCCTTTCCAGTCCTATTCGTAGAGTTGTCATGAATTTCTTTATCCTTGGCTACGATTTGTTCCCAAAGCAATTCTGCTACGTCGAGGACTTCCATCTCTGCCCCCACTGCATCCAGTCCGTCCTTTACCATGACCGAGCAGAATGGGCACCCGACGGCGACGGTGTCACAGCCAGTCTCTGCCAATTCAGCGGCCCTGATTTCGTTGACCCTCTTATCCGCGTCTTCCTCCATCCACATCTGGGCACCCCCTGCCCCACAGCAGAAGGATGACTTGCCATGTCTCTCGGGTTCCGTATCAACCCCTCCGATCACGGATCTTGGCTCGTCTACGATACCACCCATCCTTCCCAGATAGCACGGATCGTGGAAAGTCACGCTTCGGCCATTCTTCTCTGCATCTGGGAGTTTTCCCTCTTCCTGAAGCTTAGCGATGATTTCCGAATGGTGGAATACCTCGAGTTCTTCGCCGCCGAAGTCCCCATACTCCTTACCAAGAGTATGGAAACAGTGTGGGCATGAGGCCACTATCCTCTTGACGCCTAGCTCCTGGAAGGTCGTCATGTTGGTTTCGGCCAACATCTGGAATAGGTATTCATTCCCTGCCCTCCGAGCGGGGTCTCCGGAGCATCCCTCTTGCATGCCCAATATTCCAACATCCAAGCCTGCTTCCTTCAGAAGGGATATTGTCGACCTTGCGACCTTCTGATTCCTCTCATCGAAGCTTCCTGCGCACCCAACGAAGTAGATGTACTCCGCTGGCTCTCCCACTTTGACGTCTAGATCGGCAGCCCAATCGGCCCTCTCGTGTGCGCCGAATCCATAGGGGTTTGATGCAGACTCAATATTGCCCATCGCAGTATTCAGAACGTCCGGGTATTCCATGGTCTCCATCATCGCGTTCCTTCTTAGATCTGTTAGTTTTGGGACATGCTCGATGTAAAGTGGGCATACGTCTACGCACGCATTGCAAGTTGTGCATGCCCATACGGCGTCCTCCGAAATCCTAGTCATCATAGTCTCCGAGGGCTGCTCCCCGGAGAGAAGAATAGGGGCGTGCTCGTTTGCATAGTTCCTGACATCATGTATTACTTGCATGGGGTTCAGCGACTTTCCTGAAGCGTACGCTGGACAAACGTCCTGGCATCTAGCGCAGGAGGTGCATGACCAACCATCAATGAGTTGCCTCCATGTATACTGGGTGTAGGAGCTGACTCCGAACGAGTCTATATCCAAGTCCTCCAATGGAACTGCATTGCCGTCTTCACCGATGGCTAATGGCCTCATCTTTCCCGGAGGCTCGATATCATGGAAGAAAACGTTGGGGACTGCCATTACAAGGTGCATATGCTTCGAGACCGGAATAAGGAATAGAAACACGGAGATTGCGACCATGTGGGCCCAATATGCGGCAACTACAATCCCATCTGAAAGTTCCATTTCTGCAAACATATGCCCAAATGGCTCCCAAAATGGAGAGGGGTCCTCATATGATTCAACTACAAATGAAGTAGTGGTGATTGTTAAAATTAGCAGGAGAATAACGTTGCCCTCTAGCTGTGATTTTCCTTTCAACTTCTCAGGAGTAAATACAACTCTACGGATCAGTGCGGCTGAGCATCCTATGAGTGCCATGGTGTAGCCGAGTTCAACCATGCCATTCCACGGGCCATTGAGGAATTGTGGAAGAACATGCTCAGAGAACGCGTTTGCCGTTGCCAGGTCGAACATGTCGGAAGCTAACATGAGGAAGCCCCAAAACATCAGAACGTGCATTGTGCCTGCGACCCTGTCCCTCAGTACTTTCTTCTGGCCTAGCCATCCAGAGAGGAATTCGCTGATCCTTGTCCCCCATGAGTCGAATCTGTCGTCGGAAGACCCGATCATTACAAGACGTACTGCTTTCTGAACTTGATATGTGAAGAAACCAATGGAGATGGAGCCAATAAACAGCAGGATATGCCAACCCTCGAATGCCCCGTAGGATTGTAGAAGGGGATGTTCCATGTGAAAACCTCGCAACGTCCTTTTCTCTGGCCTCTGGAGTAGTGACGTGTCCTTGAAGCAACCGATTGTATTTGGAACCCAACCCTCATTTCCCGCGTACCACAGCGAGAGGCATGGCGCGTGCCTTCGCTCCGGGAAAATGCATTCTCTTTGGGGAGCATGCAGTAGTCTATGGATACCCCGCTGTAGCTGTCGCGATAGATGCGGGTGTTGAGGTTTCAATCAGTGAGTCCAGCAAGTGGACCATTGAGGGCACGGATTTTGAGCCTATTCGGCACCCACACATTACCCACATAATCAGGGATATTTTTGGTTACAATGGAAGACCTCTTGATATAGACATAAAGAGCGGTTTATTCTCAGCGGCAGGACTTGGTTCGTCCGCGGCAATTTCTAATGCGATGGGTGCCGCACTCCAATTTCACCTGAGTCCAAATGAGGGCTTGGACAGAATCGGACTTGCTAAAATGGGGCACTCTGCAGAAGCCGTCGCACAGAAAGGCAGGGCGAGTCCAACCGACACGGCCACTAGTGCTCTCGGTGGGTGCGTGGTGGTGTCGGGAGAATTAGTAGATGGGACCGAACATGTTTTTGATGCTACGCTTGAGACGCCCGAGGGAGAGAGGACGTGGTCAGTAAGTAAAACAGTGATTCCAAAGGACATAGATGCTTGGATAGTATTGGGTTTCACTGGCATTGGCTCCCCTACCGGGAAAATGGTAGCCGGTGTAGCGAGCCTCTTGGAGGAAGATCCATCCAAGGCAGCGGACATGGAAGCAATTGGGAATATCACCAATGCAGGATTGGCGGCCCTATCTGCTGGAAATCTAGAAGCCGTTGGAATCGCAATGAATGCATGCCACGAGAGGTTGAGGTCACTGCAAGTCAGTAGCCCGGAGCTTGAACGCCTAATCGCTGCCGCGAGACCACACTCACTTGGGGCCAAGCTAACAGGAGCCGGAGGGGGCGGTTGTATGGTCGCCCTAACTAGAGAGCCTCGCAGAGTTGCCGAGGCAATAGAGATCGCTGGTGGAAAGCCCCTGATTTCCAGACTGGGGGCCGAGGGAGCCAGAATAATCCAGAAAATCTAGGCAAATCGGGTTTCGGGACGTCTCTAGGCACAACTATTCTTTATAAGCAGAATATAAGTGGGCGGCCCATGCTTAGTGACGAGGAGCGTCTTACAGTTGTGAATGTCGTAGCATCGACAAGAGTTGCCGAGGAGTTGGACCTGCCAGATATTGCAATCCAGCTCAATTGCGAGTATGAACCAGAACAGTTCCCTGGTGTGGTCTACAGAGTGGTTGACCCGAAGCTCGCGATACTCATGTTTAGATCTGGTCGTGCTGTTTGCACAGGTGGAAAGAACCAGTCCAACATTGAGACAGGTATTGAGAGGATGATAGGTGACCTGAGGGCCGCTGGAATCACAACTTGGGACCTTAAGGATGTAGAGATAGAAGTTCAGAACATGGTTGCAACATACTCACTATTCTTCCCAGAGGACTACGATGGCGTTGCTAAGATGGATGACATCAACACTAAGGTGATTGACGCTGATGGCGGTGGAATTAGGGCCGCTACTGACGAAGAAGTAGAGAATGAGGATGAAAGAATCAGGGGGATAAGGCAAGGAGAGCCACTGGCCGCACTTCCAAGAAGGCTGAATCTGAACAACCTAACATTTCACCTTCCATTCGATAAAGTCGAGTATGAGCCAGAACAGTTCCCTGGCCTGATATACAGGCTCGACTACCCCAAGGTGGTTTGCCTGATTTTCGGAAGCGGAAAGATGGTAATTACCGGTGCTAGGCACAAGGATGAGATCCTTGAGGCGGTCCAGTTTATCCAGGACGAGTTGGCGGACCTACCAGACTATCGGGCAATGTAAGGTTAGACACATTGATTTGGACGTTACGTCCAGAGGACGTTATGCGCGACGCACGGGCGATAGCTGTTGGACTGGCGATTCTTCTCTCTTCCCAGTACTGTATACTACTCGTAGACCACGAACAAGAGGCATTGAGGGATGATGACGAGTCACAATTCACTTCTAGAAACACAGGAATCGTCGACCTCCCAACCTGGAGGATTAATGACAGGTGGACATACGATGGCGAATTGGATGTGAGAGACTTCATCGCAACCTCTGGAGTCAGTACAACGGTGGACTTCCTAGATGGTTCCCTCGTCAAGAACATAGATGACATCTACGTAACGACGGTAGACAACCGATCCACACTGGTGTACGAAGCCCATTCTGATGGAACATACGAGGCAGAGGACATAGAGCTCGATGGCAACGATGGTGACCTGGTTGTGGAAATTGACACTACTGAGATAGTCAGGGCCTCGGATCTTGCTATCGTGAGCCAAGAGGCGACCATAGACATAGACTTCGAGTATCAAATACTTTGGTGGACAGTTAACATAGATGTCGCGGACCTCGTGATTTCCCAAACATTCTCCCCTCCCACCGAAGGCTACGACTTCCCTCTGAGTGTAGGGGACGAATGGTCAACAGATTACTACCAAGACACCCAGTACACAGGTGAGAGCGACTACGTGGATATTCCCGCTGACGAGTCCTCACACGAGTCCTCTAGGTGGGAGGTCGTCAGTAGGGGTGCTCCGGGCGTCAGTTATGCTTCTTGTCAGCAATCGTTCAACATCACAAACTACGACTCGAACGGAGATCCGACTGGATATCGGTGGTTTTGCCCGTCCGTAAGGGGGGACGTTTACTCGTCATTCACTCAAAGCGTTGGATTCCTGGCGAATCATGAGTTGGTGATGTACCAAGCGGCGCCCAGAAGCAAGCAAATTTCGGTAGAGTTGGAGTATCCGCTTTCACCACTTGACATGGAACAATCCGCATTCGCCAATATCACTCAGAACGGCCAGGTAGTTTCTGGACAGGCCATAGAGTTCAGATATGGAATAGATGAGGACATCAGGTCATTCACAACTGGATCCACTGGTTCATCGGAAATTTCGTTCAACTCAGGGAGCGAACCCGATGACTCAATCGGCGGATCAGACACGGGAAGCCACGGCGTCCTAGTTTGGATTCCCAATCAGAAGATCATAGGAGGTACTACGATTACAATAGACCCCAATACTTACTCTATTGACCTAGTGGCACGTTCCGAGGGGGTAACGGTGGAGCGGACCAGGGACAATCAGACTACAACTCTCGATAGTGTCGTAGGCTTCAACGCCATTCTTGGGGACATGCTCACATTCAGCATTCCAGTTCAGAACAGGGGAATCACTAGCTCCCCGGCCACTACGTTGTCGGTTGAGGCGCCCGATGGAACAACTTCGACTGTTTCCGTCCCTTCACTCCCTAGCCTTGGTCAGTCGAGAATGGAGGTTGCTTGGACGGTGCCCCAGTCTCAACCGATAGGTGACGTGTCTCTCTCTTTCACCGTCGACCCTGACGAGGATATTGCAAATGACGGCAACCGGAGCAACAATCAGGGATCATTTTCCCTCTTCATCGGCAGGGCCCCCACAGCTAGCCTGAGCATTCCAACTGAATCACTGACCTTGGACCAGGTGAGCTTCAATGGCCTGTCTTCCTACGATCCCGATGGAGGGGATTTGACCTGCGAATTCATCGTGGAGACGCTCGAGGGCTCTTTGATATCCGTGACTGAAGATGACTGCACGCATGAGTATTCATGGGACGATGATGGGACCTTCACAGTTAGGCTGGTAATCACTGACGACGAGAATGATCAGAGTTCGAGTGAGTCGGTCGTGACGATACTCAATCGCGATCCGCAAGTTAGTGTTGGTTCGGAATACGAATGGACACCGGTCCTCTCACCGATAGAATTCAATGTCGAGGACGTAAGTGACCTAGACACACAGAATCCTTCAGCACCTGTCGACATACTTTGGAAACAGCCCTGCGATGAGGGGCAAGTGGGGATTTATTGCACTGTCACCCCCACTTCCGAAGGGGAATACACCGCGGAGGTCGAAGTGATGGACGATGATGGCGCAGTTGTTTCAGCAACCAAGACAATAGAGGTAAGGAACATAGCTCCAACAAATCCCAGATCAGAGATATGGATGGGAGATAACAGACTAGTCGCCGATAGCAGAGGAGTTTTCATCGTAAACGAAGGTGATTCGCTAAGATTCGAAGGTTGGGCCGATGATTCTGAGAATGACATGGACACACTTGTGCACTACTGGTCACCTGATGCAGAGGACAATCCGGACATTGTCATGGAATTCACAGGTAGAAAGAGCACCATGGAGTACATCTACCATACATCTGGGATGCACCTAGCAACCCTACAGGTTGTTGACAACGATGGTGACAGCACAGAGTCTCTTATCGTCCCGATAGAGGTGATGAACATAGAACCTACAATTTCACCACTGTCGCCCCCACTGCCTGCTGCTGAAGACTCAGTCGTTGACATCCTGGTTCAAATTACTGATACGAGCGGCGACATGCTCACACTTACAAGGTGCTTCGATCTAGATCCCCTGTCCAACTCGGATGGGGAGGGGACGTCATCTGATGACTGCGACGTCGAATCTGATCACCTGTCCCAGTCGTGGCCAGATGCTACTACTGCACCACAGATGATCATCTTCCACGTTACTGATGACGACGGGGCCACGGCATCCGTAGATATTCCCCTGGACATCAGGAATGTGAAGCCAGTACCGAAGGCCGACTCCAGTGCCTTCTTTGATGTTCCAGAAGGGGATGTTCTCTTCTTTACGGCTAACGGAACGACTGATTCTGCGCACGATATGGCGAACATGGTGTACAACTGGGACATGGACACCACAGTAGACAGCGATGGTGACGGAGATCCCGAGAATGACATAGACATCCAAGGGCAATGGATTGAGTGGACGTTCAATGGATATGGCTCAAGAACCGTGAAAATGACAGCAGTAGATGAGTCGGGAGGGGCCTCCGTGACTCTGACAGTGGTTATTCTTGAAGCACCCTTCAGTATGGGCGAATTCATCGCTGACTACGGGATAATCCTAGCATTCGTTCTGATTGTCGTGATTGGGGCGGCCGTGGTCCTGCAACGAAGAAGCCCCAAGGCGCACCCTCGCGTGGGTACTGATTCGACTGTTGGCAGGAGGAGGGTGTCCATGGACGATGCCTTTGACAATCCGCAGTATGACCCATTCAGCAGGAAGGAGGGGCTGTCCGAGGAAGTTCAGCCCTCGGAAACAATGGTAGATCCTGTCGCAGAAGTCACATCAGAACCCGAGGCAGATGGCGATAGGTTCGCTGGTGAGGGGGTTGCAGAGGCCTTCGAGGAGTTGACAGGCGAAAAGATCGAGGAAGATATTGTCGAAGAGCCAGATTCGGAGGTTGTCGCGGTGTCCGTAGAAGAGGCTCTGGACGACGAAGACATCGAAGCACTCTTTGATGATTAGTTGCCGGCACTATCATGGCCAACCTATTCCGCCTACTTGGATTGCCTGATCCGTCAAAGGTCAGTGGGTCTGGAATTGCTAAGAAGAGGGCGACAGTTGACCCTGAACCTCAGGCTGAGGACATCTTCCACTATCTGGATGAGCAGGGCTGGTCGGACAGGACAAGAAGAATGACTCCCGAGGCTCAAAGGCAAGTGGTCTACCTCAAGCCGGACACCCTCCACCGGCTCCACACGGAGGGGATGTCGGACGTTCTTGCAGGGGGGAACATGATACTCGTTGACTTGGGCTCTCTCGTCCACATGCCCAGTCAACGGGACGTGTGCAAAAGGAGGGTACAGGAGATGGCGAGCAGGCTAAGGCTCCCGGTATTCGCCATCAATGACAACGACACCCTACTGATGGTCCCGGGGGCAGGGATGAGAGTCGACAAGAGCAAACACGAACTGGGGCTGGGCGGTATGGACCAGCTCACAGAATCCTAGTTTTCCGGATCATACGAGACAGGGCCGTCTTCCAACCATGAGTCGAGGTCACCTGATGTGACTTCTTCGACGGCGTGTGCAGTGAAATCTCGATAGGCCGACCATTTCGAAATGACGTCCTCACTTTCGCCCCTCTGTTTCTTTCTGCGGATTGACTCATCAGCGTATTTCACGCACCGCCTCAGAAAGAGAATGACCAAATCCCGGCGTTCTTCTTTATCCACCTCTCACACCATCCCCAACTCTTCCATGAGATTCTCAACATGGCCCTTCGTCCTTACTTTGTATCCGGCCCAAACTATTTTGCCGTCCACGCCAATAGCGAAAGTTGACCTGAGAGTGCCCATGTACGTCTTACCATACATGTTCTTCTCCCTCCAAGTACCGTATGCCTGATGCAGCTCTGCATCCTCGTCTACGATAAGATCGAATGGAAGTTCGTGTTTTGAGATGAACTTCTCATGCGAGGAAGCAGAATCGGTGGAGACACCCAGTACAACCCACTTGTTTTCATCCAGCTTCTCGAAGTTGTCTCTGAAATCACACGCCTGGACAGTGCACCCAGGAGTATTGTCTCTTGGATAAAAGTACAGAATTACCCCTCTGCCAGAGGAAAGTATTCCGGAAAGGCTAGCTGTTGAGCCATCAGTTAGAGTCGCTTCAAAATCTGGTGCTTCATCCCCTACAGAGAGAGTTACAGGTTCTGTCATAATTTTCCCGAGAGGGGCTCTCATGAAGACCTTTACTTCTCGATTATTGAAGATAGTGTGATGGCTGCCGGCCTCGCTGGGGGCTCACTAAATCCAAAACACGCAGAGTTGTCTCGTCTCGACATTTTTCCGGCCTCGTCTCCAGATACCGTTGCTGTCGCTCCATTCAGCCACGCGATCTTGCGTACGGAGTACCATTCCTCACTACCATCATTGGCAAATCCATGGGTTCTCGTTCCGAATATTACCCTCGCGAAGAAGTTCTCAACTGTCGAGATAAACCACAGTGGACGGGGAAACAGCAATGGGAATGATGGGCCCCATGACATTGAAACGGTTAGTTCATCGGCATTCACAGATATTGTCCGAGAACCCCTCTCCACTGAAACTGGGACCACTTTGACATCTTCGAATGAGTAGAGTGATGATACGTATTCAGAATGTTCAGTGGAAGGTGAGAGTAGGGTCCTATTGCCATCTGAATCAGCCCACATGACATTGGTGAAACTCCCCAATGGGGACTCTTCCCAGTCTCCTATCACTATCCGATCTCCACTCTCAAATGAAGAAGACAATATCCTCCCCCGGAATACCTCCTTCACCATCTTTCCCTCTCCTCCCTCTTCCTCTTCTTTGTTGACGCCCACGAACATATTGGACAGAGAAAAAGATCGTGTCTCCTAGCTGGACAATGCTCCCTTCCGAAGTAGATAATCTGCAAGTGCCTCCGATTCCAGGTTTCCTTGGGAAATACGGCCTTCAGATCCCTCTCCGTCTTTTCTACGCTCCTTCCATCAGAAAGCCCCCATCTTGAGGCGAGGCGGTGAATGTGAGTGTCTACCGGAAAGGCAGGTTGTCCGAAAGCCTGTGACATCACCACACTGGCGGTTTTGTGACCAACTCCTGCAAGAGATTCCAGAAAATCCCAGTCGGGGATTACTTCCCCTCCTCCCTCAACGATTTGTTGGGCCATCCTGCTGAGGTTTCGCGCCTTTGTTGGGGCGAGCCCTATCTGCCGAATTAGTTGGTGAATATCCTCGACATCTAGTTTCATCATTTCCTGTGGAGTGCTGGCGGCTGAGAAAAGTCCGGGAGTAACCTCGTTTACCTTCTTGTCAGTCGTCTGAGCAGAAAGCATCACCGCAACTAGGAGCGTGTATGGGTCAACATGGTCGAGGGGGATTGGGGTCTCTGGGTACATCTCATCTAGCATTTCACCGATTAGTGCGGCCTTTTCCGACCGCTTCATCACTCGACCTCCGCGTCTTCCCTCATCCCTAGGACAAATGCGGCGCCGATGAAAAGAAGGGGTACTCCGTAGCAAGGCAGGAACATGAAATCCGATGAATTAGTGGAGTTCGTCTCGCCGCCCATCACAATATATGCCAGTAGGCCCAAGAAAACCCCCGGTAGAAACGCGACTGCGGCGAGTATGAGCCCGCGCATCACTCCCATGACGCTTCCTGATTGGACTACAAGATGAAGTTTCGTCAGTTCCAATATGAGTAAATCCAACCCAATCCTCTCAAGTGGATGCCCTCTGGAGGGGGCATGGCCCTCGAGGTTGTTGGAATTCTGGAGACCGCCTCGGTAAGCTTCTGCGGTGTGGCCACCCTTCTTTGGATGTCAATCGGGACCTTCGCGAGAAGCGAGGGCGGAGAGGTGGCTGCTCAAAGAGCAATAGCCACTCTTTGCATTACATCCGCGATAATGCTGATTATTCTGAATTCAATGGGGGGGGAGCTATGGGGATCTGGTTCAATGGCCCTGCCCATGGCCCTGGTAGCCGTAATCGTGGCTATTGCCGCCACGCTCAACCTGAAAGGCAAGGATGTTCAAGGAGAGACAAATCCGCACAAGATAAGGAAGATGAGGCGTGAAGAGGAGTAGTTACTGCGTTCCCTCTCCCCCTATCTTGTCGTCAATGAATGCCCTCATGTATGCAGGAAGTTCCCCATTGACGAAAATAACGTCATTCACGTCTTCCAATTTCATTAGAGAGTAGTAAATCTGCATGGCAGTCATGGGTGTGGCACTGCAGCCCGTGCAACCTCCCTCCAGGGATATGGAGATGATTCCGTCTGTGGTATCGATGACATTGACAACTCCATCATGAGCATCCAATACCGCCTGAACCGGCCCGACGGAGTCGAGAATGACTTGCTTGTCCACCATGATGCCGCCCTCAAGCCCCTGTGCATGCGGGGGGCTTTCAAACAATCGCCCCTTCCGACCTGCATGGGCGGCGCATTCAGGGTCCTCATTCTCGATCTACTCGTGGAAAGATCGGAGTTTGGGCACGGGGGTAACCAGGAGGTTGTCAGCCCCATTGCCAGACATGGGGATGTAGAAGTTCTCCTTGTAACGCCACAGATGCAGTCTGCTGATTCGGGCAGGAGGGCGGCTAAGGAGGGAGTTGTATTTCTGACGGAGAATGACGTCCCTCACTGGGATCATGACTATGGCTTCTGGGAGAACTGTGAAGTCAGCATGAATGGAAACTTGGCCAGTTTCTCAAGAATTGCACTCCCGATGGAAATAAGTGATGAAGAAATGAGCAAATGGCTCGAGAGGGTTGACGTTGATGCAGTGGTGTGCTCTGGATCTCGCAGGAACGTGACCATGTGGGAGGAATGGATGAATTGCTCGGCATCGCTAATGAGAGTGGCCTCCAATTCGGGAACCCCCACATTGGGAATTTGCTTTGGGCACCAGTTGCTGTGCAAATCTCTTGGTTCAGAAGTGACAAGAGCAGAAACCATGTCTAGCGGTGTTTGGGACTTGTCCCTAAATGAGGCAGGAATGGAAGACGAGTTGTTTGTATTGAGGAAGGAAAGGGCTGATGGGCCGGTGGTCCTCTACTCTCACCAGGACCATGTCATCACAATCCCAGAGTGTTGCGAGTTGCTTGGTTCTGCCGAGCACAATGCAGTCACTGCAGTGAGGGTGATTGGGGAAGACGGCAAGAAATTGCCGGCATGGGGGTTACAATTCCACCCTGAGGCCGCCAAAGACAGGATCGAGCGCTCTTTCGGATGGGGGCACATTAGCGAAGAGGAAATGTTGGCCTTCCGAAGGGAACATGATGGAGCTGGCGTACTCGAGGCTTTCGGGAACGTGGTATTGAACCATCGAAGGTAGGTCGCCCCTTAGGGCGGTTTCTATGACTTGAATTATAAGTGGGACTTTTGTCCGCGGGCCGAAACAGGTTGATATTATGGACGGAGAACAACTAGGAATGTATGGAATGATGGCAGGGCTTTTCGGCCTTGTCGTCGCATTCATGCTCTATAGAAAGGTAGACTCGATTGAGATTGAGAACAAGACAGTAGCAAAAATCACTGAGCGGATCCAGGATGGGGCTATGGCCTTCATGATGGCTGAGTACAGGATGCTGTCCGTATTCATAGCCGTCGTAGCAGCGCTGCTGTTCGTTGGTGGAAACTACAATGACGACCTTGGGATGGAAACCACGGTTGCATTCGTCATTGGTGCTCTTTGCAGTGCTGCTGCTGGATTCAGCGGTATGCGCTCGGCAACAAGCGCGAACGGCCGAACCGCACAAGCTGCAGCTAGCGGAGGTCAGGCTGCTGCACTTACCACTTCATACAACGGTGGGGCCGTTATGGGCCTAGCAGTCGGAGGACTGGGGCTTTTCGGAATCTCACTGATGTACTACTTCACAGAAACTGAGTTCCTCTCCGTAAGCAACATCGCAGGATTCGGAATGGGTGCATCGTCCATCGCACTCTTCGCCCGTGTGGGTGGTGGAATCTACACCAAGGCTGCTGATGTGGGAGCAGATCTAGTTGGGAAGGTCGAAGCAGGAATCCCCGAGGACGATCCTCGAAATCCAGGTGTCATCGCTGACAACGTCGGTGACAACGTCGGTGACGTGGCCGGCATGGGCGCTGACATCTTCGAGTCGTTCGTCGGCTCAATCATAGCAGCAATGGTAATCGCCGCGGCGAGTGCTGAGTTGGGGTCTGACTACCTGATGATTCCAATCGCACTGGCCATTGTCGGTTACGTGGCTTCCATTATCGGCGTGTTCTCGATCTCAGCGATGAAGAACATGGACGCTGGTGCAGCCCTCAGGAACACCACTTTCATCGGTGCGGGCCTATTCATCGCTGGTGGGTACTTCGCCCTAGGCGAGCTAGGGCTAGATCAGACAGTTATCTGGGCAGTCGCTATTGGCAGCCTCGTTGGCATACTGATTGGTCTAGTTACCGAGTACTACACTGGCATTGAGCCTGTATTCGGATTCCAAGTCAAGGCGATCCCCTACATTGGGGAGGCTTCCAAGACCGGGAGCGCGACTAATGCAATAGCTGGTCTTGCAGTTGGAATGGAATCGGTATTGATACCGGTTCTCCTCATGGCTGCTGGAATATACGGTGCGAATGACGTGATGGGCGGCGGTGACGCTGGCCTATACGGAATCGCAATGGCTGCAATGGGAATGCTGGGAACTGTTGGCGTGACCATGACTGTGGATGCCTACGGGCCCGTGGCCGACAACGCAGGAGGAATCGCTGAGATGTCAGGACTGGGCAAGGAAGTTCGAGATATCACTGATGGCCTTGACTCGATAGGCAACACCACTGCTGCCATAGGGAAGGGTTTCGCTATCGGAAGTGCGGCCCTTACTGCTCTGGCACTGTTTGCAGCCTACAAGACGAGCGCTGGCCTAGATGCTGCAGCCCTCTCCCTCACTAACCCAGAAGTAGTGATTGGACTCCTAATCGGTGGTGCGCTTCCATTCGTGGTAGCTGCAATGACAATGAAGTCTGTTGGTCGGGCCGCTGAAGCGATGATTGTGGAAATCCGCCGGCAATTCAGGGAAATAGACGGCCTCCTGGAGGGAAGAGAGGGTGTAGAGCCCGACAGCGCCACGTGCGTCGACATTTCGACACAGGCCGCTCTGCGAGAGATGGTCATGCCAGGACTAGTAGCAATATCGAGCCCAGTTATCATCGGTTTGGCCCTAGGGCCCGCGGCACTCGGGGGAACCCTAGCTGGAGCCACTGCTACTGGGGTCCTCATGGCACTCTTCATGGCTAACGCTGGAGGAGCATGGGACAACGCAAAGAAGGCCATCGAGCAAGGCGAGATATCTGGGGCTGAAAAGGGAGATGACGCTCACTCGGCAGCAGTCGTCGGAGACACCATTGGAGATCCTTTCAAGGACACCAGCGGACCATCTCTGAACATCCTGATCAAGCTGATGTCGATCGTATCGGTTGTCATTGCTGGACTTCTTTGAGTTCAGGCCCATTGTGCGTCAGTCTCTTGACTGTGTGCCTCGACGGAGGCTCATGCGGAGCACTGTCGCCTTGAGCATGTCCTTCATACTTCTCGCTTGCACGCTCCCTGGTTGCATTGAGACAGGGAACTCGGGCGGAACTACGGATGACAGCCCGGTAGACTCGCCAACTTGGGATGTTGGCGACTGGTGGTTGTACACCTTTTCGACCCCCGACTACAGCGACGACACCGCGAGACTGGTAGTCGCTTCAGATACTGAGGAGGGTGGTACGGCCTACATGCTGGCCATCTCCAGCATCGGAGAGGCAAGGAGACACGCTGTCCTGAACCACAACCCATTCCTAGGCAGAATAACTCACGAGAATCTCTCTGCGTTCGAGAATGGGGTGCCTCAGCCGGTCCTAGACTTCCCACTCAGTGAAGGGGCGAGTTGGGACTTCACCCTATTCTCCACAGAGTGGTCTGCTAGTGTCCGCTCGGTCTCTGGTGGCGTGGCTGTTATGGAAGCAACAACCTCTGATGGCTCTACTCTCGAATACGTTTACGACTCGACATCAAAGTTCTTCTCGTCCTTCATCTGGACCGACTCATCGGGAGTGGTTCAGCTTAGGATGATGCTCGCGGACGATGGGAGTTCTCATTCGGGCGATGTCTACTTTGTTCGCGGGGGCGACCTGTACTCCAACACCTGGGATGAATCAGGGCCGGATTTTGAGTTCGAGGACTCATTTTTCGTTAGCGACCACCCCAATGATGGCGAGTGGAACGAGATGATCTACTTCCTGGATGCCGCGTGTGGCAGCGGTGGCTCGAGCATCACCCTGACCCTCAGAGACCATGGCTCGATTTCCGCCCTAGAGAGAGTCTGGGGGCCCGGGGCGAGCGAGAGTGGGACGTTGGGAACCATTCCCTACCCATCCGAGGAGTACACCCTTACTGCTACCTTCACGGGGGACAGTTACCTCAGACTGATCTTCGCTGGTGGAATTACCCAGTCGTGGAGCCTGTGAGGTGACCCCATGGGTGGAGGGTCGCTCGTAATGATGCATGGGATGACCGGGACCTCCGAGATGATGCGTCCGCTGGCGGAGAGCCTTGTTCCCGATGGGTGGTCAGTGGTTTGCCCACAGGCCACCACAAAGCACCCCACTAAGGGTGGCTATGCATGGTGGCTCAGAGCAGAGGATCCCACACTCCCCCTTGATGGCGCTTCCCAGGAACAGGTGGACGATTCTCTCTCGTATATCCTGGAGTGCCTCCCAGAGGGCCCCATAATCATCGGAGGCTTCTCACAGGGGGGCGCCATGGCATCCGCCCTGCTTGAGACCGAGTCACAGGACAGGATAGTTGGCTTGGTTCTGATTGGGACCAAAACAGTGAGGGGGGATGCCCTCAGAGACCGTATCCCCTTCCTCCAGCCACGGCCCGTAGCATGGATGCACGGAACGGGCGACCATCTAGTGCCGATTGATATCGCGCGGCATCATGCTGACATCTTCGAGGGTGCGGGATGGCATGTCACTAGGCTTGAGCATGACAAGGGGCATATGGTGAACCTAAACCAGTTGGAAGAGTTGAAGGTTGCCATACAGGGGATGGCGGACTCATCTCAAAGGTAGTCAAGGAGGTGGTCCGAGCCACCTACGAAGACAGGAGTGTCGCCCCTGATATCGAAAACCACCGGCACTGTACGATGCCCTGTTTCTTGGACAACTTCCCCCCTAAGGCCCTCGTAGTGGTCTAGGTTGACCTCGGTAAATGTGAGCCCCTTGGCTTCCAGAGTCCTAGATGCCCTGACACAATACGGGCATATTGTCTGGCTGAAGAAGATGAAGTCCGTATCAGCGGACCTAAGGTGTTCAAGCATTGACTGGTCCAGGCTCATCACCTTCCCACCATGCGGTTTCACCAAGTTCTGCGTCCAGAACTTGCTCATCACCTTCCTGATCTCCTAACCTGCCCTCCAGCACCCTATCGCACTCCTCTGGATCAATGAACACCAGAAGCACTACTGTGACTAGGGTCAGTGCCCCTCCTAAGTAAAGTGCCGATATGTAGTCAATGTAGAGCAGTAACTCGCCGGTCAGTAGGAGGGTGATGACGCCTGACAAGTTGAACATCGACATGTAAGCAGTGAACTGAGTCCCTCCTGCCTTGCTGTAAGTCAGTCTCATGCATATCGAGATTACACTGATCCAAGCTATTCCAAAGAGGAATGCCCTGAGGCACAGATAGGCGGTCATCAGAGTCGTGTTGGACCACCATGGCTCTATCATTGCTAATCCTGAGTTGGTAATCGCAGCTAAGATCCACCCAACCATGGCGACTTCCCTAATTCCGTATTTGTCACCCAGGAATCCACCAAGTAACTGGCCGCAAATCGTGAAGACGATTACCCATCCCCCCATCAGCTTGACATATTCTGTAGAAGTCCAGCCAGCCCTATTGATGAAAACATCGCCCATTATGGGGTCTACGAATACGTAGAGCTCAGTAAGCAGACATAGGAATATCAGCAAGAATGATGATTTGAGGGAGAATCCCTTCACGATGTTGTACGCGGTTTCCGCCGGTCCGCCCATGAAGTCGAGTGTGGATCGTTCGCCATCATCAGATAGTGATGTACTGGGCCCATTGGGCATAATGCGCATTGGAACTGAAAACATGTTTGGAATCTGAGGAAGAGTCAATCCTAGCTTTCCTAGAAGCAGTAACGAGGCGAACAGCAGCAGGCCTATTTTCCCGCCCTTGTCGAAGTACTTGGAGGAGTCGATTAGGCTGTCGCTTTGGCCTACCTCTCCCATTATCCAAAGGGTCATTGAAATCAGGAGGGTGATTATTGACGTCCACAATACTGTGGCTGGGACGGAGATATTCTCGGAACGGAGGTTGTCCGCAGTCCACTTGGCTGCACTGAACTTGCCGTCATCCTCTTGCCATGGAGGGACTGTTACCTCATTCTCCTCCGATTCCCCTTCAGGGGCCAAGGGAGTGCCACTGGAGTCGTACTTCTCCCATGGGAATAGACGGTCCCCTGGCCTCTCCCTCAGGAACAGGGGTAGGGCCATGATTAGCAGGAGCAGTGGCAGTTGGATCAGTATCGCTGACTTGATTCCGAATTGGGCAACCAATGATCCGAGGCCCGCTCCGCTAGCGATGATTCCAACCCTCTTCGCTGCGAACATGAATCCGTTGGCCTTGGCGACCTCATCAGGCTGCAGAATGTCCACAGCTAGGGCATCCACGCTGACGTCCTGGAGGGATGAGAACAGGTTGTGGACGAAGAGAATGAGGGTTACCGTCTGAATGGATGCTGCCAAGTCGGGAATGAACAAAAGGACGCCTAGAGTGACGACCATTCCAGTTTGCGCGAATAATATCCATGGCCTCCTTAATCCGTATGATGGGGCCTGTAAGCTATCCACGATAGGGCCGTAAAGGAACTTGAATGTCCAAGGAAGGGCGATTACCGCCCACATTGTTGCTACTTCAGCAGGACCATAACCACTCACGTACAGGTAGGCAGGGTAAACCACGCCTGTGAAGCCTGATGGAAGCCCCTGTGCAGTGTAAAGGATAGAGAGGGATATGTACCTCCTGAACTGGTTCTCAACCAGTGACTTACCGTCATTCCAAGCATCCCTAGAAGACTTGACGTACCCCGGAATCAATGTAGGAGACAGGGCAGCAATGTAGTTTGAGAAAGTCGAGAGCGAAAATATAGGCCCATCCCCCTGACGCTTGAATTTCCTATCCCACCTTTCTCTGATGACAACAAAGACTAGCAGAGCTGAAACGAGTGTGAATGGGACAATGAAGACCATTGAGCTTAGAGTTGTAAGATCGCCACCCATAGCTCCCGATGGTTGCCCATCGATCAGTATTACCCTCCTGGAGTCGATAGGTGAGATGCTATCTTCGGAGAAAACTAGCCTAGCGTAAATTGTGGAGTTTCCGGATTCCAAATGAGGGTCCAACTTCACCCTCCATGTGCTCCAGTCACCACTAAGGTCAGCCGCTCCCTTCCATCCTCCGCCTCCCACTCGAACCTGGACAATCCCCGTTCCAGGTGGCACTCCTGATGCTGTTCCGGAGATGTATGACTCGTTTCCTATCTGCTGCAGGGTTTCTACATCCATGCTAACATTAAGCGATCTGTCGATGCTTCCTGCAGCCTCGACGAAGGCCAGTGGATCTGCCTGGCCGTATCCGAACTCGTTGTCCGGTCGAGTCTCCAAGATGCTGCAGTCATTGAATCCGGGGTCATCCAGCAACTGGAGGTCCCTCTCGATTGAGTGTGCAGAGATGATGTCCTTGAACTCGGTTGGGGTAAGATCCGGGTTTGCCTCGACCATGAGGGCAGCAATCCCTGCCATCAATGGAGTAGCCATGCTAGTCCCGGACTTGCCAGTGTAGCCGTCGCTAGTCGCAGCGTCGGGAGCCATGATGTTCGATCCGATGGTCGCGACGTCTGGCTTCACCCTGCCATCTGATGTGTACCCGCGACTGCTGTAAATCGCTAGGCCGAGGTCTTTGTCCAAGCTCGCCACTGTTACTGGCAGATTTGCGTCTCCGGGACTGTCTATCGTGTTGCATCCGGCGAAGGTTGCCCCCCCGAACTCATTACCTGCTGACAAGGTGGTAATAATTCCCGCCTCTACCACCGAGTCCATCTGCCTGCTCCAAGCAGAGCTTCCATCGTTGTCGAAGTGTATCTCTAACTGCTGCTCACCAAGAGATGATGTGACTATGTCGATACCATATTTGTCCTTGTTATCGATAGCCCACTGGGCCCCTTGGATGACGTCCTCGATGTCTCCGTCACAGCATGCTAGCAGGTTGATCAGGAATGCACCAGGGGCGGCTCCCACGTACTTGAGTCCCGTAGCTGGGTCTGTTTGGCCGCCTCCGGTCCCAGCGGCTATCCCAGCCACGTGACTCCCGTGGGTTCCCGAGTCGTAAGATGTCGAGGGGTCCTGTTCTGAGTCCGTGAAGACAGCATCGAAGAAGGCAATAATCTTCGGATCGCAATCAATTGGAATTGGGTTCGGATTGGTTGGATCGGGATCTGGTTGATCACAGCCCATAGTAAACGGCTCGTCGTCCATATCGTTGAGGCCCTCGTGATCGCCCCTCACTCCAGTATCTAGGATAGCGATGACTGAACCTGTGCCGTCAAATCCGAAGTCGTTCCATACCTGATCAACGCCCATGTTTGGAACCGCCTCGTGCATGTTCGGCTCCGCAAGCCCTAGATCCTCAATCATGACGACCCCTGGTAGGGAACGTATTCCGTTCTCAGAAATTATTGAGCTAAACGGGGCGCTTGCGGTTACAGTGTCAAGGTATTTCGGACGAAACGTGACCTGGATCCCTAGATCCTCTAGTGCTGAGACGTCGGCGTCAGTGGGGTGGTGGTTGTAGTCAATGAATATCCTAGCACTCCCCTCAGGCGCCCTCCTCCACCAGTCCTGCTGAACCTGTTCCGGCTGCTGCAATAGCCACTCTAGGCGATCGTCAATGGAATCGGAGTCCTTGTCCCTGCTCCAGTGGAGCCACCACTCGGCATGCAGATCGGACTCGACGCTGCGGACCCAACGGCCGTCTGCATCCAGACCGCCCCTGCCCGATTCAGCTGGGGAAATTGTGGATGCGGCGAGAGGCAGGATGAACAGCATCACGAGGGCCGAAGCGATTGCTGCTGTACGCCCCACCATGGGTGGGGCGACGAATGGCCACGTTTATGGGTTCGGACTACACTATCTTGACGCCATCATCGTCATAGTCCCAGTCCATGAGTTTCCAATCGGACGAAATCAGCTCACTGCGGACGTCTTGGATACAGGATGGGTGACATATCAGAGCAGCGTGTCCGCCCCCTCCCGCGCCAACTGCCTTCCATGAGGAGACCATTCCAGAGTCAAGTAGCGGTTGAATGACCTTCCTTAATGGATCGTGAATTGCTCCATCAATCATGTCAACTCCTGCAGAAGTCTCCTTCATTGATTCAACAATCAGGTCCCTTCTGTCCTGCTGTAGTCCAGTGGCCATATTCCTGACAGCAGAACGTATTGTGTGCAGGCCCTCGATTACATCACCATCACCCTCGGAGTATCTGGACCATACAGACTCGTGGAGGTCACCGGATTTCCTGCTGATTCCTGAATTGGCCAACACCAAGTGCTTTCGGAGCCATGTTCTCGATGACCTCATCGGCTCGAATGGCATACTCTCTACTCTTTCACCGAAGAAAATTAGGTGGTTGAATCCTCCAAGGGCCGATGCCCACTGGTCCTGCCTCCCGCCCAGATTTCCTGCCTCGGCCTCTGCCTGATATGCGGCCTCGGCAATGTCTTCTGGAATGGCGTCAGGGGAAGAAAGTGCGGCTCTTGCCACATTCATGGCGCCACTGGAACCTAATCCGGAACCGGATGGAACCCCAAATGAGAAAATGTGAGAGGGGCCGTCTATTGTGGCCCTTACATACTTGTTAATGGTGAAATTTACTACTTCTCCTCCAAAATCTGCAGTGTAAGGAGGGACGTCAGTCCATCCTCCGGCCAAGTCGACCCTGACAGGGGCAATCGCCTCTCCATTGGCTGCCATGGTGTTTCGTGCATGCTCGCCATTGAGAATGATTCGGTTCGCAGACGTTAGGACCGAAAATAAGGGGTATGAATGGCCCCTCCGGGAGCCATGGGCTCCGACGTTGCGGCTGCCATCGCCGCATTCTCTGCAGGGGAGCCGGTGATGATTTTCGACTCTGACTTCAGAGAGAGGGAAACGGACCTTCTATGGCCTGCGACGGCCGCTACTCCCGAGATAATGAGGAGATTGAGGAAGGATTGTGGTGGCCTACTATTCCTAGCGATAGGAGATGAAATAGGAGAAATGTTCGGATTGCCATGGCTTCAGGACATACATACACACGAGTCTCTAGTCAGTGAGAACCCGGTACTTTCCCGTCTAGTGACGAATGATCTACAGTATGACAGCAGATCTGCATTTACGCTTTCTCTAAATCACAGAGATACTTACACGGGAATTACTGACAGGGACAGGTCCCTCACCACCCGGAGGTTTGGAGAGTTGGCAGGAGAGCTTATGGGAGCAGACGGTGAAACGGCAATGAATGCTCTTGGAGAGGAATTCAGAACCCCCGGACACATCCCACTGTGCAGGGAGTCGCCTGGGGGACTTTCCTCGAGGCAAGGGCATACGGAACTGGCTGTTGCCATGGCGAGGCTGGCAGGACAGGTGCCTTGCACCATTGGTGCCGAGATGCTCGAACCAGAGGGAGATGGCGCGCTGTCGCTTGATAGAGCTAGGGCATATGCGGAAAAATACGGAATACCAATGATTACAGGAGATGACATTCTTCAATCAATGAGCATCTCACAGGACAATAACTAGGCATCGCGACAAGAGGGGAGCATATGGCACGAGTAATGGCAGTGGGTGTTTTTGATCTCCTTCACGCCGGACATCTGCATTATCTGGAGCAGGCGAAGTCACTGGGTGAAGAGTTGGTAGTTGTAGTTGCTCACGATGAAACTGTGCGCGCTCAGAAGCACGAGCCTGTGACAAACCAGGACCTTAGATGCAGGATGGTAAAGGGATTGAAGCCCGTTGATGAGTCCATAGTGGGGAATCCTCCTGGAACGCCCATCTTTGACATTCTGGAAGTTGTGAAGCCTGATATCATTGCATTGGGTTATGATCAGAAGCACTCAATAGACTCAATACGAAGTGGTTTGGATAGCCATGGTTATTCGGACGTACAACTAACTAGAGTTGAGGGCCTCTCGGATGACCTCGACGGAACTCGGAAGATAATTGCGAGGATACTGGATCTTTGGCCGAACTCAGAAGGTGGCCCTTACGAGGAGGACTAGCGTGTACACCGGAATAGTAGCAGGGGTTGCCCCCGTGTCCGATGTCGAGCAGGGCGATGGGATTGTGAAAATCACAATCGACCTCGATGGTTTTCTTGAGGGGATAAGGATCGGGGCTAGCGTTTCCCTAGATGGAGTTTGCATGACGGTTGTCAGAATTAATGGAAGTAGTGTTTGCTTTGATGCCATTGAAGAGACATTGCAAAGGACCACCCTAGGAGGCCTATCCAAGGGCGATTTGGTGAATGTCGAGAGGTCGCTCAAGGTTGGTGATGAATTAGGGGGGCACATCTTATCGGGGCATGTAATGGGTAAGGCACGAATAATTGAGAAAATAGACAAAGGAGAAGGATTTGACTTGAAGATAGAGTGTCCAATAGGCGCTTCCCCTTACATCCTAGAAAAGGGATTCATTGCAGTTGACGGGATGTCCCTAACTGTGGGAGAGGTTTCTGGAAAATCCTTCAGCCTCCATATCATTCCTGAGACCATCAGGGCGACCACCATTGGAGACAAAGGAGTTGGGGACATGGTTAACGTGGAGATTGACTCTAGGACCCAAGCCGTGGTTGACACAATTCGGAGAATGGGGGTCGAAGGATGAGGATGGGGGTAGTTTGTGGGTCATTCCACAAAGACGAGGTCAGTAGGATGCTTAGCTTCGCCATCGATGAAGCAGAATCGAAGAAATGGGAGATTGCGGAAACTGTGTGGGTCCCTGGTTCGATGGAAGCGCCTCTGGCACTAGACAGGTTGCTTCAACGGGAAGATGTTCACGGGGCAGTTGTCCTCGGCATTATTGAGAGGGGCGAAACCGATCATGGCATGGTAATGGGGCAATCGGTAACCAAAGCAGTAATTGACCTGCAAATAAAGCACGGAAAGCCAATAGGGCTCGGTATTATTGGCCCAGGGGCAGAGCCAGAACACATTGAACCAAGGCTTGAACCACATGCTAGGGCAGCTGTTGGCGCCGTGGCTTCAATGGTGGAATGACATAGGTAGAGTTGAAGGACGTCCCCTCATTGGGAGACTCGTGGCTGAGGGAGTACGCAACGTTATCATCATCGGTTCAGGACCTGCGGGCTATACCGCGGGACTATACGCAGCAAGGGCCCTTCTGGAGCCACTTATGTTTGCTGGATATATGTCAGGGGGACAACTGATGCTAACTTCTGACGTCGAAAACTTCCCAGGATACCCAAGGGGGATTGGAGGGCCAGAAATGATGGTCGATATGAGGGAGCAGGCCGAGAGGTTTGGCCTGGAGGTGCATGACAAGAATGTGGAGAGGGTTGACTTCTCTAGTCGACCGCACAAAGTTTGGGTCGAAGGTGAGGAGTTCCAAGCAGAGTCAGTAATCATTTGCACCGGTGCGGAGGCTATCTGGCTAGGTGTTGAGGGAGAGGAGGCCCAGAAAGGCAGAGGGATTTCCACTTGTGCAACGTGTGATGGGGCTTTCTTCCGGGATGAGGAGGTCATAGTGATAGGAGGAGGGGACTCTGCGATGGAAGAGGCTACTTTCCTGACTAGGTTCGCGAGCAAGGTAACCATCGTCCACAGAAGGGACTTTTTCAGGGCATCGAAAGTGATGTATGAGCGTGCTGAGTCTCATCCCAAGATAGAGATCAGGACGTTTAGGCAGGTGAAATCATGGACGTCTGACGAGAATGGGCTAACAGGTGCCATACTAGAGGATCCAAGGGATGGTAGTGAGGAGGAGGTTTCCTGCACTGGTGCTTTCATCGCAATAGGCCACAAGCCGATTACACAATATCTGGAGGGTCAGGTTGAGACTGATGGCGAGGGGTACATCCTACACAAGGAGAATACCATGACAAGTGTGGATGGCGTCTTCGCTGCAGGAGACGTGGTAGATACCAGATACAGACAGGCCATCACCGCGGCGGGCATGGGATGCCAAGCAGCAATAGACGCCGAGAGATGGTTGGAAGACCAGCACTGATGGTTTTCGACCGAAGGCCAAATGTCCTTGTGTGTTGTCGCGAGCACATGGCGGGCCCTCTGAGTGATGAGGAGAGAAGGAGATACGCGCGTCACCTGGTGCTTCCACTAGTCGGAGAAGAGGGGCAAGCGAAACTTCTGAAATCATCTGTACTAGTTGTGGGGGCTGGTGGCCTTGGCTCTCCCGCCCTACTATACCTAGCCGCGGCTGGAGTAGGCAAAGTGGGCATCATAGATCATGACAGAGTCGACGTTTCCAACCTTCAGAGGCAGGTAATCCATTCATCTTCCAGCATTGGCCAGCCCAAAGCAGAGTCGGCTTCAATGAGGCTCTCCGAACTAAATCCAGAAGGTGACTACTACCCTATTGTCGAGAAATTGACTGAAGAAAATGCCCTGTCTGTCATTTCTGAATACGACATAGTAGTGGATGGAACTGACAATTTTGCTTCTAGATACCTAATTGGAGATGCTTGCGAGATACTTGGGAAGCCGTGGGTCTTTGGGAGCGTGCACAGATTCGAGGGCCAGGTATCAACGTTCAACCACAAGGGCGGGCCTAACTACAGGGATCTATTTCCAGAGCCCCCTCCTCCAGAATTAGCTCCTAATTGCTCTGAAGCCGGCGTATTAGGCGTACTTCCCGGACTGGTTGGAACGATTCAGGCTACTGAAGCATTGAAGGTGATTCTCGACATTGGCGACCCTCTTGACGGTAAGCTCCTGACCATAGACTCACTGACAATGATTACTAGGGTCCTTACATTCAGCCGCAACTCAGAGAGAACCCCTACTACATCCCTAGGTGAATACACCATGAGTATGAAATCCATCAGTCCTGTTGATTATATGTCCAAGACGAAAGATGGTTGGTCCCCATTTTTACTGGATGTTCGTTCAGAGGTTGAGAGCAATATCGCCACTCTTGACGGGACTTCACTGAGGATTACCCATACATCAGTCCCACAAAGAATTGGAGAGTTGCCATTGGATCGGGATGTTGTGGTTTACTGCAGAACAGGAGGCAGGTCGGCAGCTGTAGTCAGATTCCTAGTCCAATCTGGTTGGGAGGAAGAGAAGGTGCTGAATCTAGAAGGTGGGATTCATCTCTGGTCTGATTCAGTCGATTCCAATATTATAAAGTATTAATTGTGGTGTAATATAATTTAGTACAACGTTTATTTGTGGTAAATAGGTAATATTTCTCAATATCTCATACAATATTGGGAATATTTTTACTAAATGTGGTGTGTTTTAATTCAATCAATCGAATAATTGTTGTACTACATACTCTTCCGGATGAACATGGTAGTTTCTAGGCAAGGGGTGTGGAAATGCCCCGAATGCTCCAAACACCAAGTATGGCAGACGAGAAACGAAACTACATCCAGACTCGATCGTAATTGTACCAATTGTGATTCTAGAGTGAGGGTGACTCTCGACAGGTCTAGCTCTGGTAAAGGTCGCCGTAGGAAGGTGGAAGTTTGGGAAAGAGGTTCCAATCTCGACATTGGAGAGTTGGAAAGGGAATGCGTCAGACGTGACGACAACAACGTGCAGATGGATAATGAAAATGAGAGCAGGTCAGAGGGACCCCCTAGTCAGATAGACCTCCCTCCGATTCACGCCAGCAAATGGCAACCTGCGAATGCTCTTATTTTTTCCAGTACTCTGGATTCAGAGGAGGTCCGGTCGGAATTACTTCGATTTGTTGCAGAGAGGCATGATGGCCACCTAGAAGTAGTCGCCAAATGCTGGGATGCAATCAACCCTACAAGATCATTCAAAGGAGAATCATACCACGAATTTTGTATTGAATTGGTTTCGAACATTAGCAGAGTTCTTTCCGACAGGATACTCGATCCACTGTTCGCAGGAGTTGGTGAATCAGAGGTCATACCAAGGAGAAAGGGGTCTAACCATATAGCCAGAAGAACCGAAAGATTCCTCCTGGACATCAAAATATGTCTCAGGAGAATCGCGTACAACTCATCAATAGAAATCGAACAACGAATGCAATGGCAGAGATGGATGACGAGGACCAGAATGATAGATGAGCACCTGAAAGACCTCTTCACAAACGGGATTCCTACCCCTGACGGAGGAACTTTCGGAGGGAAGGGGTTCAGATCAACTTGGCAAGAGGGCGTCGTTGCTTGCGCCTCCGCAATGAAGAGAGCCGTGGATGACAACGAAGGTGAGGGGACTTCGGATATAGTCGCCCCGATGATCAGAGATGTAGGACTAGCGCTAGCGATGGGGCAGACCCCATTAGAGGTGTTCTCGGCTCAAATGGGCAAATCTGGATCGTACATGGACGGCGGAAATATTGGCTCTGGTGGGCGAGATTTACACATCGGCAATTGGGAAAAGGGCGTCTTGCCGCCAACCGCCCCTCTACCAATAGCCAGTGCTACTGCCACTGGTGTCGCCCTCGCTTCACTCAGGCTCGACCTCGGCAGATTCCATTTGGCTCCCGTGGGCGAGGGATGTAGCAGCAGTGGGGAATTCTGGGAGGCGATGAACCTAGCAGGGACCAGAGGTTTGCCGATATGCTACATGATACAGAATAATCAAATCGCACTCGATACATTCGTAGTTGGGCAATCAGGAGCGGAGACCTTCGGAGACAAGGGTTACGCTATGGGAATTCCCTCTTGGACGATTGATGGTTCGGACCCCTCACAATTCTACTCATCTGTATGCGTGGCGAGGGAGATTGCGGTTTCTGGAGGAGGGGCGACCCTGATTCACGTTGAAACAATGAGGGGTTGTGGGCATGCGCATCACCATGATGACCTGTATCTGGGATCTATTTCGGGAAATCCCCCAGGATATGTCGATCGTGACCTTCTTTCGTACTGGTCCGAGAAGGACCCAATTCCAAACCACCGAAATCTGTTGATTGGGATGGGCGCAAGCGAGAGATCTTTGCAGAGAATGGAGCGAGAGGAAAGGGAATACGTCGACATGTCCAGAGAGGAGATGGAGGAAATGCCATGGCCGGAAGGAAACACAGTTGGAGAGGGTGTTACTTCGATTTATGGTGCGAGAAGTCACGCTGAGCAGTTCGAAACCATCGTTTCAGAAAGGCAACCAGGAGCCATGAGCCTAGAAGTTGGAGAGGTTTCCATGGAATTCTCTGATGCGTCGAATTCGTGGACTTTCAGCAGATCCATCCAGAATGCAATGGTCGAGCTGGCCGAGAAATATGGGGATGAGATAGTTTTCATGGGGGAGGATATGGAGGTTGCTGGGGCATTTGGAATGAATATCCCACTTAGAGCCAAGGGGCACCAGTCAAAGTTACTCGACATGCCCCTCTCTGAATCGATAATAATCAACTCGGCCACTGGAGCGGCTCTTGGAGGTTTGAGGCCCATGGCAGAGATACAGTTCGGGGGTTTTGCCGCCCTGGCTATGAATCCCCTGATCAACAATGCTGCACAACTGAGGTGGAGATGGGGGGCCGATGTCCCAATGACAGTAAGAATACCCCTTGGTGCGAAAACTAGGAGTGGCCCTTTTCATGCCAATATGATCGAGTCTTGGTTCACTAATGACCCGGGATTGGTAATTGCATTCCCCAGCAACCCCCAAGATGCGTTCGACCTACTAATTGAGGGGCACGCACTTCCAGATCCTTTCGTATTCTTGGAGCACATCGGTCTGTATGGACTGAGGGGAGGAGTCACTGGATGGGGGGATTCGATTAATCAGTTAGTCGACACAGAGTCCGTCCATAAGAGATTGGAATCCGGCGAGACTTCTATCGGAAAGGCGAGAATCGTCAGAGGAGGGAAGGACATCACCATTGTGACATGGGGCGCAATGGTGCACGTCGCGCTTAAGGCAGCTGAGAAAGCTGCTGAGAAGGGAGTTGAAGCGGAGGTTGTGGATTTGAGAACCATTCAGCCATTTGATGTAGGAACTTGCGTGGATTCCACCATGAGGACAGGTAGGCTTCTTGTTCTACAAGAATCTCAGTGGACCGGCGGATTGGGACATACAATTAGTAGTAGAGTTCTCGAAGAGGCCTTCTGGAATCTTGAAAGCCCTCCGACGGTAATCGGTGCATTGGACACCCCCGTACCATTCTCCCCGACATTAGAGGATCACACAATACCGACCTCTGAACTTGTCCTTAGGCATATATTCAGGTCCTGCAAATAGAGGCAAGTCAAACATGGAAACCGTCATGAGTCTCTCACCACTCGTAGTTGCGTGGATGGTTCAATGACTGCTGACTGGTTGTTGGTAATTGGTGGATTTGCCCTTCTACTCGGAGGGGGGGAGGTGGTTGTCCAGGGAGCAGTAGTATTGGCTAGGAAGATGAAAGTCCCGCCGCTCCTCATCGGTTTCACGATTGTTGCCATAGGTACGTCCCTACCAGAGCTCGCTGTATCACTAGAAGCTGTGGCGGGGGGGCAGCCAGATCTAGCAGTCGGAGGGGTGCTGGGGTCCAATGTTGCGAATGTAATGCTGGTACTCGGAACTGCATCTTTCCTAGGTGCCGCTTCTGATCCGGGTGAGGGCGTCAGAAGGGATGCAATGGCAATGATGATGGCCACCCTCATACTATTGGCCATGGTCATTTACGGAGAAATAACTTGGTACTTCGGAATACTAATGCTATCATTACTGGTTGGCTACTACACATACTCGTACCTCAATTCCAAGGAGGATGAGGAAAGAGAATTGGAAGAGTCTTGGGTGCCTGACAGCGTATTGATTTCAATGGCAGTGACCATTATCGGAGGGGCTTTGATTTGGAAGGGCGCGGAGTTCCTTGTGGATGGAGCGACCGGGATTGCTTCGGACCTAGGCATCTCTGAGGCGGTGATCGGTCTTTCGGTTGTAGCGCTCGGAACATCCCTCCCAGAGCTGGCGGTGACACTGGTTGCCGGACTAAGGGGGCAGGGGGGCGTGGCTGTTGGAAATGTACTGGGGTCCAATATGATGAACATACTTGGAATACTAGGCGCCACAGCTGCTATCGGAGGGGGGATATTGGTCTCACCTAACTTTGCTGACAGGGACATTTGGGTAGTCCTGATTACCTCGGGTTTAGTTGCTGGAATGCTACTGGATGACAGGGAGATAGGGAAGATCACGGGCGTATCGATGGTTGTCGGATACCTGATTTACATGTCCATAATACTCTAATCCCTGTACCCGCTCCTGAGAGCATGGTCGACTTTGCATTGAGCGAGGAGCAGCTAATGCTCCAGGAGCTAGCCAGAGACTTCGCCAATGAAGAAATCAAGCCTCATGCAGGAAAATGGGACAGGGATAGCGAGTTTCCAAGAGATACCATCCGGAAGGCTAGTGACAATGGCCTTCTGACCCTGAAGATTCCAGAGAAATACGGCGGTGGAGGGATGGGTTCGTTCGAAGAAGTCCTCGTCTGCGAGGAATTTGGGGCAGGCGACCCTGGTTTCGCTACCGCGTGTGGTAGCACCATGCTAGCCTCGTATCCAATACTCACTGGAGGCACAGAGGATCAAAAGGAGCGTTACATGACAAAGGTGACCGAGGGCTGCATAGCGTCATATTGCGTTACTGAGCCAGGGGCAGGTAGTGACGTACAGTCCATACAGACTGAAGCCGTAAGGGATGGTGATGACTACATCCTCAATGGAAGCAAAATGTGGATCACCGGAGCGGGATATGCTGATTGGTTCTTCGTTCTGGCATATACAGACAAAACTGCAGGATACCAAGGCATGAGTGGTTTCATCGTTGATGCAAACTCAGAGGGCGTCGAACTGGGGAAGAAAGAGGACAACATGGGGCAGAGATGCTCTGACACTCGCTCGGTGACCTTCACGGATGTGAGGGTTCCATCGGACAACCTAGTCGGGGGTGAAGAGAATGGAGGGTGGATGAATGCCATGAAGGCATTCGATCTTTCGAGGCCGACTATCTCCTCACATGCTGTTGGAAACGCTAGAGGGGCATTAGAGGAGGCGATACAATACGCTTCCGAAAGGGGCACTTTCGGTAAGCCGATCATCAAACACCAAGCCATTTCATTCATGCTAGCAGATATGGCGACCAAGGTGGAAGCCGCCAGACTTCTCACATGGAAAGCTGCCATCAAGTCCGACTCAGGAGAGAGGAATACACTCGAGGCCGCTCATGCCAAGAGGTTCTCTGCAGACATGGCGATGGAAGTAACGACTGACGCAGTACAGATTTTCGGCGGCTATGGTTACTCGGAAGAGTATCCCGTAGCCAGAAGAATGCGTGGGGCCAAGGTGGTTCAGATTTTCGAGGGGTCCAGCCAGATACAGCGACTCATCATAGGCCGAGAAATGACACGTGGTAATTGATGGCGGGCATGCTTTGCTGCGTTTTGCTTGCGGCGGGGAGAAGTAGTAGGCTTGGAACTCCGAAGGCCCTGATAAATATGGGAAATAGTACACTTGTAGGCTGGCTGGCTTCGAGAATTCAGGATACTGGGGCTCGAATAGTTATTGTAACTCGAGAGGAAATAGCCGATGAAATCAGATCATCTGTTGGAAATACTCCAGTAATAGTCAATGAGAATCCCGAGAGTGGGAGGACTGGAACCATTCAGGTTGGGATTAGGCATTTTATGGATGATGTTGAGGGGGACATAAGGGTGCTAGTAGTTCCTGTGGACAGGCCTGGATTTTCGGATTCCACCCTGCATACAATTTCCTCGTCCACCGTCAGCTCATCACCCTCCAACCATGGCAGGGGAGGTCACCCACTAATCGTTTGTGAGGAGGACATAACTCGCATACTTTCCTCTGCGCCTGACGTCCCACTTAATGAGATTGTGAAATCTGTCAAGGTTGATGTCGAAGACAAGCACCTCCATCTCAACATTGACACCCCAGAAGACCTGGGGGAGTTGTCCAAGGCCCTGAGTGGGTTGTGAATTTCGATGGGCAGGTTAATCATGCGTTCGTCTCCCCATTAGTACGTGGACGTTTTATCGCTGATTGACGGATACAGTCCAGTTCAACAGGCATTCATTGCAGGACTTTTCACTTGGTTCATGACCGCAGCCGGTGCTGGACTAGTATTCTTCTTCGAGGAGATAAATCGTAAGATGCTGGACGGGATGCTGGGTTTCGCCGCAGGCGTGATGATTGCTGCGAGTTGCTTCGGCCTGCTGGGCCCGGCTATAGATCAAACCTCAGGGGATGGACTCGAGAAGGTCTTGCCAGCTGCCTTCGGATTCATCCTAGGTGGAATCGGGATGAGGGTGATTGATGCTTATCTTCCGCACCTCCACCCAGGGGCACCTCCTGAGGAAGTTGAGGGTATCAAAACTACCTGGCACAGGAGCAAACTCCTGATATCTGCCATCACCCTTCACAACATTCCAGAGGGTTTGGCCGTAGGAGTCGCCTTTGGGGCGGCTTCCTCGGGCGATGGCATAGGCGCCGCTATCGCTCTATCGATAGGAATAGGGATCCAGAACTTCCCGGAAGGCGCGGCAGTATCCGTCCCTCTGAGGCGAGAAGGACTTTCGAGGAAGGAGAGTTTCTGGTGGGGCCAGTTATCTGCACTGGTAGAACCGATTTCCGCTGTGATTGGGGCGGCGGCAATAATCTACATGACGCCCATACTCCCCTACGCCCTGGCATTTGCTGCTGGTGCAATGATTTTCGTCGTCGCAGAGGAGCTCATTCCAGAGGCACATAGAGGAAAAAATGGAGACATAGCTACGATGGGATTAATGATCGGATTCACTATAATGATGGTTCTAGATGTTGCTCTCGGGTAATAGCGCAATCCCAAAGTGTCCGTAACGTCTCCCAGTACCATGACGCGCACGGTTCTCGCCTGGGTTGTCGAGAGAGTCGACGCGGGCGAAAGAGTAGCCATGGCATCCGTAATTAGCGCAAGTGGAAGTGTCCCTGGTAAGCCTGGTGCGAGGCTAGCCATTTCCTCGAATGGTGAAAAATGCGGAACGGTCGGCGGAGCCGGACTTGAAATGAATGTCGAAAAATCACTCCGAGAATTACTGGACGCCCCTAAGAAAGATGCTCGTAAAGTAGGGGGGCTTGTCGAAACCTACTTGCTACACAAGGACGGGAAGGGACAAGAGGTGGTGGCCCTTGACAGTCTATGCGGGGGCCGTGTCACGGTTGCTATGGAGGTTGTTGAGCCAGTGCCACATCTGCTAATTTGTGGGGGCGGCCATGTGGGCAAATCAGTGGCAATAGTTTGTGAAACCCTTGACTGGAAGCACAGTGTCTTTGATGTTCGAGAGGAATATGCGAACAGAGAACGGTACCCCCTAGCCGAGGAGATTCACAACAGCTCTGTTTCTGATTTCTTTGACTCGAGTGAAGGAGAGTCAATATCGAGATTCTCTGACATACTGATTTTGGGGCATGACTGGGGGGTCGACCAAGATTTTCTCATTGGCTCTCTACGGAGAAATACCAGCAGGCAGACAAGAATCGGGGTAATAGGATCCAGAACTAAGTGGGGCGGATTCAAGGCGGCAGCGATCGAAGCTGGCATTGGTGAGGATATCATCACGAGTGCTAGGTGCCCAATTGGGCTCGATATTGGCGCTGATTCGCCAGAGGAGATAGCAGTAGCCATTTGCGCCGAGATTCTCTCCCTGGATAGATTGCCCAGTGCAGACGAAGACTGAAATCAGGAAATTAGGGAAGCTTACTGGGATTAGCCCTGTTTCTTGAATTTCCGTTGAATTCAATAGACTGTGGCCCTTGGACTGCACATGAGGAGAGTCTCCCTGAGGTGGAAGATTTCCTCATTGTTGGGGTCCAAGGACATTTCACGAATCCTGGACATTGTGGAGAGCATTGAGGTTCTAGGGCACCTAGCGGTCAGCGAAGAAGGTGTAGTCCAACTAGCAGAAATAAGGCTGAAAGAAGGAAGGAGTCTGGAAGAAATCTCTAGCCTTGGATGGGCCGAGATTCTTGAGAAGCACGAGGAAGACGGGGATGTGATTGTAGTGAGCATGCTCTGCACGCACCCCTTCGCGAAGACAGCAATAGAGCTATCCAATATCCACATTCAACCCCCCTACGGCATAGACTCGGAGAGGGGGATGGAGATGCAAATGTCTGGCCTTTCGGACTCAATCCGTAGATTTGTCTCCCTACTAAGAATGGTAATGCCACCAGACAAAATTAGCGTCAATTCAATCAGGGAGGGCAATACCAACGGTTGGACTAAGGGATTGACTGAGCGTCAAAGAGAGGTTGTGTCCCTCGCAATCAATCGTGGGTATTATGATCCGGATTCCAATGTCAAGCTGAAGGACCTCGCGGATGAGCTTGGAATGGCCAGAAGCACACTGGGTGAGCACATCAAGAGGGCTGAATACGAGATAATGAAGAAGGTGAGAGACGACCTTTGATTGACCCCTATGGGGTCAAGACCCCAATGCTCAAGGTGCGAGTGGCTTTGGTAATGGCACCATGGTCCAGTACAGACTGCCTATGCTGCCCCTCTCAGAAGAGGTTGATTGGGCTGCCACAGTTAACGGGAACGGTGTTTCTACCCGGATGGAAAGCAATGCGGTATTGCTGGATGTTCTTCGGGACAACCTGGGAATTCTCGGAGCGAAAAGAGGATGCGATATGGGCACATGTGGGTGCTGCTCCATTCTCATCGACGGGTCGCCCAGACTATCTTGTCTAATGCTCGCCCAAGAGGCCAATGGGTGTGAGATAACCACCGTAGAGGGACTCTCAGAGGGCCACCACCTACATCCAATCCAACAGACTTTCGCGGAGTGTGGCGGTAGTCAATGTGGCTTCTGCACCCCGGGTTTCCTTGTTGTAATATCTTCATTGTTAGATGAAAATCCAAAGCCTTCGGATGCCGAAATAAAATCAGCGATCGAGGGGAATCTCTGTCGATGCACTGGATACCAGCAGATTGTTGATTCGGTTCGAGAGGCCTCATCAATTCTATGCAATGGTAGTGGAGTCGAAGACTCCACGAATCCGAAAAGTGATCCTCATCCGGGATTCACGGGGTGATAGATTGGAAGAGGAAGACTCAGACGAAATGGTGGGTTATAGGCAACAACCGGGGAAGTTGCCGTTTTCCAAGCCGGGTTCTGGAGGCAAGAATCAATTCAGCGAACCGAGAGACGAGTCGATGATCCCTGAGAGCCAAGGGGGGAGCAAGACTCAGCCATGGGGCGACCACAGACATGACGAGGTGGTTAGCGGGAGAGTCATTGGAAAGCCCACGGCATTGGTTGACAGTCGATGGAAGGTCACTGGGCAGGCCCAGTATGGTGACGACATCAGGCTACCAGGGGAAATAATTGGCCGAATCTTGAGGAGTCCTCACCACTATGCCAGGGTTTTGTCGATTGACGCCAGCAAGGCATTGGAATTACCGGGTGTTCTGGCCGTAGCCACCGGCCAAGACGCCACGAGGGCTTTCGGGGTCCTCCCCGTAACCAAAGACGAGCATGCTATGGCTCAAGATAAAGTCAGACATGTGGGGGACTTAGTAGCCTGTGTTGCTGCTGTGGATGAGGCTTCTGCTAGAGAGGCCTGTAGGCTGATAGAGGTGGAATACGAAGTCCTGGATAGTATTCACGACATGCGTGACGGGTTGGAAGACTCCGAATTTCCCATTCATGACAGGGGAAAGTACCACATTGGCGAGTCGAACATCCAGAAGAGGGTTTTCCAGGAATTTGGGAATGTGGATGGGATGAAGGAGTCTGCAGCCAGCCATAGCTCAGATTGGCTGTTCGCAGGTGCGAATCATGGCTTCACCGAGCCACATGCAACCGTTGCCCACTGGGATCCATCGGGAAGGCTCACAGTTTACACCCCACAACAGGTCCCCCATTATCTGCATAGGGCACTAGCCGATGTATTGGAAATACCCATGCACCAAATCAACGTGTACAGAACGTTCGTGGGAGGGGGATTTGGAGGTAAATCGGACCCTTTTCCCCATGAGATGTGCGCAGCGATACTAGCAAGGAAAACGGGGAGGCCCGTTAGGATCAATTTCGACAGGGAGGAGGTCTTCTGGGTGAATCGAGGCCGGCATCCTTCAAGGATAGGGATGTCCATTCACTCTGACGACCAAGGAAGGATATCGGGGATTGAGACGGATGCACTAATCGATGGAGGGGCGTTTGCCTCCTTTGGCCATGTTACCACCTACTACAACGGGGTCCTACACACCGCTCCATACGAGATAGGGGGTTTCCACTACACTGGCGCCAGGGTATGGACAAACAAACCCGCAAGTGGGGCGATGAGGGGTCATGGCGCAGTGAATTCCAGATGTGCAGTGGAAGTTGGGCTGGATGACATTTGCGAGCAATTGAACGTTGACCCCATAGACTTCAGACTGGCCAACCTACTGCCCCCGCATAGTTCCACGATTACAGGATTTAGGGTTACTAGCATAGGTATGAGAGAGTGCTTGGAGAGGGTACGAGAAGCATCGGGATGGGACGAAAAATTCCGCAAAATGCCCTTGGGCAGGGGCATAGGCGTAGGATGCGGATTTTTCATCTCGGGTAGCGGCCTTCCGATCCACTGGGACCCCAACAAGTTCCCACATGCGACTGTTCACCTCAAGATAGACATGGATGGGGGGGTCACAGTACATACTGGCGCTGCGGACATTGGCCAAGGTTCGGACACCGTAGTTGCGCAGTCAGTAGCCGAGGTTCTAGGTCTGCCACTGGACATGATAAGGGTCAGGAGCAGAGAGACAGATACATCTCCTGTTGATCTTGGTTCATATTCCTCTCGTGTGACTTTCATGAATGCCAATGCGGCTATATCTGCTGCTATGGAAATCAGAAGTGACTTGATCAAGGCGACTTCGGAAATCACAGGATCTCCAGAGGAAAAACTGGTAATTGGAGACAGACGAATTTTCCGCAAGGATGACCCTGGTGTCGGCGTGTCTTATCTCGAGGCCCTGCATAAGTCACAGGAGGACAGAGGGGCCTTGGTTTCCTCCGGTTCCTACAGGACCCCGCCAATGGGGAGGTTCCACAAGGGTGCCGCAGCGGGCCTTGCTCCCGCTTACTCATTCTCGGCATACGTTGCAGAGGTTGAGGTGGATGTCGAGACTGGGCAAACTAGGGTGCTCAAGGTTTGGGCCGCTCACGATTGTGGGAAGGCACTGAACCCGCTGTCTGTCAAGGGCCAGATAATTGGCTCATGCCACATGGGTATGGGACAGGTCCTAAGCGAGGAGATGAGGTATGGAAGAACTGGTCACCTCATTAACCCGGATTTCCTTGACTACAAGATTCCGACAGTCCATGAAATGCCTGATGTATACCCGATAATTGTCGAGTCGAATGATCCGGAGGGACCCTTCGGAGCCAAGGAAGCTGGCGAGGGACCACTGCTACCAATACTTCCAGCAGTTGTCAACGCTGTTTACGATGCCACGGGAGTTAGGGTGAGCGAATTGCCAATTTCCCCAGACAGACTGCACAAAGAGATTGAGAAGAAATGCAAGAGCGAGGGGGTTTCTGACCCCTTGGAAATGAAACCTCCGAGAATTGAACACTCTGAACTCCAGGGAGTTCTCCTCGAAAGAGGGAAAGAGCACTCCGAGAGAGACATCATGAGGAGGAGAGGCGATGAGCCGTCCCCTTACCACAATGGGGCATTGTTCGGGCTCGACCCAGAAATTCCGGGTGACGAGCAAGATTCCCGGTGGACCGCAGTTGTGACACCCCCCGAGAGTTACCTGGAGAGCCCGGGCCTGGCTGGAAGCGCCTGGAAGCACGTTGAACGTAGGAAAAGGGGTGATTCCGAATGAAAATGCCGCCCTTCCAACTCCACAGCCCAAGTAACCTAGAGGAGGCGTTCGAGATAGCCTCGAGTTTGGGCGAGTCGGGAAGGGAGTTTGATTGGGTGGCAGGAGGGACTGACCTTCTTCCCAACTACAAGTGGCACCTGAACTCAAAATCCGATGTGATTTCCCTTGCTCTGGTAAGTGAACTAAACGTGCTCACCGAGACTCACATTGGCGCCATGGTCAGACTGCATGAGTTGACCGAGTCAGAAGGAACACACCCCCTAGTTAGGAAAGCAGCAGGTTCCGTAGCCAGCACACTCATTCGGCGTTCGGCCACAGTAGGGGGGAATCTGTGCCTAGATACCAGATGCTTCTGGTTCAACCAAACCGAGGACTGGAGGGAGTCGATAGATTGGTGTCACAAATGCGATTGCGGAACAGAGGCTGACTGCAGGGTCATACCGAACCAAAATACCCTATGCGTAGCGACATACCAAGCTGATCTGGCCCCCTCGCTGATGTGTCTTGGAGCCACAATCCACCTAGCGTCAAAGAAAGGTCAGAGATCGATGCCCATGGATGAATTCTTCCAGTTGGACGGGATGACAAGAAACGTTCTGGAGGAGGGGGAGATCGTTACACACGTCACCTTGCCGGATGATGTCTCCGAATGGGATGGCGATTACCAGAAGCTCAGGCAACGAGAAAGTTGGGACTTCCCTGAGGCAGGGGTGGCCGTGGCTTGGAAGAAGGAAGATGATGGATTTTCAGGCCTCAGAGTTGCAACGACCGGACTAGAATCAATACCGGGCTTCCACAAAGAAGAGTCTGCGGAAGCATTGGATAGTTGGCGAGGGACGGAAAGCGTGGACATCCTAGCAGAGTCTGTCAGGAAGTCTGTGAAGCCGGTACTAAACACGTGGTTCCCTCCATCCTACAGGCGCAAGATGGTCAGGGTCTTAACAAGGCGGGCCTGCGCTGGTATGCTGGAGGATTCCCAATGAAGAGGTACCGTCTGGCTGCTACGGTCACGATTATTGCCCTGCTTATTGCATCCACACCCGCTCAATCACAAATCGGTGGATGGGATGTGGGGATTGATTTTCCCCAGGACGATGACAGCAATCCATTCCCAATCAGTGAGGACGGTTCAGCCACCGTGGATTTTTTCGTGTACAACGACGAGTTGCTTCCGATTACCGTTGAGTTCCAGTACGATATACCGTTCGAGGGGGAGGCCGATGGGCCTGAATCAGAGAACATAGCATCAGGAGGGAACAAATCGTTCACCTTGGCAATCAGCGGCATTGACGTTTGGGCGTTTCAGGCGGACACGAAGGAGGAGTTCATGATCACAGTGACATTGGTCTCAAGAGCGTCTATCCCCCAACCCCTCCCAGAGTCAAAGGAGGCATCGGGGGAGCTGCAGATACCACGTGTTTACGGCCTGAACGTGGATGTCTCGGATCCCGTTGGACCGATGAACGCCGGTTCAGAGATGAGCCTACAAGTCACCGTCAACAACATTGGCAATGTTAACGACAGGGTGGGATCGGTTGAGGTATCTGACAACTGCCCTCTGCTGACGACAGACAATGGCCTTGATGTGCTCACCACCAAAGACATTCAACCAGGGCAAGGGACTGTGGCCAGCATAATGATATCCGCATCTCAGAGCCACCCCCAGAGGAACTGTGACGTCGAAGTCACTATTTCCTCCAACGGAGCCACGAACACAGGAGGCTCCGAAATCTCCCATGACGAGGTGCGGATCACAGTGGAGCCGCCTCCTGTAAACGAAGAGCAACCAGAGGATCCGGATGACCCGGATGATCCGGTCGAGATTGTGAGTTCCAATCTCCCATTTGCAAGTTCTATTTTCACAATCTTGGTGGTTGTCCTGTCCGCTGTTTCTGTGAAGAATAGATTCTGATGAACGAAAATGGCAATATTTGTCTAGTTCGATAAATGTGCCACTGCGTCGATATCCGAAGTAATTGGGGAAACTATTTACCCGAACATATAATTGTAGAATCACGCTCCCACACAGCACCGTAGGTGCTGCTTACAGAGTTAATTCGGGAATGGTAATCGAAATGGAAGAAGAGGAGGGGGGCCGCGACTTCGCGACATATGTGGTATGGTCACTCTCTGTAACGGCCATTCTCCTATTGCTTCTACCGATGATTTTCGTGATCGGAAAATCCACTCAATACTCCGCCTACTCTGAAGATGGAGACTACGACGGTCTCGCACAGCTTTCAGATATGAGGGACGGTCTCGAAGAGAAGCCGGACAAATATGTCGTTGCGAATACGATGTCCACGCCGATGCTTGTTAATGACTGGAAGTATCCCCACAGGACAATGCTCCTGATCATAGCTCCCGAGAAACCCATAGATGAGACAGAGGCCGATTCAATTTACGACTTCGTGACCGAGCGAGGTGGCAAGGTTATTGTCGCTGCTGACGATACAAATGCCAACAGGCTAGCTAACAGGTTTGGGGTAACTTACTTCGACGCCCCCCTCCTTGATGAGAACCAATACTACGTTACCGAACCAAACAATGACGGTTTGAAGGAGTACTCTTGGAGCAATGTATGGAGTATTGGAACCCTAGAGGAAGAGGCCGCAGATGCTGGGAACGATGGTTGCTCTACATTCGAGATTTCGCAGTACAATGACGGGTGCGCATTGCCCGTACTATTCAGAAACCCAACTGGACTCAAGTTTGAGCAGACGGAAATGGATAGGGATGACCCAGGCCACAGAGTCGTGACTAGGATTGCCAAGGCATCCCCTTCTGCCTTCATCGATCTAGCGGGGAATGGAGATTCCAGCGACTACCGGAACCCTGCTCCAGGAGACTTGTCCCTAATGATCAGGGTTGACTATCCGGGAGTGTCCGTTTATGACAAGGTCAGAGGCGGACAGGGTAGCCTGGTTGGTGGTGACACTGGTGAGCTTGACGTCACTGGCAGCATCGTCTTCGTTTCAGATCCGGAGGCGTTCTCAAATCTACTCTGGGATGATCAAGTTGGTGAGGAATACGGAATACCCCGGGTTTGCGAAGTCGAAGGTGCGTACCAGAGCTGCTGGAATGACGAACTCGAAAATATGGATGGCTCTCAGTGGAATGGGAATGAGGACTACTTCAAACTCCTCATTCACTCCATGATGGAATTTGACAACCAGAAGCTTTCCGGCGAGGTCAAGGGCGACTTCTCCAACTTCCAAATTGTGTTTGACGAGAGCAGGCACGTTACGGGGATGGTCTCGGCCCCATTCGTCGAAGCCATGGGAACGGTCGTGCTTCTGACATCAAATACATTCCTGAAGTGGCTAGTAGTTCTGAATGTTGGACTGTTGCTACTGGTTGCGATGATGATTGTCCCCGAGAAAGAAAACTGGAGGCATACATTCGATCTAACCAGATTCGCCGAGAGGCCCAACAAATTAGACCCCTCCTCATACAGGCAAAGAGTTCAGCAAGCCCTCTTCACCAAGATTCGGGTTCACTACGACCTTACTCGAGATGAGATGGCACTAATGGAGCCCTCGAAGATACAGGGCATGATAGGAAATCCAAGGCTAGTCGAACTAGCATATTCCAAGGAAAAGAAGTACTCCCCCCAAGAGCTCAGAGAGCTCATGAAGGCCATTAGAAGGTGGGGGAGACCAAATTAGAGCAAGCACAATTGAGAAAAGCAATGTTACACTGGAGAGAATAGTATGAACGCACCGCCACCAGCAGATAAAGCACCACCAGCAGACGCCGTGACCAAAGGCTACGAAGAGAAAGCAGCCAAGGCTCGCGGTTCAAAGAAGATAGACAAGAAGTTAGAGGCTGTGGGGAGAATCGGAGAGGCCATCAGCGCGGAAGTGCAGAAGGTCATCATCGGTAAATCCCACGTCATTGACAACGTCCTTGTGAATATCCTCTCAAACGGCAACCTGCTGTTCGAGGACTACCCGGGTCTAGCTAAGACCCTGATGACCAACACCTTCGCCGATGCACTAGGGTGCGATTTCAAGAGGGTTCAATTCACGCCTGACCTACTTCCCGCGGACATCACGGGAACGAACATATACGATGCAAAGAAGGGAGAGTTCACATTCAAGCCAGGACCGATTTTCTGCAACCTACTACTTTCAGACGAGATCAACAGGGCCCCTCCGAAGACCCAGGCTGCTCTTCTAGAGGCGATGCAGGAGAAGCAAGTCACAATCGGAGTTGTGACTCACAAGCTACCTGCGCCTTTCCTAACAATGGCAACACAGAACCCAGTTGAGCAAGAGGGGACGTACCCGCTTCCTGAGGCTCAACTGGACAGGTTCATGTTCAAGATGAGCGTTGGATACCCTAACCGCGCCGATGAAGACGAAATCCTAGCTCGACGTGTTGCTAGGAAGAAGGACGAGGTCGAGGTCGAGACCATCACCGATCCAGCGCGTGTTGTTGCAATGCAACAGGCCTGCGAAGAGGTGTACGTCGACCCAGCAGTTAGGATGTACATGGTAGAGATAGTTACCAGGACCAGGGAGGACCCCAGGGTCCTCGTCGGTTCTTCACCTCGTGGTTCGCAGGCACTTCTGAAGACCAGCAGGGCCGCAGCTGCGATGAGCGGGCGTGATTTCATCACCCCCGACGACGTCAAGGCAGTTGCAGTTCTAGCTGTCTCACACAGACTGATACTGAAGCCGGAACACCAGATCAAGGGTCTGGAGAACGAGGAAGTCATCAACGACATCCTCCGACAGGTGCCAGTACCAACCGTCTGAGTTGGTGACACGGATAGATTGTGAGAGGTATCAAGATGGCGTGGAGCAGAAAGTCAGCGATGTTCGCATCGCTGGCTATCGCGCTCTACCTTCTCGGGCTAGTCCTCAGGAACCAGCAGCTGGTAACCGTGGCGGTGGTGCTGCTTTCATTCCTGACTTGGGCTGCCTTCATGTCCAACCACGCAGATGTTTCATCTTCTGGCAGGAGGGTCGAAGACGCTGACTCGGACGAAGGGATCCAACTAAACAGCATAGTGGCCCTAAGAAAAATCTCATCGGCCAGAATCTTCGAGGATGGTGAAATTGAAGTTACCCTCAGGCTCCAAAACCGTTCCAATCTCTCAAAAATCATAGAGGTTAGGGACAGGGTCCCGGAGGTCATGAGGATAAAGAAGGGTGCCAACTACGTACTAATGGAGCTCGGGCCCCAGAGGGAGACCACCATTTCCTACACCATTGAGACCCCACTAAGGGGATTCTACACAATCGGGCCTGTTTGCGTTAGAGTACAGGACGCGTTCGGGCTTTTCCACAACGAAAGGGAGATCAACCTCTATGACGACTTCCTGGTTTTCCCCAAGATGGAAGACATCAAGGACGCACTGATCAAGAGCAGGGTTCCGAAGATTTTCACTGGAGCAGTTAACATCAGGAATCCGGGAGAGGGATCTAACTTCTACAATCTCAGGGAATACGTCCCAGGAGACCCGATGAAGAAGGTCAACTGGTCGGCCACTGCCAGAAGTGGCGGTAAAATGATGGTCAATGAGTACGAGCGTGACGCTGTTAGCGACATTATACTGATCATTGACAGCAGAGGCGTTAGTGAGACAGGACCGGTAAGCAGGAACTCCTTGGTCTACAGCACTAGAGCCGCTGCCAGCCTATCCCAGTACTTCCTCTCCAGGAGAGACTCGGTGGGGCTGGTTGTTTACAGCGACGAAATCGTCTCAGTGGACAGAGATACCGGTAAGAAGCAGCTCTACGTCCTCCTCACCAAGCTAGCTGGAGCCATGGCGAAGGGGAACACCCCCCTCAAGGTGGTTACCAACAGAATAATGCCCCACATCAACAGGGGAAGCCCGATCATCATCCTCAGCCCCCTTGAAGACGACCCGACCATCGTGGATGCAGTACGGGACCTCAGGGCAAGGAACTTCGACGTGACCGTTCTTTCTCCCAGCAGCCTAGAGTTCGAGTTCGATGCGAGGCGTCTGGACAGGACCGGTTACGAGGTTCTGAAGACCGAGCGGGACATACTGATGAGCGAATTGAGGGGTCTCGGCGCCTTCGTAATGGACTGGGAGCCGGACATGCTGCTGAATACTGCTCTGGCTGGAGCGAGGGGCTTCTGAGGTGGCTATGATGGCGGATGACGTGAAAGTGGAGGGGGCGAGCGACACTGCCCACCTTTACGAAGGGAAGAAGGTCAGATCCTCCGCTCCCAGCAGAAGGAAGGCCGCGGGCCGCCTGAAGTCCAACACCGAGATTCCAGCTGATGCGATTCCCGAGGTCCATGTCCCCAGCTTCATCGAGTCATTCTTCGGAGGTCCCGTTGTTGCCAAGGACAAGTTCCTCCCCCCTGACAGGATGGTGTCTTCCCTACAGATGGGCTCGGCCGGTTCGCTCCTCATCCTCAGCTTCCTCACGTTCATGATAACGCCTGTCTCGGGAACTGCGTGGTTCGCTGCATCCAACGCTCTCGGACTTGGCGTTGCTGCTGGGGTTTTCCACCTACTGCTGATTGCAATTGGGCTCGTCGGAGGGGTATACGGTACTTTCCAGAGAGACAGGCGGGCGATGCTGATATCCTATGTTGCCCTAATCCTGGTGACCATCAGGTTCGCAGGAAGCACTGTCGAATTCAGGCTCGACGTGGTTCCCGAGAGCGAGATAGTTCAGAAGTTCATCCTAATCCTCTACGCGGTATTCCTTGTGATGTACATGGAGCTGTCAAGCGGAGTCATCAGGTTCTCTATGCTCGACACCTCAATCAGGATGAACGAGGTATACGTAATGGGCGTAAACAAGATTACCAGGAAGTACCACATGTCGTTGGCCTTGGCTCCTGCCATCGCAGGAGCAGTGGCGCTGATGACGCTCCTGATCAATCTCATCATCCCAGCAATTGTGGGAATCTTCGATGATGTTTCCGCATTGAGACTGAAGGAGAGTGTGGAGCTGACCAGCGTATATGGGGTCGCTCTTGGGACTGTAATCGTGTTCGTGGTCATTGCGGCCATGTTCGCAATCAACCTGCCCCTGAGGGTGCAGCAGATGCGTGAAAGGAACGCCTAGTCCTCTTCTTTCCCTAGGAAGCCCCCCATAAGTCCCAAGTCTGCCATCACAAGTATGGCTGCTGCTTCTACTACAGGGACCGCCCTTGGTCCTAGGACGGGGTCGTGCCTTCCACCGACCTCCAGTGGCATTACCTCGTTACTTGGGAGGTGAAGTGTAAATTGCTCCCGAGGAAAGCTGCTGGGTGGCTTGAAGTGGACCTTTACCCTGATTGGGGCCCCAGTTGATCTTCCCCCGAGAGAGCCATCGGCATCACCTGAAGATGCCCCTTCCAGCACAGGTTCTCCATCCTCCAATAGCCATGGGTCATTGTGGGATGAGCCCCTCATCTTGGAAGACTCTACGCCATGGGAGAATTCCACGGCTCTAGCCCCTGGTATTGCCATCATTGCACGGGCAAGGGATGGTTCGATGCCGTCAAACCATGGTTCTCCAACGCCAATGGGGATTCCCTCAATGAGCAGTTCCACCACAGAACCGACACTGTCCTTGTCCATCCTGACTGACTCGATGAACTCCGACATCTTCTCGACGGCTTCTGGGTCCCTGCAGTTCAATCTGGCCATATCTGAGTCGGGTTCCGGTTCTGATTCCCTGTCTAGTTGGAACAGTGGCCTCGAGGTTACTTCACCGACACTGTGCAAATGGGCACTGCAGGACCATCCTGCTTGTTCCAGCAATGTCCTTGCTTGACTTCCAGCAGCCACCATTCCGAACGTCAGACGCGCAGATTGGGAGCCACCGCCCCTGAGGTCGCTGGAGCCTTCTGACCTGACCATCTCCACCATGTCGGCATGTCCAGGTCTAGGGTGATCAGGCAAGAATGAGTAGTCGGATGAGCGTGCATCGGAGTTCATGGTCAGCATCAGTATCGGCCATCCCGTTGCCCTTCCCTCGTAAATTCCAGAGAGGATCTGGCATTCATCCACCTCCTTCCTCGAAGAAAGGCCCTTTCTGCCTGGCTTCCTTCTACTGATCTCCCTAGACAGTGACTCTGGGTCCATCGGGGTTCCAGGAGGCATTCCCTCGACCAACGCCCCTACACAAGTTCCGTGGCTCTCCCCGAATAGGGTTATTCTGAGCTTGTCACCTAGTCCCATTCCCATTACCTGACCTCCTCCTTGGCTAATTCGGATTCCGCGAAGCGGGTTTCAATTACTTGTAGGCCATTTTCCTCTATCCTGTTTCGGACATTTTCAGCATCCACTGTGTAGCAGACTACTGCTATTGCCGGGCCCGAACCACTCAGTCCTGCTGCAAGAGCACCTGAGGCAATTGCGAGATTGCATGTTCTGAGAGCTTCGAAGTCATCAGTGGAAGAGGCGACTGCCATTCCATTCGATGAAAGGGCATCGAGAACCGAACCACTAGTCAGGGAAGCGAGCGACCTCTCGAAGAGATGGCTGTTCTGAGAGAATGAATTGGCGTCTATCTCGACCTCTCTCCTTCCTCTCAGGATTATCAATACGGACACGTCATCATCCACATCCCCCTCGAACAATATCGACTCCGAAGCAGGCATTCTGGGATCGACCAGTTTCCAACCCGGCCCCATTGCAGCCCATGAGTCGTCCATGCTACCAGTTACTGAGCAACCGCAGTTCATCTGTGACTCAACGGCGATATCAACAATCTCCGAATCTGAGAGGCCAGTCCACGATGACTCGTTTAGTGCCCGTAGTGCAGCGCAGGCCAATGCAGAACTGGACTTGAGGCCCTGTCCGATTGGGACGTCGCTGATTACCTCCCAACCCATTGTACGAGGAGTCGGTAGGCCTCTTTTCCTCCAGCTGTAAAGAACTGCGTCCAGCAATCCATGATAGTCCTCCTGAACATCTAGTGGCTCATCGTGGATTTTGACGGTTGTTTTCAAATCAATGGCGATGGAGCATCCACGGTCCAACCCCAAGGCGTGCAGTATGGAGATTCCCGCGTTCGCACACCCAGAGCCCAATATCGTCATTGTTCCCTGACCTCCCCCTGTACTGGATTGCCGATATGACGCATGCTTTTCTCGGTGAGTACTACGATTTTGTTACCTGGCCCCATCTCGGTTACCGAGATGGCGGTTCCCGATTCGGAGACGATGCGGACTGTCTCTGCTTGCTGGGCCATTATCTGACCATCTCCATTTTCGGATTCAAAGGAGACCTTGAGAAATGGCCTCCTCTCGATCTTGAGTCGCCCCACTGTAGCGACCCTGATTGAACCATCGTGGGAGAGAACGGATACCTGATCGCCAGAATTAAGCTCACTCAGGTACTTTGTCGAGCCGTCTCCCATCAAAGCGTACGAGTGAACAGCTCCTGCATTGATTCTGAACGGCCTAGAAGGGACATACTGAGAGGGGATTGTCTCCCCATGTACTAGACATAGGCATGAGGATGAAGAGCCGATTGCCATCCCCTCTCCCTCGGAAAGCCTCTCTACGAGATCCACGCATACCCTCTCTCCAACGCCCCCAGAAGACACTGAGACTACTGTCGCAGTTGAGAAGGCTGGCGATTCCCGAGTTTCTTCCCTTGGCCCCTTCTCGCTGGAAATAGCCCTGGCAGATGACCAGAGTCCAGCAGCCTTTTCCTCTGGTGGAAGAACTACAGCGTCAACCCCATGCTCAAGAGCGAATGCGGCGCCATGCATTTCCAATTCTTGCGATATTGCAACGGCGATTCTGGTGCCGCTCCCAGATGAAGCTGCGACGAGATTCTCTAGGGGAATCATCTTCCAGTCAGAACACCTTACCATAATCCATGGCACCATCCCAACTAGGGACAACGCTTCTTCCTGCCCCCTGAATCCATCAAGTGCGACTTCCGCTACTTCCGGGTCGGACCCCCTCCATATCCGGAATTCGTGATCCTCTGAAGATGGGACGTCGTATAGATCTGCATCGACCCAGATTTCCATTCTATCACCTCAGCAGAAGAGATGCTTCTGAAGCAGATTTTCCATCATGTACCACTGCTCTGAGGGCCCTCACACGGGATTCCGGGTCATCTGAACCGAAAACTCGTCTGCCCATGCAAACTCCGGCACACCCCACAGACATGGCCTCCTCGACCGTGGAAAGGATTCCTGCGAAGTCATCCCCCATTGGCCCCCCAGCAATTAGGATGGGGATTGGCGCGGCCTCGACCACTCTGGAAAATGAGTCCGCGGAACCAGTCCATGGAACCTTGGCGACATGGCAACCCATCTCCCACGCCAGACGGACAGCGTGCGCCACGCCCCCGGTTGAGTCGTCTTCGTCGATTACCAGATTGGGGCCCCTTGGGTATATCATCCCAAGAACCGGCATTTCTGCATAATGCGCCTGATTTGTCAATTGGCCCATCCTCTCTATCATTTGTGTCTCTGAATCATCGCCCATATTCACCTGGGCGGATACGGCAACTGCCCCTCTGGACCGGCACTCTTCTGCTGTGGCCACGCTGACCTTGTCCTGTGATCTGCTACCGCCATGTGTCGTTGATACGGAAACATGGCACACGTACCCATCCCACCCGTTTCTAGAGTAATGGTGACTTACGAGTCCCTTCTGCATGACGATTGCGTCCGCGCCTCCTGAGATTACGGAGTCAACTGTTGTGTCTGTATCGATGAGGCCGATGACTGGGAAGCTGGAAGCGCCGTGGTCCATCGGTATCCAGACTCCCCTCCCACCTGGAAGGATGCGCTCTAGGCGCCCGAGTAGGGTATCGGCCATGGGACTTCGCCTGCACTCCATCACTTGAATGGTGGCTTAAGCCCCTCAGGGACGAAAATCACTCCCTACGGGAGTGCTCACATGTCGAAGTCTACGATTACAGGAGCGTGGTCGGAAACGATCAAGCCCCCCTCCCTCATCACCTCGGCTGACTTCATCAGTGCCCTTGCTGCATCGTTTGCCAAGACGTAGTCAATCCTCCAACCTCTGTCCCTCTCCCTCGCTCGCCTGAAGTTGGACCACCATGTGTATGGGCCCTTCTGGGGGCCAACGTGAATCCTCAGGAGGTCATGCCACCCCCTTTCCAAGAGCCTCGTGAACCATTCCCTCTCATGCATGAGGAATCCGGAAGTCCTCTTGTTTCCCTCGGGATTCCAAATATCATCCTCGGTGTGAGCGATGTTCAGGTCCCCACATAGGAGCGCTGGCTCGTCGGATCCTACGAACATCTCCGCCCACTCCATCAAGTCCTCTATCCATTGGTCCTTGTATGCCTGCCTGTCATCCCTGGATGAGCCGTTCGGGAGGTATATGTTGACGCAGTGCATTCCCTTGTGCTTGGTATGCAGGACCCTTCCCTCGGGATCCCTGACTTCGTCCAGATCAGTGTCTATCCCCCTGCCCATCTCCTCCATTCCCACTCTGGAGCACGACATCACGCCCGAGTAGCCCTTCCTCTGGGCGGGGTGCCAGATTACGTCGTACCCCTCGGGTTCGGACCATTCCTTGGGCATCTGCTCGGGAAGTGCCCTGACTTCTTGGAATAGCATGACGTCGGCGTCTATCCGGTCAACGAAGTCGTACAGACCCTTCCTGTGGGCCGCCCTGATGCCATTCAGGTTCCATGTGACGACACGCATGCCAAGTCCTACTGAGATAGGTCCTTTACCTTCTCCACTAGATTCATCCTACTGACCCTCCAAGATCCGTAGGGCGTGCAGAGGACGGAGATTACAACCACAACCCCCACTAGTTCGAATATCGCTGAGGCTTGGGGCTGAAGAGTGAAGTAAAACGACCAGTTTACCAGTGAGGCGATGAATGACTGGGCCATTAGGACGGTGAAGAACACTGCTAGGATTCCGCCGATCAGCCCTATTGCTATGTTCTCTCCCAGCATCATCATCCTGATCTTGGAGATGGGAGCTCCCAGTACCCTCAGCGTTGCCAGCTCTGTATCCCTCTCGGAGAGGTTCATGAGAAGTGTGTTGAACAGTACGGCGATCGCTATGATGATCCCTAGTGCCATGATAGCGTTGAAAAATCCCTTCTGGAACTCCTTGAGGGCGTCGAAGGAGTCGATGAGGTCCTGCTTCTCGGTGATTCCCACTGACAGGTCTGCCAAGTGGCCATCTACTTCGACCTGCTCGGGAAGTGAGAGAAGGATCGAGGTCGCTTCGATACCCGTTATCTGGGAGAGGTCGTTGCGGTGAAAGTACACCGTTCTGGCCATTTCAAAGGTGGTCCCTGAAATTTCAACATCTGAGGACTTGGTGCCGAAGACTAGTGTGTGCGTCTCCCCTACCTCCCATCCCAGGAATTTCATGGTCCCCTCATCGACCAAAACCTGTGGAATATCTCTGTCCTTCTCCGGTATCGATCCTTCCATAATTTCCGTCGTTATCATGGACTCACGTGAGGTGGAGAATTCGTCCAAACCGTATGCCGAGAATATTCTTCCGTCCCCCTCGGCACTCCCTGGGAAAACTAGGAGTTGCTCGTAATCTGCCCCCGCCTCATTGGCCCATTCGATGACGGGCCCCTCCCCTCCTGGTAAGACGTTGACCTGGGCATCCCAGTTGATGCCATCATTCCCGAAAATATCGTCCATGGAGTCCATCATCATGGTCATGGTTCCGAAGATTAGCATCGAGAGTCCGACTGCTAGGAAAGTCAGGAGCATGCGGGCTGGCTTCCTTATGCTTGACCTGACCGTCAGACCCATTGTTGAGGGGAGCCTGGATGTTGCTACCTGGACCCATCTCGATGACAGCCTGATTTCGTTTTCGCCCCTAAGAACCTCCAATGGCTGCGTACTCGAGGCCTGCAATGCCGGCCTGATGCCGGAGACCATGACAACGAGCATTGTAATCGCGAAAATCTCGAAAATCAGTGAGGTTTCTGTGTAGAATCCTATGGCAGGAATTCCGATAACAGACTCGTAAACTGATACCATGGCTGGTCCACCGTAAAAGGCCCCGAGGAGTATTCCCAAAGCAGATCCGATTAATCCCATGACGAGGGGGGCCGCCATGAATCCGGGAATGATTGCCGACCTAGGTATCCCCAGAGTTCTGAGAATTGCTATTTCCCTAGACTGAGACTGTATGAGCCTCTGCAGGCTGAGGAAGATAGTGATCCCAGCAACCATGGCTAGCATCCCGGTGATGTATGGGAACGTGTCAGCAGCCCCTTTGGCGTCCTGACGCAGGAATTCTACCGATTGAACGCCGGATCGGTCGTAGGTTATTACTGGGGATTCAGAAGACGACTCCAAGACTGAGTTTACTGATTCAATAATGACGTTGAGAGCCTCTCCCTCGTTCTCATCCGTGTCCTGAAGGTCGTACCCAGGATTCCCTTCGACGTCTATCAGGAGTAGGTTGGCACTTCCCTGGGACAAATTTGTGAGTCTGGAAATTCCCGAGTCGGACAAATATCCCGAGACTAATGTTCCCGACTCTGCTGGGACAATGGAGCCATCTACAGCGAAGTAAAAGAGGGACGAGTAGTACCCTATCCCCACCACTCGGTAGTCCAGTCTGCCATGCCCCGCCCCAATGGTTACATTGTCGCCGACACTTATTCCCAATCCTTCAACCGCATGCCCGTCTATGACTATCTCATCCTCCTGGATAGCGAGCCTTCCAGGGCAGCAGTCATCCTCTGGCATCCAAACCCTGTCAACCACTCCCTCGTCTATGCCATACCAAATTGCAGGAATTATTGATTCGGATTCAAACATTAGTCCACTGACCCTAACCCTAGGCTCGCAGTAACTCATTGGTGCTGATCCAGATGGCCATTCTTCGGAAATCTCCTGACAGAGGGATTCGGCGTCTTCTCCCTCCCAGAAGCCGACCGTGTTCTCAGCCCAAATATCCGGGAGATTGACTCCGTCTTCGTCATCCTCGTAAATATCCGCGTACATCGATTGAGTTGAGTTGGCGTAAGTTCCGAAAGAAATTCCTGCGAAGACCCCCACTGTCACCATCAGGACGACTGCCGTCAGCCTGAGCTTCGTTTTCCAGAGGCTCCTAGCGAGTCTTTTTGTGAGTAGCGCAGACA